>CAJCCO010000120.1 GCA_903960915.1 uncultured beta proteobacterium
CGAACAAACTGTGGCTGGTGATTTTTCCAGCCTGGCCTTCGCAACCGAACTCCAGGTAACGCTGTTTGCACAACTGCTTGGCCGCTTCACGGGCGGGCTTGAGCCAGTCGCGGGGGTCAAACTTGTCGGGGTTTTGTGCCATGTACTGGCGCACAGCGGCCGTCATGGCCAGGCGAATGTCGGTGTCGATGTTGATTTTGCGCACGCCAAACTGGATGGCTTTTTGAATTTCTTCCACCGGCACACCGTAGGTTTCTTTCATGTCGCCACCGTACTGGCGAATGATCGCCAGCGACTCCTGCGGCACGCTGCTGGATCCATGCATCACCAAATGGGTATTGGGAATGCGGCGGTGAATTTCCTTGACACGCTCAATGGCAAGAATATCGCCCGTGGGCTTGCGCGTGAACTTGTAGGCGCCATGGCTGGTGCCAATGGCAATGGCCAGGGCATCAAGCTGGGTGCGTTTGACAAAGTCGGCGGCTTGCTCGGGGTCGGTCAGCAGTTGGTCGTGGGTCATGACGGCGTCGGTGCCGTGGCCGTCTTCTTTGTCGCCCTGCATGGTTTCAAGGCTGCCCAAGCAGCCCAGCTCGCCCTCGACCGACACGCCGGTGGCGTGCGCCAGGTCGACCACCTTGCGGGTGACCTCCACGTTGTAGTCGTAGCTGGCAATGGTTTTGCCGTCAGCCATCAGGGAGCCGTCCATCATCACCGAGCTGAAGCCCAGGTTGATAGCGCCCTGGCACACCTCGGGGCTCTGGCCGTGGTCTTGGTGCATAACCACAGGAATGTGGGGGTAGCTCTCGACCGCCGCCTGGATCAGGTGCTTCAAGAAACCCTCACCGGCGTATTTGCGGGCGCCCGCGCTGGCCTGCATGATGACGGGCGCGCCCACCGCTTGGGCCGCCTCCATGATGGCCTGGACCTGCTCCAGGTTGTTGACGTTGAAGGCTGGAATGCCGTAGCCATTGGCGGCGGCGTGGTCCAGCAGCTCGCGCATTGAAACGAGTGCCATGTTTGAAATCCCCAGGAAAGTTGGTAACCGCTTGGTAACTCGTACCGATTGGGCCGATTCTAGCCACGTCGAGCGGTGGATTTCCTGACCGAAATGGCAATTTTTCACAGGCGCTGCCTTGCCAACACAGGGCACGGCCAGGGCTGCAGGGCTTAGCTGACCTCGCAAATTTTCAACATGTTGGTGCCACCTGGTGAGCCCATGGGTTCACCGCAGGTGATGGCGTAGACGTCGCCTTTGCGCACAATGTTGCGGGTTATCAAGTGGTTTTCGGCATCGCTCAGGGCGGTGTCGCGGTCGGCGCTGGTGTCCATCAAGAGCGGGCGCACGTTGCGAAACAGGGTCATCTTGCGCTGCGTGCTGACTTTGGGGGTCAGCGCGTAAATGGGCACGTGAATCAGATGGCGGCTCATCCACAAGGGGGTGGAGCCGCTGTCGGTCATGGCCACAATGGCTTTGGCGCCCAGGTGGTGCGCGGTGAACAGGGCGCCCATGGCGATGGACTGGTCGATACGCTTGAAGGTCTTGCCCGTGAAGTCGGCCTCGAGTTTGACGTTTTCATGCGCTTCGGCAGCCAGACAAATTTTGGCCATCTCCAACACGGTTTCCAGGGGGTACTTGCCGGCCGCTGTTTCAGCCGACAGCATCACCGCGTCGGTTCCGTCCAGCACGGCGTTGGCCACGTCGCTCACCTCGGCGCGGGTGGGCACCGGGTTGGTGATCATGCTCTCCATCATCTGGGTCGCGGTAATGACCACCTTGTCATATTCACGGGCCATTTTGATCATGCGCTTCTGCAGGGCAGGCACCGCCGCGTTGCCCACTTCAACCGCTAGGTCACCCCGCGCCACCATGATGCCGTCGCTCGCCAGCAGGATTTCTTCGAGCTTGGGAATGGCCTCGGCACGTTCGATCTTGGCGATCAGGCCGGGTTTGTGGTTGAACTCGGCAGCCGCCACGTTGCACAACTGGCGCGCCATTTCCATGTCGGTGGCATTTTTGGGAAAGCTCACGGCCACGTAATCGGCCTGAAAACTCATGGCAGTGCGAATGTCCTCCATGTCCTTGGCGGTCAACGCCGGGGCAGTGAGGCCGCCGCCTTGCTTGTTGATGCCTTTGTTGTTGGACAACTCGCCACCGAGCTTGACCGTGGTGTAAACCGCTTCGCCCTTGACGCTGTCGACCGTGATGACGATCAGGCCGTCGTTGAGCAGCAGCACATCGCCAGCCTTGACCTCGCGTGGCAAGGCTTTGTAGTCCAGCCCCACGGCGTCAATGTCACCCAGCTCGGTGCGGGCGGCGTCCAGCACAAATTTCTGGCCCGGCTCCAGCATGACGCTGCCCGCAGCAAACTTGCCCACACGAATCTTGGGGCCTTGCAGGTCGGCCATGATGGCCACTTCCCGGCCGGCACGTTGGGCCGCCTGGCGCACCATGTGGGCGCGGTCAATGTGGTCTTGTGCCTTGCCGTGGCTGAAGTTCAAACGCACCACGTCGACGCCAGCACGAATCATCTGCTCCAGCAAAGCAGGGTCACTGGAAGCGGGGCCGAGGGTGGCGACGATTTTGGTGGCGCGGTAAACCATGGGGTATGTCTCCTTGTAATTAAGTTCCAATTTTCCCACGGAAGCGGTTACATACGGGCATCAGCTTGTCGTCCGCCCGGGCTGTGCGGCGCAGGGCCCGTGCCCGCAGGCCTTTTTTCAATTGTCCTATTGACAGAACAATACACCCAACGCATGATTAAAAGATCGCTTCTTGGGGGTCTTGGGCTCCGGGCACGCGCATCCTTGATTACCACCCTTTGAAAGAGATTGACCATGGAAGAATCCAGCAAGACCGGCCGCCAGCTTTACTCAGAAATCAAGGCCAACCCGACACGCAAGCGCTTTGGTTTTGGCAACAAGCCGGCGCTGATCAACATCGACCTGCAAAAGGCCTACACCTGCGTGGGTGAATTTGCCACCGCCTACGAAACCGATCCGAAACAGCTGGACTACGTGAACGAACTGGCCGCCGAGTTCCGGGCCAAAAACTTTCCGGTGGTCTGGACCTACGTGGCCTACATGGAATCGGGCGAAGACTGCGGCGTCTGGGGCACGCGCACCAACACGCCGGATTCCTTGCAAAACATCAAGGTCGGCAGCCGCCGCGCCGAATTCGACGACCGCCTGAAGATTGACCACCAGCGCGACATCATCATCAACAAACGCATGGCCTCGGCGTTTTTTGAAACCAACCTGGGCTCGGTTTTCAACTTCCATGGGGTGGACACCATTGTGGTGACCGGCGGCTCTACCTCGGGCTGCGTGCGCGCCACCGTGGTGGACAGCATCTCGCGCAGCTTTCGCACCATCGTGCCCGAAGAGTGTGTGGCCGACAAACATGAGGCGCCGCACTTTGCCAACCTCTACGACATGGCGCTGAAATACGCCGATGTGCTGAGCGTGCAGGAAACCATTGCGCAACTGCGTCGCGTCCCTTCAGCGTCAGGGGCCGGACGTTGAAGCGCGACCCCGGGCTGTACGACTACCTGGCGTACAACCACCGCCCCAAAATTACCTGGCCAGGCGGCGCCCGCGTGGCGTTCTGGGTGGCGCCCAATATCGAGTTCTATGAACTCAACCCGCCCAAAAACCCAGCACGCACCGCCTGGGCGCGCCCCGCGCCGGATGTGCTGAACTACAGTTACCGCGACTACGGCAACCGCGCCGGTTTCTGGCGCATGCTCGAGGCCATGAAGCGTTGCAATGTACGCGGCAGCGTCTCACTCAACGTCGCCATGTGCGAGCACCACCCTGAAGTGATTGCCGCCTGCGCCGCCGAAGGCTGGGAGTTTTACTCACACGGCACTTACAACACGCGCTATCTGATGGGCATGAGCGAGGCGCAGGAGCGCGCGGTCATTCAGGACTCGATCGACACCATCAAGAAGCACACGGGGCAAAAACTTGATGGCTGGTTAGCGCCTGCCTTGACCTACACCGAGAACACCCTCAACCTGGTGGCCGAGATGGGGCTGACCTATGTGTGCGACCTGTTCCACGACGACCAGCCCGGCCCGGTCAAGGTCAAGCAAGGGCGCCTGACCAGCGTGCCGTATTCGCTGGAAATGAACGACACCATTGTGTACAACGTCAACCTGGTGCAACCGCGGCGCTATGCCGATATTCTGAAACGCCAGTTTGACCGCCTCTACGAAGAGGGCGAGGACTCAGGCACCGTGATGTGCATTCCGCTGCACCCGTACCTGGTGGGCCAGCCCTACCGCATGGCGGCCTTTGAAGAAGCCTTGTCCTACATCACCAGCCACGACAAAGTCTGGCTGGCCACCGGACGTGAAATTGCCCAGCATTTCAGCCAACATTATTTTGACGCGTTTGCCGCTGCCGCCCAGCGCGTGGGAGAAGCACCATGAGCCTGACTGACGAGCACCTGCAGTACCCGCTGCGCCGCTATGGCATGGACCATGACCGCTACGACTGGTCCATGCTGCCGCAGCGTGCCCCAGTCGCCTGGCCCAACAACGCCCGCGTGGCACTGTGGGTGGTGCCGGCACTGGAATGGTTTCCGTTGGACATGAAGGGCCAGCCCTTCAAGCCGCCCGGTGCCATGCAGACTGCCTACCCCGACTTGCGCCACTACACCTTGCGCGACTACGGCAACCGCGTGGGCATCTTTCGTTTGATGAAAGCGTTGGACAAGCATGGCATCCGTGCCTCGGTGGCGGTCAATGCGGCGGTGGCGGTACGCTACCCCAGCCTGATCGCCGAGTGCACCAAGCGTCACTGGGAAATTATTGCCAACGGGCTGGACATGGACCACCTGCACCACGCCGGCCTGCCCCCCGAAGAAGAGAAAAAGCTGATCGACAGCACCTTGCAAATTTTGCGCAATGCCAGCGGACAAGCGGTGCGCGGCTGGCTGTCGCCGGCCAAATCAGAGTCTGCGGCTACGCTGGATTTACTGGCTGCTGCCGGTATGGACTATGTGTGCGACTGGGTGAACGACGATATGCCCTACGCCATGCGCACCGCGCACGGCGCCCTGCACGCCATGCCGCATCCGGTGGACATTGACGACTACACCATCCTGGTGCAAAACCACCACACCGAAAATGATTTCCGTGACCAGCTGTGCGACCAGTTTGATCTGCTGTACCGCGAGTCGGCCACCCAGGGTGGGCGCGTCATGGCGATCTCCCTGCACCCGTGGGTGATTGGCCAGCCCTACCGCATCAAGGCGCTGGAAGAAGCGCTGGCGCACATCATGAAACACAAAGGGGTGTGGGCGGCTACCGGGCAGGAGATTTTGCAGGCCTGGAAAGCCGGCCAAGCCTGAACCAAGTCCTGCCCATGAACAACGCCCGGCACCCGCCCCGCTCAAGCCTTGGCGCTGCTCGGTGGATGGGCTTCGGCCAGGTCGTTCCACACGTCCTGGCGCACCAGCAAACCGCCCGCCACTTCAAAGCGATCGATGAAGCGGATGCCGGAAAACGCCGCGCCATCGAGCCAGACGCCACTGAGCGTGCCCGCGCAATACACGGTGGCGCCGCCGGGCGTCCAGCATTCATCGAACTGCGCATAGGTCTTGGCCACGCTTTGGTAGCGCCCGGCCGCCCAGCCCACCAATTGCGTCAACTGCTGCATCACGACACCGCCTGGAAACGTCATGCTGAAGTCAGGCGCCAAAAAGCGTTCAGCACCCGCCAGATCGCGGGCTTGCATCAGGCCCAAAAACTCCCGCACCAGCGCACTGGCATCGGCGCAGGCCGGGCCACCGCTGCGGTGCACGCGGCCGTCGCGCTGGTAGGTGCTGGCCTGGTTGACAAAGACCGTGGTGCCCGCATCGGGCGCGGCAATGACCGAGCGCGCTGCCAAGGCCACGCGGCTGACCAGGCGTTGCTCCACGTCCGGGCTGTAACCCGGCAACAAGGTGATGGAAATGACTGGCATGGCGTGTACTTTCAAAAATGGATCAATGGCTGATTATGAATAGCACCGGAGCCGCAACAGGCAAGCCAACTCAGCCGCCTTCAGCGCCCTGGATGGGCGAGGGACGTCTGACCTACTCAGCCGCCCCGGACCGGGCGCCGTTGCGCTGGCCGGGCCAAGCGCGGGTGGCCTTGTGGGTCTCGCCCAACATTGAGCACTACGAGTTTTTGCCCGAAAAAATTCGGGTGCGCAACCCCTGGCCACGCATGCCGCACCCAGACATTCTGGGCTACGGCCTGCGCGATTACGGCAACCGGGTGGGCGTGTGGCGGCTGATGGAGGTGTTTGACCGTTACAAGCTGCCGTGCACCGTATCGCTCTCTATGTCGGTCTTGCAGATGTACCCCGACATTACCCAAGCCATGCTGAGCCGGTCGTGGGAGCTGATGTCACACGGCCTCTACAACACCCGCTACCACTGGGGGCTGTCTGAAGACGAAGAGCGTGCGGCCATTGCCGAGTGCCAACAGATTCACCGCAGCGTCACCGGCAGCGACTTGAAAGGCTGGTTTTCACCTGCGGCCTCCAACACACTGAACACACCCGACCTGGTGGCCGAGGCCGGGCTGGACTACCTGTGTGACCTGTACCACGACGACCAACCCACCCCCATTCGGGTGCGAAGCGGCGAGCTCTACTCGCTGCCCTACTCCATGGAAATCAACGACAGCATTGCCTGGCGCCGCGGCCAAGAGGCCGAAGCCTTTGCGCAAAAAATCTGCGACGAATTCGACACCCTGTACGCAGAAGGCGCCGTGCATGGCCAGGTGATGAACATTGCGGTGCACCCTTTCATCATGGGTCAACCGCACCGCATTGAGCATCTGGCGCGCGCGCTGGACTACATCCTCTCGCACAGTGGCGTCTGGTGCGCCACCGGCTCCGAAATCATCGCCTGTTACCGGCAGCAAATGCTAGCCACTGCGCCAGGCTGATTCAACCGCCCCCCTATTTCAAGTCTCCACGTTTTCTAAAGGTCCCGCATGACGACAAGCCCCCCCGACTACATCCGCGCCTACATGACCGAGCACGCCGTGAACCCGGCACGTGCAGCCCTGCTCATCATTGACATGCAATACGCCACCGGCTCTCGCCAGGGCGCGCTGGCGCGCAAGCTCAAGGCCGAGGGCTCGCGCGTGGGGGACTACCGCTTTGCGCGCATCGAACAATCGGTGCTACCCCACACCCTGCAGCTGCGCGAGCGTTTCACCGCGTTGCAACGCCCGGTACTGCATGTCACCGTGGGCGCCGCGCATGCCAACGCCTTGGATGCGCCCATTCACATGCGCAAGATGTTTGTTGAATTTGCCAACCATGTGGGCAGCCGCGAGCACGAGATTCTGGATGAACTCAAACCGCTGGCGAACGAACACGTGCTGCGCAAAACCACGATTGGGGCTTTCGCCTCCACCAACATCGACAGCCTGCTGCGCGCCCTGGGTTGCGAGCAGCTGTACCTGGTGGGTATCTCCACCAACATGTGCGTTGAAACCACCGCCCGTGAAGCCGCCGACCGTGGCTACCAGGTGACCCTGGTGGAAGATGCCTGCGGCACCACGCACGAAGACCTGCACCAGGCCACGATGCGCAACTTCCAGCGCCTGTTCGGGCGTGTGCGCTCTACCCAGGAAGCCTTGGCCGAGCTGCACTCACCGGCCATAGGCTGAGCCTGCCCTTTGCCCTTTGCCCTTTGCCCGTTGCCACCACCGACAGCACCGCCATGAAAAAACTCCTTGTGATCGTTCCTTTTGCCATGTCGGCTGACAACCTGCTGCTGCGCCAGCAGCAGTTGCAGGGCTTGCAATTTGGCGCCGACATCCACTTCGAATACCGCTCGGTCAAAGCCGGTCCGGTCAACTATTCCAGCCACCACGACTTCGTGCTGGCCGACGCCAGCATCTTTGAAGCGGGATGCCGCGCCCAAAGCGAAGGCTTTTCTGCCGTCTGCATAGACACCATGAGCGACTCCGGCGTAGCGGCCTTGCGCTCGGTGCTCGACATTCCGGTCTTTGGCCCCGGCAAGGTGGCCATGCTCACGGCGCTGATGCTGGGCGACAAGTTCTCCATTCTGACCATGGCCAGTCGCTGGAAGCCGCTGTACAAAAAAGCCTTGGATGAACTGGGCATGCACCACAAATGCGCCTCCGTCCGCTCGATTGAAATACCGCCCGATAACCAGGGCCTGCTGTCGGGCAAGGAAGAGGCCGTGTTTCCCTTGCTCGAGGCTGCGGCCAACAAAGCGATTGATGAAGATGGCGCCGAGGTCTTGATCCTGGGCTCCACCACCATGCACCAAGCCCACGCCTACTTGCAGCAACGTCTGCGGGTACCGGTCATCAACCCCGGGCCCTTGAGCTACAAAATGGCCGAGGCTGCCCTGGCGCTGGGCCACAGCCACAGCCGCGTGGCCTACCCCAGGCCCATGCATGAGCGCCTGGACATGCTGGAAGCGATGCTGCAAGCGGCCCAACAATCGGTCGCGGCCCGTTCATGAGCACGCCTGCGATTGACTCCCATGCCATAGCGGCGCGTGATGCACGGTTGTGCGCCCTGGCCGAGCATTACTTTGCCGCCGTTGACCGCATGGACCTGGCGGCCACCCTGGCCTGCTTCACGCCGGGTGCACGCTTCACCATTGCCACCTTCAACACGGTGTACACCGGACGCGACACCGAAATTCGCGCCATGTTCGAAAGGCTTAACGCCCGCTACGCCAGCGTCTGGCATGGCGATTTTGACCACTGGGTGCAGGGGCCTGAGCGGCTGGCCAGCCGCTTCCGGGTGGAGAACCTGAGCTTTGACCAACAGAAGTTGGTTAAATTCAATTGCAACTTTTTCAAGTGCCAAGGTGACCTTTTTGACGAGGTCTACGTCTACATGAGCGGCGACAACTCACTGGGCTAAACCGCCGTTGCGGCAGGCCCGTGGCCTAAAGGCCCGCGCCTGCAACCCGGGCACATCAACCCTGCGCGGGACGGCGCAGCAACGCCAACCAAGGCTGCAAAGTGGCCTGCGGCTGGCGCAAGTCCAGGGTCGCGGCCAGCACCTGCTCGGCATGGGCTGCCGGCCAAACCCGGCATGTCAACGCCATGAATTTTTGCCGCAATTCCTCGCGCGAGTAGGGCGCGGCATCGTCACCCCGGTTCACGCCCACCTCGCTGCTGAGCATGCTGCCGTCATGCAGGGTGATTTCTACCCGCGCCGGACGCTCCAGCGGCAGACGCTGCGTCATGGCCGGGTCTTCACGCACATCCACCAACTGCGCCAGCGCCAGGGTTGCAGGTTGGCGCAGCGCCTCCCAGGTGAAGCTCTCCAGGGCGCTGGAGCCATTGACCAGACGGGTGGCAACCGCAAAAGGCACCGAAAATTTAGCCGCCAGGGTGTTACGTGGTGCCTTGTCGCTCAACTCGGCCGCCAGGTTGTAGGTGATGACCTGAATATGCCGGATGCTCGCCACGTCAGGCAAGGCACCGCGCGAGGCCATGGCGTCCAACGCATCGAGCGTGCCATGGTTGAAGCGGCAGCAAGAATGCAGCTTGAAATAGTTGCGCATCAAATGCCACTCGGTGCCCAAGTCGCGCATCAGCACCTCGGTGTCAAAACGTTCAGACACAATTTTTCCAAACAGCGAACGCAAACCATCGTGCTCGCCCGTGAAGCCGCTTTGTGCCAACTTCAAGGCCAACAAGCCGTTGCGATTGCTCATGCCGGCATACACATTGCGCACCAGCCCGCCTTCCAGCATGGTCTGCTTGGACGTGGCTGTCGTCAAAGACGCGCCGATGTTGATGGCCTCACGCATGGCTGCAGCGTCCAACCCGGCCACACGGGCACACGCGGCGGCGGCGGCCACCGTGCCCCAGGTGCCGTGCGGGTGCATGGCACTGCGCAAAGAAGAAGCAGACCCCAGCCTTGAGCCCACCTCATAACCCACCACCAGGGCCGACAACATCGTCCCTGCGCTGATCTGACGGGCTTCGCACAGTGCCATCACCGCCGAAATCACATGAATGGCAGGGTGACCACGCGAGAAACGATTGCCCTCGTCCATTTCCAGAAAGGTGCCGGCCGTGCCGTTGATCAAGGCCGCATCGTCGGCCGAAGCACTCCGGCCCAGGCCCACCAGCGTAGCGCCGGCACCCATCGAAAAGTTGGCCGCCAGGGTGCGCACCTCTGGCTCGGCAGAACCGGCCACGATGGCGGCCAGGCTGTCCGCCAGAATCCAGGTCATCTGCTCTTTGACAGGGGTCGGCAGGGCTTCAAACTCAAGCGTGGCTGCAAATTGGCTGAAGGTATCGAGATAGTCCATGGTCAAGTACTCCGGTTCATGGCCTGAAAAATTTCACCGGGATCGGTCCAGAGAACATCAGGTTGCGCCCGCAGGCGCGTCAAAAGGGAACTCAAGGCGGCAATGCGGCTGGGCATGCCACTGAGCCAAGGGTGCAAGGCCAGTCCAAACACGGCGGCGCGCTGCTGCTGCGCGCACTCCTGGTGCAAACGCTCGAAGGCGCTCAGCGCCAGGTCGGCATAGGCACGCGGCTCCATATGACGCAACCACTGGCACTGCACATCGTCCCATTCCGACGACAGGGGCGTGGCCAGCAGGCGCGGCGCATTGTCCTGCGCCTCCATCCAGTAAGGTTGGTCGTCGTTGCCCCAGTCCAGGGTGTAGTGCAGGCCCGCTTGCGCCAGCAAGGCCGGGGTGTCGGGGGTGGTACCCCAGTCCTGGCTGACCCAACCGATGGGTGTCTGGCCGGTGGCCTGGGTCAGAGCGGACACCGATGCTTCAATATGTTCACGCTGCGCTGACAATGATTGGCCCGAATGCATCATGCGCGTGCTGGCCAGCCCATGCCCCAGCCACTCGCAGCCCCAATCGTTGAAAGCTTGTACCAGCTGCGGCAGGCGCTGCACGGCCATGGCGTTGGCCGCAATAGCGGGGCGAATACCAGCGGCCTTGAGCGCGTCCATCACCCGAAACACGCCAACACGCAGGCCGTACTCGCGCTGGGTCCAACTGCGGTAGTCGGGCGAAAAACTACCAAACTCCCCCACCAGACGCGGATCACGCAATGCCTCGGCAGGCGGCTCGAAATCCCAATGCTCCAGAAACAACACCACGTAGGCGCTCAAACCAGGCGTCATGCCCGCTGGCACGCGGGGCCGCGTGGGCAGGGCGGAGTAACGGTAAAGCGTGTGGTCCATGGGCGTGAATTTCAAAACATCGGGCTTGGGTGTTATTACGACTTGACTTGAAATTGAATTGCATTCATAGTTTAGGGCAATTGTCCTATAAATAGAACAATTAATAACTTGCCTTCATATTCTTCAATTTCCTTTTTGAGGCCTCATCATGAACTCCACCGATCGTCTGTCCCGTCGTTTGATTCTTAAGGCGGGGGCTGCGAGCGCAGCACTCGGCGCACCCGGCCTCTTGCTGGCCCAAGCCAAGCCACTGAAAATTGGTTTGCTGCACCCCGTCAGCGGCGCTTTGGCGTTCAGCGGCAGCCAGTCGCGTCTGGGCGCCATGATGGCGATTGACGAAATCAACGCAGCCGGCGGCCTGAAGTCGCTGGGCGGCACCAAGCTCGAAGCGCTGCTGGGCGACTCCCAGTCACGCCCGGAGGTTGGCGTGTCTGAAGTTGAGCGCATGCACCAAGAGGGCGTGTCGGCCTACGTGGGTTGCTTTGCCAGCGCCATCGCCCTGCCGGCGACGCAAGCTGCAGCCAAATACAACACCCCGTTCATGATTGACGTGGGTGTGTCTGATGCCATCGTGTCACGTGGCTTGAAGAACGTGTTTCGCCTGGCGCCTGGCAACGGCAAATGCGTGGATGACGCGTTCGGCGGTTTGTCCGAAGTCAACAAGGCAGCCGGCGGCATCGCCAAAACAGCCGTCATCGTGCACGAGGACTCCGAGTTTGGCACCAGCACGGCCAAGATGCTGTCGGGCAAACTCGCCGCTATCGGGATTGAAATCAAGGAAGTCCTGAAGCACGCCACGCCCACACGCGACTTCTCCAACCTGGTGCTGCGCATCAAGTCGATCAAACCCGACATCGTGATCATGAGCAACTACCAGAACGAGTATGTGCTGATGGCCCGCACCCTGCACCAGCAAAAGGTTGACCTGGTTGGCATGTTCAGCGTGCTGGGTGGCGGCTTCAATTACAAACTGGTGAAAGAGCAACCTGACGTGGCCCAGTACATGATGGACTTCAACCACTGGTACAACCCGCGCAACCCTAAATCCCTTGACATGCGCAAGCGCATTGAAGCCAAAGGCGACTTGTTCACCTTCGAGGTTTATTGCGCCTACAACGCCGTCAAGTGCTACGCCGATGCGGTGGAGCGCGCCAAGTCGGGCGAAAAAGACCGCGTCATCGCCTCGCTGGAAACCAGCACCTGGGCGGACCACTTCATGCCCTATGGCCCCACCAAGTTTGTCAATGGTCAAAACACGGGCGGTCGTGCGGTGCTGTTACAAGCCTCCAAGACCGACATCGATGTGGTCTGGCCCAACGAGTTTGCAGCCGTCAAACCCGTGTTCCCCAAGCCCAAGTTCGGCTGATCCAGGAACCGTCAGGCATTGAGTTGCCCCGTGCGTGTCCCCGCAGGCGTTGCGGGGACACGCTGTCATTGCGTACTTAACCGAGGCCATCCCGTTGGACTTATCAATTATTGGTGCTGCCGCCATCAACGGCTTGTTGCTGGGCGGCATTTACACCCTGGTGGCCAGCGGGCTGACCTTGATTTATGGTGTGCTGCACATCATCAACTTCGCCCATGGCAGCATGCTCATGCTGGCCATGTTTGGCGTCTATTACCTGCTCATCAAACTGGGGATTGACCCTTACCTTTCGCTGGTGATCATGGTGCCCGTCATGTACGCCTTCGGCTTCTACCTGTACCGCTTTTTGATCGGGAAAATGTCCAATGGCAAGGATGAAAACATCCTGCTCATCACGCTGGGCCTGTCCATCCTGATCGAGAATTTGGCGCTGATGTTTTTCAAGGGTGACTCACGCACCATCTCCGTGGCCTACATGGACACGATGGTGGAAATGGGCCCCACCCTGGTGTCGCTGCCAAAGATTATTTCTTTTGCAGCCTCCATGCTGCTGTGCGGTGCCCTGGGCCTGTTCATACAGCGCACCGATACCGGCAAGGCGATACGTGCGGTAGCGCGCGAGCGCATGGGCGCGCGCCTGGTGGGCATTGACGTAGAGCGCATTTTTGCTATTTCTTATGGCATTGGCCTGGCCACTCTGGGCGCTGCCGCCTGTCTGCTGATGCCGATTTTTTATGTCTCGCCCAGCACCGGGCACGTCTTTGTGATGGTGGCCTTCACCGTGGTGGTTCTGGGGGGCATGGGTAGCTTTCTCGGCGCCGTGGTGGGTGGCCTGATCGTGGGACTGACCGAATCTTTTGGCGGGCTGTTTCTGGGTGAGAGTCTGGGCCAGATCGGTATTTCCGTGATCTTCATCCTGATTCTGTTGTTTCGGCCGTCAGGCCTGTTTGGAGCCAAGTCATGAAGGACCTCAGTGTGCGTCAGTCGTGGCTGCTGCACGGCGGCTTGCTGGCCATCGCCGTCATTTTTCCCTTCGTGTTCAAGTCCAGCTTTGCGGTGAACTTTGGCGTGCTGGCCTTGTTTTATGCGTTCATCGGCCAGTCCTGGAACATCGCCGGGGGTTTTGCCGGCCAGTTGTCATTCGGGCACGTGGCATTTTTTGGTGTGGGCGCGTATGCCTCCACCATCGTGCAACTGCGCTTTGGCATGTCACCCTGGCTCGGCTTGCCGGCCTCGGCGCTGGCGGGCGGTCTGGTGGGCGCAGTCATTGCCGGCTTGTCGTTTCGTGCCGGTCTCAAGGGCTCGTACTTTGCGCTGATAACGCTGGCGTTTGCCGAGGTGCTGCGCATCACCAGCAACTCGCTGGAGATCACCGGTGGTGGTCTGGGCATGCTCATTCCCATGAAAGCTGGCATCAGCAACTTCCAGTTTTCTGAGCGCATCGGTTTTTACTTTGTGATCCTCGCCCTCACGGTGGGCTCCGTGGCTTTGGCCATCTGGCTAAAGGGTTCGCGCTTTGGTGCGCAATTGGCGGCCATTCGTGAAAACGAAGATGCCGCCAAAGCGCTGGGCATTAACGTGTTTGCTGAGAAGGTCAAGATACTGACGCTCTCGGGCGCCATGTGCGGCATGGGCGGGAGTTTTTTCGCGCAGTATTTTCTGTACATCGACCCATCCATTGTTTTTGGCGTGGACAAGTCGGTGGAGATGCTGCTGGTGAGCATGATTGGCGGGGCCGGCACCATTTACGGCCCGTTGATTGGCGCGGTGCTGCTGGCCGGCTTGAGCGAATACACGCGTGCGCTCACCAGTATTCAAGGGCTCTCGTTGGTGCTGTACGGGGCGTTGCTGGTGATCATCATTGCCTTCTTGCCCAACGGCTTGATTGATCTGTTCAAACGGCGCAAGGCGCACATCTCGAAGGCGGGGCAATGATGCTGAAGGTAAGCGGACTGACCAAAATTTTCGGCGGCCTGCGCGCCGTCGATGACGCCAGCTTGTCAGTGGACGCTGGGCGCATCGTGGCCTTGATTGGCCCCAACGGCGCGGGCAAGACCACGCTGTTTGCCTGCATCGCCGGCTTTATGCCCGCCAATAGCGGGCGTGTCGAGTTCATGGGCGAAGACATCACCGGCTTGCCAGTGCACCAGATCGCACGGCGCGGCATGGTGCGCACCTTTCAGATCACGCAACCCTTTGCCAAGCTCACCGTGCATGAAAACATTGCCGTGGGCGCCTACCAGCGGTTCAAGCACCGCGACGAAGCCTGGGCCCATGCCCGCGCGGTGGCCGAGCAAGTGGGCATGGGCCACATGCTCGACCAGCCCGCCGCCGACCTGACCGTAGCGGGACGCAAGCGCCTAGAGCTGGCCCGCACCCTGGCCACCGGCCCCAAGCTGTTGCTGCTCGATGAGGTGATGGCCGGGCTTAACCCGTCCGAGATCGGCGAGATCATTGACATCATCCGAAAAATTCGCGACAGCGGTGTCACCGTGCTGCTGATTGAACACGTCATGCACGCCGTGATGAGCCTGTCGGACGATATTTATGTGCTGTCCTACGGCAAGATCATTGCCCACGGCAGCCCCCAGGAAGTGGTCGCCAACACCGCCGTGATCGAGGCCTACCTGGGCCGCGGTGCCGCACAACAAATGGCCAACACCAGCCAGGAGGTGAACCATGCTTGAGATTCGCCAATTACACGCCGGCTACGGCAGCGTGGAGATTCTTCGTGGCATTGACCTGGACGTTGGCCAGGGAGAAATCATTGCCGTGCTGGGCAGCAACGGGGTGGGCAAATCCACCCTGAACAACAATATTTCTGCCTTGTACTGCCCGTTTTCAGGCTCCATCAAGTTCAAGGGCCAAGAGCTGGTGGGTTTGAGTTCCAGCGAAGTGGTCAAGTTGGGCGTGATTCATGTGCCAGAAGGCCGGCGCGTGTTTCCCAACCTCAATGTGCGTGAAAACCTGGAGCTCGGCAGTTTGGTGCGAGGCAAGGCACGCCGCCAGCAAAACCTGGAGCGCGTGGTGCAGATTTTCCCGCGCCTGCTGGAACGCTTTGACCAGTCGGCGGGCACGCTGTCTGGCGGCGAACAGCAGATGCTGGCCATTGGCCGGGGCCTGATGTCCGAGCCCGAGTTGCTGATCATGGACGAACCGTCGCTTGGCTTGTCGCCCTTGTTGGTGGAAGAAATGTTTGCCTTGATTGAGCGCATCAACCGCGAAGGCCAGTCGATCTTGCTGATGGAGCAAAACGCCGTGCAAACCCTGGCCATTGCCCACCGGGCCTACATCATTGAGAACGGCCGAGTCGCCATGCAAGGCCTGGCCTCTGATCTGGCGCGCGACCCCGATCTGCGTAAAAACTACCTGGGCCTGTGAGCATGACGGACCACGCCTTGCCAGAACTGCACCAGCGCCACGTGCTGGTCACGGGCGCGGGCAGCGGCATTGGGCTGGCCACGGCGCACGTCTTGCAGCGCCACGGCGCACGGGTGGCGGCTGTCGTGCACAACACGCAGCAGGCACAGGCGGTAAAACTCGCCCTGCCAGCGGCGGCGGTGTTGGTGCAAGACCTGCTCGATCTGGACGCCTGCAGCGCCTTGCCCACACGGGCTGCTGCAGCGCTAGGTGGGCTAGATGGACTGGTTTGCTGCGCCGGAATTTTCTTCAAAAAAGGGTCGGACGACACCACGCTTGAGGAGTGGCGTGCCACCCTGGACCTCAACCTGACGGCCACCTTTGTACTGGTGCGCGCGGCCATTGCCCATATGCGCAAACACACGGCCCCGGATGCCAGCGTGGCCGTCATCACCAGCCAGATTGGCTTGGTAGGGCACGCGCGCGGGGCGGCTTATGCTGCCTCCAAAGCCGGGCTCAACGGCATGGTCAAGTCGCTCGCGCTGGAATGGGCCGAGCAGGGCATTCGCATCAACGCCATTGGCCCCGGCCCGGTCGAGACCGCCATGGTGGCCAGCAACATGGCTGATCCGTTGGCCTTGGCGGCCATGCTGCAAAGCATTCCCATGGGCCGTCTGGGCCAGCCTGAAGAAATCGGCGAGCTGGTGAGCTTCCTCTTGTCACGCCGCGCCTCCTTCATCACCGGCCAGGTGGTGTGCGCCGACGGCGGCTTCACAGCCCGCTAAGCACAAGGCCGGTACTTGCCATGACTGGTCTCCCCTTGTCCGCCCTGGCTGATGTGGTGCGCAGCAAAAACGCTGGCCCCACGCAGCTCACGGTGGATATTTTTTTCAAGGACAGCGCCGCCTACAACCTGGCGCAGCACAGCCCCCGCCTGTCGTGCGCCGCCGTGGCCGAGCGCTACCAACTGCCCGCCGAGCAGGTGCAGCGCTACCTGTTGCCCAGCCTGCTGGCGATCAAATTTTCCATGCCCCGGCGCCTGTGTGCGGGCACGCCGGGCGACGGCGATGTGTATGGCGCCCAACAACATGCGCCTTTGTTGGACATCGTGCCATGACCAGCATGACCAGCATGAGCGCTACTGAGCATCTGCTGCACAGCCACCGCCCCGGGCTGGAGGCGCTGCGGGTGCTGTCGGCCTCGGGCCAGCTGGGCTATGGCATTCCTGCCGAAGCGCTGGCGCGCGGTATGGAACGTCGGCCGCATTTCATGGGCTGTGACATGGGCTCGATCGACCCCGGCCCGTATTACCTGGGCTCAGGCGAAATGGCGGCGCCCGCCAGCATGGTCCACCGCGACCTCACGCTGGTGCTGCTGGCAGCACGCCAAGCCCATATTCCACTCATCATTGGCAGCGCTGGCACGGCCGGGGCACAACCGCACCTCGACGCCACCGTGGCCATCGTGCTGGAAATTGCCCGTGCGCATGGCTTGAGCTTTCGCTTGTGCACGGTCAGCAGCGATGTGTCTGATGTCCTGGTGGTCAATGCGCAACAAGCCGGCATGCTCCACCCGATTGGCCCCATGACCGAGCCCACCGAGGCGGACATTCTGAGCTGCACCCACATCGTGGGCCAGTGCGGCACCGAAACCCTGCGCCGCGCCCTGGCCACCGGGCCCGATGTTCTGATTGCCGGGCGTGCCTGCGACACCGCCATCTTTGCCACCCTGCCCGAAATGCTGGGCTACCCCAGCGCCCTGGCCTTGCACATGGCCAAGATCATTGAATGCACATCTCTGTGCTGCCGTCCGGGTGGGCGTGATGCCATGTTGGCCGAGTTGACTATGGATAACTTCAGCCTGGAGAGCATGAACCCGGACTTGCATGCCACCCCCGCCTCGGTTGCCGCACACGCGCTGTACGAACAAAGCGACCCGTTTGAAGTGCAAGAACCCAGTGGCACCCTTTATCTGCAGGAGGCCTGTTACACGGCGCTCGATGCGCACCGCACGCAGGTCAGCGGCGCCCGGTTTGTGCCGCGCGACCAGCCCACGCTGAAGATAGAAGGCGCCGCCTATGTGGGCGCCCGCGCCGTGCTGGTCGCCGGTGTGGCTGACCCCTTCATGATTGAGCAACTGCCGCTGGCGCTGCACACCGTAGAGCGCAAGGTGCGACAGTTGGTCCCGGGCGACTGGACGCTGTTTCCCCATGTCTACGGCCAAGGCGCGGTGCGCACCCTGGCGCAGGCGCAGCACAGCCGCCATGAAGCGGGCTTGGTACTTGAATTCATCGCCCCCGATGCCGACCTGGCGCGCACGGTGGCCAGTGTGTTCAAGCAAAACTTGCTGCACTTTTCTTACCCCGGCAGGTTGTGCACAGCGGGCAACCTGGCGTTTGCATTCACCCCCAGTGAACTCGACGCCAACGCGGCCTACCGCTTTGTGCTTTACCACGTGATGCAGGCCGCGCCCCTGGAAGACATCTTCACCATTGAGACCCAAAACGTCTCCTTTGCACCCGTTCATTAACCGTTTTCTTATGGTCCTGACCCTCCCTTTACCCAAATACCATCAGATTTACCTGGTGCTGCGCGAACAACTGCAAGAAGGCCGCTTTGCGGAAGGCTTGCAAGCCGAGGTGGTGCTGAGCAAACAGTTTGGCGTGGGCCGCGTCACGGTCCGTCGGGCCTTGGAGCAACTGGCCGCCGAAGGACTGATCATTCGCGAGGCTGGCCGCGGTACACGCCCGGCACCGACCAAGCAATCCTTGAGCGCGGGCCTAGCCAGCAGCCAGGCCAAGGCGTCTGCCACACGGCTGACGGGCCTGCTGGAAAACATTGTCAGCACCAGTTTGCAGACGTCGGTGAAGGTGCTGGAGTGGCGCACGGTGGGCGCCTCGCCCAGCGTGGCCGAAGCCTTGCAAATTCCCGTGGGCGCCAAGGTGAAGAAAGCGGTGCGCCGACGCAGCGCCACAGAAGGCCCGGTGTCTCACATCACCACCTACATTCCCGAAGCGCTGGCCAGCAGCTTCAGCCGTGCCGATCTGACGCTAAAACCGATTCTGCGGCTGCTGGAAGAGTCGGGTATCGAGCTGGGCCGTGCCCGTCAAACCGTGTCGGCGCGTCAAGCAGACGCCCTGGTCGCCGCTGAGCTGGAAGTGCCGGTGGGTACCGCCTTGCTGTCGGTGCATCGAGTGGTGTACGACACCCAGAACCGCCCTGTGCAATGGCTCAACGGTCTGTACCGACCCGACCGCTACGAGTACCAGATGGAGGTGTCCCAGGTCGGCAGCATTGACGCCCGCATTTCTGTCAAAGAGAACCTGGCGCGCTGACATGCCAGCCGCCACGAACCCCATCACCGCCACCGTCCACTACCAAAAACTCGCATGACACACACCTCGTTGCCAGCGCGTACGCTGGCGCAAAAACTCATTGCTCAGGCGGCCGGTATGGCCCATGTTGAGCCCGGAGAAATCGTGAACTGCAAGGTTGACCTGGCCATGTTTCACGACTCCTCCGGCCCGCGCCGGCTCAAGCCCATGCTCGAATCGCTGGGCGCCAGCATCTGGGACAAGTCCAAGGTGGTGCTGGTGATGGACCACTACGTCCCCGAGCAAGACGACGACTCGCGGCGCATCGTGCGCATTGCGCGCGACTGGGCACGCGAGCAACAACTACCGCATGTCTACGACAGCATTGGCATTTGCCACGTGGTGCTGCCGCAAAAAGGCCATATCCGACCCGGCATGTTTTGCGTGGGGGGCGATTCGCATTCGCCCACCGGCGGCGCCTTTGGCGCCTATATGTTTGGCATTGGCAGCACGGAGATGCTCGGTGTCATGGTGACTGGCGAACTGTGGGTGCGCGTGCCGCAAACCCTGCGCATGGCCTGGAAAAACCGCTTGGCGCCAGGTGTTATGGCCAAGGACATGATGCTGCACATGATTGGCCAGTTCGGCATGAACGGGGGCCAGTACCAGGCGGTGGAGTTTTGCGGCACGGCAGTGCAAGCCCTGTCCATGCAGGAGCGCATGACGCTGTCTAACATGAGCGCCGAAATGGGCGCACAAGCCGGCCTGATTGCACCCGATGCCATTACCCACGACTGGCTGCAAGCCGCTGGCGTTGCCATGCCAGCCGACGCCGCCGATGCCTCCTATTGGCAGACCGATGCCCAGGCCCCCTGCACCACCTACGACTTTGATGCCGCCACACTGGCCCCGCAAGTGGCCGCTCCGCACAGCCCGTCCAACACGCACCCGGTGCAGGCTTTGGCCAACACCCGGGTCGATGTGGCCTACATCGGCGCCTGCACCGGCGCCAAGCTAGACGACCTGCGCGCAGCCGCCCTCGTGCTGAAAGGCCAGCGCGTGGCCCACGGCGTGCGCCTGATGGTGGCGCCCGCCAGCCTGCAAGACATGCAGGCGGCGCAAACCGAAGGCATCATGGATGTGCTGCGCCAGGCCGGGGCCGATGTGCTGCCCACCTCGTGCGGCGCCTGCTCCGGTTATGGCGGCAGCATTCCCGATGGTGCCAACGTCATTGCCACCACCGCGCGAAATTTCAAAGGCCGCATGGGTTCGAGCACCGCGCAGGTCTACCTGGCATCGCCTTACACGGTAGCCGCTTCGGCCCTGCGCGGCAGCATCAGCGACCCCCGGGAGCTACTGGCATGAGCACGCACAAAGTCTGGAAGGTGGGCGCCGACATCGACACCGATGCGCTGGCTCCAGGGGCTTATATGAAACTCGGGATTGAAGGCATTGCGCCGCATTGCCTGGAAGCCGTGCGCCCCGAATTTGCGACGCAAGTGCGCGCAGGCGATGTGCTGGTGGCGGGCCCGAACTTTGGCATTGGCTCCTCGCGCGAGCAAGCCGCTGCCGCGCTGGTACATCTCGGCATACGCGCCGTGATTGCGCCCTCCTTCGGCGGCCTGTACTTCAGAAACGCCTTCAATTTGGGTTTGCTGCTGCTCACTGTTGCCGAAGCGCCCACGCTGGCAGACGGCGAGCTGCTAGACCTTGACCTGGCCTCGCTCACCCTCACGCGCGCCAACGGCCAACGCCTGCCCTGTGAGCCTATCCCAGCGTTTTTGCTGGACATGGTGGCAGCGGGCGGCTTGATGAATCAACTCAGAAAAAAGTTGGGAAAAACCACATGAACCCGATCCGTATCGTGCGCAGCGAACAGCCCCCGCCGCAGGAACAGGCGCTGCATGTTCAAGTGGCCATCGTGGGCGCAGGCGCCTGCGGTCTGAGCGCGGCTATTCGCCTGCGCGATGCCGGTGTGGCCTGCGTGCTGCTGGAGCGCGATGCCAGCCCCAGCGGCTCCACCGCCTTGTCGTCAGGCTTTATCCCGGCAGCCGGTACGCGCCTGCAAAAGTCTTTGGGCATTGAAGATGACAGCAGCTTGTTTGCGCAAGACGTGCAGGCCAAAGCCCATGGCGACGCCGCGCCCCATTTGGTGAGCGCTTATACCGAGGCCGTCACGCAGGCGATTGATGCGCTGGAAGCGCGCCACGGCATCACCTTTGAAGTGCTGGACGGCTTTTTGTACCCCGGCCACCGGGTGCGCCGCATGCACGCCGTGCCCGAGCGCACCGGCGCTGCGCTGATGGCGGCGCTGGAGCGTGCCGCGCAAGCCGCTGGCGCCGATATCGTGACCGAAGCGCTGGTCCGTGAACTCTGGGTCAACGCCGCCGACCAGGTGCTGGGCCTGGGCTTCGAGCGCCCGGACGGCAGCCTGGAATACCTGACCTGCGACGCCTTGCTGCTGGCCTGCAATGGCTTTGGCGGCAACCCCGAGATGGTCAACGACCTGCTGCCCGCCATGCGCCACGCCACCTTTGCCGGCCATACCGGCAACGACGGCAGCGCCATCGTCTGGGGGCGTCAACTCCAGGCCGGGCTGGCCGACCTGGGCGGCTACCAGGGTCACGGCTCCTGGGCTATTCCACAGGGTGCGCTGATGAGCTGGGCCATGATGATGGAAGGCGGTGTGCAGATCAATGCCGAGGGCGAACGCTTTCACGACGAAACCCAGGGCTACTCGGAGGCCGCCGTGCACGTGCTGGCGCAACCCGGCGGCGTGGCCTGGAACATTCTGGATACCCCGCTGCTGGCCATGGCCCGCACCTTCCCCGATTTTGTCGAGGCAGAAAAAGCCGGGGCGCTCAAGCAGGCGCCCGATGCGGCGGCGCTGGCGCAACTGATAGGCTGCAAGCCAGACACGCTGAATCAAACCCTGGCAGGCGTGCAAGCCGGCCAGACCGACGCGTTTGGCCGCTGCTTCAAGCGCGCCTTAAGCGCCCCTTATTTCGCCGTCAAGGTGACCGGCGCCCTGTTTCACACGCAAGGTGGCCTGGCTATTGATGCGCACTGCCGCGTCCTCAAAGAAGACGGCACACCCCTGCCCAACCTGCTGGCTGCGGGGGGTGCCGCGCGCGGTGTTTCGGGCAACGCCGTCTGGGGCTATTTATCGGGCAACGGCCTGCTCAGCGCCCTGGGCGGCGGCTGGGTAGCGGCGGGCACCCTGGCGGCACAGTTGCAGCCGGCGGCCTAGCGTGGTACGGTCGATTTTTTTGATTCTCTCCACAAGACCCCAAGGTTTTATGCATTCAACTTTCAAGCAGCGGCTGCAACAGCCGCAAGCGGTGCTCGCGCCCGGCGTGTACGACGCACTCACTGCGCTGATCGCCGAGCAAGCCGGTTTTGAGGCGCTGTACCTGTCAGGTGCCTCGATTGCCTACACCCGGCTGGGCCGCTCCGACATTGGCTTGACCACCGCCACCGAGGTGGCCGACACGCTGGCACGCATCACCGAGCGGGTGAACCTGCCGGTGATCACCGATGCCGATACCGGCTTTGGCAACGCGCTCAACACCATGCGTACCGTGAAGCTGTTTGAGCGTTCGGGGGCGGCCATGCTGCAACTCGAAGACCAAACCTTTCCCAAACGATGCGGCCACTTGGACGGCAAGAGCGTGATTCCTGTTGGCGAGATGTGCGGCAAGCTCAAGGCCGCGCTGGATGCGCGCACCTCGCAAGACACGCTCATTCTGGCGCGCACCGACGCGCTGGCAATTGAGGGCCTGGACGCCGCACTGGACCGTGCCGAACGCTACCTGGAATGTGGCGTGGACGCCCTGTTCATTGAAGCCCTGCGCACGCCCGAGCAAATGGATGCGGCCTGCCGCCGCTTTGGCCAGCGCATTCCCCTGCTGGCCAATATGGTGGAGGGCGGCAAAACGCCGGTGCAAAGCGCCGCCGAGTTGCAAGCGCGCGGCTTTCGAATCGTGATTTTTCCGGGCGGCACGGCGCGCGCTGTGGCGCACACCCTGCAAGCGTATTACGCCAGCCTGCACCAGCACCAGACCACCGCCCCCTGGCAGTCGAAGATGCTGGACTTTGATGGCCTCAATGACGTCATTGGCACCACCGAACTGATGGCGCAGGGTAAACGCTACGAGTGAGGCCGCGTCCGGTTTTAACCGGCAGCGCGGCGCGTCAGAATGTCGAAGGCGGGCAAGGTTTTGCCTTCCAGCACTTCCAGGAAAGCGCCGCCGCCGGTCGAGATGTACCCCACTTGCTGCTCGATGCCGTACTTGGCAATGGCGGCCAAGGTGTCGCCACCGCCGGCAATGCTGAAGGCGCTGGACTCGGCAATGGCCTGGGCAATCACCCGGGTGCCGTTCTCAAACGCGGCAAATTCAAACACGCCCACGGGGCCGTTCCAGACGATGGTGCCGGCCTTTTTGAGCTGCGCGGCCAAGGCGGCGGCAGTCTCTGGGCCAATGTCCAAAATCAAATCGTCATCTGCGACTTCAGTGGCCCGTTTCACCGTGGCCACGGCATCGGCGGCAAAGGTTTTGGCGCACACCACATCGGTAGGAATTGGCACGTCGGCGCCGCGCGCTTTCATGATCTCAATCACGGCTTTGGCCTCGGCCAATAAATCGGGTTCAGCCAGGCTTTTGCCAATCTTCAGACCGGCGGCCAGCATGAAGGTGTTGGCAATGCCGCCGCCCACAATGAGCTGGTCCACGTTGTACGCCAGGCTCTTCAAAATGGTGAGCTTGGTGCTGACTTTGGAGCCCGCCACAATGGCCACCAAGGGCCGTTTGGGCGAGGCCAGGGCCTTGCTGATGGCGTCCATTTCGGCCGCCAGCAAGGGGCCGGCGCAAGCCACCTTGGCAAACTGGGCAATGCCGTAGGTGGAGGCCTCGGCACGGTGTGCGGTGCCAAAGGCATCGTGCACAAAGATGTCGCACAGCGCGGCCATTTGTCGGGCCAATGCTTCGTTGTTTTTTTTCTCGCCCGGGTTGACGCGGCAGTTCTCCAGCATCACCAGCTCGCCCGGTTGCACTTGCACACCACCCACCCAATCGGCCAGCACCGGCACCTTGCGGCCCATCAGCTCGCCCAGACGCTGCGCCACGGGGGCCAGCGAGTCGGCTGGTTTGAAGGCGCCTTCGGTGGGGCGGCCCAGGTGCGAGGTGACCATCACGGCAGCGCCCGCGTCCAGCGCCATCTGAATGCAAGGAATAGAGGCGCGGATGCGGGTGTCCTCGGTGATGTGGCCGGCCGCGTCTTGCGGCACGTTGAGGTCGGCGCGGATGAACACGCGTTGGCCTTTGGCCGAGCCGTTGGCGCACAAATCAGAGAAGCGAATGACGTTCATAGGAAGCGTTCCTGTGGGTGAATGAATAACTGGCGCAGATTGTAGGAGCGGCCTTTGCCGCGCCGCAGGCTACCAGCCCAGCCCCAGATGCAGTGGCAAATACACCGCCATGCCGACCACAATGGTGCTCAGCACCACCTGCCCGACACCCTTGCGCCAGGTATACCAGGCGACGCCGGCCACGACGGCAAACAGACGGGCATCGTGCCAGGTACTGATGAGCTGGCCCTGCGTCATGACCATCTCCGGCACGATGACCGCAGCCAGCGCGGCGATGGGCGCGTATTGCAGCCCGCGCTGCGCCCAGCGTGGCAGCGTCCAGGGCTTGCTGGAGATAAAGAAGAAGGAGCGGGTGATGATGGTCACCCCCGCCATGCAGACGATGATGAGCGGTGTCCAGAAATCAAAGCCGGCATTCATGACGGAGCGCGCCTGGGCAAGGGCATTTCTTCGATGATCAGGCACATGGCCACGGCGGCAGCAATGGCCACCAAAATATTGAGCTTGAGCGGCAAGGCAAACGCTGCCACCGCAGCCGCCCCGGCAACGCCCGCCGACAACACGCGAAGCCGGTTGCTGGCCAGCGAGCACAAAATGCCCAGCAGGGCCAGAATGCCGGCAAAACCCAGGCCCCACGTGGTGGGAATGAAGTTGGCCATCACCACCCCCAGCACGCTGAACACCGTCCAGGACAACCAGTTGACCAGGGAGTTCCCCGCCAGGTAGGCCTGCTGGGTGTGGCGCTGGACCGCATCGGCACCCGGCTCGGGAAAGCGCTTAACGAACAGCACATAGGTCAGGTCACCCATGAAATAGCCGCTCACCAGCCGCTGCCCCAAGGGCAGGTGCATCAAATAAGGCCGCAAGTGGGCGCTGAACACCACGAAGCGCAGGTTGACGCACACCGCGGTGGCCAAAATCACCCACATGGGCGCGCCCGCCGTGATCAGCGGCACGGCAGCGAGTTGCGCGCTGCCCGCAAACACCAACAGGCTCATCATCAAGGCCTCAAAGGTGCTGAGCCCCGACTTGACCATGGCCACGCCGGTCATCAGGCCCCAGGCGGCAATACCCGGGGCAGCGTCCATCATTTGCAACATGCCCAGACGAAACTCGGGGTGGCGTTGGTACTGGCGTGACAAAAACATCAGGCCGCCCCTGGCTCAAACGCCATGCCCGGGCGCAGCTCGAAGCCGCGCACAAAGTCGGCCACGCGCAGGCGTTTGCCGCCGGGGCGCTGCAACTCGGTCAGCGTCAAGACCGACCCGCCAGCCTGCACGTCTATGCCGTCGGCCGTGACCGCCAGAATTTGGCCGGGCGGGGTGATGCTCTGCGCAGGCGCATGCCGTGGCTCGGCGCCCCAGACTTTGAGGGTCTCGCCGGCGATCACAGCGCTGGCGCCGGGAAAGGGGTTGAAAGCGCGCACGCGCCGGCTGATCGCCCGGGCGTCGAGCGCCCAGTCAATGGCCGCCTCGTGCTTCTCGATCTTGTGCGCGTAGCAAACGCCCTCGTCGGTTTGCGGGCGCGGTTGCAAGCGACCGTGTTGCGCCAGCTCCAGCGCCTGAACCATCAGTTGGCCGCCCAGATGGGCCAGCGCGTCATGCAGGCTGGCGGTGGTGGCGTGTTCGCTGATGGGGAGTTGTTCAACCAGCAGCATGTCACCGGTGTCCAGCCCAGCGTCCATCTGCATGATGGTGATGCCGGTCTGGGTATCCCCGGCTTCAATGGCGCGGTGAATCGGCGCCGCACCGCGCCAGCGTGGCAACAGCGAGGCGTGGATGTTGAAGCAGTGGAGACGGGGAGCGTCCAGCACCCACTGCGGCAAGATCAGCCCATAGGCCGCCACCACCATGGCATCGGCTTGCGCGGTGGCAATGGCTTCGCGGGCGTCTTGGGCGTCTTCGGGGAATTTGCCGTCCAGCCGCAAGCTGCGCGGCTGCGCCAGGCTCAGGCTGTGGTCCAGGGCAAATTGTTTGACGGCCGAGGGCTGCAATTTCAGGCCGCGCCCGGCTGGTCTATCGGGTTGGGTCAGCACCAGCACGATGTCATGGCCCGCCGCATGGAGCTGCGCCAGCGCCACGCGGGCAAACTCTGGCGTGCCCGCAAAGATAAGCCTCAAGCGCGGTCCTCGCGCTGGACTTTGAGCATTTTGGTTTTGATGCGGTTGCGTTTCAGGGGCGACAGGTATTCCACAAATACCTTGCCCATCAGGTGGTCCATCTCGTGCTGGATGCAGACCGAGAGCAGGCCGTCGGCTTCAATCAGCTGCGACTTGCCGTGGGCGTCAAGCGCTTTGACCTTGACCGCATCAAAGCGCTTCACACCGTCATAAACACCGGGCACCGAGAGACAGCCTTCTTCATTCAGGTGGGTCTCGGCGCTGGTCCAGACCAGCTCGGGGTTGATCAGCACCAAGGGTTCGTCACGCTCTTCAGACACGTCAATCACGATCAGGCGCTCATGCATGTCCACCTGCGTGGCGGCCAGGCCAATGCCTTTGGCGTCGTACATGGTCTCCAGCATGTCGGCAATGAGGGTTCGAATACGTGCGTCAACCGCAGCGATGGGGCGCGCCACCTGGTTGAGCTTGGGATCGGGGAAACAGAGTATGGAAAGTAGGGCCATGGAATGATCTTCAGGAATGCCGTATTTTCGCCAATTTTTCAAACGGCCTGCGCCACGGGGTTTCCGACCACGCTTGAGGCTGGGTCAGAACCTGAAATTGTGCGATATTAGGTGCATCAATAAACAGTGTTGCAAGACTGCCTGCGGTCTTGGATAACGCTTCAGGGGGAAGTTCATGTCACACCGCAAGGCGTCGTTCTGGCGCCGCCGTTTCATACCCCAGCCGGCCGGTTGGCGCCGTCTGCTAGTCACGGCCCTGTTGCTGGCGCCCTGTGTGCCCAGCCTGGCCCAAACCTCGGGGCGGTTGCTCCCCGAGGTGCTTGCCCCTGTGCCCACGCCAGACCCCACGCCCACGGTGCGACTCTCACCACGCGTGCGCGTGCAGACCCTTCCCGACAAGCGCTTGACACCCCTGCCCAACCAGGTGATTGAACCCTTCCTGACGCAATCGGTCATTCTGGATGAAGCCGAGCTGCAAGCAGCAGCGCGCATCGTGGCCACCCCTGAAGGCCGGGTCTTGCTCGGCACCGGCGACCGGGCTTACGCCCGCAGCAGCCTGCCCGGCACGTTGACTTGGCCGGCGCAGCAGGACGCGCCCTTGATGCGTGTGATGCGCAGCACCCGCGTACTGAGCGACCCCCTCAGCGGCGAATTGCTGGGCCATGAGGCGCAGTACATTGGCCTGGCGCGCTTGAGCCGGCGCGAAACCACGCAACCCGCCACGCTCGATATCGTGAGCGCTCAAGAAGAGATTCGCGTGGGCGACCGCCTGCTGCCCCTGCCCGCGCGCGAATTCATGGCGTACCGGCCGCACGCGCCACAGCAAGCAGTAGACGCCCGTGTGGTGTCCATCCACGGCAGTGCGGTGGTCAACGCCGGGCAAAACCAGGTGGTCACCGTGAACCGCGGTTGGCGCGAGCAACTGGAGGAGGGCCATGTGCTGGCCATTCTGAGCCAGGGCGAAAAAATCATCGACAAAACCGACCCCCAACAGCCCCAGCTCCAGCTGCCCGACGAGCGCAATGGGCTGCTCATGGTGTTTCGCACCTTCGAGAAAATTGCTTATGCGCTGGTGCTCAACACCACCCACCGGGTGCGCGTGGGCGACCACCTGGTCAACCCACGTTAAAGAGGGATGGCTATGACCTATGAAGAACTGTCCGCCTGGCTGCGCCTGGCCCTCACGCCTGGCGTGGGCAATGACAAAGCGCGTGAACTGTTGGCCGCCTGCGGCCTGCCGGGGGCTATTTTTGAGCAAGCCGAATCTGCGCTGGCGCAACTGGCCAGCCCCAAACAGGTCAAGGGCCTGCTGACGCCGCCGCCCGAACTGGCCGAACAACTCGAACGCACCTGGCGCTGGCTCAACGAAACCGGGCCTGAAGGCGCCCCACGCCGCTTGTTGACGCTGGGCGACCCACTGTACCCGGCTGGGCTGTTGAACATGGAAGACCCCCCCTTGATGCTGTTCACGCTGGGGGTGCCTGGCTTGGGGCCAGACAGCCTGGCGCGCAGCCTGGCCGTGGTCGGCAGCCGTAACCCCACGCCACAAGGGGCCGCCAACGCCCGGCATTTTGCCAAGGCGCTGGCACAAGCCGGCCTGACTATCGTGTCGGGCCTGGCACTGGGCGTGGACGGGGCCGCACATGAAGGCGCGCTGGAAGGCATGCCAGCAGACGGCGCATTGGCCACGGTGACCACCGTCGCCACGGTGGCCGTGGTGGGTACCGGGCTGGACCGCGTGTACCCGGCCAAGCACCGCGAGCTGGCGCACCGCATTGCGCAACGCGGCCTGCTGGTGAGCGAATACCTGCTGGGTACGCCGCCGCTGCCGTCCAACTTTCCCAAACGCAACCGCTTGATTGCAGGACTGGCGCAGGGCACGCTGGTGGTGGAGGCGGCGCTCCAGTCCGGCTCACTGATTACCGCGCGACTGACGGCCGAACAGGGCAAAGAGGTGTTTGCCATTCCAGGCTCCATCCACACCACGCAGTCGCGCGGCTGCCACGCCCTGATTCGCCAGGGCGCCAAGCTGGTGGAATCGGCGCAAGACGTGCTTGAAGAGCTCAAGCTGGAATACTTGGCAGTCCACGATGAAACCGAAGCGCCTGAGACAGGTGAGACAGGTGGGATGGTTGGGATGGGTGGCCGGTCGGTCGCCGAGAGTGGCTTGCTGCACGCGCTGGGCTTTGACCCCGTGGGCCTGGACGCCCTGCAAGCCCGCTGCGGCCTGGACGCCGCCAGCCTGCAGGCGCAGCTGCTGGGACTGGAGTTGGACGGCCACGTGGCACGTCTGCCCGGCGGTTTATTTCAGCGGCTTGCTTCACCGACTTGAAGCCTTGTGCATTTGCGCCAAGTCCACCCGTTGCCCCCCATTAATTACGCTATATTGGGTTCATGTTTGAAGTCCTCGCTTTTGTTTACGAAAATTACTGGCCGGGCGATGGTTGCCCAGAACGCGCCCATCTGGAACGCAAACTCAGCGCCGTGGGCTTTGAATCCGAAGAGATTCACAACGCCCTGGCCTGGCTCAATGACCTGAACCTGGCCACCCAAAACCTGGACAGCGACCAGATTCGCTTCACCACCCTGCCGGCTTGCCAGCCCGAGCCGCTGGCACAAACTGCCCACAGCATGCGCGTCTACTCGGTGGCCGAGCGCGAGCATCTGGGGCCTCAAAGCCTGGGCTTTGTTTGTTTTTTAGAGAACTCCGGCGTGTTGCCGCCGCACCTGCGCGAAATCGTGATGGACCGCGCCATGGCCGCGCCGGGCGACCCGGTCCCACTTGAAGACCTCAAGATCATCGTGCTGCTGGTGTATTGGCGTCTGGGCATAGAAGCCGACGCCTTGGTGGTGGATGAGCTGTGCGACGACACGCGCCAGCGTCACAGCGTAGCGCACTGACCCCCGACTCTCCAAGTCTTGCGACTGTGGCCACACGCATCATTTCGTAGCACGGTTATGCACCAAGGTTAAAGGCCATAGTTAAGCAAACGATGGGCAAAAAAAAGCCCGGAATAATCCGGGCCTAGCCTTGGGCTGAAGGGGTCGGCTTACACCGTCGCGCCTGCGTTGGGGTCGTTCGGGTCTTCGTCTTTTTTACCGGTTGACTTGATCAGGTCTTCGCGTTTAATGCCGAGCCACATGGCAATGGCGGCCGCGACGAACACCGAGGAGTAAATACCGAACAAAATGCCGATGGTCAGCGCCAGGGCAAAGTAATGCAGGGTGGCGCCACCAAACAGCAGCATGGACAACACCATGATCTGCGTGCTGCCGTGGGTGATGATGGTGCGGCTGATGGTGGAGGTGATGGCGTTGTCGATGATCTCCACCGTGTTCATCTTGCGGTAACGGCGGAAGTTCTCGCGGATCCGGTCAAAAATAACCACCGACTCGTTGACCGAATAACCCAGCACCGCCAGCACGGCTGCCAGCACCGGCAGTGAAAACTCCCACTGGAAGTAGGCAAAGAATCCCAGGATGATCACCACGTCGTGCAAGTTGGCAATGATGGCGGCCACGGCATACTTCCACTCAAAGCGGATCGCCAAGTACAGCATGATGCCCACCACCACGCAGGCCAAAGCCTTGAGCCCGTCGGTGGCGAGTTCGTCACCCACTTGCGGGCCGACAAACTCGGTGCGGCGCATGGTGACTGTGGCATCTGAGGCCTTGAGGGCGCCCATGACCTGCTCGCTTTGCTGGGCCGAGCTCACGCCTTTTTTCGCCGGCAGGCGAATCAGCACATCACGCGCGGTACCAAAGTTTTGCACCTGCACATCAGTCAGACCCAGCTTGGCCACGGTGTTGCGCACGGCGTTCAGATCAGCCGGTTGCGCGTAGCTCACCTCCATCAGCGTGCCGCCGGTGAATTCCACCGACAGGTGCAAGCCGCGGCTGAACAAGAAGAAGACCGCCGCCAAAAAGGTGAGGAGCGAGATCGCGTTGAACACAATCGCGTTCTTCATGAACGGGATGTCGCGCTTAATTTTGAAAAATTCCATGATGCTGCGCTTTCTTAGTTCAGCTTGGCCGTGTCGTCAGACTCGGGGCGCCAAATCGTTCCGATGGAAACGCTCTTGAGTTTTTTCTGGCGGCCGTACCAGAGGTTCACCAGACCGCGCGAGAAGAAAACCCCCGAGAACATGCTGGTCATGATGCCCAGGCAATGCACCACGGCAAAGCCGCGCACCGGCCCCGAGCCAAAGGCCAGCAGCGCCAGTCCGGCAATCAAGGTGGTGACGTTGGAGTCCAGAATGGTGGCCCAGGCGCGGTCATACCCGGCATGAATGGCCGCTTGCGGCGAGGCGCCGTTGCGCAACTCTTCGCGCACGCGTTCGTTGATGAGCACGTTGGCGTCAATCGCCATGCCCAGCACCAGCGCCATCGCCGCCATACCCGGCAAGGTGAGGGTGGCTTGCAGCATGGACAGCACGGCCACCAGCAGCAGCAGGTTGAAACCCAGGGCGACGCTGGAAAACACGCCAAACAGCATGTAGTACATGCACATGAAGACGGCCACGGCTACAAAGCCCCAGGTCACACTGTTGAAGCCTTTGGCAATGTTCTCGGCACCCAGGCTCGGGCCAATGGTGGTTTCTTCAATGATCTCCATGGGCGCCGCCAGCGAGCCAGCACGCAGCAGCAAGGCGGTGTCGGTGGCTTCCATGGGCGTCATGCGGCCAGAAATTTGCACCCGACCGCCGCTGATTTCAGAGCGAATCACCGGCGCGGTCACCACTTCGCCCTTGCCTTTTTCAAACAGCACAATGGCCATGCGCTTGCCCACGCTCTCACGTGTGACGTCGCGGAAGATACGGGCGCCCTTGGCGTCAAGCGTGAGGTTGACCACGGCTTCCTGGGTCTGGCTGTCAAAGCCAGGTTGGGCATCGGTCAGGTTGTCGCCGGTCAAAATGACTTGCTTCTTGACGATGACGGGTTGGGCGTTGCGCTCCAAAAAGCGCTCCGAACCAAACGGCACCACACCGCTGCCACTCTCGGCAGCGCGGGCTTCAGAACTCTCGTCCACCATGCGCACTTCCAGCGTGGCGGTGCGCCCCAGAATGTCTTTGGCCTTGGCGGTGTCCTGCACGCCGGGCAGCTGCACCACGATGCGGTCCAGCCCTTGCTGCTGAATCACCGGCTCGGCCACGCCGAGTTCGTTGATGCGGTTGTGCAAGGTGGTGATGTTTTGCTTGAGGGCCTGGTCTTGGACGGAGCGGGCCGACACCGGCTTGATGGAGGCGGTGAGCTTGAACTCGGTGCCGTCGGGTGCGTCCACACTTTGCAGATCAGGGAACTGGTCTTGCAAGACGACCTTGGCCGCGTTGAGCGCCTGCAGGTCACGGAAGCGAATTTCAATCGTCTGGGCGCTGCGGTTGATGCCGCTGTGGCGCACGTTTTTCTCGCGCAGGCTGGTGCGAATGTCACCGGCTAACGATTCGACTTTTTTGGTCAACGCCGCCTGCATGTCCACTTGCAGCATGAAGTGCACGCCGCCGCGCAAGTCCAGGCCCAGGTACATGGGCGAGGCGCGCAAGGCGGTGAGCCAGGCTGGCGAACGCGACAGCAGGTTCAAGGCCACCACATAGGGCGGGTTGGCGGGGTCAGGATTCAGGGTTTTCTGAATCGCATCTTTCGCCTTGAGCTGGGACTCGGTGTTGCTGAAACGGGCCTTGATGGAGCCGCTATCTAGCGTGACCTGGTCGGGCGTGAGGCCGGCGGCTTTGAGCGCTTCTTCCACTTTGGCCAGCGTGCTGCTGTCCACCTTGAAAGCCACTTTGGCCGAAGAGACCTGCACGGCAGGGGATTCACCAAACAAATTGGGCAGGGCGTACAAGGCGCCCACGGCCAGCGCGATCAGGATGATCGCGTACTTCCATATCGGGTAACGATTCATGATCGCGTGTCTTGCTGCAGTGAGTGAGGTGGGGCGCTGAAATTACTTGATGCTGCCCTTGGGCAACACCTGCACAACCGCGCTGCGCTGAATCTGCACTTCTACATTGGCTGCAATTTCAAGCGTCACGTAATTGTCGCCAAGCTTGCTGACCTTGCCCAGAATGCCGCCCACGGTGACGATTTCGTCACCCTTGGCCAGCGCGTCAATCATGGTGCGGTGCTCTTTTTGCTTTTTCATCTGGGGGCGGATCATGACGAAGTACAGCACCACAAACATCAGCACCAGGGGCAGCATGCTCATGAGGGAGGACTGCATGTCGCCACCAGCAGTAGCAGCGGGAACGGTTTGGGCAAAAGCGGAAGAAATAAACATAGACAACTCCTGAAGTATTGGTTGTTAAAACAAGGCCGAGCGCCTACTTGGGCACCCGCAGGCACCAAAAAAAGGCAACTCTTCATTGTATGCGGGGCCATGAGGCCCGCTCTAGTGGCCCGCTCATTGACGCGGCCCGGTGCACGCCCGGGCCTGCGCCTTGCGCTAACTCAAGCCGCTTTGGCAGCGGCTTGCGGGTCGCGCCATTGGGCCAGCAAGAGGCGCTGATTGTGCTGCGCCGTCTTGAGGTTGCGCGCTTTCACGTGGCCAAAGCCCTTGATTTGTTCCGGAATACGCGCCAACTGCAAGGCCAACTCGTAACGTGCGGGGTTGCTGTCTGCAGCCAAAGCGGCCAGCACCAGGTCCATGGTGGCGCGGTAGTCAGCGATGCTGGCGCGCTCCTGGCGGCGTTCCTCGGTCAGGCCGAACACATCAAAAACGGTGCCGCGCAAAAACTTCAACTGCTTAAGTAACCGGAACGCGGTCAGCATGGCCGGGCCAAACTGCCGTTTTTGCAGCTCGCCCTTGTCGTTCTTTTGGGCCAGCAGCGGTGGGGCCAGGTGGTAGTGCAGCGTGTAGTCACCCTCAAACATGGCGCTGATCTTGGCGTGAAAGGCGGGGTCGGTGTGCAGGCGCGCCACTTCGTACTCGTCTTTGTAGGCCATCAGCTTGAACAGGTAGCGCGCTACGGCCTCGGTCAAGGCCAGGGGCTTGTGGCCGCTGGCCTCGTCCACCTGGCGCACTTGCTGCACATAGGCGGCATAGCGTTGGGCATAGGCGGCGTTTTGGTAGGCGGTCAGAAAGTCCACGCGCTGACGCAGCATGTCGTCAAGCGCGTTGCGCGGGGTGAATTGCACCACCTGGCCCGGGTTCAGGCGTTGCACAAAGGCGGCGCCCTCCACGGCGGCACGCCGGCCCCAGGCAAAGGCGGCCTTGTTCTGCGCCACAGCCACGGCATTGAGTTCCATGGCCCGCAGCAGCGAATCCTGCAGCAGTGGCACCCAGCCTTTTTGCCAGGCGTACCCCAGCATCATGGGGTTGGTGTAAATACTGTCGCCCATCAGTTGGGTGGCGGCGGCATCGGCATTGAAAGCACCCACGGCATCGGGCCCGACGGCTTGCTGCAGCTCTTGCACACAGCGGTCTGACGGGTTTTGCCAGTCGGCGTTTTTAACGAAGGCCGCCGTGGGCGTGGCGTGCGCATTGAGCGCCAAGTGGGTGCGCCCGGCGCGTATGCGCAGCTGGGTTTCCTTGGCAGCGGTCACGATGGGGTCGCAGCCAATGATGAGGTCGGCCGCCGCCATGCTGACGCGGGTGGTCAAAATATCTTGCTGACCGGTGCCAATGAGCACATGGCTCCAGGTGGCGCCGCCTTTTTGCGCCAGGCCACCGGCGTCTTGTGTCACCACGCTGCGCCCTTCCAGGTGCGCGGCCACACCCAACAACTGGCCAATGGTGATGACGCCCGTGCCACCCACACCAGCCACCACAATGCCCCAGGCCTCTTGCCCCTGGGTGTGGGTCTGGGCGCGCACCGGTTCGGGCAAGTCGCCAAGTTCATGGGGCGAAACGCTCTGGCCCTTGGCCTGTTTCTTGAGCTGACCGCCTTCTACCGTGACAAAACTGGGGCAAAAACCCTTGGTGCAGGAATAGTCCTTGTTGCAAGTGCTTTGGTTGATCTGGCGCTTGCGACCCAACGCAGTCTCCAGCGGCTCCACGCTCAGGCAGTTGCTTTGCACACCGCAGTCGCCACAGCCTTCACACACCAACTCATTGATAACCACGCGCTTGGCCGGGTCCACCAGGCTGCCCCGTTTGCGCCGGCGACGTTTCTCGGTGGCGCAGGTCTGGTCGTAAATGATGACCGTGGTGCCTTTGATCTCACGGAACTCGCGTTGAATACGGTCGAGCTCGTCGCGGTGCTGCACCCCCACGCCGTCGGGCAGTTGCACCCCTTCGTATTTATCCGGCTCGTCGGTCACCACAATGATTTGAACCGCGCCTTCGGCACGCATGCTCTGGGCAATTTGCACCACGGAGTGGCCTTCAGGGCGCTCTCCCACCTGCTGGCCACCGGTCATGGCGACGGCGTCGTTGTAGAGAATTTTGTAGGTGATGTTGACCCCCGCAGCAATGCTCTGGCGCACGGCCAGCATGCCGCTGTGGAAATAGGTGCCGTCGCCCAGGTTGGCGAACATGTGCTGGTCGTGGCTGAACGGTTGCTGACCCACCCAGGGCACGCCTTCGCCGCCCATTTGCGTGAAGCCCACCGTGGCGCGGTCCATCCAGATGGTCATGAAGTGGCAGCCAATGCCGGCCATGGCGCGCGAGCCCTCGGGTACTTTGGTGGAGGTGTTGTGCGGGCAGCCCGAGCAAAACCAGGGTTGCCGATCGGCCTGAACTTCAAGCACCTGCATGACCGATTCCTTGGCGTCCAGAATCGCCAGGTGGGCGTCGAGCCGGGCCTGCGTATCGGCGTCCACCCCGAGCTTTTTCAGGCGCTGGGCAATGGCGCGTGCAATCAGCGCGGGCGACAGGTCGGCATTGGCGCGCAGCAGGGTGTTGGCGGTGGGGTTGGACATGGACCATTCGCCCCCGCTGAAACCGCCCTCGCCCTCGCCATCCGAGAACTTGCCCAGCACATTGGGCCGCACGTCAGAGCGCCAGTTGTACAACTCTTCTTTCACCTGGTACTCAATGACCTGGCGTTTTTCTTCCACCACCAAAATTTCTTGCAGCCCAGTGGCGAACTCGCGCGTGAGCTGCGCCTCCAGCGGCCAGACCACGCCGACCTTGTGCAGCCGTATACCCAGGCGCTGGCAGGTGGCCACATCCAGCCCCAGGTCGTTCAGGGCCTGGCGCGTGTCATTGAAGGCTTTGCCCGAAGCGATCAGGCCAAAGCGGTCGTTCTTGCCCTCGATCACGTTGTAATTAAGCCGGTTGGCGCGAATGTAGGCCAGCGCGGCGTACCACTTGTAATGAAACAGGCGGGCTTCCTGGTCGAGCGCGTGGTCGGGCCAGCGAATGTGCAGGCCGCCGGGCGGCATCTCAAAATCAGTGGGGAGCTTGATCTGCACGCGGTTCGGGTCGATCTCGGCGGTGGCGCTGGACTCGACAATTTCCTGAATCGTCTTCATGCCAGACCAAACGCCAGAGAAGCGGCTCAGGGCAAATGCATGCACGCCCAGGTCCAGAATCTCCTGCACACTGGCCGGAAAGAACACCGGCGTGCCACAGGCCTTGAAGATGTGGTCGCTCTGGTGCACGGCGGTGGAGCTTTTGGCCACGTGGTCGTCGCCAGCCACGGCTATCACGCCACCCCAGGGCGTGGTACCCGCCATGTTGGCGTGCTTGAAGACATCGCTGCAGCGGTCTACGCCCGGGCCTTTGCCGTACCAGATGCCAAACACACCATCAAACTTGTTAGAGCCCGGTGGCGCAAACCCCAGTTGCTGCGTGCCCCACAAAGCGGTGGCCGCCAACTCTTCATTCACACCAGGCTGGAACACGATGTGCTGCGCCTTCAAGTACTTCTCGGCCTTGACCAGCGCCTGGTCATAGCCGCCCAAGGGCGAGCCGCGGTAGCCGCTGATAAAACCCGCCGTGTTTTTACCCACCTGCGCGTCGCGCACGCGCTGCAACATGGGCAGCCGAACCAGCGCCTGTACCCCGCTCATGAAAGCGCGCCCGTGGTCGAGCGCGTATTTGTCGTCCAGCGTCACGCTTTCCAGCGCCTGGCGAATGTGAGGGGGAAGCGGTGCATTCATGTTTTTTGTGTCTCCGGTGTCGGGCAGTAAAACGCTTGGTAAGCGATTAGGTGGGGCAAGGCCGTGCTTCAAGGGATGGCTGAAGAACGTCTGCGAACAAAGTGTAGGCGCGCCGCCCAGATATGTCTTTGCTTTCTTTGCCTAAAATACCCGGACTTTAGAAAGAATCTTGCTGATAATCACCAAAAATGGAAACACTAGACAAATTTGACTTGGCTATTCTGCAAGAACTGCAAACCGATGGCCGCTTGAGCAATGCCGAATTGGCCAACCGTGTGGGCCTGAGCGCCGCGCCCTGCTGGCGCCGTGTGCGGGCCTTGGAAGAGAACGGCTTCATCAAAGGCTACCGCGCCGAAATCGACCGCCACAAAATAGGTTTGGGTGTGCTGGCCTTTGTGCGCTTGGACGCCGACCGCAACACCGGCGATGTGCTGACCAAGCTGGAAGAAGCCCTGCGCACCATCCCTGAAGTGGTGAGCTGCCACTACATCAGCGGCACCGGCACCTTTGAGCTGCAAGTGGTGAGCCAAGACCTCAACAGCTTCAGCCAGTTTGCCCGCGAAGTGCTGATCAACCTGCCCAATGTAAAAGACCTGCACACCAGCTTCTCCCTGGGCGAAGTGAAAGCCAGCAGTGCGCTGCCTTTGGGGCATTTACGGGGGTGAGGGGCGTTAAGGGACGTCAACTCGGCTTGTAAGAACGCGCCCTAACCCTCAATGACCCGACAGTTCGCGCTTGTGCGACGGTGGTGGGGCGTAGCCACCGCGTCGGGAGGTTTTCAGCCCCAGGCGGACCATGCTCTCGCACAAGGAAACGGCGCAGGCCACGCCATCGAGCACGGGCAACTGAAAGTGTTCTTGCATGGACGCCACCAACTCGGTCATGCCGGCGCAGCCCAGAACAATGGCTTCGGCGTGGTCGTGCGCAATGGCTTGGGCAATCTCGTGTTTGATTTTGTCAATGGCGCCAGAACTGGCGTCTTCCAGCTCCAACACCGCCACGTCGGATGCCCGTACCCGCACGCATTGGCGGTTCATGCCGTAGCGAAACAGGTTGTGCTCCAGCGCCGGCACCGAGCGCGCCAAGGTGGTGACCACCGAGAAGCGGTTGGACAACATGGCCGCCATGCGGTAGCCCGCCTCGCCAATGCCGACCACCGGTTTGTCGGTCAAGCAACGGGCGGCGTCCAGGCCGGTGTCGTCAAAGCAGGCAATCACCACGGCATCGTGGTCAGGGTGCTGGCGAATGGCCTGCAACAGCCCGGACAAACTCAGGGCTTCGTCGTAATAGCCTTCAATAGAAACCGGGCCGTGCGCTGAAGTGACAGCGATGATTTCTGTACCGGGCGCAGCCACCCGGCGGGCGGCTTTGGCCACCTTCTCGGTCATGCTGGCGGTGGTGTTGGGGTTCACAATCAATAAGCGCATTACAGGTCGCCTCCCAGGTAGGCGGCCTTGATGCGGTCGTCGCCCATCAGGTCTTTGGAATTGCCAGACAAAACCACTTTGCCAGTGGCCAGGGCATAGGTGCGGTTGGAGATGGACAGGGCCATTCGGCTGTTTTGCTCCACCAGCAACACGCTGACTTGTTCGTCGCGCGAAATGGCAACGATGGCGCGTGCAATGTCTTGCACCAGCTTGGGCGCAATGCCCAGGCTGGGTTCGTCGAGCAGCAGCAAGCGAGGCTTGGCCATCAGCGCTCTGCCAATCACCATCATTTGCTGCTCGCCACCCGACAGCGTGCCGGCCTGTTGGCTATAGCGTTCACGCAGCCGAGGAAAACGCTGCAGGATGCTCTCCAGCGTGCGGGCAATGTCGGCTTTGTCGGTGCGGGTAAAGGCCCCCATCAAGAGGTTGTCCTTGACCGACATGAAGGGAAAGACACGGCGCCCCTCGGGCACCATCGCAATGCCCAGCTTCACAATGGCGTCCGCGGGCTTGCCATCAAGCCGTTCGCCCATGAAATGGATTTGCCCACTGCGCAGTGGCGCCAAACCCGTGATGGCGCGCAGGATGGAAGATTTGCCCGCGCCGTTGGCACCGATCAAGGCCACTGTCTCTCCTTGCGCCAACGAAATGGATACGCCTTTGAGCGCGTACACATGGTCGTAGTACAGCTCGACATTCTCAAAATTCAGCATGGTGCTCATGGCCTACATTCCAATGGCAGCGTCTTCAGAGCCCAAATAGGCTTCAATGACTTTGGCGTTGTTCTGGATTTCACTGGGCGTGCCCTCGGCAATTTTTTCACCAAAATTGATGACCACAATGCGGTCCGATATTTTCATCACCGCGGGCATGTCGTGCTCTACCAGCAGCACGGTCACGCCGCGTTCATCACGCAGGCTGCGCACCAGGTCGACCATGCGCATGGTTTCGTCGTGGTTCATGCCGGCGAAGGGTTCGTCCAGCAACAACAGCGTGGGATGGGTGGCCAGGCCAATGGCCATACCCAGCGCCCGCAAGTGACCCTGCGGCAAGGTGGACGCCAGCTCATGGCGAATGGCACCCAGGCCGAGAAAGTCGATGATGCTGTCGGCCGAAGTGGCAAATTCGGCTTCGTCTTGTGCCGCCTGGCGTGAGCCCACAAAAAACCCCAGCAGCGAGGCCTTGGAGCGCAGGTGATGCGCGACGATGATGTTTTCACGCACCGTCATGGATCGAAATATGGTGGTTTCCTGAAAGGTTCGCACCACCCCTTTGCGGGCAACGGTGTGCGGGGCCAAATTGCTGATGCGCTCACCACGAAAAAGTACTTCGCCGCTGGTCGTGGGCAAGAACGAGGCGATGAGCTTGAACAGCGTGGACTTGCCCGCACCGTTAGGGCCGATGACCGACAGAATTTCGCCTTCATTGACGGAGAACGACACGTTGTTCACCGCCGTCAGACCGCCAAAACGCTTGGTGACGCCTTGCACCTCCAGAATGGTGCTCATGTGCGGGCTCCTTTGCGGTCCAGCAAGCTCAGCACGCCGTTGGGCAACACCAGCATCAGGACGATCATCAGGCTTGAGTAAATGAGCAGCTGGAAGCGCCCGGTGGCAAACAGCAGGTCCCAGCCGAAGTACAGCAGCAAGGTGCCCAGCATCGGGCCGAACACGAAGCCCAGGCCGCCCAGGAAGCAGTTCAGCATGAAGTTCACGCTGTCAGTCACCTGAAACGAGGACGGGTAGAGAGACTGCGAGATGGCCACAAAACTGGCGCCCGCAATGCCCCCGAAGAAGGAGGAGATGGCATAGGCCAGCACCCGCAAGTAGGCTGTATTGACGCCAATGGACGCCGCCAGTTCCTCGTTTTGCTGCAAGGAGCGGCACAGGTGACCCAGGCGGGAATTGACAATGCGCCACAGCACCGCGTAGGCCAGGGTCATCATGGTGACGGCCATGAAGTAAAACCCCAGCTTGGGGTTGGCCAAGGTCCCAAAATCAGGAATGAGCGTCAAGCCCAGCACATTGAGTTCACCCGGCAAAGGGATGGAGGTGATGCCCTTGGCGCCCTTGGTAAAAGGCAGCGCCAGGGCGGCCAGCCGACCCACCTCGGTCAAGACCAGCGTGACCATGGCAAAGTAGACGCCACGCAGTCGCAAAATGGGCAGCCCGATGAGCACGGCCAGCGCGGCGCAAAACAAGCCCGCCAAAGGCAATGACCACCAAAAGCTGACGCCCATTTGCGTGACCAGCAGCGCTGACACATAGCCGCCGACCAGCGCGTAGGCGCCCTGCCCGATATTGATGCGCCCAATATAGAACGTGAGCCAGACCCCCGCAGAAGCAATGGACAGCAGCGCAACTGCCGTGAGGGTGTAGTACAAGTCCAGCCGTCCGCTGAAATTGATGGCGGCGGGTATACCGAGGTAAACGGCCAGCAAGAAGGCAGCAACAGCTGCCAGGTGTTTCTTGGTCAGCATATCAACCCCAGGGTTTGCCCATCAGGCCTTGCGGGCGTATCGCCAGAAAAACCATCAGGGACGCAAAAATAACCAGGTAAGTGATGTCGCCCGAGGCGGCCAGCACGGTCAGGCCGACGCTTTCCATCATGCCCAGAATGAAGCCTCCGGCAATGGCGCCGGAGATGACGCCGGCACCGCCAATCATGATCATCATGAAGGCCTTGATCGAGGTCGGCCCCCCCATGCCCAGGTTGATGCCGGTGATGGTGACCAACAGGCCGCCCACCAGGCCGGCCAACATGGCGCCCATCGCAAAGCCAATCATGGAATAGCGGTCCACATCCACGCCCATCAAGCGTGCGGCGACCTTGTCTTGTGCCAGCGCACGCATGGCGCGGCCGGTCTTGGAAAACTGCATGAACAGGATAAAGACCGAAATCATGCCAATGGCCAGCAAGCCCACCAGGATGCGGTCATACGGCATCACGATCAGAAAATCCCAATTGAAGACACCGTCCACAATTTTGGGAATGCCGCGCTGCTTCTCGCCAAACACGAGCAAGATCACCGCATCGAGAAAAAAGGCAATGCCTGCTGCCAGCAACATGGTGCTTTCTTCGCGGCGGGAGTTGCGAATGACGGGCCGAAACAGGAAGCGCTCGACCAACGCCCCGATCACCGCCAACACCACCGCCGAGCAAAACAGACCCACCAGAAAAGGCAGGCCGAATTGCGCCACCACGGTGTAGGTGATGAACCCCCCCAGCACATACATCTGGCCGTGCGCAAAATTGAGCACATTCATCAACGAAAAAATAAGGGTCAGTCCCAGGGCGATCAATGCGTATTGCGCGCCCAAGTACAGCCCGTTGGCAATGACTTGTTCCATGTCCAGCTTTCAGCGTTCAGCATTAAAGGCGGCAGCGCTTTTGCGCTGCCGCCTGGGCCAGTAAGCGACGTTTAGTCGACCTGCGCCACAAACAAGGTTTCAAACTTGCCGTCTTTGTAGACGTTGACCACCAGCGGCACGGAGACCTGGCGCTTTTGGCCAAAGGACGTCATGCCCACGTACTTCAGCTTGGCGTTACCCACCATGTAGGGGTTAGGCGCCTCAAACGTGTCCATCGTCTTTTGGAACTCTTTCACGTCAGCCATGCCCTTGGGATTGGCCTTGAGCGTTTCCAGAATGTATTCCAGGGCATACACCTTGGTGTTGGACTCGTCGTTGTACTCGCCAAACATTTTGGTGTAGCGCGCCACAAACTCTTTCATCTTTGGCGAGGCCAGTTGTGGGGTGGAGGCACCGCCCACGGAGATAAAGCCGTCGGCCAATTTGCCAGCGCCCTCTTTCAACACATTGGCGTCCTGGGCTGTCTCTGTGGAGATAACACCCTTGAAGCCCATCTCACGGGCCGAACGAATCAGCTGCGGTGCTTGCGCTGGCGCCACACCCGACAAGACCAGCAGGTCAGGTTTGGTTTTCAGAACAGGCAGGAGCACGGGTGAAAAGTCTGTCGCATCAACCTGGAAGGTCACTGAACCGGACACCACCTTGATGCCGAGCGCCTTGGCTGCAGCCATGCCGCTGTCACGCTGGCTTAAAGGGTCAGACTCATTGGCGGCCACGAAAGCAGCCGTCTTGACGCCCTTTTCCTTCATCAGGTATTTGTAGATGGCCGGGCCCGACTGGTAGTTGGCCACCATGCCCAGAATGGCATTGGAAGCGGGCTTTTTGTAGAGCTCTTTGGGGAAAGCGTAAGGGAAGTACATGATGCCCTTTTGCTCTGCCACTGGGCGCACGGCGGCGGCGCCGTCGTCAACGTTGGGGCCAACCACGTAGTGGATGCCCTCTTGCGCCATTTTTTCCATACCAGCGATGGCCCGCTTGGGGTCTTTCTGGTCGTCAAAGGCGACGATCTTCACGTCGTAGGTAGTGGCACCGATTTTCACACCGCCGGTTTCATTGATCCAGGCGGCGCGCGCCTCCATGGAACGCTGGTTAGAAATTCCCCACGAGGCGGCAGGCCCCGATGTCACCCCTACAAATCCAATCTTTAGAACGGGATTGGCGGCATAAGCCACCCCACCCATCGTCATGGAAGCGGCCAAGGCGGCCATTGCGGTTGTCTTCAAAAAATATCGTTTCGTCATCAAAATGCTCCTGTGAACTACGCGTTGTTGGTTCCAACTCGCAATGACCCGATCCGTTGAGTTGGTGATCTGATCATGCATATCGTTAACAATCATGTCAACAATGTTTTCCCTAGATTGCGCAAATTTTTAAAAAACGATGTTTGGTAAAGTATTATCTGATCGTCACATATGCAAACCTATTGCTGCACCTTTTTGAGCGGCCTACAAGCGGTGGCGCACCAATTGCGAGCATGCCGCTCAAATTTTGTTAACAATAAGATCCACAGATCGTGAACCGCAAAGAACATGCCAGTCAAATCTAAAACCGCCAATGACGACGACGGCGAGCAATTTGTCGTAGACAGCATTTACGAGGCCGTCATTGACCAGCGCCTCGCCCCAGGCACCAAGCTGTCGGAGTCGGCCCTGTGCGAAGCTTTTGGCGTGGGCCGTATGCGCATTCGGCGCAGCCTGCTCGTACTGGCCAGTCGGGAAGTTATCGAGCTGCAGCCCAACCGGGGGGCTTTTGTGGCCTGCCCCACGGCCAAACAAGCGCGAGAAATATTTGAAGCGCGCTTGAGCCTTGAGCCCCCGCTGGCCAATCTGGCCGCACAACGGGCCACCGCCGCAGACATCAAGAACCTGGAGAAACACCTCATCAAGGAGTCAGCCGCCCACAACGCGGGCAATCGGCGCGAAGCGATTCGTCTGTCCGGCCAGTTTCACAACAGCCTGGCCCTGGCCGCAGACAACCAGGTCATGCTCAAGATGGTGAAAGACCTGGTCACCCGCTCCTCTCTCATCATTGGCATGTTCGGTGACAGCGGCATCACCAACTGCCGGGACGATGAGCATGCCGGCATCATCCAGGCCATGCGGTCAGCCGATGGCAAATTGGCTGAAAAGCTGATGGCAGCGCACCTCATTCATATCAAGGACCATCTCAAGCTCGACCGCCCCAAGGCCGATGTGAAAGACCTGGTGTCTCTGTTCAAACTCGCCTGAGTACGATTTAACGCTACGACCAAGCCCTCTTGGCAGTGGCGCAAGCCCAGCGGCTCCACACCCGGGCAGTTACCAGGCCCCACAAGGGGCCTGATCGGCCCAGCCACTGAGCATCGTGATCATGTGACCCACGTTGGCAGCAAGCCGTGGCTTGTGCCACGTGGTCAAAAAAAACCCCTCGCTGCACCATCATCACCACCCCCAACCCCAACCATGTGGTGATTGGGCACGAAGTACGCCATTGCTTTGAAGGCCATTTTCATTCACGTTTAGCGGGTTGACGGCCGCACGGGTTCTAGCGCGGCCACAGCACCCACAAACTCAAGGGCTGCTTGAGCCGCCCGGCGAGCTCGGCGGCCTCAGGGCTCCAGCCAGCAAAGTAATCGGCACGAACGGCGCCCACGATGGCACTGCCCGTGTCTTGCGCCAGCACCAATTTCTGCAGATTGGCGCCAGGCCCACGCGATGCCAGCCAGACCGGTGTGCCATAGGGAATGCTGCCGGGGTCCACCGCAATGGAGCGGCCCGGCGTGAGGGCCACGCCTTGCGCGCCTTTGGGTCCGAAGGATGACTCCAGTCCACCCAGCGCCTCTTCACGAAAGAAAACCGTACGCGGGTTGCTCCACAGCATGTCGTTGACCCGCGTGGGGTTTTGCGCCGCCCAGGCCTTGATGCCCGGCCAGGAGGCGTCGCGCAGCGCCCCCTGGTCAAGCAGCCAGCGACCCACGCTCTTGTAGGGCTGCTCGTTGGAGCCGGCAAATGCCAGGCGCACCCATTTTTGGCTGCCGTCGGGCTGGGTGATGCGCATGCGGCCCGACCCCTGAATTTGCAGGATCAAGGCGTCAATCGGGTCGGCTAGGTAGGCAATTTCTCGGCCTTTGAGAGCGGCTTTGGCCGCCGGCAGCGTCTCCATTTCCTGGCGCGTGAACCAGGGCTGGCGCGGGCTTAAAGCAGCCGGTGTCTGGTACAGAGGCACCGAAAACGCCGCGGTGGGCAGACGCGAGGCCTCCATCACCGGCTCGAAGTAGCCGGTGAGCAAGCCAGGCGTGGCACCGCCACCCAAAGCCTCGACACGGTAGGGTTGCAGGCGCGCCACCAGCCAGGCGCGCTGCTCGGTTGCGCTGGCAATGCTCAGGCGCCGCACGTCGGGGCACAAAGGCGCAAACACCGGGCCGGGGCGTTCACAACTTTTGAGCCAGGCGTTCCAGGCCTCGTGCAGGGCGTCGTCTTCAAAACCGGGTAAATCGGCCCAAGTGACCGCCACCCATTGGCTCTTGGCTTGCAACACAGACGCCGGCAATGGCCCGGCAACGGCAGGGCTACTGGCCATCTCGGTCGCAGGCGGCGTGGCGCTCCCTGTTCCTGGACTGCCTGAAGTTACTGCAATCGCTGAAGTGGCCGTTGTACCAGTCAAGGCCGGTGTGGCACGGGCAGGCACGTTGAGGGGGGTCGCCGTGGGGGTAAGCGCCTGCGGGGCGCTGTTGCACGCCACCAGCGTCCCTACAATCACGGCGTTGGCCAATTTACAGAGGGTGTTATTCATGGTTTTACTTGTGCTGGAGGCATTCGGAGCGTTAGCGCTGCTGCTGCTGATTGTCTGGTGGACCATGTTCTCGGGCCGGAACAAGGGTGAGTTGCCGGCCAACCCAGACGCGGCAGAACCGGAACAGTCAAAAGAACCGGTAACGCCGACACCACCGGCCAGGGCGCCAGACGACAAGGTCTGAAACCGGGCTTGATACGACCTGGCGTCATGGCGCCATGTTGCGCAACAGGTTGGCCAGTTCCACGGCCGACTTGACCTCCATCTTTTCAAACACACGCGACCGGTGCACCTCCACCGTGCGCACGCTGATGTCCAGGCGGTCGGCAATCAGCTTGTTGGGCAGCCCTTCCACCACCAGGCGCATCACGTCGCACTCGCGTTCGGTCAACTCGCTCTGCCGAACACGCAGCAACTGGCTGTGCCGACGCGCAGCCATCACGCCATGCGACTGCGCCAGCGCTTGTTCCACGCGGTCCACCAGGGCATTGTCAGAAAACGGTTTTTCACAAAAATCAAAAGCGCCGCGCTTCACGGCGTCCACCGCCGTGGGCACGTCGGCATGGCCGGTGAGAAAAATCACCGGCATGGCCTGGTGCAGCTCACGTTCCACCAGCCAGTCAAACAAAGCCAGGCCGTTCAAGCCCGGCATACGCACATCCAGCAGCAGACAACTGGGTTGCGACTGGGGCGCTTGGGTCTGCGTCTGGTGCATCTGCTGCATCTGCTGCTGAAAGGCTTCAGCACTGTCGAAAGTTTCACTGTTGAGGCGACGCGTGCGCAACAGCCAGGCCAATGCGTCACGCACGCCAGCGTCGTCGTCCACCACATACACCAGCGCATCAATAACAGGTTGCATAGGATGAGGATATCAGGCGGGCATCAGGCACATACCAGGCGCACTTCAAGCGCTGGTGTCCATCACGCCGCTGGGCAGCGTGAAAATGAAGACCGTGCCCTGCGGCACATTGGGCTCAAACACCAGGGCGCCGCCGTGCTGCTCCACCACGGTGCGGCACAGGCTCAGGCCCAGGCCCATGCCTTCGGCCTTGGTGGTAAAAAAGGGGTTGAAGAGTTGCTGCTGCACGTCAGGCGCAATGCCCACGCCGAGATCGGCCACCGAAAACTCCAGCCACTTCATACGCCCCACGCTGCGTACCAAACGCACGCGCAAGCGCAGCACGCGTTCTTTGACATGGGCTTGGTCCATGGCCTGCATGGCGTTGCGCGCCAGGTTCAGCAGCACCTGTTCCACCATGGTGCGGTCGCACACCACCGGCGGCGTCTCGGGCGCCACATCCACCTGCACGCGCACCGACAGCTTGCGCGCCTGCAGGTTCACCAACGGCAAAATCGCGTCCACCAATTGCTGCGGGCTGACCGCCTCGCGCACCTGCTCACGCCGGCGCACAAAGTCATGCACGCTCTTGATTATTTTGCCGGCGCGCTCGGCCTGCTCCGCCATGCGGTGCAGGGCGCCCAGCAGGTCGGCGTTGAGCTCGGTACGCGCATGCTGCGGGTCGTGCAGCAGGTTGATGGAGCCTGCCGCGTAGCCGGAGATAGCCGCCAGCGGCTGGTTCAGCTCGTGGCTCAGCAGTGAGGCCATCTCGCCCACCGTGGCCAGCCGAGCCGTCGCTTGCAGACGCTCCTGGCTGGTGCGCGACAACTCTTCCACACGCCGTTGCTCACTGATGTCCAAAAACGCACTCATCCAGCCGGTCTGTACGCCCAGCGCATCAATCAGCGGCGCCTCCATGATGAGCACCGGAAAGCGCGATCCGTCCTTGCGCATGAACACCGATTCAAAGCCCTCACGCGGCGGTGAATTACCGGCCAAGCGAATCGCCTGGCGCTGCTGGTATTCGCTGACAAATTCAGGCGGCCAGTACGAGGCCTCCATGCCCTGCCCCAGCAGCTCGCCATAGGAAAACCCCACCATCTGGCAAAACGCCGGGTTGACATAGGTAATGCGCCCCTGCAGGTCGCGCGCACGCAGGCCGGTAATCAGGGAGTCTTCCATCGCCTTGCGAAAGGCCAGCGCCTCGGCCAACTCGCGCTCGGCCTTCAAGCGCCGGCGCATGTCCTTGCCCAGCAAGGCCAAGACCGACACCAGCGCAATCGCCAGCGCGGTGACCAGCGCGGTCAGCACATTGGGAAACAGATCGGGCGCGGCACGCCAGCTGTCCACGCGCAATATCAAATTGGTGCCGGGCAGGTCCATCAACTGCTGCGAGGTAAAGATCCGGCTACCGCGGCGTGGGGTGCCATGAATGGCCAGACGCGTGCCGTCGGCTTCGGTGAACGAGACCTCGTGGTTGAGCTTCAACTGGCGCCCCAGCAGGCTGCTGAGCATTTCTGGCAACGCATAGGTGGCCACCAAAAAACCCGCCGGCAGACCGCCGCTGGCCAGGGGCAGGCACATCTCCATGACCTCCATGCCCAAGCCGTCGGTCATGGGTACGAAGTAGCTGCCCGAGTAGGCCGAACCGCTCAAGCGGCGTGCCGTGGTGCAGGCCTGACCGATCTCGGGGAGTGCCATGTCGCGTCCCATGCGCTCAAACACGGGCGGGCGAAACGGCGTGTCGGTGTGCGCCAGCAGCCGCTGTGCATCGTCGCGCCACTCCAGCCGAATCAGCTCACGGTGCTCACGCAACAAGGCGGCTGCCTCGGCACTCCAGAGGTTGGGCGAGGGTTCATTGAAATGCAAGGCCTGCAGGCTTTGCACATTGCGCACCAGGCCGTTGTGCAGGTCACTGACGGCTTCGTTCACGTCACGCTCCAGCCGGTTTTGCACCTGGCTGGCTTCATACAGACCGGCCAGCCAAACCAGCATGGCCAACAAGGCCACCACCAGCAACACCAGAACGCTCCACAGCGAACCCCGGCGCCACGCCGGCGATATCCAACTGCGCCAGCGCTGGCTCAATTCTGGCCCTCGACCCTGGTGCCGGTCTTTTCTTTGCTGTCAGGCTTGTCTTTGACAGCCGGCGCTTTTCGCTCGACCTTGGCAATTTTTGGATCTACCCAACTGCCGTCGATGTGAAACTCCTGCGTGGCCGCCTCCATCAAAGGCTTGCGCAAGAACAGCTGTGCCAGGAAAGTGCCCAGCCCCACCGCCGGGTTGATGACCGAGGCAATCAGCGATGCTGTACCGGCATTGAGATCAGGCACCACCACGACCTTGATGTCCTGGGTTTCCCGGGCGATGTCGGCGCGCCCATCCATCAGCACGGCGGCATTGACCCCTTTCATCTGCAAGTTGTTGGTGCTGGCAATGCCCTGGTCAATCGTGATGTCACCGCGCAGGTAGTCAAACACAAAGCCTTCGCTGAACACGTCCTTGAAGTCCAGCGTCAAACGCCGCGGCAAAGACTGCAGGCTCAGCACGCCCAGCAGTTTGGCAATGCCGGGGTCGGCCTTGAGGAACTGCCCGGTCTCGATGTTGACCACAAAAGCGCCGCCCAGGCTGGGGTAATCCAGGTTGAAGGGCGAGCCCATCCAGGCCATCTGGCCTTCGAGCTTGCCGCGCCCGCGACGCACCACGCCCTTCATGCCAAAGCGGCCCAGCAACTCCCCGCTGTCCTTGATGTCGAGCTTGAAATTCAGCGCAGTGCGGCGCGGCACCGACACGTTGCGGCCCAGCGCCGGGGCATTCACATTGGCCCAGTTGCCGCTGGCTGAGAGCACGGCCTCGGGCATGATGAGGTTGAGCTTGTTCAAGCGCCACTCGCGCGCTACCCCGGCGCCGCCGCGGTTGACGGCATCCACTTCAAGGCGCCCAAAGTCTTTGCCACGCCATTCAAAATCGTCCACCACCACATCCAGCGCTGGCAGACTGGCGGGTTGTTCACTGAGCAGTGCCTCCACGTCACTTGCCACGGCGGGCTCTATCGTCAGGCGCGCCAACCGGGCATACAACCGACCCGCACCGCTGTCTGAGGGCTGACGGTATTCCAGGTAACCGCTGAGCTCCCGGGCGTCCAGATTGGCACGCCACAACTGGCCGTCACGCGAGCCGCCGGCCACCACGTTGTTGAGCTTGCGCCCGCCCAGCGTAAATTCCTGCGCCCGCACCGCCAGGCGCGTGGGCAGGTAAGAGGATGCCGTGCTGGCCGCCCCCCCGGCGCGCGGGTTGCTGGCCACGGTTTTGGCGGGCACCCCGGCTGCTTCCTCAAACACCTCGCTCCAGGCGTCAAGGTCGGCCACTTTCAGGTTGATGTTGGCCTGCACGCCTTCATCAGGCATGGGGGCCGCCTCCTGCTCCAGCAAGCCCACCGCCACGCTGCCACGCAGCACACGGGGCTCGGGGCCCGACACATCGCGCACATAGCTGACAGCGGCCACACGCCCCAGATCCACCGTGATCTGGTCACGCTGGCGCTGTGGCGCACCCGGCGCCAGCGGCACGGCATCGGGCAACAAGGCGTTTTCCACGCGCAAGGGCAACACCGCTTCGGCGCTCTTGTTGAAAGGGGCTGGCAGGTTCAAGGCCAGGCCCTGCAAATTGCTGTTGACACTGATCTCCGGCGCGCCGCGGCGCCAACCCAACACGGCGGTGTAGTTGGTGCTGCCACTGGCAAACTGTGCCAACCGGGCGACCAACCCGAGTTCACGCGCTTGGCGCAAACCCTCTGCACTCAAGGCGCCGCTGATGCGCAACTGGGCCGGCGCCCCCGTGCGGCTGGCGGCATTGGCGTCCCAGGCACCGTCTAGCCTGACATCGCCACCCAGCATGCGGGCCTGCAGCCCCGGTACCGCAGGCACGGTGACGCTGCTTTCCGTGAAATTGACCAGCCCGCGTGCACGGATTAACTTGGGCGTATCGGGACTGAACTGAATGTCATTGCCCGCCAGGGTGACGCTGCCCTGCACGGTAGACTTATCTAGGTTGTCTAGCGGCAACTGCAACTTGAGTTTGTAATCGGCCAGCGCATTGGCGCTAACTTTGGCCAACACCGGCGCCGTGATGCTGCCCACGGGCGAGCTGTTCACCAGCCCCAGCATCTCGGCCAGTGGCCCGCGCGCATCGGCCGTGACGTTCACCACGCTGGCACGACCCAGGTCGGTGATCAGCGCCTCGGCCTTGCTGATTTGCACGGTGGAGTTGCCCAGCCGGGCGCGCACGCCCTTGAGCTGGAGCTGGGTGCGGTCAATCACCAACTCGCCATTGAACTGGCTCAAGGCCGGCCACGGGGGTTCGCCGGGGGCTTGAGAGGCGCGCGGTACATAGTTGTAGCTGGCGTTCTGCACGTCAGCACTGATGCGGAACTCGCCCTGCCTGGCATCCAGAAACGGCAGCTTGCTGAGGTCACCCTTGACCTTGAATTTCACATCGCTGGCTGTACCCGCCACCACCGCCTCCCGGACATAGTCGCGCGTTTGACGGCCCAGACTCAGGGGCAAATAGCGGTAGACCCGTGCGCCGTTGGCGCGGCTCAGGCTGCCTTGCAGATCCAGCACGCCGGGAAAGCGCGCGCCGGGCCGGGCTTTGTCTGGCGCAGCGGTTTCCCAATTCATCTGGGCTTCGCCCTGGGCATCCGCGTTGCTGAAGGTCAGGTTGGGCACTTGCACCGCCAGTCGCGCGTCACTGAGTTGCCAGCGCACGTCCGCAGACAACTGGTTCAGCGCCAGCACCGGCTCCTCAAAAACGCCGGGCAGGTCCAGGCTGCCCATGGCCATTTTCAGGCTGGCCTTGCCGGCGGACTGGTTGAAGTCAAAGTCCATGTCCGCGCCGCGCAGGCCCGGCGAGAGCAGATGCACAGGTTTGGTGGCGCTCACCTGCGCCGCCAGTGCCAATTGCTGCACCGTGCCTTTGACCTGGTAGCTGCTCAAAGCCTGCCAGGGGCCTTGCCAGCTGGCCTGCATTTGTTGCACCTGGCCGGTGGGCGCATAGGCCAGCAACCGGGCGCGCACAGTCTCGTCAAGCGGCAAGCGGTTGACGATTTGCGCCACGGCCGCCAGGTCGAGTTTGTCAGCCTGGGCCTCGCCGCGTGCCGGGGTCTGGCCGCGCGCCGCCAGGTAACTCACACGCACATTGCCGCCCGGCCAATGCAGGCCATCGCGGGTATCGAATTGCAGGTTCTCGGCGAAAAAATTAAAACCGTCATCAAGCTGGCTACCACCCAGTCGACCCGTGATGGCTTTCAACTCCAGCGGCTTGAGGCTGGCGGCGAGTCGGACACTGACCTCAGCCAACGCCACGTCAGCCACCACACCGCTGATCTCACCCCGGTTCACATCGGCCCAGGCATTGAGTGCGCCATTGCCCTGCGTGAGGTCAACACCCAAATCCACATAACGGCGCAAGGCCGACAAGTCCACCCGGGGGTAGGAGGCGTAAATCTGGCCTTTCCATTGCTGCCACTGGTTGCTGCGCAGCGATAACAGCGGCTGTTGAAACTTGCCCAGCAAGCTAAAGCGCTCGCCCCAGGCCGCAGGCGGGGTGGCGTCAAAGCGCAGCTCGTGGGTACGCACCCCATTGCGCAACACCAGGTCAACTTGCTGCAAAGCCAGCGGTGGCACGCCACGCTGCTCATCGGTCCACACCAGCGTGCCGTCGTAAATGGAGAACTCGGCCTGGGAAAACAACCAGTCCGCCACCGCGCTGTCCGGGCCACTGGAAAGAGCCACGTCAAAACCTGCGACATAAATTTTGCCGTCGGGCGCGCGGCGGATATTGAGCTGCGGGCGCTCTACGTACAACATCTCGAATTCAAGCTGCGACAGCGATTGCGGTGACACCGCCAGCAACACACGCGGCAGCAACAGGGCGTCATGCCCCTCCGGGTCCAGCAAACGCACATCGGTCAGCTCCACCGAGGGAATCAGGCCATTGGAGTACGCCACCAGGGTACCAATGCGCACCGGTATCCCGAGTAGCTTGGAGGCTTGCGCCTCCAGCAGTGGGCGAAACTCGCCAATTCGCGGCACAATGACCCAGTGCAGCGCCCCCCAGGCCAGTCCAAACAGCAACCAGGCAGCCACCAGCAGGCCCAGCACCCAGCGGGTCAGGCGGGCCCAGCTTTTCAGCAGCTTGGACGGAGCAGGTGGCAAGTCGATCATTGTGTATTAGTAGCTATGTCAGGAATTATGACCCGCCCCACCTTGTCTTCTCACAGTCGCTTCGCACAGCGGGTGCGCCGACGCTATGAGAAGCAACTCAACCTGCTGCCACCGGGCCTGCCTGACCGCGCCGCGCTGGCACAGACCTTTGAGGCTTTGCGTGCCGAGGGGTTTGACCTCGGCAGTGCCTTGCGCTGTACCCGCCAACTGGTGCTGGAGCGCCTGCTCTGCCTAGACTGCGACGAACAAGCGCCACTGGAAAACATCACCCAGTGCATGACCCTGCTGGCCGAATTCAGCCTGGGCCAGGCCTGCAGCGATGCCCAACTCAGCCTGGACGCGACCTATGGCGCCCCCATGACCCCCCAAGGCCAGCGCGCCCAACTCTGGGTTGTGGGCATGGGCAAGCTCGGCGCGCGCGAGCTCAATGTTTCCAGCGACATTGACTTGATCTATGTCTACGACCAGGACGGCGAGACCGCCGGCGATGCCCAGGGGCGCGGGCGCATCAGCAACCACGAGTACTTTGCCAAGGCAGTGCGCACCATTTACAGCCTGATTGGCGACACCACCGAGCACGGTTTTGTGTTCCGGGTCGACCTGGCGCTGCGTCCGCACGGCAACAGTGGCCCGGCGGCGGTGTCCTTGGGGGCGCTGGAAGACTACCTGCACGTGCAGGGCCGTGAGTGGGAACGCTTTGCCTGGCTCAAGAGCCGGGTGGTCGCCTCACTGGGCAGCACGGACCGCAGCGCTGCGCTGGCTCTGCGCAGCGTCATATTGCCTTTTGTGTTCCGGCGCTACCTCGACTACAACGTGTTTGACGCCCTGCGCGTGCTGCACCGCCAGATTCGCGAGCATGCCGGCAAGCGCAGCGCCGGACGGCCAGAGCGGGCCAATGACGTCAAGCTGTCACGCGGCGGCATTCGCGAGATTGAATTCATCGTGCAGTTGCTGCAAGTGGTGCGCGGCGGCCAGTTCCCCGAGTTGCGCACCCGCCCCACCCTGAATGCCCTGCCGCGCCTGGCCAAAGCCGGGCTGATGCCCAAAGCCACCGCCCAGGCGCTGGCGGATGCCTACCTTTTCTTGCGCCAGGTGGAGCACCGCATTCAGTACCTGGACGACCAGCAAACCCACGTCTTGCCCACCCAAGACCATGACCTGGACTGGATCGCCCAGACCCTGGGCTACGCCACGGTGCCGGCCTTGCTGCACCAGCTCGATGCCCACCGCGAATTGGTGGCGCAAGAGTTTGACACCCTGCTGGGCGGCGGAGCCGACAAGGATTGCAAGGGCTGCAACAACAACGGCGCCAACGGCAGCAAACTCAGCCAGGCCGTCACCGGCTTCGAAGATTTGCTGCCGCTGTTGCCACCCGATTTTCGGGGGCGCGTGGCCAGCTGGAAAGACAATCCGCGTGTGCAGGCGCTGCGCGACGAATCCCGCCAGCGTCTGCTGCGGCTGGTGCAGCGCACCGCGCAGTGGATCGCTGAGGGCACGGTCACCGAGCAGGCCGCCGTGCGCCTGGCCGACTGGATGGAGCCGCTGCTGCGCCGCGAAAGCTACCTGGCGCTGCTGCTGGAGCGCCCCACCGTGCACGAGCGTTTGCTGCGTCTGCTGGGCGCGGCCAAGTGGCCCGCACGCTACTTGCTGCTGCACCCCGGCGTCATTGACGAACTCGCCAGCCCCGACATGCTGCAAGAGCGTTTCAATGCCAGCGACTTTGAGCATGAGCTTGACCAGCGCCGCGCCTCCTTGAGTGCCACCGGCGAGGACGACGACGAGGCGCTGCTCAATTTGCTGCGCCGCGCCAACCACGCCGAGGTGTTTCGCACGCTGACGCGCGACGTGGAAGGCCGCCTCACCGTGGAAGAAGTCGCCGACGACCTCAGCTCATTGGCCGATGTGATCTTGCGTGTCACCACCCGCTGGTGCTGGGAGCGCCTCAAGACCCGGCACCGCGAGCGCCCGCAATTTGCCATCATTGGCTACGGCAAGCTCGGCGGCAAAGAATTGGGCTACGGCAGCGACCTGGACATTGTGTTTGTCTACGCCGACGAGGACGAACGCGCGCCCGAGGTCTACGCCACCCTGGTGCGCAAGCTAATCAACTGGCTGACCGTGAAAACTGGCGAAGGCGACCTCTACGAGATCGACACCGCACTGCGTCCCAATGGCAACTCCGGCATGCTGGTGACCACCTTTGACGCCTACGCCAACTACCAGCAACAGCGCGGCTCCAACACCGCCTGGACCTGGGAACACCAGGCCATGACGCGGGCCCGTTGCGTGCTGGGCGACGAGCCCTTGCGCCAGCGCTTTGAGGCGGTGCGCCTGGCCGTCATTGGCGCGCCCCGCAACCCAACCGAGCTGATGCAGGAAATTGTGAGCATGCGCAACCGGGTGCGCGCGGCCCACCCCATCAAGGGCGAGCACAAGGACGCCTTGTTTGACGTCAAACACAGCGCGGGCGGCATGATCGATGTCGAATTTGTCATGCAGTACCTGGTGCTGTCGCACGCTGCGAAGTACCCGGAGCTGATGCAAAACGCCGGCAATATTGCCCTGCTGGAGCGCGCTGAAACCGTGGGCTTGCTGCCCGCCGGCGTGGGCCATGGCGCGGCTGACGCCTACCGCGAACTGCGCCACGTGCAACACCGCGCCCGCCTCAATGAAGAGCCCACCCAGGTGCTGCTGCCGGCCCTGCAACCCCAACGCGAGGCCGTGCTGGCCTTGTGGCAGGCGGTGTTTGGCCCCATTTAAAATGCGAGGGTCGTGACGGGAGGAGCTGGGCTTGCTCAGTCGGTTAGCCGTGACACGACCCCTGCCATAACAACCAACAACGAAATCGTTTCATGCATCTTATTCAGCGTCACCCCCTCGCCACCGCTCTGATCGTGCTTGCCCTGGCAGGCGGCGCTGGCGCCTTGTTCTATGGCAAGAAAGACAAACCTGCTGCCCCGGCCCCTGCCGCAGCGCCCGCCAATGCCGCCCGCCCGGCGCTAACCGTCACCACCATCGTGCCGCAACGCAGCGAGTTGCCCATTGCGCTCAGCGCCAACGGCAACGTGGCGGCCTGGCAGGAAGCCAGCATCGCCGGCGAGCTGAACGGCTTGCGCCTGGCTGAGGTCCTGGTGAATGTGGGCGACGTGGTGCAACGCGGCCAGTTGTTGGCGCGCTTTGCCACCGAGAGCATCCAGACCGACGTGGCACAAGCCCGCGCCGGCGTGGCCGAGGCCACGGCCCAGGCGGCAGAAGCCAGCGCCAATGCCGACCGGGTGCGCACGCTGCAAAACACCGGCACATTCAGCGGCCAGCAAATGAAGCAAATTCTCACCGCTGAACAAACCGCCAAGGCGCGCGTGGAATCGGCTGTAGCCAGCCTGGCTGCACAAACTCTGCGGCTGCAAAACACCCAGGTGCTCAGCCCCGACAGCGGCGTGATCTCCGCGCGCAACGCCACCGTGGGCGCCGTACCCGGCAACGGCATGGAACTGTTTCGCCTGATACGCCAGGGCCGGCTGGAGTGGCGCGCCGAAGTCACCTCCAGCGAACTCGCCCGCCTGCGCCCCGGCACACCGGTGCTGGTCAGCGCCGCCAGTGGCGCGCAACGCACCGGCCGCGTGCGCATGGTGGGCCCCACCGTCGACCCGCAAACCCGGGTCGGGCTGGTGTATGTCGACCTGCCCAGCCCCAGCAGCGCCCAAATGGGCGCCACCTTTTTGCCGGGCATGTTCGCCAAGGGAGAATTTGAACTCGGCAAGTCCAGCGGCTTGACCGTGCCACAACAAGCCGTGGTGGTGCGCGACGGCTTTAGCTACGTGTTTCGCCTGAACCCGGACCAGCGCGTGAGTCAACTCAAGGTGCAGGTGGGGCGCCGGGTGGGCGAGCGGCTTGAGGTGTTGCAAGGGCTTGATGCGCAAGCCGTGCTGGTAGCCAGTGGCGCTGGTTTCCTGAACGACGGCGACCTGGTGAAACAGGTCGCTGCGCCGGGGGTCTCGCCCGCGGTGCCGGTGACGCCAGCGGCGGCTGCCAGCGCAGCCAAATAAGCAGGAGCGCGCGTGAACTTTTCCTCGCTCTCCATCAAGCACCCCATTCCAGCCATCATGCTGTTTGCGCTGCTGTCACTGGCCGGCCTGCTGGCGTTCAAAAGCAGCGTGGTGCAAGACTTCCCCGATATTGAACTGCCCATCGTGACCGTCAGCGCCAGTTTGTCGGGCGCCGCCCCGGCACAGCTCGAAACCGAGGTGGCGCGCAAGCTAGAAAACTCGGTGGCGACCTTGCAAGGCGTCAAAAACATTTACACCAAAGTGCTGGACGGCGAAGTGACGGTGACGGTCGAGTTCGTCCTGGAAAAACCCATTGCCGAGGCCGTCAATGACGTGCGCGATGCCGTGGCCCGCGTGCGCGCCGACCTGCCGGCAGACCTGCGCGACCCCTCGGTCACCAAGGCCTCCACCGCCGGCCGGGTGGTGATGACCTTTACCGCCGCGGCTACCCCCGGCAGCAACCCGCTGGACGAACAGGCCCTGAGCTGGCTGGTGGACAACACCGTGGCCAAGCGCCTGCTCAGCGTGCCCGGTGTGGGCGCCGTGAAACGCATGGGCGGGGTGAACCGCGAGGTGCGCGTGACGCTGGACGCCGCCAAGATGGCCGCCCTGCGGGTGACGGCGCTCGATGTGTCGCGCCGACTCAAGCTGGTGCAACAGGAAACGCCGGGCGGGCGCGGTGACATCAGCGGCGCCGAGCAGTCGGTGCGCACCATTGCCACGGTCGGCACGGCGGCTGAACTGGCGCGCCTGCAAATCGCTCTGGCTGACGGGCGCACCCTGCAACTTGACCAGGTGGCGACGGTTGAAGACACCGTGGCCGAGCCGCGTTCTCTGGCCACCCAAGATGGGCGCACGGTCGTGGGTTTTGAGGTGTTTCGCACCAAGGGCGCCAGCGAGGTGGACGTCGCACGCGGCGTGAGCGCTGCCGTGGCCGAGCTGCAAGTGCGGCACCCGCAAATGGTGCTCAAGCTAGCCATCGACAACGCACAACCGGTGGCCGAGAACTTCCAGGGCTCCATGGAGCTGCTGTACGAAGGGGCGCTGCTGGCGGTGCTGGTGGTGTGGTGGTTTTTGCGCGACTGGCGCGCCACACTGGTGGCGGCAGCGGCGCTGCCCTTGTCCATCATTCCCACCTTTTTGGGCCTGATGTATTTTGGCTACACCCTGAACACCGTCACGCTGCTGTCGCTGGCGCTGGTCGTGGGTGTGCTGGTAGACGACGCGATTGTGGAAATCGAGAACATCGAGCGCCATTTGCGCATGGGCAAACCGCCCTTTCAAGCCGCCATGGAAGCCGCCGAGGAAATTGGCATGGCCGTGATTGCCACCACCTTTGCGCTGGTGGCGGTGTTCCTGCCCACCGCCTTCATGGGCGGTGTGCCGGGTCTGTTCTTCAAGCAGTTCGGCTGGACGGCGGTGCTGGCGATTCTGGCCTCGCTGGTGGTGGCCCGCTTGCTCACCCCCATGATGGCGGCCTACCTGTTAAAGCCCCACACCCCCAAAGCATCCTCCCCGGCTGCCTCGCCATCTGCCTCTGACGACGGCCTGCTCATGACCGCCTACCTGCGCGCCATGCGCTGGTGCCTTCGCCACCGCCTGGTGACTGCCGTGTGCGCTGGCCTGTTCTTTGTGGGCTCCATCTCGCTGGTGCCGCTGTTACCCACCGGCTTTGTGCCTGCCGCTGACCGCGGCCAGACCCAGATTACGCTGGAACTGCCCCCCGGCAGCACCTTGGCAGAAACCCGCGCCGTGGCCGAGCAGGCGCGCCTGGCCAGCATGCAGATACCGCACGTCAAAAGCGTCTTCAGCTCTATTGGTGGCGGCTCCAGCGGTGACGCCTTCGCCCCGGGTGCTTCCGCCGAGGCGCGCCGTGCCGTGCTGACCCTGATCACCTCGCACCGCGATGAGCGCAGCGACTCCATGGCCGACATTGAAGCGCAACTGCGCCAGCAACTGGGCAACATTGCGGGCGCCCGCTTCACCGTAGGACCACCCGACAGCGGGGTGAAGATGCAACTGGTGCTCAAGAGCGATGACCCAGTGGCCCTGCTGGCCAGCGCACAAACTGTGGTGCGCGAGCTGCGTACCTTGCAGGGCGTGGGCAATGTCGGCTCCAGCGCCTCGTTGGTGCGCCCTGAAATCATTGTGCGTCCGGATGTGGCGCGCGCCGCCGACCTGGGTGTGACTGCCGCCAGCATTGGCGAGACCGTGCGCGTGGCCACTGCGGGCGACTACGACACCAGCCTGTCCAAGCTCAACTTGTCAGAGCGCCAGGTGCCCATTCGCGTCAAGCTGCCCGACGCCGTGCGCGCCGACCTGGCCGCCCTGGAGCGCCTCACCGTACCGGGCAAAAACGGCCCGGTGATGCTGGGCAGCGTGGCCACCCTCACGCTGGAGAGTGGCCCGGCACAAATTGACCGCCTGAACCGCAGCCGCAATGTCACGCTGGAAGTAGAGCTGGGACGGCTTCAGTTGGGTGAAGTCAACGCGAAAGCACGCGCCCTGCCGAGTCTGCAGAATCTGCCTGCGGGCGTACAAATTGCCGAGCTTGGCGACGCCCAGGAAATGCAGGCCCTGTTTGCCAGCTTTGGCATTGCCATGCTGATTGGCGTGCTGTGCATTTACGGTGTGCTGGTGCTGCTGTTTGACGATTTCATGCAGCCCGTCACCATCTTGGCGGCGCTGCCCTTGAGCATTGGCGGCGCCTTTGTGGCCCTGCTGCTGACCGGGCGGGCGCTGTCCATGCCGTCCATGATTGGCTTGATCATGCTCATGGGTATCGTGACCAAAAACTCCATTTTGCTGGTGGACTACGCCATTTTGGCGCGTGAAAAAGGAATGGACCGCTTTGAGGCCCTGGTGGACGCCTGCCACAAGCGCAGCCGCCCGATTGTCATGACCACCATTGCCATGGGCGCGGGCATGATGCCGCTGGCCCTGGGCTGGGGCGCCGACCCCAGCTTCAGGTCGCCAATGGCCATCACCGTGATTGGCGGCCTCATCACCAGCACCCTGCTCAGCCTCTTGGTGGTGCCGGTGGTCTACACCTACATTGACGATCTCGAGCACCTGATCAAACGCCTGGTGGCGTGGCTGAAACGCGCACCGGCAGGTGGCAGCGACGAGGGCGACATCAGCCCAGCTGCGCACCTTCAAGAACCGCCGCGCAATTGAGCAGCAGCTTGGGCGACACCACTTGGCCAAAGTGGCTGTCGTTCGGGTCCCAGGGCACCTCCAGCGCATGCTGGTTCTGGTGCAGCAAGTTGGCATAGTCCGGCTGCGCCAGTAGCGCCTACACTCCCACTTCTTTTTACAGCCACTGCCTCCCCATGGACCTGACGATTGGACTGCTGCTGATTGCCTTGGGCGCCTACCTGCTCAAAGTCAGCGAGCAAAGAAAGCGCATTGCCTTGCTGGGCCGCCATTTGCAGCAGCATCAAATAGAAAAGCTGATGCTTGACCTGACGCTGGGCTACGAGCGCGCCCTAGGCGAGACCCTGCCTGAGCGGCAAGCTCAGGTCTGGCAGGTGCTGACCACCACCGAGGCGGCCTTGAGTGCGCAGTTCCAGCGCTTTGTGGCGGACTTTGCCCTGGTGGATGCGGCCCAGACGCGCGTCAGCCGAATTGCCGTGGCCCTGCCGTTTGCGGTCAAGCTGTTCCCGGCCGCCACTTTTGATTTGCGCATGGCGCTGGCCATTCATGCCCAGGGCCTGCGCCTGGCTGCTCAGCCCAGCCCCACGCAATCGGACAAAAGCCGCGCTTTCACTTACTCGGCCGAATTGTTCTTGTTGCAACACACCTGCCACTGGTTTTGCCGCTCCAAAAACGTGGCCTCGGCCCGCTTGCTGGGACGCCACCACAGCAGCTACGCGCAAGTGCTGGCCTGTGTTTCTCCGCAAACGCGGCAGGCTTACTTGGCCTTGCTGGCAGGCAGGCCGCATTGAGCCCCTAGGCAATACGAACCGGGCTTAGCCTTGCCGAATTTTTTTCACCAGCGCTGTGGTGGAGTAACCATCGACAAATGGCAAAGCCTGGGCGCGCCCGCCATAGGCCTGCACCACCTGGGTTTCTGGCAATTTGGCCATGTCGTAGTCGCCGCCCTTGACCAGTATGTCGGGCTGAATCTGGGCAATCAGGGCCAGCGGGGTGTCTTCATCAAACCAGGTGACCAAGGTGCTGGAGGCTAAGGCGGCCATGACAAAGGCGCGGTCAGTCTCGCCGTTCAGCGGCCGATCAGGCCCCTTGCCCAGGCGTTTGGCCGAGGCATCGGTGTTCAGCGCCACCACCAGACTGGCCCCCAGGGCGCGCGCCTGCGTTAAATACATGACATGGCCGCGGTGCAGCACGTCAAACACGCCGTTGGTGAACACCAGCGGGCGCGGCAACTCGGCCACACGGGCCAGAATTTGCGCGCGGCTGCAAATTTTGTGGGCCAGGGCAGCCAGCGCAGGGTCTGTGGTTAGATCGGTGGCCGGGTCGGTGGCCGCGTTCAAACCTGGGACCTGGTCATGAGCTTGGTCATTCATGCGCGCATCCTAGCAGGCCAGCTCTTTAGGATCTCTGGCGGGGCGCCAACCGGCGCCGCAAATCCCTGCTTTGTGATAGATTACCAATCAGTCACAAAATTTACCAAACGTTTCACTTCATGCCATGGCAGTAATTTTCTACTTTTCACTTTCCACAAGACCTGCACCATTTGCGGGCCTTAAGCGGGGCTGTGTGAGGTCCGGGGGAACCGCATGAGCCTGGGCAAAGTGGCCATTGTGGGCTCGGGCATTTCTGGGTTGGCGGTGGCGCACCGGCTGCGCGGCCAGGCCGACATCACGCTGTTCGAGGCCGGCGACTACTTTGGCGGCCACACCCACACGGTGGACCTGACGCTGCCCACACCCCAGGGCCCGGTCACGCACGGTATTGACACCGGTTTTCTGGTTTTCAACGAGCGCACCTACCCCCAACTGATTGCGCTTTTTGCCGAGCTTGACGTGGTCACCGCCAAGGCTGACATGTCGTTCTCGGCCCAAGTTCCGGGCGCCCGCGCTGGCGGCACGCTGGAATGGAGCGGCTCTACCTTGAGCAGCGTATTTGCCCAGCGCAGCAACCTGCTGAACCCGCGTTTCTGGCGCATGCTCAAAGACGTGCTGCGCTTCAACCAACTGGCCACCGCGCTGGCCCAGCGCGGCGCAGACCACGAACTGATGCAGCCTCTGGGCAACTTTCTGGCGCAACACCACTTCAGCGCCGAGTTCAAGGACTGGTACTTCTTGCCCATGCTGGGCTGTATCTGGAGCTGCCCGACCGACCAGATGCTGCAGTTTCCAGTGGCCACCATGGTGCGCTTTTGCCACAACCACGGCCTGCTCCAGGTCAGCGACCGGCCGCAGTGGTGGACGGTGGCCGGCGGGGCGCGCCAGTACGTGGACAAAATTCTGGCCGGCATTGCCGACAAGCGCCTGAACAGCCCAGTGCAGCAACTGGTGCGCCACGCGCACGGCGTGCAGCTCACCGCCCACGGCCAGACCGAGCACTTTGACCAGGTGGTGCTGGCCTGCCATTCAGACCAGGCGCTGGCACTGCTGAGTGACGCCAGCGCGCAGGAGCGTGACACCCTGGGCGCCATTCGCTACCAGCCCAACCGGGCCGTGCTGCACACCGATGTGACGGTGCTGCCGCAAGCCCGGCGCGCCTGGGCGGCCTGGAACTACGCGCGTGCCGCCACCACAACGTCGGCCCCAGAAGAGGCGCGTGTGTGCCTGCACTACCTGATCAACCTGCTGCAGCCGCTGCCTTTCAGCCAGCCGGTGGTGGTGTCGCTCAACCCGGTGCACCCCATCAACCCGGCGCTGGTGCATGGTGAATTTGAGTATGCACACCCGGTGTTTGACCAGGCCGCCATCGACGCCCAAAGCCGCGTGCCGGCACTGCAAGGCCAGCGCCACACCTATTTTTGCGGTGCCTGGACCGGCTATGGTTTTCATGAAGACGGCCTGCGCTCCGGTCTGAACGTGGCCGCGCTGCTGCTGAAATTGCAGGGTTTGCAAAACGTACAAGATGCCCCGCCGCTGATGGCCCAGGCCGCCTGACACCATGCCCACCCACCCGGCGCCCACACAAGCCCTGATCGGCTTTGGTCAGGTGCGCCACACGCGCCTGGTGCCGGTACGCCACACGTTTGCCTACCCCACCTATTTTTTGTTTCTGCCCATGCGCAGCCTGGCGCATACGGGCAGCACCTTGCTGGCGCTCAACCGCTGGGCGCCCTTGAGTTTTTACGACCGCGACCATGGCGACGGGCGCGGCCCGGACCAAGGCGGTGCGTTGGCTTGGCTGGATGAACTGCTGCAACGTGAAGGCATCACAGATGCCACCGGCGAGGTCTGGCTGCACTGCTACCCGCGCGTGCTGGGCCACACCTTCAAGCCCGTGAGCTTTTGGTACTGCCACCGCCCGGACGGCAGTTTGCGCGCCGTGCTGGTTGAGGTGAACAACACCTTTGGCGAGCGCCACGGCTATTTGCTTGATGCCCCGCAATTTGGCGTGGAACAGCGCGCCGCCAAGGTGTTTCATGTGTCGCCGTTTTGCCCGGTGGAAGGGGCTTACCGCTTTCGCTTCATGGTGACGCCCAACGGGCAGCGCACCGTGGCACGCATTGATTTTGACGACGCCCAAGGCCCGGTGATCGAGACCAGCGTCAGTGGCGAGTTGCAGCCCCTGACGCGCCAGAGCCAGCGCATCGCCGTGTGGCGCTACCCGGCCATGACACTGGGCGTGGTGCTGCGCATTCACTGGCAGGCGCTGCGCCTGTTTCTGAAAAAAGTACGCTTCTTCCGCAAACCGCCCCCGCCCACCCCCTTTATCACTCGCTGACCCAAGAGACAGCCCATGACCAGCCAAATCGCCCCACCCTTCACACTGCCGCGTGGCACACCAGCGTCTGCGCGCAGCGTGCTCAAGTTGTTGAAACGCCTGCGCCACGGCAGCCTCACGCTGGAGTTGCCGGACGGCTCCATGCAGCGCTTCGGCGCCCATGCCGCACCGCATGCCTCTCTCAAACTGCACAACTGGAACATGTGCGCGCAGGCCCTCAAGTCGGGCGATATCGGCTTTGCCGAAAGCTTTATCGCCGGCGACTGGACCACGCCGCACCTGGCCGAACTGTTGCGCCTGCTGGTGAAAAACCGCGCCGAAGTGGAACGCGTGATTTACGGCTCCTGGGCCGGCCGCTTGCTCTACCGCGTCAAGCATTTGCTCAAGCGCAACACGCGGCGCAACAGCCAGAAAAATATCCATGCGCACTACGACCTGGGCAATGCGTTTTACCAGCTGTGGCTGGACGAAACCATGAACTACTCCAGCGCGCTGTTTGCCGGCGACCTGAGCCAGCCGCTGGCCCAGGCGCAAAGCGCCAAGGTACGCCGCGCCTTGCAGATGGTGCAGGTCAAAGCCGGCGACCGGGTGCTGGAAATCGGTTGCGGCTGGGGCGCTCTGGCCGAAATGGCGGGGCTTGAAAACGCCGCCCATGTGACCGGCGTCACCCTGAGCACCGAGCAGCTGGCGTTTGCCCAAGCGCGCCTGCAGCGCCTAGGGCTGGACGGGCTAAGCGACCTGCGCCTGCAAGATTACCGCGACATTCAGGACGCGCCGTTTGACGCCATTTGCTCGATTGAAATGATTGAGGCCGTGGGCCGTGAATACTGGCCCACCTACTTTGCCACCTTGGCGCGCCTGCTCAAACCAGGTGGCCGCGCCTGCGTACAAAGCATCGTCATCGACGACGCGCTGTTTGAGCGCTACGCCAGCTCGACCGACTTCATTCAGCAGTACATTTTTCCGGGTGGCATGTTGCCGTGCCCGCGCGAGTTCAAGGCACAGGCGCAGGCCGCGGGGCTGGAGGTGGTCGATCAATTCGCCTTTGGCCACGACTACGCCGAAACCCTCAAGCGTTGGCGCGAGTCGTTCATGGCGCAACACGCCCAGGTGCTGCAACACGGCTTTGACGAGCGCTTTGTGCGCATCTGGGAGTTTTACCTGGCCTACTGCGAGGCGGCCTTTCTGGAAAACAACATTGACGTGCTGCAGTACACGCTGCAAAAACGCGCGCTCTGACTGCTTGTTAGGTAGCAACACCATGAAACACGCCACCCCCAACATGACGCTGCCCAGGCGCCAATTTTTGCGCCAGGCTGCCGCGCCCTGCATGGTCAGCTCCCTGGCGCTGCTGGCCGGCGCCAGCGCCGTGGCCCAGACGCCAGACGCCCCCGCCCCAGCGCTGCCACCCGAGGTAGGCCAGGCGCTGGCGCTGGCGCAGTGGAGCGGCTCCGCGCGCATGCGCTTTTTTGGCCTGTCTATTTATGACGTGTCGCTGTGGGTGGCGCCAGGCTTTAGCGCGCGCCGCTTTGAGCGCCAGTCGCTGGTGTTGGAACTGCGCTATTTGCGCGAGCTCTCGGGCAAGGACATTGCCCAGCGTTCACTTGAAGAAATGCGCCGCCAGGGTGACATCAGCCCGGCGCAGGGACAGACCTGGCTGGCCGCCATGCAACAGGCGTTTCCCGATGTGAAGGCCGGGGAGCGCATCACCGGCTTGCACCACCCCGAGACCGGGGCACGCTTTTGGCACCAAGGCCGCGCCACAGTCCACGTGCCGGACGCCGTGTTCAGTCGCCTGTTTTTTGGCATCTGGCTGGCCGACGCCACCAGCGAGCCCAAACTGCGCAGCGCCTTGCTGGCGCGCGCCGCCCCATGAACCCCAACGCCGCCACCCAGCAGGGCGCCTTGGCCTTTGGCTGGCGTGACGGCTGGCGCTACGGCCTCATGGGTTTGCCGCTGGCCTTTGTGGCCTTGCCGCTGTATGTTTTGCTGCCCAACCACTACGCGCGCGCTTTTGGTGTGCCGCTGGCCAGCCTGGGGCTGCTGCTGTTGGCGGCACGCCTGTTTGACGCCCTCATTGACCCGCTGCTTGGCCACTGGGGCGACCGATTGTTTGCACGCTCGGTACGCGCCGTGCTGGCCTGGGCCGCGCTGGCGGCGGCGGCCTTGGGGCTGGGCTTTGCGCTGCTGTTTTTCCCGCCGGCGAGCCTGCTGCCGTCCATGCCTGCGCTCTTGCTGTGGGCGGCGCTGTGTCTGCTGCTCACCTACACCGGCTACAGCGCCTTGAGCGTTTTGCACCAGTCCTGGGGCGCCATGCTCGGGGGTGATGCGCACCAACGCAGCCGCGTGGTGGCCTGGCGCGAGGGGCTGGGCTTGGCCGGCGTGATTCTGGCAGCGGTGAGCCCGCAGGTTTGGGGCCTGCCCGTCACCACTGCGCTGCTGTTCCTCGCCCTGGCACTGGGCTGGCTGGCTTGGCGGCGCGCGCCGTGGCCGCTGCCGGTTGGCCTGTCAAGGGGCGCGGCCCCAGGCACAGGCCCGGCAGCCATCCCGCTGGGACTGCCCTGGCAGCGCCCGGGATTTCGCCCGCTGCTGGCGGTGTTCATGGTCAACGGCATTGCCAGCGCCATACCCGCCACCCTGATTTTGTTTTTCGTGCAAGACCGTTTGCAGGCCGCCCCCGCCATGGAGCCGCTGTTTCTGGGCACTTACTTTGCCTGTGCTGCGCTGGCCATGCCGCTGTGGCTGCGTGCGGTGGCCTGGCTTGGCTTGTTGCGCGCCTGGCGGCTGGGCATGGGCTTGTCCGTGGCGGTGTTTGTGTTGGCCGCGCAGTTGGGCGCTGGCGACTCGACGGGCTTCCTGCTGGTGTGCGCCTTGTCCGGTGCCGCGCTAGGCGCTGATCTGAGCGTGCCCGGCGCCCTGCTGGCCGGACTGATTCAGCGCAACGGCGATTTGGGCCGTGCCGAGGGCAGCTACTTTGGCTGGTGGAACTTTGCCACCAAACTCAACCTGGCCCTGGCCGCCGGCCTGGCGCTGCCCTTGCTGGGCGTCTGGGGCTACCAACCGGGCACGCGCGACAGCGCTGCCCTGCAAACCCTGACCTGGGCCTATTGCCTGTTGCCCTGCGCCCTCAAGCTGCTGGCTGCAGGTCTTCTTCAGTTTCTTCTCATCCCCAAGGACCGCTCATGAAAAGACGATTGCTCCTGGCCGCTGGCCCCGCCACGGCTGCCACGGTATTACTGGGCGCTTGCAGCACCCAAAAGCTGGAAAGCTATGCCAATGAAAAACCGCTGCTCGACTTACAGCAATATTTCAACGGCACGCTGGACGCGTACGGCGTGTTCACCGACCGCTCGGGCACGGTGGTCAAGCGTTTCACCGTGGTCATGCGCTGCAGTTGGCAAGGTGACGAGGGGGTGCTGGACGAAGCCTTCACCTACGCCGACGGCACCACCCAGCAACGCATCTGGCGCCTGAAAAAGCTGCCTGGCGGGCGTTACACCGGCCGCGCCGACGACGTGGTGGGTGAGGCCACGGGAGCTACCCAGGGCAACAGCTTTCACTGGACCTACACGCTCAACCTGCCGGTGGACGGCCGCATCATCGAGGTGGAGTTTGACGACTGGATGTACCTGATGAGCGACCGCGTGATGCTCAACAAAGCCGTGATGAGCAAGTGGGGCGTGCGATTGGGCGAGGTCACCTTGTCCTTCTTCAAACGTTAAACGCTGGCCCGCTATGTCACTGTTTCCCCCTTTGAATCCGCCGCTGGCCGACTGGCACGGCAAAACCGTCTGGATCGTGGGCGCCTCCAGTGGCATTGGCCAAGCCACCGCCAGCGCCCTGCACCGCCAGGGCGCCCGCGTGGTGGTGTCCGCACGCCAGGCGCAGGCCTTGCAAGACTTTGTGCTGGCCCACCCGGGCAGCCAGGCCTTGACGCTGGATGTGACCGATGCCGCCGCGGTGCAAGACGCGGGCGAGCAACTGCTGGCGCAGGGGCCGCTGGACTGCGTGGTGTACTGCGCCGGCCACTACAAAGCCAGCCAGGTCGCGCGCCTGGACCTGGCCGACATGCTGCGCCACAACGAGGTCAATTACCTGGGCGCGTTGTACCTGCTCAAAGCAGTGCTGCCGGCCATGCTGGCGCGGCGCGCCGGCCACATCAGCCTGGTGGGCAGTGTGGCGGGCTACAGCGGCCTGCCCAACAGCCTGGCCTACGGCCCCACCAAGGCAGCGTTGATCAACCTGGCCGAAACCCTGTACCTGGAAGTGCGCCCGCAAGGCCTGGGTGTGTCGCTCATCAACCCCGGTTTTGTACAAACGCCACTGACGGCGAGCAATGATTTCCACATGCCGGCGTTGATCACCCCGGCGCAGGCGGCGGCCGACATCCTGCGTGGCTGGGCTCGGGGACACTTCGAGATTCATTTTCCGAAACGCTTTACGCTCTGGCTCAAGCTCTTTCGCTTGCTGCCCTACCGGGTCTACTTTTTTCTGGTCAACCGGATCACCTCATGATGCAAGCTGCCGTCACCCGCGTTGTCGTTTTTTTTGAAACCCTGACGCCTGCCAGCACGGCCGAGCTGCAGCAGTTGTATGAGCCGCAAGCGCGCTTCAAAGACCCGTTCAATGACGTACGCGGGGTGGCCGCCATCACGGCTATTTTTGAGCACATGTTTGTGGCGCTGCACGCGCCACGCTTTGTGGTGACGCAACAGGTGGTGCAAGGCGAGCAGTGCTTTTTGACCTGGGAGTTTCGGTTTCGCTTCAAGTCGTTCAAGCCCGACACCGAGCGGGTGATTCTGGGCGCCACGCACCTGGTGTTCACGCCGCAAGGGCAAATTAGCCTGCACCGCGACTATTGGGACGCGGCCGAAGAGCTCTATGAAAAACTGCCCGTGGTGGGCAGTTTGATGCGCTGGCTGAAAAAGCGGGCGAACGCTTAAGCCGGCACGGTATCGGCAAAGCTGGCGCGTTGCATGAGCTTGTCGTGCAGGCGCAGCAGGTTGGGGTAGCGATTGCGCCAGTCGATCTGGGGAAAACGGAAATCAAGGTAGCCCACCGCGCAGCCCACGGAAATGTCGGCCAGGCTTTGGTGAATGCCCACGCAATAAGGTTTTTCAGCCAGGCCCTGGCTCATGGCCAACAAAGAGGCCTCCACCTTGCCGAGCTGACGCTCAATCCAGACAGGGCTTCGCTGTGGCTCGGTCCGGCCAGGCCAGGTGGCTTCCAGCCGGGCCAGAATGGCGGCATCGAGCAGGCCGTCGGCCAAGGCTTCCCAGGTTTTAACTTCCACGCGCTCACGGCCAGCGGCCGGAATGAGCTTGCCCACGGGGGACAGGGTGTCGAGGTACTCCACGATGACGCGCGAATCAAACAGCGCATCCGCTCCTTCCATGATCAAACACGGCACCTTGCCCAAGGGGTTGGACTGGGTGATGGTGGTTTGCGCGGCCCAGACGTCTTCGGGCACAAAGTCATAGTCGAGCTTCTTTTCGGCCAAAACAACACGCACTTTGCGCACATAGGGGCTGGAGCCTGATCCGAGTAATTTCATGAGGTGTCTAGTATTGCAGTAGCTTTCATTCTAGCCAGAGCCTGCTTACCTTAACTGACGGTGAGGACAAAGGTGACAGGCACCTACAATCCCGGCATGACTTTTTCTGCTATTTCCGCCCTTTCTCCCCTGGACGGCCGCTATGCCGCCAAATTGTCCAACCTGCGCCCCCTGATGAGCGAGCAAGGCTATATGCAGCGCCGCGTTCAGGTCGAGGTGGCCTGGTTCATTGCCTTGAGCGACTGCGGCTTTGCCGAGTTCAAGCCGCTCACCCCCGGTGCCCGCACTTACCTGCTGGGGCTGGTCAAGCACTTTTCCACGGCAGATGGTGAAGCCATCAAGGCCATTGAAAAAACCACCAACCACGATGTGAAAGCAGTGGAGTACTGGCTGAAGTCCAAGTTCGAGGCCCGCCCCGAGCTGCTGGGCGCCTCCGAGTTTGTGCACTTTGCCTGTACCAGCGAAGACATCAACAACACCAGCCACGCCTTGCAGCTCAAGAGCGGGCGCGACCTGGTGCTGTTGCCCGCGCTGGACGCCATCATTGCCAAGCTGCGCGACATGGCACACAGCTTTGCCAGCGTGCCCATGCTCAGCCGCACCCACGGCCAGACCGCCAGCCCCACCACGGTGGGCAAGGAAATAGCCAACGTGGTGGTGCGCCTGGTGGCAGCCCGCGAAAAAATAATTGCGGTCAAGCTCATGGCCAAGATGAACGGCGCCGTGGGCAACTACAACGCCCACCTGTCGGCCTGGCCCGATTTCGACTGGGAAGCCTTCAGCCGGCGCGTGGTGGAAACGCCCGAGCCGATGGGCCTGGGCCTGACTTTCCAGCCCTACAGCATTCAGATTGAGCCGCACGACTACATGGCCGAACTGTTTGACGCCGTGGCCCGCACCAACACCATCCTGATCGACTGGTCGCGCGACGTTTGGGGCTATGTGAGCCTGGGCTACTTCAAGCAAAAGCTCAAGGACGGCGAGGTGGGCTCCAGCACCATGCCGCACAAGGTCAACCCGATTGACTTTGAAAACGCCGAAGGCAACTTGGGCCTGGCCAACGCCCTGCTCAAACACCTGAGCGAAAAACTCCCGATTTCCCGCTGGCAGCGTGATTTGACCGACAGCACCGTGCTGCGCAACATGGGCGTGGCCCTGGGTTACGCCGTGCTGGCCTACCAGTCGCTGGCCACTGGCCTAGGCAAGCTGGAGATCAATGAGGCCGCCATTGCCGACGATCTGGACAGCGCCTGGGAAGTGCTGGCCGAGCCGATACAGACCGTGATGCGCCGCTTTGGCCTGCCCCAGCCGTACGAGCAGCTCAAGAAGTTCACCCGCGGTGAGCCCATGACGCGTGAGCTGATGCAGGGTTTCATCGCCAACCTGGACATTCCCGCCAGCGAAAAAGAGCGCTTGCTGGCCATGACACCGGGCAGCTACACCGGCAAGGCAGCGGAACTGGCGCGGCGCGCATGAATCCGCGCATGAAGCCGCACATTCGGCAGGCTATCTGATGGCCATTAAATCCACCATCTTCAAAGCCAGCCTGCAAATTGCTGACATTGAGCACGGCTACTACGCCGACCACGCGCTCACGCTGGCGCGCCACCCCAGTGAAACCGATGAACGCATGATGGTGCGCCTGTGCGCCCTGGCCTTTCAGGCCTACAAACTGCAATCGGTGTGCAATGGCGACGGCACACTGGCGTTTGGTGCCGGCCTGTCCGACCCCAATGAGCCTGACATCTGGCTGCGCGACTTCACCGGCCAGACGCGCTTGTGGATGGAAGTGGGTCAACCCGAGGACAAACCGCTGCTCAAAGCCTGCGGCAAAGCCGACGAGGTGGTGCTGTACTGCTTCAACCACGCCGCCGAAGTGTGGTGGCGCAGCATGGAGGCCAAGCTGGCGCGGCCAAAAAACCTCAGCGTGTTCCGCATTCCTACGCTGGCCTCGCAAGCGCTGATTGCCATGGCGCAACGCAGCATGCAGTTGCAAGCCACCATCCAAGAAGGTGTGCTGATGCTGGGTGACGGCAGCCACAGCGTGGACATTGAGCCGGTTCGCTGGAAATAAGGCGGGCCGCGCCCTCCTAGCTTTTAGGCACGCTCTGGCTTGGGGCCTTCTGCGGCCCGTTCTGCGTATTTGTTAAAGCGCCAGGCGCTGAACTCCAGCGTGATGCGCCGCCAGGTCTGGCGTTTTTCAGCCGGACGCATTTCGGTCCAGTACTGCACTTCTTCAAAAGAGCGCCCGCAACCTTTGCACTGTTCGTCGCCCTGGCTGGTGGAGCAAATGGCAATGCACGGCGTATCGGGCGTGCTCTCATACCAAGTCATCCAGGCGTTCAGGGCCTCGGCCGGGAAAGAAAACTCGTCGGCTTCGACCTCGTGGTGAAACACCATCAAGGCATACACCACGGCCAGGGCGCGCGTTTCAGTGGCCAGGGAAAAGCCGTCCGGCGAGGGCTTGCGCTGCCGCCAGTAGTTGATGGCCGACTCGATGTCGGTGATGTGAATGCCTGCCATGGGGGGCCGATCATAGCCCGCGCCACCTGCGGCGTAGGCGCCAGATGTCCTTAATCAACGTAAGGCCTGCAGAGCCATGATCCAATGCAGGCCAGAAGGGGAGTAGCTCCCTGTTGGTGAGTCGTCAATACGAAAACCTTGGCCTTGGCGCCGCGTGCTTTTCCGGTTCATCAGATGCGCCTGCCCCCGCCAGGGGGCTTGTGCCGCATCGAGCAAGACCTTCGCCGTGTGCACCGATGTGTCCTTCGCGAAGCTGAGCCCGCCTCACTGTCACGCCTGGCCGGTCTGGTGGTCATTTAAAAACATTTGAGACTTGCTTGAAAGCTGAGTGATGGAATTTTTATCTACTGCGTGGTGGTCCGCTTTATTGGCCATTATTTTGATTGACCTGGTGCTGGCCGGCGACAACGCCATCGTGATTGCCCTGGCGGCGCGCAATTTGCCGCCCCACCTGAAGCGAAAAGCCATTGTCTGGGGCACCATCGGCGCCATTGCGGTGCGCTCGGTGATGACCGTGGGCGTGGTCTGGCTGCTACAAATTCCGGGCTTGATGCTGGCCGGCGGCCTAGGGCTGCTGTGGGTGGCCTACAAATTGTTGGCCGACCAGGGCGACAGTCAGCACGAGGGCCCGGTCAACAGCACTTTTTGGGGCGCCATGAAAACCATCATGGTGGCTGACGCGCTGATGGGCGTGGACAACGTGCTGGGCGTGGCCGGCGCGGCGCACGGCTCGTTTGACCTGGTGATCATTGGTCTACTGGTCAGCGTACCCATTGTGGTACTGGGCAGCTCGCTGGTGCTCAAGCTGGTGGATCGCTTTCCGATCATCATCAAGCTGGGAGCTGCCGTGCTGGCCATCACTGCGGCCAGCATGGTGCTCAGCGAACCCCTGCTCAAGCCCCTGTGGGCCAGCCCGGTGCTGGCCGATGCCTGGCTGCAAACCACGGCGCGATGGAGCGTGTATGTGCTGGCTGTGGTGGGCGTGCTGGGCGCGGGCTGGTTGCGCCAACGCCGGTAAACTCAGGCGCAGAGCGGCCACCGTGGCCGCCGCCTCTGAAATGCCCGCTTGACTGCCTCTACCCCTTCCAACACATCCGCCACCTCTGCTGCAACTGCCACTTCTGCAGCCCCCTTTTCCAACGAGCCGGCAGAGACTGACGCCGTGATTCAGCAGCCGCGCTTGTGGCGCGCGGACGGCTGGACGGCCCGGGTCATCAAGAATGAAGACGACGACGGCTGGGCCGTGGCGATGATCAAGGACGGCGAGCCTGAACCGGCGCTGACCGGCCCCTGGACCATGGGGCGCGACAAGAAAAACCCCAAACCGCTGGACGGCCCGGCCTTTAGCACCTTGGTCAAGACGGCCTCGGAATTTGTCCGGCGCCACGAGCAGCAGTTGCACGCCGCACTGCACCAGAGCCTGACGGTGACAGCAGGGAGCGCGCTTGTGACGGTGTCGCTGGACATCACGCCCGACGAGGAACACCCCAGCGCGGTACTGTGCGCGCACGATGCAAGCGGTGAGTTGCTGGCGCGGGTCAGCGTGTCGCCCGGCTTTGCGTTCAACCGTGCCAGCGCCAGCCAGTGGGTGGCCCAAGGCTTTCCCAAACCCCGCCAGGACTGAACGGGCGCCGTAGCGCCAAACACCCCACAGACAGGTTTGACGTCTGTCAACACCAAGTCCTGGGCGCCTGCTAATCTGGCGCCATGAAACTACTCCTCAAATGGCTGCTCAGTGCCTGCGCTCTGCTGGGCGTGGCCTACCTGTACCCGGGTGTTGAAATCCAGAGCTTGACCAGCGCGCTGGTGGCGGCTCTGGTGATTGGTCTGTTCAACCTGGTGTTGCGGCCAGTGCTGCTGGTGTTGACGCTACCGGTAACCGTGGTCACGCTGGGGCTGTTTCTGTTTGTCATCAACGCGCTGCTGTTCTGGGCTGCCGCAGGCGTGCTGGAGGGCTTTTATGTGCGCGGCTTTGGTGCCGCCTTGCTGGGCTCGCTGATTTACTCGGCCTTTGGCCTGCTGATTGACCTAGCGCTCGAGCGCCTGTTCTTTCAACGTTGACTCCAGCTGGCGCCTGCGGGTGTCGATGATGGAGGCCTCGATGTTGTCCCCGGCCTGACGGGCGGCGCCTTGGCGCACCATTTGTTGCGCGGCTTTGTAGCGGTCCAGCGCGGCATCCAGGTTGAGTACCGCCACCTGCGCCTCGGCCTCGGCCCGAATAGCGCGCAGGCCTTGCCCTTGCACCGCATAGGCTTGGGCCAGCAGTTGCCAGGCGCGGGCGTCACGCGCATGGGTCTGCACCCAGCCTTGCAGGGCTTGCACCACGGCAGCCACTTGCGCCTTGGCTTGGCTTGGGGCCTCCGGGCTCACCGGCCCCTGCGGGTTGCTTTGCAGCACCGCTTGCGCCAGCAGCAACAACGTCGGGCGGTCCAGCGCCGCATCCGACAAGCTGTCCGGATTGAGCAAGCGCAGGGTGCGTGCCACATCGCCCGACAACAGCGCCTGCTCGGCGTCGAGCAAGCGCACCACGCGCGCCGCCGCTGCGTCCGCCTGCACCAACGGCGCCAAGCGCACCAGCTGTGTGCGCGCGCCAGCAAAGTCGCGCAGCCGCGTGTGTGCCAGCGCCGCGCCATACAGCACCGTGGCTTGCTTCCATTCAGGCAGCGTAGCCAGCCGGGCCCCCTCGGCCTCTTGCACCAGCCCTCGCAAGGTGTCTACGCCGGGGTTGGACAAGACCCGCGCACGCATGGACATCAGGCTGTGCGCCAGGGACGGCGCGGGCGCTGGCGCGGCGGGCAACAAAGCCAGGCGCGCCTGCATGTCGGCGATGCGCTCGGTGGTCAGAGGATGGCTGCGCAAATAGGGGTAGGCGCCAGTGTCGTTGTGGCGGGCGGCTTGTTGCAGTTTGTCGAACATGGCCACAAAGCCCTGCGCCTCAAAACCGGCCTGCGTCATCACGCCCAAGCCCAGGCGGTCGGCCTCACGCTCCATATCGCGCGAAAAATTCAACTGGTTTTGTACCGCCACGGCCTGTCCGCCCACAATCAAGGCACTGCCCATTTGCGCATTTTTACTGGCGGCCAGCGCGCCCAGAATCATGGCGCCAACCATCCAGGGCGACTGCTGCCCCTGTTTGGACAACAGGCGCGAAATGTGGCGCTGTGTGACGTGGCTGAGCTCATGCCCCAGCACCGAGGCCAGCTCGTCGCGGCTGTTCACCACGGCCAGCAAGCCCAGGTGCAAACCCAGGTAACCACCGGGCAGGGCAAACGCGTTCACCGTGCGGTCACGTCCGAGCAAAATTTCCCAGGCAAAGTTCTCCGACAGTTCGGTCGACAAATCACCACGGGCACGGGCTGCTGCCAACAAGGGCTGCCAGATGCCTTGCACGTACTCGGCCAAGAGCGCGTCGTCCAGGTAGTCGGGGTCGCGGTACAACTCACGGGCAATGCGGTCACCCAGACGGCGCTCCACGCGGGTACTCATGTCGCTGCCGTCACCCAAAGCTGGAAGCTGGTTGGACTGGTTTTGCTGGGCAGTCTGCGCCTGCAGCGCCAGCGGGCTCAACAGACCAAGCCCCAAGGCCAGCACCAGCGACCAAGCCGTGCAAGCTGAAGCGGGGCGCTTCAAAGCCGGGACGGGTAACGAGAAGAGAGGGTTGGGCATAGTCGTATGATGCTTCGCGCGAAGCTTTAGTTTCGTTGTGCTGACCAGTTTGTGTTGGCCCAGGCCTGAGATTGTTTCCACTGTAACGACAACTGTAGCGAAGTTCCCCATGAGCTCACTCACCCATTTTGACGCCCAGGGCCAGGCCCACATGGTCGATGTAGCGGCCAAGGCCAGCACCCACCGCATTGGCGTGGCGGCCGGCCGCATCGACATGCTGCCCGCCACACTGGCCCTGATTGAATCGGGCACCGCCAAAAAAGGCGACGTACTGGGCATTGCCCGCATCGCCGGCATCATGGCGGCCAAAAAAACCAGCGACCTGATTCCCCTGTGCCACCCCCTGGCGTTGACCCGGGTCACGGTTGTATTTGAAACCGGGCGACATCCGGACACAAATCAAGCCCCAGGGCTAGGCTTTGTGCACTGCACCGCCAGCGTAGAAACCGTTGGCCCCACCGGCGTAGAGATGGAAGCCCTGACCGCCGTGCAAGTCGCCCTGCTCACCGTCTACGACATGTGCAAAGCCGTCGACCGCGGCATGACCATCAACGACTGCAAGCTGCTGGAGAAGCATGGTGGCAAGAGCGGGAGTTTTGTGAACGCGTTGTAAGTGGTTGATTAATAACGACCTTTTGGCTTAGGCAGGGTGTAGAGCCTGTTTGTACTACGTTCACAAAGCGAGCCTAAGTCAACATCAAATGCTCCCTAGAAGGGTCGCTTGTCCAACTCCTGTCCAACTGGAGCACAGGAAATGGCATCTTTTCGCCAAAGAAGCAGCAAGTGGCAGGCACGCGTAAAACGCGATGGCTTCCCGGATCAAGTCAAGACGTTTGACGCAAAAGCAGACGCAGAGCGTTGGGCACGCTCGGTAGAGTCAGAAATGGACCGTGGTGCATTCAGCAGCCCTTCAACAGCCCGGAAGACCACTTTAGGCGAGTTGATTGAGAGGTACATGCTTGAGGTTCTGCCAAGGATGAAGGGGGCTAAAGAGGACTCTATTCGGCTCAAAGCCCTATGTAGGCGAGCCATCACCAAGTGCAGTGTTGCAGCCCTTACGCCATCCAAAATTGCGAATTACCGTGACGAGCGTCTTACAGAAGTTGCGCCGGGGACAGTAGTGCGTGAGCTGGCCTACCTATCTAGCATCATCAACCATGGGCGCAGAGAGTGGGGCATCCATGCAGTTAATCCAGTGGCGCTGGTGCGCAAGCCCGTCCAACCTCACGGGCGAGATCGAATTTTGACCCCCGTTGAGCGTGAGCTGTTGATTTCAGAACTGCATCCAGCTAGGCGGCGTAGCATCTGGATGCTACCTTTGGTTGTTGTTGCGCTGGAGTCGGCAATGCGTAGAAGCGAGCTGCTCGCACTCCGTTGGGAAGACGTCAACCTTGTACGTCGAACTGCAACGCTCCACGTGACCAAGAACGGCGAGAGCCGCGTAGTACCTCTGTCATCAAGTGCAATCCAGACTTTAGAGTCTATGCCCCGGAGCATCTGCGGTACCGTATTCCCAATCACTTCATACGCGTTAGCCGCCAATTTCAAGAGGGCGGTGGAAAGAGCCCAGCTGCCAGACTTGCACTTCCACGATTTAAGGCACACAGCCATTACCCAGATGGCTAACAAACTGCCAAACCTGATTGAGCTGGCGGCAGTGTCAGGGCACAAAAGCCTGAAGATGTTGCAACGGTATTACCACCCGGACGTGGAGGACTTGGCTCGGAAACTCGGGTAGTGCCTATGAACAATATTAGGTAATTGAGGTAAATTTGCTTTATGCCACACACAAAGTCCGATTCTCATGCGCAATTGCGTTCCCTACGCGATCTTCTCAAAGTGCATTCGCCTGCAATTCTGGCTACAGCAATTGAAACAAGTGGCGTGTTTACATACGACCGCTTCCACAGAGTGGTTCCAGCGGCTGTTGATTGTGAATACGAGTATTCGCAAGAGCACGCGATAGCGCTTCTCGCAGATTGGCAATCTGAATTAGACAATCCAGGCCCTATCTACTCTTGGGATGATGAACGTTACGAGCTAATGCAGCACCCCACTGAAAAGTTTGGATGGCCGGAGGGCGAATTGCCGCCACTTGATGGGTCAGTATCTCTTGCCATCAAAACCTCACCGCCAATCAGATTTTCGCTAAGAGACACATGGATTGATACTGCCAAACAGGAAGCCAAAAATATTTTGGCGCAGAACAGAGCCATCGGTATTGAGCCCAAGCAAGATCAAGTTGCTAAGGACGTAGCGAATGCCTTGAAGGCCTTAGGCATCAAAGCCAGCAGGGGTGACATTTCTTGGCAGAACATAAAGCGTGAAGCGTTAGCCGGTGATTTTTGGCGAAGAACCCGCCCTACTCCCAAAATCATTTGAATGGGAAGATGGATTCCCTGCGAAATGGACCCCAGCTCAAAATAGTCAATTAAATCAACGAGTTGGAATCGACAGATAAGTTTCCATTTTGGCGTTCCAGTTGGACATTTAAGTTCTAGCCGCATGGCGGTACCAACCAGGACTTAACATGGAAAAACTCATCGATAACGCATTAGAAGCTCTGCGCTTAGCCCAACCGGCTTCCGGCTTTAGGCCAGAAACACCTGAAGAATGGCGAAAACTTCACGAGGCCCTTGAAAAACTTGGCTACGTAATTTTTCGCAAAACTGGACTCAAGCACCAAGACGCCAAAAATCTTGCCAGAAAAACGTATGGAGGGCCAGGTGGCTTGATGATCCTGCACCTTTTTTTTCGGGAGAGTAAGCATGATTGATACTCAGCCGGAAATCAAAAAGCTCTGGCAGATCGTTGCCACGGACAACACCAGCATCATTGAGCTGCGGGCCTTATGGCCTGCTGGCATCAAACCCGCGAGAGCACCAGTAACACGGCATTTTTCGGCGAAGGACTACGAGTCGGTTGAGGCTTGCAGGTCTGCCTTCGAAGTCGAAGCACTGCGGCTGAACTCGTTGGGCTACAACATTTATATCGTGATGAACCCGATCAGTGATTCCTTCCAAGGCCAGTCAGTAGGGGACGCCGATATCAGCTGCCGACGCCTGTTGCTCATCGACATTGACCGTGTCGACAAAAAGTTAGCTCCAGCAACTGACGATGAGATTGAGGCAGCAAGGCAAGTTGCCGACGCTATCCAAGAGTTCATGGGAAACCGTGGCTGCTCAGACCCGATCAGGGTAATGAGCGGGAACGGTCATCACCTGTATTACAAGCTCACCGACATGCCAAACGACGACGAATCAAAGCGCAGTATTCAGCAACTCCTGGTGAACTTGGCGGAACGCTTCAACACCGATGCTGTCAAGGTGGACACGGTTGTCTTCAATGCCTCGCGCATTACGAAGGTGCCCGGAACAATTGCCCGCAAGGGCTCTGAATCCGAAGGTCGCCCCTACAGAATGGCGGTGCTCCATGAAGAATGACATCACCCCAGAAATGCTGGCGCTCATGAATGAGGAGCTTAGGCCAGCCCAACCAAAACGACCAGTGGCTCCAGCAGGCCGAGCGCAGCCAAGCGAGCTCTTGCAGAACCTCATGGGGAATATGCCTAGCGAAACACCTGCTGAAGTTGCCAAGCTGAAAAGTGCGCTGGAAGTGCTGTCTTCAGATGTAGGGCGCGGGGTTGGGTCTTTTTATGATGGTGCCGGGCAACCGGTGCCTGACTACTGGCAGGCGACTCTATGGGCAATTGCTGGCTTGGGATGGTCTTGCGGCAAGGACATCGCACGGGACTGGTCCAAGGAGTGCCATAACCGATATGACGATGCAGGGTTCGAGAAAGCGTGGCGGGACTATAAACCCGGCCATCCCAACCCCGTAGGCATCGGCTCCCTCTACAAGCGGGCAATGCAAGCCGGCTGGCACAGTCAAGCGACACCCGAACAGGCTGTGCCCAATGCATCACGGTATCAATTGCTTGGTAGTACTCACATGCAAGCGTTACCGCCATTGATTTGGCGGGTGAAGGGCGTTCTCCCTGCAGAGGGTCTTGCTGCATTGTTTGGTCCAAGTGCATCCGGCAAGTCTTTCTTGGCACTCGACATGGCTGCGGCAATTGCACTGGGTAGCTTGTGGTTCGGATGCCGGACGCACCCCACAACCGTTGTCTATGTAGCGCTTGAAGGCGAAGGTGGTTTCAAAAATCGTGTCACGGCATGGGAGAGGGAGAAGGCAGCGCCGATACCACCCGCCTTGAACTTTGTGTTGCAGCCATTCAAGATCACCGAACAACAAGACATAGTTGATCTAGCCTCAGTCGTACCCAAGGGTTCGGTCATCTTCATTGATACGCTTAACCGATCTGCTCCGATGGCTGATGAAAACTCAAGTAAAGACATGGGGGAGATTCTGGAAGGCGCCAAGCGATTGCAACTCGCCATTTGCGGTCTAGTTGTTCTGGTTCACCATACCGGCAAAGACACGACCAAAGGAATGAGGGGGCACAGTTCGCTGTTTGCGGCCCTTGATGGTGCCATTCAAGTTGAGCGCAGCGTGGTAGGACGAGCCTGGGGTGTTGCCAAAGCAAAAGATGGTGAAGACGGGGGCAAGTTCCCTTTCAAACTCAAGCTCCATGTTCTTGGCAAGGATGCGGACGGAGACGAGATCACAAGCTGTACCGTTGAGCGGGACCATGGCCTGCTGTTTCAACCGGCGGAGCCTAAAGGCCCTGCTCAGAAAGAGGCGCTACGCGTCATACGTTCGGCAGTCAACGCATCTGCAGACACTGGACTTGCAGGGGCTTCGTCATCAACTAAGTGCCTGCGCTTAGAAGTCGCTGTGACGGTGGTGATCCAAACCTTGACCACCATAAAAGCGAACAAGCGAAGCAACCGGGCTCGCAAGCTCATACAAGACCTACTGACTGGTGAGCATCTGTTGTCGGGACTTGAAGGCGATGACGGGTGGGTCTGGTTGCCGTCTTGATGTGTCAAGTTAAGTAGAGTCCACCAGTCCACCCCCCATAGGGGGGGTGGACACTTTGGACTTTTGGGCCGATATCAAATAAATCAAAAAGAACCGTTGTTTGGACACTTTGGACACCCGTCATCATGGTTTACTGGTGGCGGACCTTGGGTCTCAAGAACAATGAATTAGCGGCCATCGACAGGGCCCCCAGCCGAGTGTTAATTAGTGTCCAGCAGTACCCGACATACGTCATCAATGGTGCGAAGCTGCGTGTACCCATTGGGCTTCCGGCCCTGTATTCGCTTCGCCGTTGTCATTCCAAGAACATGCATTGCATCCTCAAGCTGGGCTAATCGTAGGGACGCCCGTGACTGTTCTTGCCTGACTACTTTGGTGGCCTGCCCATGAACCATGTGTGCCAACGAAATCCGCAGCCTACCTTCAGCCGTTTTTGGTCCTGTTGACCGCCCCCCGTGGAACTGGCACTTCTGCGTCTTACTTATTTTGAGCGCAGGTCGACCGCATTGCTGCTTGGTACGGGTAGATTGGGCGGTGCAGCGTAGGCACTTTATGCGGCCACCTGCAGTGGTGATTTGAGACTCGATTTCGTGGAGGTTGTGCATGCCCCAATTATTTCACAATATGAAATAGGCGCAATCTTCCCAAGGCGGCGCACGACCTGCAGACTACCTTGCAAGGGTGAGCTCAAATTCCAGCAGTCTCCATCAACTCCGACGGTTAACCTGCAAAGCCTCAGCTATTTTGACCAAGTTCATGATGGTCAAGTTGTGCTCGCCCCTCTCAATGCCGCCAACGTACGAGCGGTCCATGTCGGCATCAACAGCCAACGCTTCCTGAGAGAGGCCCATCTCCGCACGAGTGCTACGAACCGCCGAACCAAGTGCAAGAAGCATGGGGTCGCCAGCGAAAGTGGGGGATGGTTTTGCAATGCCCGTGACCGTCTTTGGTTGACTTATTAAATTTAATGCGATATCATAATTATTTGTTTATCTTTAATAAATTGCAATATTGAAACTAAATTCTCAAAAAATTGAGCAAACTTGAATATATTACCCAACACTAAATTTATTAAAAATATGCGGTCAATAATATTTATCTTTATCTCACTATTTATTTTTAATGCATTTGGGCAAACAAAAGATCAAATTAGAGGCGAAATAGAATCCGGTAATTTTGACGTCGCTAGAAAATTAGCGCAACAACTAATCAAAAAAAATGATCCTATTGGGTACTTCACTATCGGTTGGTTGGAAGAACGAAAAAAAACTAATGAAGGTTTTATTAAAGCTTTCCAGGCATACCAAAAAGCCGCTAATTTAGGTGACTTGTACTCAATTTTTCTTGTCGCCAAAATGTATCAGGAAGGCATTGGTACAATCAAAAATATTGACTCAGCTATAATTTGGTACGACAAAGCAGTAGAAAAAAATGATATCGAATCAACATTCGAACTTGCAAATATTTATCGCAAACTTGATGGACTCCCTGGAGGATTACAAAAATCATACGATTTATATTTAAAAATTGCACAAAATAAATCAATTGAAAATACTGAAATATCCGTTTTATCTTATTTTTTCCTTGGGTTGATGACGCGAGAATCTACGGTAGTCAGCGAGAAAAATAACTCTGAAAACTTATTTAATTTTGTTTTAAAATCAACTTTAAAAACAGCAAGGGTAGAATGGGCGAAATCAGAAATTAAATCTTATGTTGCATCAGGTCAATCACGCGCTGGATTAGGAGATGGCAGTTCAGATGATATTTTATGCGCAAGTTATGGATTTGATTTCGGCACAGTCAATTACGCAGATTGCCGTTTAAAGATTCAGTCAATAAGACAACAAAACATACAAGCGGATCGCATTTATAATGAACAATTGCATCAATATCAATTAGAACAAAAAAGATATCAAGAGCAAGTTGCGCGATATGAAAAAGAGCGTGAGAGACAAAAGGGTCTCGCTCAAATGCAATTTGGTCTTGCGTTGCTCGGGGGCACATCACCGAATGCCTCAGAGAATTTTTCGAATGCGGGCAGAGCTATGCTAGGAATGCCACCGCTTGCACCCAGTCAACCTGCAATACAAAATTTTTCGATTACTAACTCACACGGTAAAATGACAAATTGCACGATTATTACAAATAATATTAATTGCTTTTAATAATTATTAAATTCATGAGTCGAGGGTAAGGGAATTAACCAGGCCCTAAGTAATTAAAAATTAATGTTTCAAAAAATATTACACTGAAATTTACAGAGCCGCCGTGCAACCTAAGTCGGAGTTTCACGCCGTTTTTTAGGCGGAGCTGCTTTTTACATGGCCAAGCCTCATGTTTTTAGCTTGTAATTTTCGATCAGAAAATCTCGTTGGCAATACCAGTTTTCTTTTGCCGACGACGCGGTTTTTACTCGACACAGGCATTCAAGCTCCAGTTCGTTACCGGAATTAAGTCTCGCAACTCAACTACCGAAAGTCAACATGGGAACTGGATTAACTTCTAAATGCGCCTGCGGTTACGAGGCCGAATCCAGCGTTGGCAGTTCAAGGCGAATGCACGGCAAGGAGTTCTTCTTTCCACATCATTGCAAGACCTGCTCAAAGGTGGTCTCTGTTGATTTACTGGCTAAGCCAGTCTGCTGCAGTCATTGCGGCAGCCAAGAGGTGACGTCCTATGCTGCGGCCACAAAGCTGCTTGATAGCAAAGAAACCCTAAGCCACCTTGACCCCAAGCTACTTAACCGCCTTGGGCACCACGTCGCTGCGCAGGTGGTGGATAGTGCCTTTTGCTACCGACTGGAAAAAACGTTTGTACTGACCAACATCGCCAACGACTGTCCCCGCTGCCATGAGCCAACGTTGAAGTTTGCAGCCTCAGTATTTTATGACTAGCTGGCGCTGAGGCATCGACATGCCAAGATGCCGAAATAGGATCACGAGGGTATTTTCCAGTTTGAGCAAAAAAACCTACTAATTGTCGTAACCGCTAGATTTCGGCGCGAAGATGACAGTTTGATAGCCACTAGTTCTTGCTATCATTTATTCTTCGATAAAGCCGAACTGAAAGGACATAAATATATTAATATTATTCTGAGATAAAGGAGTTTATCCGGATAAAATCATGAATTCATAAAAAGTAGCCGTGTTTAAGCATCGGCGTGTTGCCTTAAAGCGTGGCTTGGTGTCGACATAGGATTTAATATCGGTATCGCCGAGTAATCGACTAACGTTTTTTTAATGCGCCTGATTAACATCATTTTGGCATTGCCCTCCACAGCATCCAACCCAGATCCAAATTTTCAACACCTACATCAACGACTTCTGCAAAGTGACAGGAGAAACTGATTATTTTCTGAAGTTTTAATTAAAAATAATGATATGGTCCGTTGTTAAAATAAATTACTTTGATTGAAAGTTTTCGAAAAGAGGTTCGCTATGGCCGCCCGAGCCACATGGACAGAAGAAACAATTCGCGTCGAAGCTGCAAAGTACAAGACAAAAAACGAATTTAGACTCGGATCCGGCGCTGCATATATCGCAATGATTAAGCGGTTTCCAGGACTTTCGGTTGGAATTTTTGGGGAGCATCGTGCGGTCACGATCAAATGGACGGAGAAGGCACTTCGCGATTTAGCCAAGGATTACGAAACCGCTGGAGGTCTCAAGAAGGCGAATCCATCTGCATACACCACATTAAAACGCAAATTTCCCGGCTTGATTGATCACCTATTTACCACACCGCCAGAAAAACGACCAATCACAGATACCCAGCGGGTCGCGATAGCCCGACGAGTTATTGATCCGACCAAGCGAAAATGGAATGAGCTTGCCCTACGTGCCGAGGCTGCAAAGTACGAGACAAAGGTCGATTTCGCTAGGGGAATTTTCACAGCTTATTCGGCAATGCTAAGGCACCACCCCGGCCTGATCGATGAGCTTTACGAAAACCAAGGACCCGCAAATAAATTCTGGACAGAGGAATTGCTAAATGTTGAGGCATCCCGCTTCCTTACTAAAGCTGAATTCCAGAAAAAGAGCCCGAGTGCTTACAACACGGTCTTGAAGCGCTTCCCGCAACTGATTGATGGGTTGTTTGAAAATCAACTGGAATACTGGGACGAAGAAAAATTGCGTTCAGAAGCAGCCAAGTATTCAACCAAAGCTGAATTTAAAGTGGGTTGCAGTAGTGCCTACACTACGATGCTTCGGCGATACCCTGATCTCATTGCTCAACTTTTTGAAAACCAACTGGAACACTGGGACGAAGAAAAACTGCGTGAATTGGCAACCAAGTACGCATCAAAGGTGGACTTCAAGTCTGCCAACCCCTCCGCATATCATGCCATCAGAACTAGATTTTCGTATCTCCTTGAAGAGTTGTTCGTCAATCAGCTTGAAAGCTGGACTGAAAAAAAACTGCGAGATGAAGTTGCCAAGTACAAAACGAAGGCCGACTTGCGTCGAGGCAATAGCGCAGCGTATGCACGCTTGCTTACTAGATTCTCTGATCGCATCGACGAATTCTGCTCGCACATGGAGGCTGGTTTTCGTGCATCGGACAACGATGCAGTCTATGTTTGGAAAGCGGGACAAACAACTTACAACGCAAAGCCCGTATATAAGATCGGTGTATCAAGCATGCGTACTGGCAATCAGCGCATCTATGAAGTTGCATCTGATGGTGGGTTTGACGCTGAAATCGTAATAGTTCGAAACGTCAATAATGCGACCAAAATCGAGGCGGCACTACATTCGATTGGCGACAATCCTGGTTTCATAGGCTTTAACGGTTGCACTGAGTTTAGGGCGCTAAGCGACGACGAGCTTAATACGGTTGTGACACTTATTGAAGCTGCGGCGAGACAATTCAATGATCAAGATGAGCCCCGTGAATAACCTTCGGTGTGTTGGTTGATGAAGTGATTATGAAATACTGAATCCATCACGATATGTATATTTCAGAGATGTACTCAACGGATAGAGGGTTACCAAAGTGTGCTGGCGACCTAGACAATTTAAGCCAGCCTGAGGATGCCACGCCGCGCCGTGCCCGCATACTGCCCAATGTCCAACGTTAGACAAAGATCCTCTAGTTTTGTATTTATTTGTGCCGAACAGTGAATACGCCCAATTGGTGTTGACCCGGCGAATACTGGGGGTACGGTGGGGGTCTGCCGAAGAGAGAACCTGGCTCCGCAATCCAGTATGCGGGTCGAATGCTGCATGCCAATGGTGAACGCCGAATACACTACATCTGGGCAAGAACGGTTCTTGTCCACTTTTTGTCCAACTAAACCATCAGGAAGTTGAGATAAAGCGCACCTCTAGTGTGGCTAAGTTGTTGATTTATATGGGCTCCCAAGTGGCCCTGCTCACCGTCTACGACATGTGCAAAGCCGTCGACCGCGGAATGACCATCAATGACTGCAAGCTGCTGGAGAAGCACGGGGGCAAGAGCGGGAGTTTTGTGGCGGGGCAGTAAGTCGTTGATTTATAACGACTTCTTTGCAGTCCGCCCAGCTTTGACAGCCTCATAAGCTTTTTTGGCTAGGTCAAGTGCTGTCGCTTTTGGTGAGCTCTTCGAAGGATTTGTCCCATTTCTGTCCCACCAAGGATGGATATGGCATCGTTTCGCAATCGCAGTAATCAATGGCAAGCAAGGGTTCGTCGCACAGGCTATCCAGACGAAACAAGGAGCTTTACATCTCGGCAAGACGCTGAAAAGTGGGCTCGGTCCGTTGAATCGGACATTGACAAGGGTCAGTTCGTTAACGTCAGTGAGGCTAAGCGCAAGACCTTGGGCGATCTGATCAGTCGCTACTTAGTCGAAGTTAACCCGCTGATGAAAGGGGCATCGGAAGACACTATTCGACTCAAAGCCATCATGCGCAGGCCATTTGCCAAGGTCATGGGTGCTTACGAACCAGATCGGTGGCTCAGGATCTTCACTGACCATGAGGTTTATGGGGGGAAGAGTCAACGCAGCGCTACGCTCACCTGAATCAAGACACGTTGATAGACGCCGCCAATGTGGTGCCATTCACGATGGACTTGCCGATGTTGAGTCTAGCCAGCGCTGGGGGCATGTCGCTATCAAATAGTCTTCGGTAACATACGCTTTTAGCGTATATTTCACATATGAAATTCGAGTTCGTCGAGTCACCGCTATTTTCATCTTATCTGTCGGACTACCTTTCAGATGATGAGTATTCTGAGCTGCAAGGCTACTTATGTGAACACCCTGACGCGGGCGACATGGTTAAAGGCTCTGGCGGCGTTCGTAAATTACGCTGGAGCCGCTCAGGCACCGGCAAATCAGGCGGCGTTCGTGTTTGCTATTACGTACGAACGCAGGCCGGACAGGTGTTGATGTTGGTCATCTATGCCAAGAGTGCGAAGGATTCAATTCCCGGTCACGTTCTCAAGTTAATTAAGGAGGTAATGGAAGATGCCTAAGATTACAGAAAAAGCGTTGCAGGCGCGTGACGCCAAGCGCGATATTGGCGCGGAACTGCTTCAATCTGTGCGCGACTTGAAGGCGGGTCGCTGGGGACGCAAGACAACCATTGAGACGATGCCCGGTGGCTCCGTTCGTCGGCGCGTTGAGTTGCCCAATGGCACTGTCGCAAAAGACGAGATGCTCACCGGCGCGCGTTGGGCGCTGGTGTCCGCGCGTTCGCATTCGGGTCTCTCGCAGGCAGACTTTGCAAAAGCGCTGGGCGTGTCTAAACGCACAATAGAAAATTGGGAGCAAGGCAAAGCTGAGCCGACCGGCCCCGCCAAGGTGCTGCTCAACTTAGTCGCCAACTACCCAGATACAGTCCAACGGTTAGCCAAGATGCGGCCGCAAGACAAAGCCGCTGCTTGATCGGCTAAAGACACCATTCATCCGTAGGCCTTTCCTTCGTGGATAAGGTCCGGAAAAATTCACGGTAATCCCCCCAATTTCCACTGAAACTAAAAGTGGAACGTTTAGGCAGCCATGCTTCTCTAGCAACATGAAGTCGTTGATGCGGTTATTTGGCGACGTCAACAGCACTCCAGTCGCGGTACAAGGTTGAGACTTGGTCCATGGCGCGTGCGTCGTTGGAAAAAACAACCAGCATCCGGTTGTTGTTTGGATTCCAGGCAAGTCTCTGACCGGCGTAACCAGCGGCCCAGTAGGATTTGGGAGCTAGCTTGTCTTCTGTCCATATAAAGTAGCCATAGCCCAAATGAGCTGTTGGCGTTGTTTTTACTTGGATTTGCGTTTTGCTGGCTTCTCGTATGTAGTCTCCCAGACAGCCCTCGGACTTTTGCTTCTGGTTCACCCAAACGGCAAACCGAATCCAATCCTCTGCAAACATGCGAATGCCGGCATCTGAGTTACCAAAGCCCAACCTGTCCTGGGCAATGATGGCCGGTCGTTTAATGCCAGCAGGAAGCAAAACAGATTGCTCAACCCACTGTGCGAAATTCATTTGGGTGGACCTGTTCAAGATGACGCCCAACAGCAAAGGGTCCGTGCTCTTGTATTCAAACTTTGCGCCGGCTTTGGCCGAGTCGCCAAAAACGGTTTTGGGGTAAGCGGCAACCTTTTCACGCTTCAGCACATCGAGCATGCTCAAGCTGCCGGCGTTCAACGCATTCTCTTCCTCTGCCTTGTAGATTCGCGAGTCTGGATAGCCGCCCCACACACCCGAGCTCATCGTCAGGAGATCCTTGACCGTTGAATTGCCAAGATCCGTGCCATTTAGCTCGGGGACAAATTCTGTGACCAATGTTTTGAGCGTGATTTTTTTATCACAAATGGCGGCACCAACGGCCAGAGACGTGACCGTTTTGCCCATGCTCATACTGAAGAGTCGGCGGTTTTCTGGAAGTGGTGTTTTGGCGGCTGACCAGACAAGGTCGCTGCCATCCATCAGAGCCATGAACTTGGTCGAGGAGCTCTGAAGAATGTCCTGAGCACGCTTGATCAGCACGGCCTCAGGGTTGGTCGGGGCTCTGGCCTTGAGTTCAAGTGGCGTTGGCGAAACGTCAGTCTTGTGATGCCATTCGCGCCCGTTGCTTAAAAGCCATTGATCGGGTGCACTGGGCTCACCGCTGGGAGTGGTGGGCATCTGGGCCATCACATGGCTAGAAAAAGCCAGCGCGGACCACAACCACAACAGTACATGCATCTTTTTCATTCTGTGGCATTCCCCCAAACCTCTAGACATATTTCAGCTTCCAGTTTGAATCTACTCAAATCCGGGGCGACGTCGGCCCATGAACGACTGCCCCGCCTCAGCTCCAAAACCCGCGCGGTGCAAGTGGCGCCCGTTTGGCTCGAATGGCGTTCATGAAAAGGCAAGCAATGATGGCCAGGCGCAGGACGAAAAATAGAATGGCCGAGGGCGATGTGGGGTCCTTCATGAGGCCGTAGACGCTGAATAAGTCGACTGCCCAGCCAAAGATCGCCATGGTCAGGATCACCATGGCGACGCGCTCAAAGTACCAGTCACGCACGTAGCTCAGCACATAAACCGCGCTGGCCAGCAACACATACAGGCCGCGGTACTGAAAATACGTTGCCAGGTCGTGCATGCCCGGTTGCACGTTGAAACTGTCACCCACGGTGGCCGAGAAAAATACCAGCCTGATGATCAGGGTCAGCATCGCCACGGTCAAAAAAATATGGCGGTAGCGAAACCCTTTGTCTGCCCCTTGGAGCAATTTTCTCTCTTGGGGTGTGAGCAACCCGTCCATATCTGCGTCGCTGATAGGGCGCCGGGCTGGCGTGGAAGGCTCTTGCTGAACGGGTTTTTTCATACCAGCGACTTGGAATATTAATTAAGCCAGCGCCAAAAAGCACGGGGCGCAGGCGGGGCCCGGTTGGCATGAATGGCGTTCATGAACAGGCAGTAAATAATCAGCAACCGCAAGAGCAAAAAAACCACCACCAGCGGGGGTATTGGGCCCAGTGCAAAGCCCAACACATTGAAAAAATCCATGAACAAGCTCGAAAGGGCCAGTGCAAAGGTGATCAGCGCGACCCGCTCAAAGTACCAGTCGCGCCAATAGCTAAAGTAGTAAACGACTAAAACGCTCAGTACCAAATAACCACGAAAGGGCAGCACAGGCGCGAGCTTGTTGGCCCCGTTTTCAAATTGGAGTTTGCTGTAGATGAAGCCCGGGAAAATCAGCATCCAAACGATGAACACCAACAAGGCGACAAGCATGAAGTTCATGCGCCATTTGAAGCCGGGGTCTACCCCCTGGCGTTGGTTTCTCTCTTGGTGGGTGAGCAGCATCTCCAACTCTTGCTCGCTGATCAGAGGCCCCGCGCCAGCTTTTTCGCTCAAGTGAGCCGGCAACTGGGTAGGGGTGTGCTGTGGTGCAGGGGTTCGCATCAATGCAATAAAGTGGCACGCACTGGACGCATTTGTCGGTCATTGAAAAACTGCACGTTGCCCGACATCTCTTGCAATGGCGTCAATTCGGTCACCGCATGCGCCAGCAGGCCAAAGTCTTTTGCGGCCCGGCTGGTGCGGGCGTAGGTCATCAAGGGCTCCAAGTGCTTGTGGGCCTCTTCCACCCGGGGGTCATGCTCAATGGTGCCGACATAGTGAACAGTGCGGGGTAAAAACTGGGCACACACCCGGTTTATTTTGTGGAACAGCAGCTGCCCGTCCAACTGGCTTTTCATCGCATTGGGTACGAGGTAGATTTCGTCAAGCCCGTAGTCCTCTGTCAATACCTTGATGGTGCCGTAGGCGTCGGCAATGGATGAGGGGTCGTTGCGCGTAACGATCAGGCGCCGATGGCTGGCCGCCATGAAGCTCAGCACCGCAGGCGAAATGCCCGCAGCCATGTCGACGATCAAGTAGTCAATCGTTTCATCCAGGTCGCTGAAGGCCTGCACAATTTTCAAGGCGTCTACCGCGGTCAAGGCGGCCAATTGCTGGTTGCCTGAAGCCCCGGGAATCAGGCGCAAGCCTTGTGGCGTGGTGATCGCAATCTCGGCCAGCGTTTTTTCGCCGCGTAAAAAATGGCTTAGGTTGAACGGGCAATGGCAGCCCAACAAGATAGGGGCGTTGGCCAGGCCGAGGTCGGCATCAAACAACATCACGCGGTAGCCGCTTTCTTGCAAGGCCAGGGCCAAATTGACTGCCACCGTGGTCTTGCCAGCACCGCCTTTACCGCTGGCGATACCAATAACTTCAGTGTGTTGCATACACGATTTTTCCAACAACTTTAGATATAAAGAATTTTAACTTCTGCGGATTTTATACAAGTAATGTCTACATTGCTCAACGCATTTTTATTAAAGAATCATAAATAGGGGCGGCAGAATTTTTATAACAATACGCACGCATTATTTTCAATATTTTTACTTGGTAAATTTTTGAAAGCTATCTGGATAAGACGCCTGATACCGCAGCAGGTAATAGGCGGATTCATCTTGACGACCCAGCAAGCGCTGGCTGGCAATCAGCTTTTCAAGCACCGAGGCTTCGGGCGAAAAATGCAATAACTCCAGGCCGCGCGCACGCACGGACGCGGCATTGTCTGGGGTCAAGGTCACCATGGCGAAGTCGGCAAACTTGAGTTGGTCCTGAAAGAACACCAGGCCTTGCACCGCCTCCAGTGGTTTGTCACGAAAAGCCGGCAAGCGCACCGCGGGCTGCAGGTAAATCTGGCTCACGCGCACGTAATCCCAGCCCACCCAGGTGGTCATGGCCAGCAAGCACCCCGCCAACAGACCCCGCGCAGCAGGTGCCAGGGGCTGGATGACGCCGCCAAACAAAGGCCGAGCACGAAAAGGTTGTACACGGGTTTGAACCGCCCCGGGGGTAAGGGCTAACAGCAACACACTCAAGACCACCGCCAGTTGAAACGGGCCGTACCACAGCGGGTACTCCAGCAGGCTGTGCAGGCCAATCACTGCCAGCACCGACCAAGCCATTTGTCGCGTGGCATTGGCTTCACGCCAGGGTTGGCCACGCCACACCAGCATCAGCACCAGCGCGCAAATCAGCAAGGCCAGCGGCAAGCCCAGTTCCACCGCCAGGTGCAAGGGCAGGTTGTGGGCGTTGTCCAGCAGGTCATTGAATCGCGCACCGGGGTAGACCGTGATGAAGTGGGCAAAGTCCAGCTCGCCCCAGCCCCAGCCAAGCCAGGGTTTTTGCGCAATGAGGTGCAGCACATTGCCCCACAGCACCACGCGGCTGTAAGAGGATTCGGCGGGCTCTTGAAAGCGGGACAAAATGCCCCGCTCCTGCCCCAGCAGCAGCGGCAAAACCAGCGCAGCCACCACATAGGCCAACGCAGCCACTAGCAGCACGCGGCGCACTGGCGCACTGCGCCAACCTCCCCACCACAGGTACAGCACCAGCAAGAACAACAACTGCAGCAAGCCCGCACGCGAGGCACTCACAGCCAAACCCGTGCCCAGCAGCACAGCCAAGGCCACCGGTACCCATGGGGTACGCTGTAAAAAAACGGCAAAACGAGAAAAGGGGCTGCCCGAAGGCCCCGTGCTTTGCCACCACAGCAGGGCCGCCAAACCGATGCTGCTCAAGGTGGCAAACTGGTTACGCTGACGCAAATTGGCAAAGGCCTCGCCCGGCTGCGCGTAGTTGACCCACGGCGCCAGCGCCGCGCTGAAGCCGAAATACTGCAACAAGCCCAGCACGCCACTGAGCGCCGCGGCTATCAACCAGGCGCGGGCCGAGACGGTGGCCAAATCCAGCGGGTCGCGCTGCCAGGCAAATACCGCCAACACCAAGGCTGCGCACGCTGCGGTCAACAGACTTTGTGCGGCCGAAGACGTTGGGCCAAATGTCAGGGGATTGAGCCAGGGCAGGGCCAGGGCAAGCACCACCCAGGTGGTTTTTAAGCGGGGCAGAAAAAATTGCATGGGCGGTATTTGACCATGCGCCGTGGCTTGGCCAAAGGGTGGGTTGAAGGTGCGCTGGAGAGGTGACAGCGCCAATAAAAAAAGCACCCGGAGGGGTGCTTTTGCATAACTATCTCTCAGCAGGTGTTATGGCCTCGAGGTCATTATTTGCAGTATTTATCAACGCACGTACCACTAACTTTCCAGCTAATTTTTCCGTCGGCATAGATTGGCGTCAATGTATAGGTTTCACCATTCAAACCACTGGCCGCCGCTGCCGAAGTGCCCACTGCGGTCGCAGTAATGATGCCATTTGTAGTCGTTAATGTAGATAAATAACCGGTAGCAGCGGAGTTTGCAGGTACGCCATTGGTAGTCGCAGTGCAATTGTCTACAGCCCCCTGGTCCTGAGCGCACAGCTCTACGGCAACCTTCACCACGGAGGTGGCCAAAATCACTTCAGAGAACTTGGCTTTGGAGGCATAGGTTTGGTAGGCTGGCAAAGCCACCGTCGCCAAAATGCCCACGATGGCAATCACAATCATCAGCTCAATCAGGGTAAAACCCTTTTGCATAGTTTTCGCATAATTCTTCATCGTTTACTCCCTTGGATTAAAGAAACCAAAGACTCGGCACACCCCTCATCGGTGCTCGTGCCAAGCCTCCCTAAACAGCTCCGACCTTACCGTGGCTGGACCCTCCGCGCAACGTATAAATATTTTGCTAACGCTACGCTTATTGAATGCACACCAGACGCACCATTTTCAGATCGGTCAGGCCCTGAAGCACCTTGTCCATGCCGTCCATTTTCAAGGTGTGCATGCCACGGTCCAGCGCGGTGGCCAGGAGGTCTGCCACACGGGCGTGGGTATGAATTTGTCGTTTGATCTCGTCGTCGGCAATCAACAGTTCATGCAGCGCCAAGCGGCCTTTGTAGCCTGAGTGGTTGCAGCGCGCGCACCCCTTTGCGCGGTAGAGCTGCAGCACGCGCGCCGGCTCATCGGGCTGGTGGGGGTCTGGTTGGCCGTACTGCGCGGTCCAGCTTTGCAGCAGTCGTTCAGACTCGCCTGGGGCATCCAGCTGCCAGGGCGCGCTGTGGCGCAGATCGTCGGCGTACTCGGCCACAAAGCGCTGCAACTCTGCCGCATCGGGGGTGTAGGCTTCTTTGCAAATGCAGAGTTTTTTGGTCAGGCGCTGGGCCAGAACGCCCACCAGCGCATCGGCAAAATTGAAGGGGTCCATGCCCATGTCAAGCAAGCGGGTGATGGACTCTGCGGCAGAGTTGGTGTGCAGGGTTGAAAAAACCAGATGGCCAGTGAGCGAGGCCTCGATGCCCATGGCCACGGTTTCCCGGTCGCGCGATTCCCCCACCATGATGATGTCGGGGTCGGCGCGCAAGAAGGCGCGCATGACCAGCGCAAAGTCAATGCCGGCTTTGCGGTTGATTTGCACTTGGCGCAAGCCTTTTTGCGTGATCTCCACGGGGTCTTCTACCGTCCAGATTTTGGTGTCCGGGTTGTTGAGGTGTTTCAAAATGGCGTGCAGCGTGGTGGTCTTGCCTGAGCCGGTGGGGCCGCACACATAAAACAGGCCGTAGGGTTGGGTGACGGTCTGCACAAGCCGTGCCTGATTCAGCGGGTTCAGACCGATTTGGTCCAGCGGCAGGGATTCGCCAGCAACCAGGAGACGCATCACCACATCTTCCAGCCCGCCGGCCGTGGGAATGGTGGCCACGCGTAATTCAATGTCGAGTGGGCCGTATTTTTTGAACCTGATCTTGCCGTCTTGCGGCTTTCGGCGCTCGGAGATGTCCAGGTCGCACATGATTTTCAGGCGTGTGACCAACGGTTGGCGAAATGGCGCAGGCACTTCGGCATACGCCACCAGAGTGCCGTCAATGCGAAAGCGAATACCGGTTTTAGACCTGCCGGGCATCGGCTCAATGTGAATGTCGGAGGCGCCCTGCTCGTAGGCGTCCACAATGATTTTGTTGACCAGGCGCACCAGCTCATTGGAGGAAGCAGCGGACTCAATGAGGTCCTGGCTTTCTTCCAACACCTGCGCGTCCATGGTGGAGAGCAGGGTGTCCACCGTGCCAGCTTGCTGATCTGGGCTGAAAAATTGCGCCAGCGTTTGCTTGAACTCGGCGTGCGTGGTCACTCGGTACACCGTGTGCTGGTGGGCGGGGTAAATTTGCATCACCGCACGGGACTCGCGCACGGCGACCGGGTCCAGACACATGACCACCAGACCCTCTGCCGAGTGCGCCAGCGGCAGCCAGCCCTGCTGCGCCATGAATTCGCGTTTGGCCAATGCGTGCAAGTCGTCTGAGCGCAGGCGCCCCGCCTTGAACGGCTCGTACGGCACGCCGAAGAAACTGGCCAGGCACAGGCCAATTTGCACCAGCTGCAGTTGAAAGTTTTCTACCAGCAAGTCTTGCATGGGGCGCCGCTCGCGGCTGGCTGCTTCATGGCACTGGGCCAACTCGGCCGATGTCAGACAGCCGTGCTGCACCAGGCTGGCGTATTTGTTGGCCTTGGGCGCAGCCTGCTCGGCAGATGTCGGCAGGGCCAAGGGCTGCACCGGGGCCGTGACCAGGTTACACAAGGCCTGGCTCAAGGGCACCAGCGCGCTTGCGGCCTGGTCGCTAAAAGGCTGTCCGTCTTTTTGATTGATGAGTTGCAACACCCCATGCCATTGCCCACCCTGGCGCAAGGGGGTCACCAGCATCTGTCGGGTGCGGTAGCCCGAGCGCATGTCCACCGCGCCTAGAAAGCGCAGGTCCGGGTGAATTTTTTTCAAGGCCCGGGTGTCGTACACATTGGCCAGGTTAAGCGTTTGCTGCGTCTGGGCCACGTAACCGGCCAGGCTTTGGGGGGTGACGGGCAAGCGAATGGGGCCGTGGCCGTCCAGCCCGGTCTTGATTCTGGACACCAGGGATTTGCGGTCTGCACTCGGCAGGTACAAGCTCAGGCGGTCTGCACCGAACACCTCGCAAATAGACTGGCAATGCGCGGGTGTGAGTTGCTCCAGACGGGTGCAGGCCTGGAGCTGTGCCAGCAGCAGTTGCAGTGCTGGCGAGTCGACACGGTCGGGGGTTGTGCTGGACATGGCCGTGTCACTGTTTTTTGAGGTCTGCGGCATCATATACCCCAGACCATGCGGCGCAACCGCCAGGGCTAGCTAGCGGGGTCTGTCAGTCGGCAGGTGTGGCGGGGGTGGCAGCCGCTCTGTGCTTCACCCAGCTGCCTAGCAGGAACACCAGCAAGGCGCCGGCAACGCCCAGGCTGTAGTTCCAAAGCGGCGTTTGCGGCAGATAGTCTTTGACTGCGGGATCACTGAGCGCCATGGTGCCTGCAATCCAGCCCAGCAACATACCCCCCAATGTGATGATGAGCGGAAAGCGGTCCATTAACTTGAGCACCAACTGGCTGCCCCAGATGATGATGGGAATACTCACCAACAAGCCAAAGATGACCAAGGGCATCTGGTGGTTGGAGCCGGCCCCTGTGGCTGCGCCCGCGATGGCAATGACGTTGTCCACACTCATCACCAGGTCCGCCACGATAACGGTCTTGACGGCAGCCCAGAGTTTGTCGCTGCCCTGGATATTGCTGTGCCCGTCATCGTCTGGCGCCAGCAGTTTCACGCCGATCCAAAGCAGAAGGACTGCACCCACCAGTTTCAGGTAAGGCACTTGCAACAAGGTCAGCGCAAAGGCAATCAGCACAACCCGCAACACAATGGCACCCGCGGTGCCCCACAAAATGCCCTTGGTGCGCAGGTGGGGCGGCAGTTGGCGGCACGCCAAGGCAATCACCACGGCATTGTCCCCGCCGAGCAAAATATCAATCATGATGATCTGCCCAACGGCAAGCCAAAATTGGGCGGTAATGAATTCTTCCATGTGTGTCTCTCTTCAGCAGTCCAGGCAACTTATAAACAACGAAGCCGGATTGTCCATCAGGAAATCCGGCTTCGTATTGTGGCTAACCGCAATCAGCGGTTAAACCTGGCAAGCACTAACGGCTTACAGCATGGCCTTGAGCAGCTTGGCCATTTCAGACGGGTTGCGGGTGATTTTGAATCCGCACTCTTCCATCACCGCCAGTTTGGCATCGGCCGTGTCGGCGCCGCCAGAGATCAAGGCACCGGCGTGACCCATGCGCTTGCCCGCAGGGGCGGTGACACCGGCGATAAAGCCGACGATGGGTTTTTTCATATTCAGCTTGCACCAGCGCGCCGCTTCGGCTTCGTCGGGTCCGCCAATTTCGCCAATCATGATGACGGCGTCGGTGTCGGGGTCGTCATTGAAGGCCCGCATGATGTCGATGTGCTTGAGGCCGTTGATGGGGTCGCCACCAATACCGACCGCGCTGGACTGGCCCAGACCGATTTCGGTCAGCTGCGCCACCGCTTCGTAGGTCAGGGTGCCGGAGCGGCTCACGACGCCAATGCGGCCCTTGCGGTGAATGTGACCGGGCATGATGCCGATCTTGATTTCATCCGGCGTGATGAGGCCGGGGCAGTTGGGGCCGAGCAGCAGGGTTTTCTTGCCGCCAGCCGCTTCTTTGGCGCGCATTTTGTTGCGCACTTCAAGCATGTCGCGCACGGGAATGCCTTCGGTGATGCAAATCGCCAGGTCCAGGTCGGCTTCTACCGCTTCCCAGATGGCCGCCGCTGCGCCTGCGGGGGGCACGTAGATGACCGACACGGTCGCGCCGGTGTCGTGGGCCGCTTCTTTGACCGAAGAAAAAATGGGGATGCCAAAGATGGACTCGCCCGCCTTCTTGGGGTTCACGCCCGCCACGAAGCAGTTTTTGCCATTGGCGTATTCCTGGCACTTTTCAGTGTGGAACTGACCGGTCTTGCCGGTGATGCCCTGGGTGATGACCTTGGTGTCTTTATTGATGAGGATCGACATAATTCACTTTCTAGTCAGTTGGGGACAGAGCTGGCTCGCTGTGCGTAGCTGCGGTCTGTCCCGAAAAGTTTCATGCTGCTGCTTTAACGGCGGCCACCACTTTTTCGGCCGCATCGGCCATGGTGTCCGCGCTGATGATGGGCAGACCGGACTCAGCCAGCATTTTCTTGCCCAACTCTTCGTTGGTGCCCTTCATGCGCACCACCAGCGGCACACTCAGGTTGGTGGCTTTGCAGGCAGTGATCACGCCCGTGGCGATGGTGTCGCACTTCATGATGCCGCCAAAGATGTTGACCAAAATGGCCTTGACCTTGGGGTTTTTCAGCATGATCTTGAAGGCTTCTGTCACTTTCTCGGGGGTAGCGCCGCCGCCCACATCCAGAAAGTTGGCGGGCTCGGCGCCAAACAGCTTGATGGTGTCCATGGTGGCCATGGCCAGGCCAGCACCGTTGACCAGGCAGCCAATGTCGCCGTCCAGGCTGATGTAGGCCAGGTCGAACTTGCTGGCTTCCACTTCAGCCGGATCTTCTTCGTCCAGATCGCGGTAAGCCACGATTTCGGGGTGACGGAACAGGGCGTTGGCATCGAAGTTGAACTTGGCGTCAATGGCTTTGATGTTGCCATTGCCTTCAAGAATCATGGGGTTGATCTCGACCAGCGAGGCATCCGTGTCCATGTAGACCTTGTAGATTTTTTGCAACACGTCCACCGCTTGCGCGGTAGAACCGGCAGGCACGCCAATCGCATCGGCCAATTTCTTGGCTTGCTCGGCGGTCAGGCCCGTGGCGGGGTCCACAATTTCAGTGATGATTTTCTCGGGCGTGGAATGCGCCACTTCTTCAATGTCCATGCCGCCTTCAGACGAGACGATCATGGCCACGCGCTGGGTAGCGCGGTCGGTCACGGCCGACACGTAGTATTCTTTTTTGATGTCGGCGCCGTCTTCAATCAACAGGCGACGCACTTTTTGACCTTCGGGGCCAGTCTGGTGCGTGATGAGCTGCATGCCCAAAATTTCACCCGAGATTTTTTTCACCTCGTCGATGGAACGCGCCAGCTTGACACCGCCACCCTTGCCACGGCCACCCGCGTGAATCTGGGCCTTGACCACCCACACCGGGCCGCCCAGTTTTTGAGCGGCTTCCACCGCCTCTTGAACGGTGAAGGCCGGGATGCCGCGAGGCACCGGTACACCAGCTTGACGCAAGATTTCCTTGCCTTGGTATTCGTGAATCTTCATGAGGGCTTTCTCAGGAATAAGTGGATTTTTCCGCGCAAAAGACAAAAAAGACCTGGCGCACGGGGACTGGACAATTCAATCTTGAAATGTATCATGCTGCAACGCACCAAACTTTAGCCATCCTTACAGGCTGGAATTTCATGTCCACTGCTTTTTTTCACCATGCACAAAATATTTATTGATGGCGAAGCCGGCACCACCGGCCTGCTCATACGCGAACGGCTGGCAACCATGGCCGGCATCGAGGTCGTCAGCATTGCGCCCGAACTGCGCAAGGACGCCAGCGCCAAACGTGCGCTCATGGCCAGTGTGGACCTGGTCATCTTGTGTCTGCATGACGAAGCAGCGATCGAATCAGTGGCCATGGTGGACGAGTTGGCCAAAACCACCGGCCGGCCTGGCCCCAAAATCATTGACGCCTCCAGCGCGCACCGCACGGCGCCGGGCTGGGTGTTTGGTTTTCCAGAACTGGCCGCTGGCCAGCGCCAGGCCGTGGTGCAGGCGCGCCGCGTCAGCAACCCGGGCTGTTACGCCACCGGCGCCATTGCGCTGATTCGCCCGCTGGTGGACGCCGGCTTGCTGCCGCGCGACTTTGCGCTCACCCTGCCCGCCATCAGTGGTTATTCGGGGGGCGGACGCAGCTTGATTGAAGCCCATGAAAAAGGCGAAGCCCCGGCGTTTGAACTCTATGGCCTGGGCCTGAAGCACAAGCACATTCCCGAGATCATGAAATACACCGGGCTGCAGCGCCGTCCGCTGTTTATCCCTGCGGTGGGCAACTTCCGCCAAGGCATGCTGGTTCAATTGCCGTTGCACCTGGACCTGTTGCCCGGACGCGTGACCGCCCAGGACCTGCGCGACGCCCTGGCCGACCATTACCGTGGCAGCGACTGGGTCAGTGTGGAAGCCCCCACGCCCGACAACAAACTTGATGCGGCGGCACTGGCCAACACCAACAAAATGGAATTGCGCGTGTTCGCCAACCAGGGCGTCAGCGACGACTTCCACCACGCCGTGCTGGTCGCCCGTCTGGACAACCTGGGCAAAGGCGCCAGCGGCGCCGCCGTGCAAAACCTGCAGCTGATGTTGGGAATGTAAGGACGGGCCGCCGTCAATCGTCGCTATTCCCGGTCACCACGCGGCGGATCACGTCGCCGCTGAAGCCGCGTGTGGCCAAAAAGCGCATGTGGCGGGCGGCTTCTGGGGGGCTGCTGGCGGGTTCGCCAAATTTTTTACGCCAGACCTCCCGCGCCCGCTCCAGCTCGGTACTTTTGAGCGTGGCCAGCGCGGCGTTGACAGCTTGGGGTTCCAGCCCCTTGCCTTGCAACTCTTGCCGAATACGCGCCACGCCGAGTTTGCCGGCGCGCCGGTTCAGTACCGACTCAATCACCCGCTGTTCGCTGATGAAGTCCTTGGCCTGCAGCTCATCGAGCGCGCGGGCCAGGGTGCCGGGCTCTTCTTCATAAGGCTTGAGCTTGGCCTCAAGTTCGGCCCGAGAATGCTCGCGGTTGCTGAGCAAGCGCAGGGCGCGGCCTTTGAGGGACGGTGGGGGCATGGCCATGGCGCGGTCCTGAAGGGGGAAGCGAGGTACGGGAAGTGGGGAAGTGGGGAAGTGGGGAAGGGGCAAAGGGCGCCCATGGGTCAGCAGCACGCGCTGCCGGCCCCGCCCCGGCCCACCGTGTTTAGACGGCGGCTTTTTTGCCCGCGGGCTTGGCTTTGGCCTCCGGCTCAGCAGCGCCTGGCAGCAAAGGAATGCCCAGGGAGGTGCGCACCTTGTTTTCAATTTCCATGGACAACTCGGGGTTTTCGCGCAAGAACTCACGGGCGTTGTCGCGGCCTTGGCCAATTTTTTCGCCGTTGTAGGCGTACCAGGCGCCCGACTTGTCCAGAATGTTGGCGTTCACGCCCATGTCGATGATTTCACCGTGGCGGCTGATGCCTTCGCCAAACAAAATATCGAACTCGGCGGTCTTGAAGGGTGAGGCCACCTTGTTTTTAACCACCTTGACGCGGGTTTCGTTGCCAATGGCTTCATCGCCCTTTTTGATGGTGCCAGTGCGGCGAATGTCTAGCCGCACCGAGGCGTAGAACTTGAGCGCGTTGCCGCCGGTGGTGGTCTCGGGGCTGCCAAACATGACGCCGATCTTCATGCGAATCTGATTGATGAAGATCACTGTGCAAGTGGTTTTCTTAATATGGGCGGTGAGCTTGCGCAGCGCCTGGCTCATCAGGCGGGCTTGCAGGCCGGGCAGCGAGTCGCCCATTTCGCCTTCGAGCTCGGCCTTGGGCGTCAGGGCCGCCACCGAGTCAATCACGATCAAGTCGACCGCACCGGAGCGCACCAGGCTGTCCACAATTTCCAGCGCTTGCTCGCCGGTGTCGGGCTGGCTGATCAGCAGGTCTTGCAGGTTGACGCCGAGCTTCTGGGCGTACTGAATGTCGAGCGCGTGCTCGGCGTCGACAAAGGCGCACTGGCCGCCAATTTTTTGCATCTCGGCAATCACTTGCAAGGTCAGCGTGGTTTTACCGGACGACTCCGGGCCATAAATTTCAACCACTCGGCCACGTGGCAAGCCGCCTACGCCCAGCGCAATGTCCAGCCCCAGCGAGCCGGTGGAGACGACCTGGATGTCTTCAATCACCTCGCCCTCGCCCAAACGCATGATGGTGCCTTTGCCAAACTGCTTTTCAATCTGGGCCAGGGCCACTTGCAGGGCCTTGGCTTTTTCGCTGTTGGCGGGGGTAGGGATAGTGGCTTTGAGCGGTGCGTCCATGAAAATCTCCTTGAATATCAACGGTTTGGATGGGTAGCATGGTCTGTTATTAACAACAGGCTGGATGCTTGAACAGTAGTTTATCGCGGCTTGTTCAAAACTGTAAACACTTTTTTTAGTCAATTTGATTTACTATTTAGCCATGCCTGAAACCCCACCCAACGACCACTGGCGCCAGACCCACCTGGGGCACTGGATGAGCTTGGCATTGCAGCGTTTTGATGCGCGCGTGCTGGCGCTGATGGCGCAAAACGAAAACGTGCCGCTGGCCTTGTCCAACCTGGCCGCGCGCGGCCCGCTGAGTGCCTCACACATTCACATCACGCGTCACCTGGCCCTTGAAGGCTCGCGCCTGACCGATTTGGCACAGCGTGCGGGCGTGAGCAAGCAGGCCATGGGCCAGTTGGTGGGGCAGTGCGAGGCCTGGGGGCTGGTGACACGCCAGGACGATGCGCGCGACGCCCGCGCCTGGCGCATTGTCTTCACGCCGGTGGGGCTGGCCTGGCTCAAAGCCTTTGAGCAAGCGGTGGCCCAGGCCGAAAATGAATTGCGAAGTGCCGTCGGCGACGAGGTGGCCACCGTCATCGCCATTGGCCTGGAGGCATATGCCGCCTAGAATGGCCAAAAAAATGCGGGCTACATCCTTGGACCCCGTCACCTCAGGAGACAAGCATGCGAATTCTGATTGCAGAAGATGACCCAGTCCTGGCCGATGGCCTGCTGCGCACCCTGCGCAGTTCGGGCGCAGCGGTCGATCATGTCGCCAGCGGCTCCGAAGCCGACGCCGCGCTGATGACCAACACCGAGTTCGATTTGCTGATTCTGGACCTGGGCCTGCCCAAAATGCACGGCTTGGAGGTACTGAAAAAACTGCGAGCGCGCGGCTCCTCGCTGCCGGTTCTAATTTTGACCGCAGCCGACAGCGTCGAAGAGCGCGTCAAGGGCCTGGACTACGGCGCCGACGACTACATGGCCAAACCCTTCAGCCTGCAAGAACTCGAAGCCCGCGTGCGCGCCCTGAGCCGCCGGGGCATGGGGACGGCCAGCAGCACCATCAAGCACGGCCCGCTGATTTACGACCAGGGCGGCCGCGTAGCCACCATCGACGGCGCCATGGTGGAGCTGTCCGCCCGCGAACTCGGCTTGCTCGAAGTGCTGCTGCAGCGCGCCGGGCGCCTGGTCAGCAAAGACCAGTTGGTGGAGCGTCTGTGCGAGTGGGGCGAAGAAGTCAGCAACAACGCCATTGAGGTCTACATTCACCGCCTGCGCAAGAAGATTGAAAAAGGCCCGATCCGTATTGCCACCGTGCGCGGTTTGGGTTATTGCCTGGAGAAGATTCCCGGGTGACGGCGCTGGGCGCCACGCTTCTACCGTTTGATTGAAATGAAACCCGTGTGAGCATTTTTGACCGCGAACAGCGATCGCTTTTTGGCGAAATTCTGGACTGGATGCTCACGCCGCTGCTGCTGCTGTGGCCCATCAGCCTGGTACTGACCTGGCTGGTGGCGCAAAACATTGCGGGCAAACCGTTTGACCGGGCGCTGGAATACAACGTGGCGGCGCTGGCCCAGTTGGTGACCGTCAGCAACAACCGGGTGCAGTTCAACCTGCCCCTGCCCGCACGAGAACTGCTGCGTGCCGACGACTCCGACACCGTCTACTACCAGGTGCTGGGCGTGCGCGGCGAACACCTGAGCGGCGAGCGCGACCTGCCGCTTCCACCCAAGGACGAAAAAATGACGCCCGGCGAGATTCGCATCCGCGACGCCGAGATGGATGGTGCTGATGTGAAGATTGCGTACACCTGGGTCACCCTGCCCCTGGCCGAAAGCAGGCCGGTGTTGATTCAGGTGGCAGAAACGCTGGAAAAAAGATCCGTGCTGGCCACCGAAATCGTCAAGGGCGTGATGCTGCCTCAGTTTGTGATTTTGCCCATGGCCGTGCTGCTGGTGTGGCTGGCGCTGGTGCAGGCCATCAAGCCGCTGAACCGGCTGGAAGAACGCATACGGGCGCGCAAACCCGACGACCTCAGCCCCATTGACGCCAAGTCTGTGCCGATGGAAGTGGCGCCCCTGGTGTACTCGGTCAACGACCTGCTGCTGCGCCTGAAGGACTCGATTGCGACGCAAAAACGTTTTCTCGCCGATGCCGCGCACCAACTCAAAACCCCGCTGGCAGGGCTGCGCATGCAGGCCGACCTGGCCCAGCGCGCCGATGCCGATGCCGACGCCCTCAAGGAATCCCTTCGCCACATTGGCCGCGCCAGCATTCGCGCCACCCACACCGTGAACCAGTTGCTGGCACTGGCGCGCGCCGAAAGCAGCGGCTCGGCCATGGCGCGCACCTCCTGCGACCTGGCAGAACTCACCATGTCAGTGGTACGCGACTGCGTGCCGCACGCGCTGGAAAAGCGCATTGACCTGGGCTATGAGGGCGAACAACCCGGCGCCGAAGGCGGGCAACTGCAGGGCAACGCCACGCTGCTCAAAGAGTTGATTCGCAACCTGGTGGACAACGCCATCAACTACACACCGTCAAGCGCAGAAAAGCCTGGCGTCATCACGGTGCGCGTGCTGCTGGACCGCTTTGGCAAAACACTGGTGCTGCAGGTGGAAGACTCTGGCCCAGGCGTTCCGCTGGCCGAGCGCGAGCTGATTTTTCAGCCCTTTTACCGCGCCCTGGGCACCCAAGCCGACGGCTCCGGCCTGGGCCTGCCCATCGTGATGGAGATTGCCCACAAGCACAACGCCACCGTCAGCATGGAAGACACCCGGCCCGGCCACAACCCGCCAGGGGCGCGCTTCAACGTGCTGTTTTTTGCCGAACGCGACACCGTCAACGGCTAAGACCCCAAGGCCAGCCACGAGGGCTCAGGCGTCGCCTTAACAGGGCTCCAGCGCCTTGCCCGCCAGCAGCGGCTCAAAGGCCTTGAGCTTTTGCAGCAGCGCCTCGTCGGCGGCTGGCAGGCGCAGACGCAGGCCTTGCAACTCGGGCGATTCCTTCACCACCTGAGCCTTCTGCAAGCCACGTTTTTTCAGCTGTTCCAGCCAGGCATTGGCCAGCCCTTCGCTGGCAAAACCGCCCAAAGACAAACCGGGCACCAGTGCCGGGTTGCGCAGCGCTTCGTCGCGAATGCCCACGGCCTTGAGTTCGGCGCGCTTGAGGGCTGCCGCATTGGGGTCGGCAAAACGGCCCACGTACACAATCCAGCGCGCCGGCTGCACCACCGGGTTAAGCAACCAGGTGCCCACCGGCATGCCGGCCACCAGGGCGTCACGCAGGGCGGTCCCCTGCTCGTCTTTGAACAAACCGGCTTGCAGACATTTGGCCGGCTGGGGCGTGGCCGGCACAAAAGCGGCCCACAGCGCAGGGCTCATCACTTTGACCTCGCTGATGGCCTCCGGCTGAATTTGCTGCGCCAGGCGCGGCGGTTCGGACGGCTCAACCGGCGTGTCTGCAGCAACGCCGTAGGGCGGTAAACCGACCTGCACCCAGCCGAAATACAGCAGGTTCACAAGCAGCAGCAGCACCACCACTTTCAATCGTGTCACCTTCAGCCGCGCCATGTTCAGTCCGGCGCCTGCGCCGCAACGGGCAGGGCCATGCCCACCGGACGCACGCTCACCTCGGCACTGCTGACGCACTGCCAGCCCGTGGCTGTCTGCACCCGCAAAGCGCCGCTCGCATCCACGCCCTGTGCCAGGCCTGTGGTGCCATCGCTCAGGGTCACGCCTAGGCCTGCCAAGGCATCCACGGCATTAAAGCGGGCCTGAAACGGCGCAAAGCCCTGCTGCGCGAAGACTTGCAGGGTCTGCACCAGCGCAGGGGCCAAGCGCACCAGCGCCTGCGCCGCCGTCACCCCCGGCCAGACTTCGGCCAACCCCGCCGGCGGCGTAGACAGGCCCGCGGCCGCCGGCGCGCTCAGGTTCAAACCCATGCCCACCACCGCGTAACGGCTGCCCGAACTCGCGCCGATGTTGGCGGTTTCAATCAAAATGCCGCCGAGCTTGCGCCCGTGCAGCCACAAATCGTTGGGCCATTTGAGGCGAATGTCTGGGTGCAGGCTGCCCGCTACGCTCAGCCCCACCGCCAGTGACAAGCCAGACCAGTCAAATGGGGCCAGGGGCAGGCCCAGAGAAAAGGTCAAAGATGTGGAGGGTAAAAAACTTTGCGTGTTGCCTGCGCCCCCTTGCTGGGGTGCGCCCAGGTCGCTGATCCACTGGCGGCCCAACCGGCCGCGGCCCGCGGTTTGCTTGTGCGCCAGCAGCAACACCGGCTCCCACTGCCCGTTGCGGGCGCGGCGCATCAGCTCGGAGTTCGTCGAATCAATCTCAGGCAGCACCTCTACCGTGAACCCCGGCAAGGTCGGCGCTACGGCCTCCCAGACCGCCTCGGCGGCACCAGACAGGGTGTGCGGCATGGCGGCTTTAGCGGCGCCCGCGTTTGGGGGCCAGCAAGGTGCCCCGGCAGTTCTTGGCGCCGCACCAGCACGGGTACTCGGCCTTGAGTTTGGGCGTGTAGCGCTCGTCAATGATCAGGCCGTAGTCGTAATTGAGCTCTTCCCCGGCCTTGATATTTCGCAAGGCCTTGATAAAGATACGGCCCTCTTGCTCGTCGGCTTCGCAGTTGGGCTGGCAGGCGTGGTTGATCCAGCGCGAAGAATTTCCGCCAAACAAGGCATCAATCACATGGGTTTCGTCCACATGAAAGTAAAAGGTGTGGTTCGGGTCTTTCGGGTCGTGCGGATGGCGCGCCTGCGCCTCTGGCCAGCTGATGATCTGGCCCACGTACTCGATGATGGTTTCGCCCTCGGCAATGTCCTGCACGGCAAACACGCCTTTACCGTGCACGCCGGAGCGACGGGTTTGAATGCGGCGCTTGTCTTCTGAGGCGATTTTTTTGGACACGGTAAAAAATTTGGTATGGTGAACTCGTATGGGCGTGCGTGTGCGCGCTCACGTATGTGCGTGCGCCCGTGCGCCCGCGAGAAACGGATTGTAGTCAGATGAAAAACGCAGTAAAAAACGCAACCTCGGCCAAGACCCTGATCATTGCTGAGAAGCCTTCGGTGGCGCAGGACATCGTGCGTGCGCTCACGCCCATTGCCGGCAAGTTTGACAAGCACGACGAATACTTCGAGAGCGACACCTACGTGGTCACCAGCGCGGTGGGCCACCTGGTGGAGATTCAGGCGCCGGAGGCGTTTGACGTTAAGCGTGGCAAATGGAGCTTTGCCCACCTGCCGGTGATTCCGCCGCACTTTGACCTCAAGCCCGTGGACAAGACCAAAACACGCCTGAACGCGGTGGTGAAACAGGCTAAGCGCAAAGACGTGGACCAGATCATCAACGCCTGTGACGCGGGCCGCGAAGGCGAGCTGATCTTCCGCCTGATTGAACAGTACGCCGGTGGCGCCAAGCCGCTGGGCAAACCAGTGCGCCGCCTGTGGCTGCAGTCCATGACGCCGCAGGCCATTCGCGACGGCTTTGAGAACCTGCGCAGCAATGCGCAAATGCAACCGCTGGCCGACGCCGCACGCTGCCGCTCCGAGGCCGACTGGCTGGTGGGCATCAACGGCACGCGGGCCATGACGGCCTTCAACTCGCGCGACGGTGGTTTCTTCCTGACCACCGTGGGCCGGGTGCAAACGCCCACGCTGTCGGTGGTGGTTGAGCGCGAAGAGCAAATTCGCAAGTTCATCAGCCGCGACTACTTTGAGATTCACGCCGAGTTTGCCGCCCATGCCGGTGTCTACCCGGCCAAATGGTTTGACCCGGCGCACAAAAAAGACGCCGAAGATGCGGAGAAAAAAGAAGACCGCCTGTGGTCCCCTGCCCAGGCCCAGCAAATTGCCGATGCCGTGCGTGGCAAGAGCGCCCGCGTGCAGGAAGAAAGCAAACCCAGCAATAAAAGCAGCCCCGGCCTGTTTGACCTGACCACTTTGCAGCGCGAGGCCAACGGCCGTTTCGGCTTTTCGGCCAAAACCACGCTGTCCCTGGCGCAAAGCCTGTACGAGCGCCACAAAGCGCTGACCTACCCACGTACCGACTCGCGCCACCTGCCCGAGGACTACCTGCAAACCGTCAACGACACCATGGCCATGCTGGCCAAAAGCCCCATGGGCCACCTGGCGCCCTTTGCCAAAACCGCCATTGCCAAGCACTACATCAAACCCACCAAGAAGGTGTTTGACAACAGCAAGGTCAGCGATCACTTTGCCATCATCCCCACGCTGGAAGCCCCCAGCGGCTTGTCCGATGCCGAGCAAAAGCTCTACGACTTTGTGGTGCGCCGCTTCATCGCCGTGTTCTACCCCGCGGCTGAATACCAGGTCACCACCCGCATCAGCACGGTAGACGCCAACGCCCAAAGCCACCACTTCAAAACCACCGGCCGGGTGCTGGTGGAGCCCGGCTGGCTGGCCATCTACGGCAAGGAAGCCGCCGCCGAAGTGGACGATGCCAAAGACGGCGACAAAGGCCAGAACCTGGTGCCGGTGCAGCCCGGCGAGCAAGTGAGCACGCAAACCGCCGAGGCCAAAGGTCTGAAAACCCGGCCGCCCGCGCGCTACTCGGAGGCCACCTTGCTGGGCGCCATGGAAGGCGCCGGCAAAACCGTGGAAGACGACGAGCTGCGCGAAGCCATGCAAGAGAAAGGCCTGGGCACGCCCGCCACCCGCTCCAGCATCATCGAGGGCCTGATTGCCGAGAAATACATGCTGCGCGAAGGCCGCGAGCTGATTCCAACAGCCAAGGCCTTCCAGCTCATGACGCTGCTGCGCGGCCTGGGCGTGGAAGAGTTGTCCAAAGCCGAACTGACCGGCGAGTGGGAATACAAGCTGGCGCAAATGGAGCAAGGCAAGATGAGCCGCGAGGCCTTCATGGCCGAGATTGCCGCCATGACCGAGCGCATGGTGAAAAAAGCCAAGGAATACGACCGCGACACCATTCCCGGCGACTACGCCACGCTGAGCAGCCCCTGCCCCAACTGCGGCGGCATTGTGAAAGAAAACTACCGCCGCTACACCTGCACCGGCAAAACCGGCGCCGAAGAAGGCTGCGGTTTTTCCTTTGGCAAAACACCGGCCGGGCGCACCTTTGAAGTGGCCGAAGTGGAGCAGTTTCTGCGCGACAAGAAAATTGGCCCGCTTGACGGCTTCCGCTCCAAAGCCGGTTGGCCCTTTACCGCCGAGATGGTGATCAAGTTTGATGAAGAGACCAAGAACTACAAGCTCGAATTCGACTTTGGCGACGATAAAAAAGGCGAAGAAAGCGGCGAACTGATTGACTTCAGCAGCCAGGAGCCGCTGGGCGCTTGCCGCAAATGCGGCGCCCACGTGTTTGAACACGGCAAGAACTACGTCTGCGAAAAATCAGTTCCTACGCTGGCGCAACCCACGCCAAGCTGCGACTTCAAGAGCGGACAGATCATCTTGCAGCAACCGATTGAACGCACGCAAATGCGCAAGCTGCTGGAGACCGGCAAGACCGACCTGTTGGACAAGTTTGTATCCATGCGCACACGGCGCGCCTTCAAGGCCATGCTGGCCTGGGACGAGGAAGCCGGCAAGGTGAACTTCGAGTTTGCGCCCAGCAAGTTCCCGCCACGCAAAACCGCCGCACCACGGGCGGCAGCACCGGGCAAAACTGCGGCTAAAACCACCAAGGCCCCAGCCAAAAAAGCCGCTGCCAAGAAAAGTGCCGCCGTCAAAACTCCGCGCAAAACCGCCAGCCCCAAAGCCCCGGCAGCCGGCCTGCAACCCAGCGCCGCGCTGGCCGCCGTGATTGGCAGCGAAGCGGTGGCACGGCCACAGGTCATCAAAAAGCTGTGGGACTACATCAAGGCCAATGGCCTGCAAGACGCGGCCAACAAGCGCGCCATCAACGCCGACGCCAAGCTACTTGCCGTGTTTGGCAAGCCGCAGGTGACGATGTTTGAGCTCGCCGGCATTGTCGGCAAGCACCTGGGCTAAATCGGTTTTGGCGCCCGCGCCATGAACCATGCGGTGGCGCGTTTGCGCACGGCGCGCCTGGCCCAGCTTACTAAGCCTTTCGTGGCCCGCGGTTCACGCGCCGAGCGCTGCCCAGGTTGTCGCCTGCTACCGAGCCACTGCCTGTGCGCGCTGCGGCCTGTCTTGCATGCGCCCACGCGGGCGGGTGTCTGTTTGCTGATGGGCGACATTGAAGCCCTCAAACCCAGCAACACCGGCTGGCTGATTGCCGACGTGCTGCCCGACACCTACGCTTTCGGCTGGGCGCGCACCCGCGTAGACCCGGCGCTGCTGGCCTTGCTGGCCGACCCGCAGTGGCAACCCTACCTGGTGTTTCCGGGGGAGTTTGTGGCGCCTGAGCGGGTAGTAAATTCTCTGATGCCGCAGCTGGCCAAGCGTCCGCTGTTTGTGCTGCTGGACGCCACCTGGGCCGAGGCGCGCAAGATGTTTCTCAAAAGCCCCTACCTGAACCATTTACCAGTGCTGAGTCTGCAGCCGCAAGAGGCGTCTAACTACCAGCTGCGCCGCTCCACCCGCGACGACCACCTGTGCACCAGCGAAGTGGCCGCCCTGTGCCTGGCCCTGGCCGGCGACACGCAGGCCGCCCACATGCTAGACGCCTACCTGGCCGTCTTCAGTCAGCACTACCTGCTGGCACGCGCGCACTTACCGCTCAACTTGGAGGACGCCGCGCACCAGCGCTTGCGCCAATGCGCGGCGCCGCTCACAGTTGCGGTGGACTGATCGCAAGAAGCGAAGAACTAAGACACTAGAAAACTAAAAAACCAAAAGGGTCTGGTGGGTCAGGTCTTACAGCTCATCGGGCATCTGCCCGTCAATGTAAAACCAGCGGCCATCCTGGCGCACGAAGCGGCTGATCTCGTGCAGGCGCTGGCCGCGACCGTCCACGCGGTAGCGCGCTACAAACTCAACCAACCCGGCGTCGCCCACCATTTGCGCATCACGCACCTCCAGCGCCAGCCACTTGGTGGGCGCCAGCTCCAACTCGCCGGGCACGGTGGAGACGTGCCAGGTGGCCAGTAAATAGTCGATCAGCCCCAGCGCATAGGCGCTGTAGCGTGAGCGCATGAGCGCCTCGGGCGTGGGCGCGTGCTCACCCAGGTCCAGCCCCATGTGCCAGGGACGGCAACATTCGTCGTAGGGCAAATCACTGCCGCAGGGACAGGGCGCATGGCGGGGATGGATGTTTTTCTTCATGAGGCGCTATTGTGATGGCTGGTGCCAGCGCATCTGACACGGGGGCACCGGGCCTGGCAGCACCTCACAGCGTCTGGCGCATTGGCTATGATGGATGCGTGATTTTCAGTCGCCCCCCATGCCCCACAACACCCTGCGCCAACTGGTAGGCACCACACGCTCCGTGCGCAGCAACCGCCACCTCGGTTTGCTGTTGGCGTTTGTGGCGGGCGCCATCAACGCCGGCGGGTTTTTGGCGATTCAACGCTACACCTCGCACATGAGCGGCATTGTCTCGGGCGTGGTGGATGACCTGGTGCTGGGCAACATCACGCTGGCCATTGCCGGCGTACTGATGGTGCTGACCTTTGTGGCCGGCGCCATGACGACCGCCATTCTCACCAACTGGGCGCGCTTGCGCCGCCTGCACAGTGAGTACGCGCTGAGCCTGTTGCTTGAGTCGGCGTTGCTGCTGCTGTTTGGCCTGCTGGGCACCTACCTGGCCACCTACACCACCTTGCTGCTGCCCGCCACAGCCGCCCTGCTGTGCTTCATCATGGGTTTGCAAAACGCCATCATCACCAAAATGTCGCAAGCCGAGATTCGCACCACGCACATGACCGGCGTCATCACCGACCTGGGCATTGAGTTGGGCAAACTCTTTTACTGGAACCGCAGCCGCGCCACCATTGACCCGGGCTATGTGCGCGCCAACCGTGACAAGCTCAAGATTCACGCCTGGCTGCTGGGGTGTTTTCTTGGCGGGGGCCTGAGCGGCGCGCTGGCCTTCAAGTTCATGAGCTATGCCGCCACCGTGCCCTTTGCCGTGCTGCTGGCGGCACTGGCCATCGTACCGGTGTTTGACGATATTCGCCAAGCGCTACGGTCGGCTCGGCAGCGGCCCGGCGCATAAAAACTGGGGCCCTTCCTGTGGCACTTTCTATGGCACTTCCCATGACACTCCCAGCAACGCTAGCCCTTCCGCTGCCGGTGCAGGGCCTGAGCTGGACGGTGGTGGGCGCGGTGTTGCTGGGCGCCTTGTTGCACGCGAGCTGGAACGCGCTGGTCAAGTCCAGCGCCGACAAAGACCTCGACATGGTCACCCTGCACCTGATGGGCTCCTTGATCGCCTTGCCGCTGCTGGCCACGGTGGGCTGGCCGGCTGCTGCGGCCTGGCCTTTCATTGCCGGCTCGGTGACGCTGCATCTGGGCTATTACCTGACGCTGTCGGGCGCCTACCGCCATGGTGACCTGGGCCTGACGTACCCGCTCATGCGCGGCGTAGCGCCGCTGCTGGTGGCCTTGAGCGCCAGCGCCTTGCTGGGTGAAACACTCACGCCCCTGGCTTGGGTAGGTGTGTGGGGTGTGAGCCTGGGCGTGCTGGTGCTGGGCCTGACACGCCAGGCGCTGGCGGCACCCCGGGCGGTGGCGTTTGCTTTGACCAACGCCGCCATCATTGCCTGCTACACGGTGGTAGACGGGCAAGGCGTGCGCGCCAACCAGGCTGCCGGTGGCCACGCCTTGCAGTACGTGGCGGCGCTGTTTTTGCTGCACGGCTGGCCCTTCGCTGCTTTGAAACTGGCCCAACGCAAAGGGGCGGTGCTGCCTTATGTGCGCCAACGCTGGCCGGTAGGCGCCCTGGGGGCTGCGGCTTCGCTGGGCTCTTACGGCATTGCGCTGTGGGCCATGACGCACGCCCCAGTGGCCACGGTGGCGGCGCTGCGCGAAACCTCGGTGTTGTTTGCCCTGGTGCTCAGCACCTGGCTGCTGAAAGAAAAAATATCGATGCGCCGCGTACTGGGCGCCTGCACCCTGCTGGCCGGGGTGATGGCGCTGCGGCTGGGCTAAGGTGCGCCCCAACTTGCCAACCTTAAGATTCTTTTAATGTTCGCTAATAAAAATCAGTCCTGACACCTCAGGAGATTTTTATGTTCAAACGGTTTTTCAATACAGGCTTCAGCCTGGCCCTCGTGGCTGCGCTAGCCGCCTGCGGCAGCAGTGGTTCTGACGACACCAACGGCGATGGCACGGTTTACGTGGCACCCACCAGCAGCGCCGTGGCCGCCACCTACAACGGCACCATTTCCGGGCTCGGCTCCATCGTCGTCAACGGCGTGCGCTTTGAAACCGTAGGCGCCAGCGTGGTCGACGGCGATGACCTGTATGGCAGCACGTCCTACCACATGCCTCTGGCCATTGGCATGACAGTGGCCCTCAGCGGCAGCGCCGATGATGTGGGCGGCACCGGCCAGGCCAGCACCATCCGCATTCTGGGCGGCGTGCGCGGCTACCTGGCTGCGACCCCTGCAGCCAACGCCACGCTGCTGAACATCGCCTCGGCCCAGAGCGTTGTGGTGGACAGCAATACCGTCTATGGCGGCACCCGCAGCAATGGGGCTGCAGTCACCACCGTAGCGGGCTTGCTGGCCAATGATGCGGTTGAAATTTATGGCGTGACGCAAACCAATGGCGATTTTTTAGCCACACGTGTAACAGCCCTGCCCAGCATGCCCGGCCTCTACCAGCTGGCACTGCGCGGCAGCATCACGGCCATTAACTCCAACGTAAACACCAGCGCCAACCAATACACCGTGCAAACCAGCAACACCGACCAAGTCACCGTGGCCTGCGCCTCACCAGGCTGCAGCCTGAGCCCCAGTGGTGTGAGCCTGAGCGTAGGCGCACCCGTTCGGGTACTGGCCGCCAGTGCCAACAGTTTGAGTGGTGGTGTGCTGAGCGCCAGCGTTCTGCAAGCGGTCAACCCACGGTTGCTCACCAGCTTCTCGGGTTTTACAGCCAATTACGCCAAGATCAAAGGCCTGACCCAACAAGTAGGCAGCAGCTGGTTTGTATCGGGCGTAGAGGTAACGGGTGCCAACTTCACCACCCCGGGCGTCTATGTGGAGGTGAAGGGCAGCTGGTCGGGCCAGACCTTGGTGGCCAGCCAATGGTATGCAGAGAATGACCGCACAGTCGCTGCAGGCAGCAGCCAGGTTAGCTACAACAACGAGCTGTTTGGCCCCGTGGCCAGCTTGAGCGGCAGCACCTTCAATGTGCAAGGCGTACCTGTGAACAGCACCAATGCCTACTGGGCCAACGGCAGCTTGTCGAGCTTGCAAAATGGTTCGTATGTCGAAGTCAAAGGGGCCATGAGCAACGGCCAGTTGCTGGCTTCCAAAATAGAGATCAAGACCACGACAAGCGCCAACAACGATGACCATGACAGCAGCACGCTGCACGGCAGCCAGTTTGAGATTTATGGTTCGATAAGCAACTGGACCTCGCAGACCAGCGCTTTCTCCCTGACCTCTCGCGGTACCGTCTATGCGGCACAAAATGTGGCCCAGGTGCGGTTTGAGCACGGTCTTCCCGTCAATGGCAGTTATGTTGAAGCCAAGGGGTATATGCAAGGCAGCACTTTCATGGTGGTGAAGTTAGAAGTAAAAAATGGCTACCACGATGACTGATCTGCCGCTCAACACCAGCAAGTGCTGAGATGCGCTTGCTATTGGTTGAGGATGACGCGCTGTTGGGTGACGGCATTCAGGCCGGCCTGCGGTTGGCCGGCTATGCCGTGGACTGGGTGCGTGACGGTGCCGCAGCCGCCCTGGCCTTGCGCAATGAACGGTATGCCGTTTGCGTGCTTGATCTGGGCTTGCCGCAGCTCGACGGCCTGACCCTGTTGCGCCAACTGCGCAGCCGGGGCGACCACACCCCGGTACTGGTGCTCAGTGCACGCGACACCCGCGAGGACAAGGTGCAAGGGCTCGATGCTGGTGCAGACGACTACCTGTCCAAACCCTTTGACCTGCCCGAGCTGCAAGCCCGCTTACGCGCCTTGCTGCGCCGGGCTTCAGGCTCGGGCGAAGCGGTGCTTCGCTTTGGCGAGGTGACGCTCGATACCGTCACGCGGCGCGCCTATTTCAAGGCAGCGCCGGTTGCCTTATCGGGCCGCGAGCATGCCCTGCTGCACGATTTGCTGAGCCACAACCAAAGCATTCGCTCACGCAGCGAACTCGAACAAAGCATGTATGCCTGGGGTGAAGAGGTGGAGAGCAATGCGGTCGAGGTCTACATACATCACTTGCGCAAAAAGTTTGGCGCTCACTTCATCAAAACCGTGCGCGGGCTGGGCTACTCCCTGGGAACTGAATAATGTCTTTACGCCTGCGTTTGTCGCTAGCCCTGTCATTGCTGATGCTTCTGGTGTGCGCCAGCATGGCTTGGCTGAGCTATGACAAAGCCCGCCATGAAGCCGACGAACTGTTGGACGGGCAACTGGTGATGGCGGCGCGTTTGATTGAGGCGCAGGTTCATCACGAGACTACGCAAGCGCCACTGTCGTCCTTGTCCAAGGCGCTCCCTCAAACCCAACTCACCGAGGTGCTCAACCGCAGCGGCCAGCACCGTTACGAACAGGTGCTGGCTTTTCGCGTTTGGTCAAACACCGGCGCGCTGTTGCTGCGCTCTCACAACACCGAAGGCTTGAGCCGCCCCAGTGCCCTGGGTTTTAGCAGCCAGGCTGTGGGCGACCAATCCTGGCGCTTGTTCCTGCGCGCCAGCGACACCGGCGATTTCTTTACCCTGGTGGCGCAACCCGAAAGCGAACGCCACCGGGTGGCGCTGGAAGTCGCCACCCAGGTGACCTGGCCGGGTTTGCTTTCCATACCCGTGGCCATTTTTTTGGCGGTCTTCGTTGTGTGGAAGGCCCTGCGTCCATTGGCCACGCTGACGCGCGAGGTTCGGGGTCGCAGCAGCGCGCAATTACAAAGCCTGCCCACCGTCATGGTGCCCCTGGAGGTGCGCCCGCTGGTGGACTCGATCAACGACTTGCTGCACCGGTTGGAACAACGTCTGGAACACGAGCGACGTTTTACAGCGGATGCCGCGCATGAACTGCGCACGCCGATTGCCGGGCTCAAAGTGCAAGCGCAAGTAGCCGCAGCCACGCAAGACCCGGACGCACGCGCCCACGCCATCGCCCAGGTTTTGCTGGGCCTGCAGCGCGCCGAACGGCTGGTGGACCAAATGCTCAGGCTGGCGCGACTCGACCCCCTGCATTCTTTGCAAACACAAGCGGTGGCCCTGCGCCCCTTGTTTCTAGGCTTGCAGGACGACCTGGCGGCCAGCACCAAAGCGCAGAAGCAACAACTGCTGATTGACTTGCCCCAGACGCGTATGAGCGTGCAGGCCGACCCGCAATTGCTGGAGGTTGCATTGCGCAACCTGCTGGATAACGCCAGCCGGTACAGCGAGGCCGGTGCCACTTTGGTGCTGGGCGCGCGCCATACGCCTGGACACATTTGGCTGTATGTCACCAACCCTGCGCAAGGCATTGATAAAACCGAACTGGCCCAACTGCACCAGCGCTTTTACCGTGGCCAGTCCAAGCACCAGATGGGCAGCGGACTGGGGCTGGCTATTACCCAACGCATTGCCGAACTGCACCATTGCCAATTGCTTCTGGCGCAAACGCCAAACCACTTGTTTCAAGCCAGTCTGGGCCCCTTTACCGGTCTGTTGACCGACGAAGCTTTGACTTGAAACCCCGCCAGAGGCCCTACACGTGCGCCGTGTCGTGCCCGCTCACCACGCGGTAGCCAGAGGTGCCTGGGCTTGCGATCTCGTAGTCTTCGGTGTGCACCAGCACGCCGTGCGGGCGCAGCAACACAATGCCGTAGGCGCCAGGTTCGTCCACCGAGAGCGTGGTGTCTTCGGCGGCAAACGGCATGGGCTGCTGGTGGCACGGGCTCTTGAACACCGAGAACGCAATGCCGTGGTTGGTGCCGCTGATGGTGCGGTGCACATGGCCAGCAAAGATATGGCGCACATTGCCGTGGCGCAACAGCAGCTCGTAAAACGCCTCACCATTTTTCAGGGCAATGGCGTCCATGCCCACAAAGCCGGTGGCGTGCGGCGGGTGGTGCATGAAGATGTGCACCGGGCGCTTGCCAGCACTGGCGAGTTGCTGCGCCAGCCAGTCTAGGCGCTGCGCACACAGAAAACCACTGTAACTGTCGGGGAAGTTGTACGGTGGCGCAAACAGAGTGTCGAGCAGCAGCAGGCGGGCGCCGTCATGCGCGGCAGTGCTGCCGGTGTGGGGCGCCAGGCCTTTATCGATGTCACTATTTATGTCTGTATTTATGTCTGTATTTATGTCTATGGCTTGCTGCACAAACCCGTTGCCGTCCAGCGGCGCTTCTGGGAACACAGTGAGGAAGTTTTCGCGCTGGTCGTGGTTGCCCAAAAGCAGGCTGTAGGGGCAGCGCAGCTCGCTCAGCAAGGCACGCAGTCGCTGGTAAGAGGCCACGTCGCCCCGGTGCGTCAGGTCGCCGGTGAAGAGCACATGGTGGGTATCGGGGTGGTGTAGGTTGACGTGCGCAATGCCTTTGCGCAGCCGCTCTGACGGGTCCAGCCCAATGATGCGCCCGCCTTCGGGCAGGATGTGCAGGTCGGTAAAAACAATCAGCTTGCTCATGTCTGGGTCTCCTGTTTTGGGTGACGTGCCATGCGCAGCGCCAGCAAACCGGCCAGCACAATCACGGCGGCGCCAGCTACCGTGGTGGCGCGTGGAATTTCTTGAAAAAACACAAAGCCCCACAAGGGCGCCCACAAAATACCCGTGTACTCAAACGGCGCCACGCGGTTGGCCTGGGCAATGCGGTAGGCGCTGGTTAAAAACATCATGCCGGTGGCGGCTACCACGCCGCAGGCGCCAATCAGCAGCAGGTCGTTGAGCGGAATCCACATCCAGCCGCGCACCAGAAACGCCAGGCTCGGATGCGCCGCGTTCTCAATACCCAGCGCGTGCAACACCAGTGCGGTGATCACCGCGCCCACAAAGAAACCGGCGTTTTGAAAGAACGACAACACCGAGGCCGGCTGCGTGGCGCCGATCTTGCGCGCCATCAACATGGACGTGCCGTACATGCAAGCCGACAACAGCGACAGCAGAGCCGCTGGCTCGAACAAACCGGTGCCGGGCTGCAACATCACCATCACCCCGGCAAAGCCCAGCAACACCGCCGCCCACACCCGCCAGCCCGAATGCTCGCCCAGAAAAGGCCCAGCCAGCGCGGTGACAAAGAGCGGCACGGTGAAATACAACGCCACTGCATCGGCCAGGGGCAGCGCCGGAAAGGCCATGTAATACGCCGTGTACGACACAAACATGATCAAGGCCCGCGCAATCAGCGGCCCCAACTGGTTGCCAAACAGCGCACGCCAACCCACTTCGCGCTGCACCAGCGCAAACAAAATGGGAAACGCCACCAGCGAGCGAATCACCACCACCTGGGTCAGCGGGTAAGCGCCACTGACTTGCTTGATGATGGCGTCTTGCAACGAGAACACGAACACCCCCAGACAAAGGTACAAAATGCCGCGCGCTGTGTTGTTGTGCATGTCAGGAGGGATCAGATAAGTTAAGGTGATGGGGAATACCGCCACGTATTGTGCCCATGCCAAGGACACGCCCCAGAATTCACCCAAAGCCCCGCCCCGCTTTAGGCGAAAATCCCCCCAAATCCTACCTTCCCCGAGATGAAAGCCCCGCATGAAAATTGAAAAAGACACCGTGGTCACCCTGAGCTACAAAGTGGCCGACGCCCAAGGCAAACTCATTGAAGAAGCCAAAGAACCCATGGCCTACCTGCACGGCGGCTACGGCAACACCCTGCCCAAAATTGAAGCCGCCCTAGACGGCCAGACCGCCGGCTTTCAGACCGTGCTGGCCCTGAGCCCCGAAGACGCCTTTGGCCTGCGCGACGAAGGCCTGGTACAAACCATTGCCCGTAGCGACTTCCCGCCCGGCGTCAAAGTAGGCGGCCAACTGCGCGGCCACACCCCCGAAGGCCAGGAGCAGGTGTTTACCGTCATGAAAATCAAGGGCGACCAAGTGCTGCTGGACGGCAACCACCCCTGGGCCGGCCAAGCCCTGCGCTTCAGCCTGAAAGTGACCGAGGTGCGCAAAGCCCTTGAAGAAGAACTGGCCCACGGCCACGTCCACGGCGCCCACGGCCACCACCATTAAGACCTAGCCGGGCGGGACCTCAGCCTGCGCCGTAGCCGCAAACTCGGCAGACAGCCTTTCGTCACGGGCGGCGGTTTGCCAAAACTTTTGCGCCAGTTCTCAGGCGCGGGGCCACTGGGACAGGGCGGCGGCGGTGGGTTGCAGGGCACGTCTTCATCGCTCCAGTGGCGCGGGTCGCTGCCAAGTTGCAGCTCGGGGTGGGCCTGCAGCAACACCCGCTCAACAGCAGCTGTTGCATCTGCATGTCCCTTCGCGTTAGTTACACCAATTTGTTTGCCAGTCAGGGCAATATGGAAATATTTGGCACCCAAAATGTGTGTGTTTGACACCTGATATGCCTTACCCTATAGTAAGGAAAATAGGAATTCAACATGACAACAGCTACCCTCACAAGCAAGGGACAAATCACCATTCCCGCCGATGTGCGGCATGACTTGAAGGTCGAAGCGGGTGATCGCGTCGAATTCATCCAGATTGCGCCAGGACGTTACGAGTTCGTGGCGGCCACTCAGAACGTCACCGAACTCAAAGGCATGTTCGGTAAGCCGGCGAAAACGATTTCCATTGATGACATGAACAAAGCCATAGCCCAACGTGGAGCGTCTGCACGATGATCGGGCTCGATACCAATGTCCTTGTGCGCTACATCATGCAAGACGACCCAAAGCAGTCGCCCAAGGCCTCGGCGCTTATTGAGTCGTTGGACTCTGAAAACCCCGGCTTCATCACGGTGGTTTCGGTTGTTGAGTTGTATTGGGTGCTGACCGCCAGCTATGGCCTCACTGGCCAACAGGTTAAGCAGGCCCTGGAGGTTCTGTTGCGCACAAAGCAGATCATCGTGGACCGTGCTGACCAAGTGCTCAGAGCCTTGCGAGTTTTTGACGATGGCAAAGCGGATTTCGCTGATTGCCTGATTGAGCGCACCGCCGTTTCAGCGGGATGTGGCCAAACCATGACTTTCGACGTTGGTGCTGCAAAGTATGCAGGCATGACGTTGATTCGCTGAACACTAAATCCGCGCATTCCCCCTGTTAATGGCGTGCCATTGCGGTGCGCCATACACCGGCCTAATTTGGCCGCTTGCCGCCGCGATGCCCTTCGCCCGCGGGAGACTCATGAGATACATCCTATGCAACGCAGAGGGGTATGAGGGCCCGATGCCCTTTGGGTTCGGCAGGTCGATGGGTACTTTGACACCCTCGCCGGCCCGTTTAACTGCCTACGATGCGCATGCCTTGGGCTTGGCCAAACTTGCACAGCCTCTTTAACGTGTTAACTTGAATTGTGGCCTTGCAAAAAACCCACAGGACTACAGCCCCACCACAACCCCCGCTACAACCCCGCCACATGCAACGCATTAACCTGCGCCGTTGCCGCAAACTCGGCCGACAGCCGTTCGTCATTCGCGGCGGTTTGCCAGAACTTTTGCGCCAATTCTCGGGCGCGGGGCCACTGGGCCAGGGTGGCGGTGGTGGGTTGCAGGGCTTGTGCGGCAAAGCTGCGCGGCACCAGCTCGCCGGCTACTGGGGCATACAGCATGGGCAGCATGTCGTAGACGGGGGACAAGGCCCAGCGCTTGCCTTGCTGCAGCAGGGAGATGTTGCCATAGTGGCGGTCGGTGTTGGCTATGAGCAGGCCAAAGGCTTCTAGCAGGGCCAGGGTGTTGGCGTCTGCCGGGGTGAGCAATTGGCGGGCGGCCAGGCGGGTGGCGGTGGCGGCCCAGTTGTCCATTTGGCCCACGTATTGGGCGTCAAACACCAACAAAGACACCATGCCGATGCGCCCGCTTGGCTTGGACGACGTGCGGTCAAACCGTTCAACCTCCAAAAACACCCGGCCTTGAAAGTTGAAGAGCGCGGTGCGCGCAGCAGACAGCCCGGCTTGCGCCAGGGTTTGCAGCGCCAGGTGTTCACACACCAGCAGGTCGCGGGTGCGCTGGTCTGCCTGGGTTTGTCCGGCGGCGGAGAACTTGACCAGCACCGAGCGCCCTGCGGTGACGGTGCAGAACTTGGGTTGCTCGCCCCCGGCCGATGAGCCGGGCAGCGTGCCTTGCATGGCTTGCTCGGCCAGCAGTGGGTAGCTTTCTGCACTGGGCACGCGCAAGGTGCGCTCGGACAGGCTGTGAAAACGCTGGTACGTGGACTCGCCCAACAGCAGGTTGCCGGGCAGGTCTTCGCCAAACTGGGTGAGGGCGCGCAGAACGTCTTCATCGCTCCAGTGGCGCGGGTCGCTGCCAAGTTGCAGCGCGGGGTGGGCCTGGGCAAAGGCGCGTCCCATAAAGCCTTGCGGGCGCATGTCTTCCAGAAACCAGGGCAAGCCGTCGTGGCGCGCGCCTGGGCCGCCCGCTTCATCGACCCAGTAGCCGCCACCCGCCATGGGCACCAACTGCGCAAACAGGCTGACTTGCCCGGTCGCGTCTACCTGCATGATTTGAACGGCACTGCCCACGCCCGGCACGGTACGCGGCAACAGGTAACGCTGCGACCGGGCCGCACCCACTTTGCGCACCTGGCCCGCAGCGGTGAGCTTGGCCAAGGCCCGCGATACGGTGGCCTGGCTGGCGCCAAGTTGGGTTTGAAGCTCTGCGCTGCTCAAGTCTGGCTGTCGGCGCAAGGCTTGCACAATCAAGGGAGCAAGGTCGGGCAAAGCAGCCATGAATAGATACTGAATAGATAAGTGAATCGATAATTTATGCGGCAATCATAGACTATTCATATGTTTCCAGAGGGTATAGCCACTTATTGAACATCTATATGAATAGATATATGAATAGATAAATGAATAGATAAACGGATAGATATCTGCATAGATACTCATCCCCACCGCCCCCCCTGGCGCCCTTTATTTCCCCGGCTTCCAGCGCTTGAGCAGCAAGGCGTTGCTCATGACGCTGACGGAGCTCAGGGCCATGGCGGCGCCGGCGACTACGGGGTTTAAAAAGCCCAGCGCAGCCAGCGGGATGCCGGCCACGTTGTAGGCAAAGGCCCAAAACAGGTTTTGCCGAATTTTGGCCACGGTGCGGTCGGAGATGTCCAGGGCGCCGGCCACCAAAGCCGGGTCGCCGCGCATGAGGGTGATGCCGGCGGCGTGCATGGCCACGTCGGTGCCGCCACCGCCGGGGTTGCTCATGGCCAGGCCGACATCGGCGGCGGCCAGGGCCGGGGCGTCGTTGACGCCATCGCCCACCATGGCCACCACATGGCCCCCTGCTTTCAAGGCCATGACGCGCGCGGCCTTGTCGCCGGGCAGCACCTCGGCCATGACTTCACCGTCTTCGGGGCGCAGGCCCAGCCGGCGCGCCATGGCTTCGGCGGCGCCGCGGTTGTCGCCCGAAATCATCACCAGGCGCAAGCCGCGCTGACGCAAGCCCGCCAGGGCTTCTTTGGCACCGGGTTTGGGCTCGTCGCCAAAGGCCAGCAGGGCGCGCAGGTGCAGGCCGTCTGAACTGTTCTCCACCATGGCTGACACCGTGGCACCTTGGGCCTGCAGGTGGGTGGCGGCGCCGGCCAGGTCGCCCAGGCTCACCTGGCGTTCTTGCAGCCAGGGCAGGCTGCCCACAAAATAGCGGATGGCACCCACCTCGCCTTCGGTGCCGCGCCCGGGCACAGCGCGCACATTGTTGGGCGGCGCAATAGGGAGGCCGCGCTCTTGCGCCAGCGCCACCACGGCGCGGGCCAGCGGGTGTTCACTGCCGCTTTGCAAACTGGCCGCGGCGGCCAGCACGGCCTGGTGGGCGGCGCTGTCGCCAAGCCAGGGCACGTTGCCAGACGGGGACGCGCTGACAGACTGGGACGCACTGGCTGACCAGGGCTCGCCGGCCAGCAGCAGAGCGGTCAGGCGCGGGCGGCCCACGGTGAGGGTGCCGGTTTTGTCAAAGGCCACGGTGTCGACTTTGTGCGCCAGCTCCAACGCCTGCGCGTCTTTGATCAGAATGCCAAACTTGGCTGCCACGCCCGTGCCAGCCATGATGGCGGCCGGTGTGGCCAGCCCCAAGGCGCAGGGGCAGGCAATCACCAGCACCGCCACGGCGTGTATCACCGCCAGTTCAAACGGGTGGCCGGTTAAATACCAGGCCAGCAGCGTGATGACCGACACCACCACCACCACCGGCACAAACACGGCGCTGACCTGGTCTACCAGGCGCTGAATGGGGGCCTTGGCGGCTTGGGCGTCTTCTACCAGCCGGATGATGCGCGCCAGCACAGTCTCGGCGCCTACCGCCTTGACCTGCATGACGATGCGGCCTTCGCCGTTGATGGCGCCACCGGTGAGCGCGGCGCCCACGTCTTTGCTCACGGGCAGGGGCTCGCCGGTGAGCAGCGATTCGTCCACCTGCGTGCGCCCCTCCAGCACCACGCCGTCCACCGGCAGGCGCTCACCAGGGCGCACCACCAGGTGGTCGCCGGGCAACACCTCGGCCACGGGTACGTCAACCTCGCCGTCCTGGCCGAGCAGGTGCGCCACGTCGGGGCGCAGCGCGTGCAGGGCGCGAATGGCAGCCGTGGTTTGGCGCTTGGCGCGCGCCTCCAGCCATTTGCCCAGCAGCACCAGCGTCACCACCAGAGCGGCGCTCTCAAAATACAGGTGGGGCATGGTGCCCGGGGCAGCGGTGAGCCATAGCCACATGGACAGGGCCCAGCCCGCTGTGGTGCCCAGCGCCACCAGCAAGTCCATGTTGCCGCTCAGGGCCAGCAGGGCGTGCCAGCCGGCTTTGTAAAAGCGCGCACCCAGCACAAACTGCACCGGCGTGGCCAGCGCAAATTGCAACCAGGGCGCCAGCATCCAGTGCTGGCCAAAGAAGTCGCCCAGCATGGGCAGCACCAGTGGGGCCGACAAGGCCAAGCCCAGGGCCACCGGCAGAAAGCCGGCCCAGGGCGAGGGGTCGGGCCCAGCCAGCGCGGCGTCTGCGGCCACGGGCTCGTAGCCGGCATCGCGCACGGCACGGCGCAGCAGGGCCTCCATTTGCTCGGACGGCGCGAAAAAAATGCGGGCCGACTCGGTGGCCAGGTTGACGCTGGCGTCTTGCACGCCGGGCACTTTTTTAAGGGCACGTTCAACGCGCCCGACGCACGAGGCGCAGGTCATGCCCTTGATGCCAATGTCCAGGGAGGGCTTAAGGTCTGTACTTGGGTCTGTACTTGGGTTCATAGGCAGAGCTTAGCGCTTGTTGTTTAACGCAAGGGGCACAATCTGGACAATGGCTGATGTAGGCCAAATTCCTCAGGAGCTTTTTTTCATGAACCAAACCTTCACCGTGCAAGGCATGACCTGCGGCCACTGCGAGAAAGCCGTCACCCGTGCCATCCAGAAGCTCGACCCGCAAGCTGAGGTCAGAATTGACCGCGCCGCCAACCAGGTGGACGTGCTGTCCGACCAACCCCACGCCGCACTGGCCCAGGTGATTGCTGACGAGGGCTACCAAGTCAGCGCGTAACCAAGGCTTGCAAGGCTTGCGCCAGAATTTGCAGGCATTCACCCTGGGTTTGATACGAATCAAGCGCCCCAGAAGCGGACAAGCGCCCAATGAACTTCTCACACAACACAAGGAGTTCACATGGGCATCAATGAAGGCGATCTCGACCGCACCCTGCGTACCATCGCCGGTATCGTGTTGCTGGGCCTGATGTACATGGGCACGATTGGTCTGTGGGGCTGGCTCGGCCTGGTGCTGGTAGTGACCGGCGCCGCCGGCTGGTGCCCGCTGTACGCCGCCCTGGGCGTGAACACCTGCCGGGCCAACCCTGAAACCTGATGCGCCAACAACCTTAAGCCTGCACCTCACCGCCCAGCGCTTCAAGCAGGGCGGGCAGCAGTTGGCGCAGTTCACCGGTGGCGATGGTGGCGTCGGTGTCGAAACCGTCGTCTTTTCCGGTTGATGCGCCTTCAAACACCACATCCAGAAACGCCATTTTCTTGAGCTGCAAGGCCTCGGTCAGTACGAAGGAGACGCGGTTGTTCCAGGTCAGGGCCAGGCGGGTGGGGAGTTTGCCACCCTGCACGTGCTGGCGCACTTCTTCGTTGTCCAACGGATGGCGGGCGTAGCGCACCACGGCTTTGGACTCGTCGGCGGCTTTCAACTCACATTCACGGTCTACGCTGAAGCCCTGCGGCGCCTCTTGGCTAACAAGCCAGTGCGACATGGCAGCGGTGGGCGACATCTGCGTGTTGAGCAGCGTGGCCGACATATCGGGCAGGCACTTCACCAACAGCGTTAGCACCTCGTCGGCCTTGGCCTGGCTGGCGGCATCCACCACCAGGTAGCGCGCCTCGGGGTCTAGCCACACGGTGACGGAGGATTGCTTGGTAAAGGCCAGCGGCATCAACGCCAGACGAATGTCGTCCTTGATTTCACGGGTTTCTTTTTTGCCCGGTTTGCGCCCGGTACTGGCCTCAATCTGCGCCACGCGCTCCTTGGCCTTGCGGTTGACCACCGAGCTGGGCAGGGCGCGGGTTTCAAGCATCAGCTTGAGCAAAAACTGCCCGGCCACGGCTTCTGCCAGCGGGCCATGGTCTTCCCCACGCGGTTCGGTCCAGCCGATAGATTTCTCCTGGCTGGCGCCACACTCCACAAAACGCGCGCTCTCCAGACACTCTTCAATTTGAGCCAGGGTGGCCGACCACTGCGGCCCAATTCGGTACACGATCACATTCTTGAACACTTGCTTGCCTTTATCGAATTCACTTCAACCAACTTCACTGAAACTAACTTCACTGAAACAAACGCCATCATCCCACCAATTTTTCACGTTACTTTACAAAGTCTTAAGCGAGGGTTGTGGACGCGAAACACAAGACGCTCACACTTGAATCTGCGCTGAAACCAATCCTGGTCATTCAGCCCCACACCGAAGGACGCTTTCATGAAATCCATTTTCAAACCCGTTTTGGTAGCCGTCTTGTTGGCAGGCGCAGGCTTTGCAGCAGTCACCCAAGTTCAAGCCGCTGGCGAACCCGGCGGCATGTTCCCCGGCATGCACGGCGGCGCTGGGCACCACATGGGCAGTTCAGATCAAATGAACCCCGCCAAAATGCAAGCCCGGCATAACAAGCACATGGCGGCTCTTAAGGCCAAACTCAAACTCAGCGCCACGCAAGAAAGTGCCTGGACCACTTTCACAGCCGCCATGCAGCCGCCCGCCAAAGCGATGGGCCAGCGCCCAGACATGACCGAGCTGAGCAAACTGCCCACGCCCGAGCGCATTGACAAAATGAAAGCGCTGCACGCCGAGCACATGACGGCCATGAACGCCGAGATGAACCAACGCGGTGACGCCGCGAAATCGTTTTACGCCACGCTCAGCGAAGATCAGAAAAAAGTATTTGATGCCGAGGCCATGCCCCGCATGGGCCGGGGTGGCCGGTCTGGCGGTCACCACGGTGGCATGCCGAAACAACCCTGAGCGGCTTAGCCTGGGCCGGCACTGACAAGGCGAGCTTGATCAGGCCAGCAGAGTTTTCAACTCGCCGCTGGCCATGAGCTTGGCCAGGTCATCAGCGCCGCCTATCAACTGGCCTTTGACAAAAATCATGGGCAGGGTGGGCCAGCCGGTCCACATCTTCAGGGCATTGCGCTGGCGCCACTGGCTGAAGTAATTGCCGTACGCCAAGTAGTGGTAGGGCAGACCGGCTGCGTCCAAAGCCTTGCGCGCTTTCTTGGGGTACGGATTGGCGCCCATGCCCACCACCACAATGGCGTGCTGCGCAATGGCCGCACGCACTTCGCTCACGATAGCCTCCTCATGGCGGGCCACTTTGTCACGAATAGCGGGGTGAATGTGGGACTCGTCGAGTACAAAACGGGGCATGTGGGGTATCCAATGAGTTTGAGAGCTGGGCATTATGCGTTGCCTGGCCCTGGGCTGGCCACGGCAGCCTAAACCTTCAACCTGGAGGTGCCGTGGAGGTTGGGGCATTACCATCGCCTCTATCCTTTAATCCATCACGGATTGACAGCCACACCCTACAACGCATGAAATATTCTGAAAATAGCCTGGGCATCGCGGCCATGCTGGCGGCAGTCGGCTCGTTTTCCTTGATGGACGCGGTCATGAAGTCCTTGACCGACAGCTACCCGCCCATGCAGGTCGCGGCGCTGCGCGGTCTGTCGGCCATGCCGCTGGTCTGCGTCTACGTGCTGTGGCGCCGTGAAGTGCCGCAGCTGTTGCAGGTACGCTGGCCGCTTCACCTGTTACGCGGCGTGCTGGGCGTTCTCATGCTCTACCTGTTTGCGTATGGCGTGCAAAGGCTGACCCTCGCCAATGCTTACACCATCTTCTTCATTGCACCGCTGATCATCACCCTCCTGGCGGTTCCGTTCCTGAAGGAAACCGTGCACCTTCGGCACTGGATCTGCCTTTTTGGCGGCTTGGTAGGCGTGCTGGTGGCCATGCGGCCCAGCGCCAACGCCATGCTGTCCATGGGGGCCTTGGCGGTGCTTGGTTGTGCCTGCTGTTATGCCGCCTCGGCCGTGGCAGGGCGCCTGCTGACCCGCACCGACACCAGCAGCAGCCTGGTCTTCTGGATGACCCTGCTGCTCGGGGTGGGTGCTGGTTTGCTGGCCGCGCCCGACTGGGTCGCGATTGCACCCAAACACGGGTTGCTGATCGTCGCTTTGGCCGTCACCGGGTTTTTGGGGCAGCTGGCCATCACCCAGGCCTTCCGCTACGGACAGGCTTCAGTAGTGGCGCCGCTGGAATACACCGCCCTGGTCTGGGGCGCCGGTCTGGACTGGCTGATCTGGCGCACCCTGCCTGGTGCCAGCACGCTGCTAGGCGCGCTGATCATCATCGGCTGCGGCCTCTACCTGATCCGGCAGGCACGCAACCCGGCGGTGCTGGTGGCACCAGCCTGAGGCGGGTCACACTTGCCGCTGCCGCTTTGCGCATCACTGCCAGCCAAGATCAACACGACAAACCAACCAGGGCGCTTCTTTGAAGCGCATTGCTTTCCCTGACCAGCCGGGGCTGGGCTTGCTTTGCCTGCTTGGCTGTATTACGATGTCATACACGCTAGGTAGGGCGAGTTGAAAGGACAAAAATGAGTACGTTGACCGTGCGTTTGACCGAACGCGAAGAACAGGATTTGCAATGGGCCTGCGAGCAAAGCGGCAAGACCAAAAGCGAGGTGGTGCGAGAGCTGCTGGCAGAGTCATTGCGGGGATACCGCTTACGTCAGGCTTTGCAAGCGGCGCACGCCGAGTTGGGCGCTGCGGCGCGGCAGTCGGGTTGGCTGACTGAGGATGACATCTTGCAGGATGTCTCTTGAAGGTTTTTCTGGACACCAATGTGTGGCTGTCGGCCACCGTGTTTGCAGGTTTGTGCGCAGAGATTTTGACAGCGTCGGCTCAGCGCAACTGGCTGCTGACCACGCGCTTGGTGCAGTCTGAGGCGCACGAGGTGTTGAGCCGCAAGTTTCCACATTTGCCACAATCCCTGGCCTTGTTTGATTCGATTTGGTCTGAGGCAGCCTGTGTGCCGGACGTGCATGAACCAGCTGAAGACAACGATGTGCGTTTGGTGCGGGCCGCCCAAGCGGCTGGCGCACTGGTGTTTGTGACAGGCGACCGTCGGGTGTTGGGCTGGGGCATGCAAGGCGATATGCAAATACTCACCCCCCGAGATACCTGGATGCGCTTGTTTTTACAAAACGGCGCCAATTGAGGGGTCTTGACCTGCGGCAAGCCGGGCGCCAGCCGCGCGGCTTAAACTGCTTTGCATGATGCCTTCTCCCCCGCCGCCCACGCCCTCTGCCGACCGTGCGCTAGCTGCGTCGGCGGTGCGCCAGATTGGCTTGTTGCAACCGCTGGAGTGGCTGGCCTTGGCTTGGCACGACATGGCGCGCTGCGGCTGGCTCAGTTTTGCGCACGGCCTGGTGCTGACGCTGGTGGGCTGGCTGATTCTGCTGGTGGCGCACGACCGCTTCTGGCTGCTGGCCGGTGCGCTGTCTGGCTTTTTGGTGCTGGCTCCCATTTTGGCCACCAGCTTGTACGCGCTGAGCCGCGCGCTGGAGCGCGGCGAGGCCGCCAACCTGGGCGTGGTGCAAAGCACTTGGTTCACTTGGCAGCGCGCGCATCGCAACAAATGGGGCAACGATTACTGGTGCCTGGTGCAGTTTGGCGCGCTGCTGGCGCTGGCCAGCACCGGTTGGGTCATCACCTCGGCGGCTTTCATCACGCTGCTGGCGCCGGTGCCCATTGCCACGCCGCTGGACTTTATTCACCACGTGGTGCTGGCCAAAAACGGCGTGCTGTTTGAGGCCTGGCTGGCTTTGGGCGGCGTGTTGGCTGCGCCCATTTTTGCGTCCACAGCCATTGCCGTGCCCTTGCTGCTGGACCGACGCGTGAGCCTGTACCGCGCGGTGCTGTTGAGCTGGCACGTGGTGTTGGCCAACCCTTTGCCCATGGCACTGTGGGCGGCGCTGATCATGGGCTTTACCTTGCTGGGCATGGCCTCGGGCCTGCTCGGGCTGATTGCGGTGGTGCCCATGTTGGGCCATGCCAGTTGGCACGCGTACCGTGCCCTGGTGGACGCGTCCACCTTGCCGCCCCGGACACCCGGCTGATGTGGGGCTACACCGAAGCGCAAATTGCGGGCTTTGGCCTGAGCTTTGGCGTTGGCGCCTTCATGCTCTACATGCTGTTCATCATTGGCCAACTGGCCTGGGAATCGAAGGCTGGCAAGTTTGGCACCTTCGTCATCTTCCTGGGCCTGGCGTTTGGCATGACGGGCTTTGTGGCCAAGTACCTGATTCAGTGGTTTATTGAGTCACGGTAACTGGTTTAGCGCGGCCTGAAGCGGTAACACAATGGCACGGGTGGGGTCGCCATCGGCCTTGTAGGCTGCTTCTTCAAACCCCAACTCGCGCGCCAGTTTCAGCATGCGATCGTTGTAGTCCAGCACCGTGGCCACCAGGCGCTGCGTGCCCTGGCTGCGCAGGTAGGCAATCAGCTTTTGCATCAACAACAGGCCCAGGCCGCTGCCTTTGAGGTCTGAGCGCACGATGACGCCAAACTCGGCGTCCACGTTGTCGGGGTCGGTCATGGCACGCACCACCCCCAGCGTTTGCGTTTGGCCGTCCGGGCCAGGGGCCAAGGCCACAAACGCGATCTCACGGGCATAGTCAATTTGCACCAGCCGCGCCAGCTCGCTGCGCGCCATGGTGCGCTTGCTATAGAACACCCGCATGCGCACGTCTTCGGGGTCAAGCTGCTGCAAGAACGCGGCGTGCTGTGCTTCGTCTTCGGGGCGAATCGGGCGCAGCGTGAGCGGGCGGCCTTGCCAGACCTGTGTTTTTTCCAGCTCGACCGGGTACGGTTTGATGGCAAAGTTGGCCGCCCCTGCGGGCTGCTTGGCGCTGACGCGAATGCGCGCATCAAGCGCCAACACGCCCTCAAAGTTAACGATGAGCGGGTTGATGTCGAGCTCGGCAATCTGCGCCACCTGGGCCAGCAATTGCGACAAGGCCACCAGCACGCCGTGCAGCGCGGCCTGGTCGGCGGGCGGGGTGTCACGCCAGCCGGCCAGCAAACGCGCCACCCGGGTTCGCGCTACCAGCGCCTGCGCCAGCGGTGTGTTCAAGGGGGGCAGCGCCACGGCGCGGTCGGCCATCACTTCCACCGCCGTGCCGCCTTGGCCAAACAGAATGACTGGGCCAAACACCGGGTCGATGCTGCTGCCCACTATCAGCTCTTGCGCGTGTTGGCGGCGCACCATGGCCTGCACGCTGAAGCCCTGCAAGCGGGCGCTGGGCAGCGCAGTGCCCAGGCGCTCCAGCATGGTGCGGGCGGCGGCTTGCACGGCCGGTGCGTCTGGCAAGTTCAACACCACGCCGCCAGCGTCGGACTTGTGCGAAATATCGTCGGACACAATTTTGAGCACCACCGGAAAACCGGTGGCCTGAGCCGCTTGCACCGCTGCCTCGGGGGTGGGCGCCACACGTTGCGTGGCCACCACCGGAATGCCACAGGCCTGCAGCACGGCCTTGGCTTCAGGCTCGCTGAGCATCTCGCGCCCCTGCGCCAGCGCCGCTTGCACCAGGGCCTGAATGGTTTCAATGGCCTGGGGGCTGAGCGGCGCTTGGGACGGCACGGCCGGTGGGGCTTCACTCAGTTCGGCCTGGTTGCTGCGGTAGCGCTGCAACATGGCGAAGGCGTCTACCGCTTGCTCCGGCGTGTCAAAGTTGGCCACGCCGGCATCTTGAAACAGATGACGCGCCTGGGCCACCGCCTGGTCGCCCAGCCAGCAGCTCAGCACGCGGGGCGGCTGGGCGGGCAGGGCTGAGTCAGACGGTCGGCGCACCAGCGGCAGCAGGGCTTGCGCAATGTCGGCACTGGGCACGATGGCGGTGGGTGCATGGATAAAAAGCACGGCGCCAGCTTCGGGCGCGGCCTGCAAAATCTTCAGTGCCTCCACATAGCGGGCCACGGGTGCATCGCCAATGATGTCGACCGGGTTGGCGTGCGACCAGTTGGCCGGCAGCACGGCGTCAAGCTGCGTGCGCGTGGCCTCGCTCAGGCGAGATAGCGGCACCAAGGCGCGCGCTGCGGCATCGGCCGCCATCACACCGGCCCCGCCGCCGTTGGTCAGGATGGTGATGGCCTCGTCGCGGTTGCCGCGAAAGCGCGACAGCATTTCGGCCGCCAAAAACAGTTCCTGCAAAGTGTCCACGCGCAGCATGCCGGCGCGCGCAATGGCGGCGTCAAACACAATGTCAGAACCCGCCAGCGCGCCGGTGTGCGAGGCCGCCGCCAATTGGCCCAGCGCCGAGCGCCCAGCCTTGACGATGATCACCGGCTTGTTGCGCGCGGCCGCGCGGGCCGCCGACATGAATTTGCGCGGTGACTCGATGGACTCGGCGTAGAGCAGAATAGCGCGCGTTTTGGCGTCACTGGCCAGGTAGTCCAGCATGTCGCCAAAGTCCACATCGGCGTGCTCACCCAGCGAGACAAAGTGAGAAAAACCAATGCCCTTGCCTTGCGCCCAGTCCAGCATGGCCGTCACCAGCGCACCAGACTGCGACACAAAGGCCAACTCGCCGGGCTGCGCGTCGATGTGCGAAAAGCTGGCGTTCAGGCCGCTGTGCGGCGACAGCAGGCCAATGCAGTTGGGCCCCAAAATGCGCAGCAAATGCGGGCGGGCAGCGGCTTGCATGGCCTGTTTTTGCACCGCCGTCATGCCCGCGCTCAACACCACGGCGGCGCGCGTGCCGCGTTGCGCCAGTTCTTCAATCAAGCCGGCCACCGTATCGGCGGGTGTGCAAATAACGGCCAGGTCCGGCGCCTGCGGCAGGTCGGCCGTGCGCGCCACCACCAAATGGCCGCCTAGCACCGGGCGCTTGGGGTTGACGGCGTACAAGGCGCCTTGAAAGGCCCCCGCGCTCAGGTTGCGCCATACCGTGGCACCTACGCTGGCGGGGCGCAACGAGGCGCCAAAGACGGCAATGGAGGCGGGGTCGAACAGCGAATCGAGGTTACGAATGCTCATGGCTGGTCATGGCTGCTCAGGACTGCCGTGGCGGTGTCATGGTTCAGCCAAAAGGCCGCACGCCAATCAGGTAACCGTGCAACCACATCGCAAACGCCAGCCAGGCGGCCACGCCCAGCACCAGCGTGATCAAGGTGGCGCCGGTGTTGCCGCGGATGTAGACGGTGCCGTCACGCCGGTCGCGTTGGCGTGCCGCCTTAAAGTTCAACACAGCCCAGACCAAAAACGCGCCAAACAACAGCACATGGGCCACATTCCCATTGGCCAGCAGGTGGGCCAGCGCCCAGGTCTTCACGGCCAACACCATGGGGTGGTGCAGGCGCGCCTTGATGCGGTTGCGCGGCACGTAGGCTGCCGCCAGCAAGACAAAAGAAACCAAGGTCAGCAGCGAGGCCAGGTGGCGCATGCCCACGGGCGGGCTCCACAACTGCACCGGCGTTTGCCGCGCCAGGCCAAAGCCCCAAATGATCAGCCCCAGCCCCAGCAGCGACAACAGCGAATACAGCCCTTTCCAGGCCGGATCGCCCAGGCGCTCACGGGTACGCAGGCGCCAGGGCTCGGCCACGATGCGCACCGAATGCACGCCCAAAAATACCAGCAAACCCAGCACCAGGTAGACAAGGTTCGTCGGGTAGGTCAGATTCATCAAATTTGCCATGAACAGCTCCAGTGCCAAACCTGGCGCGGCCTTTCTCAGGCAAAGCGCAGGTCTATGGGGTGTGCTTGACGGCCGTCATGCACTGCGGCTCATTATCCGGCGTGCTTAAAAGCCCTTAATTAACGCGGATCAAAGCTGCCACCATTAGACGCGTGGCAAATTACCCTAGCCCGTCATTGCGAGCGAAGCGCGGAAATTACCCCAGCCCGTCATTGCGAGCGAAGCGCGGCAATCCAGGCTGTTTTGTACGCCACCATGGACTGCCACGGCCTTGCGGCCTCGCGGTGACGGGTGTGCTGTCTTTGCGAGCCATTAGCTCGCTTCGCGGGCGCGCAGTTTGAAGCGCTGAATTTTGCCGGTGGCGGTTTTGGGGAGCTCGGTCAGAAACTCAATCAGGCGGGGGTATTTGTAGGGTGCCAGGCGGTCTTTGACGAAGGCTTGCAGTTCGGCCTCGGTGGCTTGGGCGCCATGTTTGAGCACCACGAAGGCCTTGGTGCGGGTCAGGCCCTGGGCATCGGGTACGCCAATGACGGCGGCTTCGAGCACGCTGGGGTGTTGCACCAGGGTGGACTCCACTTCAAAGGGCGACACGTAAATGCCGCTGACCTTGAGCATGTCGTCGCTGCGCCCGGCGTAGGTGTACGAGCCGTCGGCGTTGCGCACGTATTTGTCGCCGCTTTTGGTCCAGGCGCCCTGGAAGGTGTCGCGCGATTTTTCGCGGTTGCCCCAGTACATCAGCGCGGCGCTGGGGCCGTTGATGTAGAGGTCGCCGGTTTCGCCGTCGGCCACCGCGCCGCCATCGTCGTCTCGCAGGGCAATGTCGTAGCCGGGGACCGGCCAGCCGGTGGTGCCGTAGCGAACCTGGCCGGGGCGGTTGGACAGGTAGACGTGCAGCATTTCGGTGGAGCCAATGCCGTCAATTATTTCGACCCCAAAGTGCGCGGTGAAACGCTCGCCCAACTCGGCTGGCAAGGCTTCGCCCGCCGAGGAGCACAGGCGCAGCGCGGTGTCTTTTTTGGCCGGCAACGCGGGCGAGGCCAGCATGCCGGCAAAGCCGGTGGGGGCGCCAAAAAAGACGCTGGGCCGGGTGTTGCCCAGGCCGCCCAGCCAACGCTTGAAGGTGGCCTCGGGGGTGGGGCGTTCGGCCATCAGGATGACGCTGGCGCCCACGCTCAAGGGAAAGGTCAACGCATTGCCCAGGCCGTAGGCAAAGAACAACTTAGCCGCCGAAAAGCAGACGTCGTGCTCGGTGAGGCCCAACACGCGTTTGCCATACAGCTCGGCCGTCCAGTAGGGGTTGGCGTGGGTGTGCAGCGTGCCTTTGGGGCGGCCGGTGGAGCCCGAGGAGTAGAGCCAGAAACCGGGGTCGTCCGGGCTGGTGGGGGCCGCCTGCGCCAGCGGGGCGTGTTGCGCCAGCAAGGCATCAAGCGCTATGGCGCCTGCCGGCAGAACGTCGGTGGGGCGCGCCACGATGAGGTGCTTGACCTCGTGCGCGGCTTGCACCAGGGCTTGCTGCAGCACCGGCAAGAGCGCCCCAGAGGTGATGACCGCCTGCGCCCGGCTGTGTTGCAGCATGTAGGCGTAATCGTCGGCGGTGAGCAGGGTGTTCACCGCCACCGGCACGATGCCGGCATACAGCGCCCCGAGAAAGCTCACCGGCCAGTCGTTGATGTCGTGCATCAGCAGCAGCACGCGCTCTTCACGCCGCACGCCACTGGCCAGCAGCGCCTGCGCCAGGCGCGCCGCCTGCTCGGCCAGCGCGCCGTAGCTCAGGCTGCCCTGGTCGTCTATGTAGGCGGTCTTGCCAGCGCGTTGCTGGTTGAGCGTGAAGAGGTGCTGGGCAAAATTGAACACGGCACCGGGTGGCTGGATGTGGGCAACTGGGGTCATGGTGTCTTCTCGGGTTGGCGTTGATTCAAGGGGGTAGCGGTTTACAGCGCAGCCAGCACGGCGGTGCTGGCTTGCAGCGCGCTGCGGCGGTGGTAAAAATTCAGGGCGCGCAGGCCGCCTAGCTCTTCGCCGCCACCAGCCCGGCCTGGGCCACCGTGCAGCGACTGCGGCATGACGTTGCCGTGCCCGGTGTGCAACTGCGCCACGTCAGGCGAGACGATGTGCACGCGTCCGTGGCTGTCGGCCAGTTCCAGCGCGGTGCTGGCCAGCGTGGCCGGGTCGGCGCCAAACAGCGAGCACACCAGCGAACCCTGGCCACGGCGCACCAGCGCCAGCGCGTGGGGCAGGTCGCGGTAAGGCATCAAGGTGGCTACGGGGCCGAACACTTCGGTGTCATGGGCGCGGTCTGCCGCATCGGGCTGGCGGGTGCCCAAGAGCGTGGGGCCCACGCAGCAGGCCAGGGCCGGGTCGGCGTCCACCAGGGTGAGCTGGGCGCCATCAAACAAGACCTCGGTTTGGGTTTGCAGATACGCCAGCCCTTCACGCACGCTGTTCAGTTGTGCGCGGTTGACCAGTGCGCCCATGCGCACGCTGTCATTGCGCGGATTGCCCACGGTGGTTTTGGCCAGGCGCGCGGCAATAGCGGCAGCGGCAGCGTCGTAACTGGCCTCGGGCACAAAGACGCGGCGAATGGCGGTGCACTTCTGGCCTGACTTGACGGTCATCTCACGCGCCACTTCTTTCACCAGCAGGTCAAAGGCTTCGCTGCCGGGCGCGGCGTCGGGCAGCAGCAGGGCGGAGTTGACGCTGTCGGCCTCAATGTTGACGCGCACCGAGTGCTGCACCACGGCCGGGTGCGAGCGAATGATGGCGGCGGTTTCGGCCGAGCCGGTGAAAGAGACCATATCCATTGGCTGCAGCGCGTCCAGCAAGCCGGCCGAGCTGCCGCACACCACCGACAAGGCGCCGGGCGGGAAGATGCCAGCCTGCACCACGTCTTGCACCATGCGCTGGGTCAGCCAGGCCGTGGCGGTAGCCGGTTTGATGACCACCGGCACGCCCGAGAGCAGCGCGGGCGCGGCTTTCTCCCACAAGCCCCAGGCCGGAAAGTTGAAGGCGTTGATAAACAAGGCCAGACCGCGAATGGGCGTGAACACGTGTTGCGACGCAAACAAAGGGTCTTTGCCCAGGCGGGCGGCCTCGCCATCGCGCATGAAGTGGCCGTCGCCCAGCGATTCGCCCAGCTTGGCGTAGGTGCTCAGTGTGAAGATGGCGCCGTCAATGTCCACCGCCGAGTCGGTTTTGACGGTGCCGCTGTTGGCGGTGGCGATGTCGTAGTAGGCGTCGCGGTTGGCTTGCAGCACCTTGACCGCCGCTGCCAGCAAGGCAGCGCGTTGGCCGTAGCTCAAGGCGCGCAGAGCAGCGCCGCCTTGTGCGCGCGCAAAGTCAAAGCCGCCCACCAGGTCCAGGCCGGTGGCGTCCACGCGCACCAATTCGGTCCCCAGCACGGGGTCGGTCAACGCGGTGCCTGTGCCGCTGCCGTTTTGCCATTGGCCACCCAGGTAGTTGGAAAGAAGCGGGCTTGTCGATTGCATAAAAAGGCCTTGAAGTCGTGAATAAATGGTTTGCAGACGTCCACACTTGTCTTGACAAAGGGACTTGCACAAAATTGCAACATGAATTATTGTGCGTGCACGAACGATAAAGTTTCCCGAGCACCATGTCAAGCACTATATTGCATATTCCTACCACCCCGGCTGATGACGCCTTGGACGACCATGCGCCCTTAGCGGGTCTGGCCGCACTCCAAATGAGCACCGAACCGCCCAAGAAACACCCATTTTTAGAGGCGCTGGGCGAGCGCGTGCGGGCCTTGCGCTCGCGCCGCGGCATGACGCGCAAGGCGCTGGCGCAGTTGGCCGATGTGTCTGAGCGCCACCTGGCCAACCTCGAATACGGCGTGGGCAATGCCTCTATCTTGGTGTTGTTGCAGGTGGCCGGCGCACTGCAATGCTCGCTAGGTGAGTTGATTGGCGACATCACCACCTCGTCGCCTGAATGGCTGATGATTCGGGAGTTGCTGGAGCAGCGCGACGAGGCCACCCTGCAGCGCGTGCGCGTGGCGGTGGGCGAAATGCTGGGCACCGGCGGCGGCAATGCCAACACCAGTTCGCGCATTGCGCTGGTGGGCTTACGCGGCGCGGGCAAGTCCACGCTGGGGCAAATGCTGGCTGACGACCTGGGGTTTCCGTTTGTCGAGCTGAGCCGCGAAATTGAAAAGTTTGCCGGCTGCAGCGTGGCTGAAATTCAAGCGCTGTATGGCGTCAACGCCTACCGCCGCTACGAGCGCCGAGCGCTGGAGGAGGCGATTCAAATCCATTCCGAGGCCGTCATTGCCACCCCCGGCGGCCTGGTGTCCGACCCGGCCACCTTCAACCAGTTGCTGGCGCACTGCACCACCGTCTGGCTCAAGGCCGACGCGCAGGACCACATGAAACGCGTGTTGGCGCAGGGCGACACCCGGCCCATGGCCGCCAGCAAAGAGGCGATGGAAGACCTCAAAGGCATTCTGGCGGGCCGCGCCGCTTTTTATGCCAAGGCCCAACTGCAGGTCGATACCAGCGCCCAGCCACTGGCGCTTACTTTCATGGACCTGCGCGAGCAGGTGCGCCGCCTGCTGCAATTGAGTGCCTGAATAAAATCTGCAAAAAAGTGCTTGACGCCGGAAATTAACATGCATTAAACTGCAGTTATCGTCTAAACCATGTCTTGTTTGCCTAATTTTTCAGGAGCCCGCCCCATGAACACCAGCCCCCGCGTTGAATACCAGACCCACCCGTCCCAGTACAAGCACTGGAAGCTCAGCTTTGACGGTGCCGTGGCCACATTGAAGGCTGACTTTGATGAAAACGCGGGCCTGCGCCCCGGCTACAAGCTCAAGCTCAACAGTTACGACCTGGGCGTGGACATTGAACTCAACGACGCGGTGCAACGCATTCGCTTTGAGCATCCCGAAGTGCGCACCGTGGTGGTGACCAGCGCCAAGGAAAAAGTGTTTTGCTCGGGCGCCAACATCTTCATGCTGGGTGTCTCCAGCCACGCCTGGAAAGTGAACTTCTGCAAGTTCACCAACGAAACCCGCAACGGCCTGGAAGACTCGTCCAAGCACAGCGGCCTGAAGTTTTTGGCGGCTGTGAACGGCGCCTGCGCCGGTGGCGGTTACGAGCTGGCGCTGGCCTGCGATGAAATCATTTTGGTGGACGACCGCGCCAGCGCCGTGAGCCTGCCTGAAGTGCCTCTGCTGGGCGTGCTGCCCGGCACCGGCGGCCTGACGCGCGTGACCGACAAGCGCCATGTGCGCCACGACCTGGCCGACATTTTTTGCACCAGCGTGGAAGGTGTGCGCGGCCAAAAAGCGGTGGACTGGCGTCTGGTGGACGCGGTGGCCAAGACCTCGGTATTTGCCCAAACCGTGCAAGCCCGCGCCCAGGAGCTGGCCGCACAAAGCGACCGCCCCGCCCACGGCCAGGGCGTGCAACTTTTGCCGCTGCAGCGCACGCTGCAAGCCGATGCCCTGCACTACCAGCATGTGGCGGTAGAAATTGACCGCGCCAAGCGCGTGGCCACCTTCACCGTGAAAGCCCCGGCAGGCGCGCAACCCACCGACCTGGCCGGCATTGAAGCGCTGGGCGACACCTGGTACCCCCTGGCTATGGCGCGCGAGCTGGAAGACGCAATTTTGACCATGCGCACCAACGAACTCGACATTGGCGTGTGGCTGATTAAAACCAGCGGCGACGCGGCCGCCGTGCTGGCCATGGACGCCACGCTGCTGGCGCATCAAAACCATTGGCTGGTGCGCGAAACCATTGGCCTGCTGCGCCGCACGCTGAGCCGCCTGGACGTGTCCTCGCGCAGCCTGTTTGCGCTGATCGAGCCCGGCTCCTGCTTTGCCGGCACGCTGCTGGAAATGGCGCTGGCCTGCGACCGCGTGTACCAGCTGGCACTGCCCGATGACGAAGCCGGCGCGCCCAAAATTACCGTGGCCGAGACCAACTTTGGCCTCTACCCCATGGCCACCGACCAGAGCCGCCTGGGCCGGCGTTTTTATGACGAGCAGGGTCCGTTGGACGCGGTGCGCGCCCATGCCGGCCAGCCGCTGGACGCCGACGCCGCCTTTGCCCTGGGCCTGGTGACCGCCAACCCGGACGATATCGACTGGGCTGACGAGGTGCGCATTGCCATTGAAGAACGCGTGGCGATGTCGCCCGACGCGCTCACCGGCCTGGAAGCCAACCTGCGCTTCAACAGCCAGGAAAACATGGCCACGCGCATTTTTGGCCGTCTGACCGCTTGGCAAAACTGGATCTTCCAGCGCCCCAACGCGGTCGGTGAAAAAGGCGCGCTCAAGGTCTACGGCAAGGGCGACAAAGCCGCCTTTGACTGGAACCGCGTCTAACGCCTAACCTGCCCCCATATTTTTACAGCCCCCCTCATTTCAACCAGGAGTTCATCATGTCCGGTATCAACTACAGCGAAAAGATTCCCAACAACGTCAACCTGAACGAAGACCGCACCCTGCAGCGCGCGCTGGAGCAGTGGCAGCCCAACTTCATCAACTGGTGGGACGACATGGGCCCCGAAGGCTCCACCGACATGGACGTGTACCTGCGCACCGCCGTGAGCGTGGACCCACAAGGCTGGGCACAGTTTGGCCACGTCAAGATGCGCGACTACCGTTGGGGCATCTTTTTGAACCCTGGCGAGACCGACCGCACCATTCACTTTGGCGACCACAAGGGCGAGAAAGTCTGGCAAGACGTGCCCGGCGAGCACCGCGCCAACCTGCGCCGCATCATCGTGACGCAGGGCGACACCGAGCCCGCCTCGGTGGAGCAGCAGCGCCACCTGGGCAATACCGCGCCCAGCATGTACGACCTGCGCAACCTGTTCCAGATCAACGTAGAAGAAGGCCGCCACCTGTGGGCCATGGTGTACCTGTTGCACAAACACTTTGGCCGTGACGGCCGTGAAGAAGCCGAGGGCCTGTTGGAGCGCCGCAGCGGTGACGCCAACAACCCGCGCATTCTGGGCGCCTTCAACGAAGCCACGCCTGATTGGCTGAGCTTCTTCATGTTCACCTACTTCACCGACCGCGACGGCAAGTACCAACTTTGCGCCCTGGCCGAGAGCGCCTTTGACCCGCTGGCGCGCACCACCAAGTTCATGCTGACTGAAGAGGCGCACCACATGTTTGTGGGCGAGAGCGGCATCTCGCGCGTGATCTCGCGCACCGCGCAGGCCATGAACGAACTCAAAACCGATGACGTGGGCAAGCTGCGCGCCGCCGGTGTGATTGACCTGCCCACGATTCAGCGCTACATCAACTTCCACTTCAGCGTGACGGTTGATTTGTTTGGCGCCGACGAGTCGAGCAACGCCGCCACCTTCTACAGCTCTGGCCTGAAAGGCCGCTATGAAGAAGGCAAGCGCGACGACGACCACGTGCTCAAGGGCCAGACCTACAAGGTGCTGGAAGCCAAGAACGGCCAGCTGGTGGAAAAAGAAGTGCCGATGCTCAACGCTTTGAACGAAGTGCTGCGCGACGACTACATCAAAGACTCGGTGGCTGGCGTAGACCGCTGGAACAAAGTGCTGGCCAAAGCCGGCCTTGCCACGCGCCTGAGCGTGCCGCACAAGGCCTTCCACCGCAACATTGGCTTGCTGTCCAAAGTAAAAGTGTCGCCCGATGGCCGTGTGGTCTCCGAGACTGAGTGGCAAATGATGGTGGCGCAGTGGCTGCCCAGCAATGAAGACCGCGCCTACGTGGCCAGCCTGATGGGCCGTGTGGTGGAGCCGGGAAAATTTGCCAACTGGATTGCGCCGCCTGTGATGGGCATCAACCGCAACCCGGTGGACTTTGAGTACGTGCGGTTTAATTGAGGGCTGCCTAGCCAGCATTGAAGCCACAGCCCCACTGCCGAGCGCGTGAGGCAGTGACCAGACAGGGGGCTCCACAGCCCCCTGTTGCATGAGAAGGACGTTTTTGGAGACCGCCATGGACCTGACCACCGCCCCCGTGATCAAGCAGCATTTGATCGACCCCGAAATTTGCATCCGCTGCAACACGTGCGAGGCCATTTGCCCGGTGGGCGCCATCACGCACAACGACCTGAACTACGTGGTGGACGCCAGCAAGTGCAACTTGTGCATGGACTGCATCTCGCCCTGTCCCACCGGCTCCATTGACAACTGGCGCACGATGCCGCGCATCATGGCCTACACCCCGGCCGAGCAATTCACCTGGGAAGAGCTGCCTGCGGAGTTGTCGCCGGAGCAACTGGCCGAGGCGGGTATTGACGCGTCGGGCGTATTGGATGCATTCAACACAGCGGGTGCAACACCCGTGTTGAGCACCGCAGCACTGTCCAGTAACGTCACCGATGCCACCGCCGCCGCCATGACCGGCACGGAAGCGCCCTTTAACAGCGCCGCCTACGGCGCCACCTTGCCGCCGTGGTCTGCCGCGCACGCCTTCACCAACCTGTACGGCCCCAAGGCGGCAGAGAAAACCATCACCGCCAGCGTGACGGGCAATGTGCGCGTGACGCAAGTGGGCAGCGACTACGACACCCACCACATCGTGCTGGACTTTGGCCACCTGCCGTTTCCGGTGCTGGAGGGCCAGTCCATTGGCATCATTCCGCCGGGTGTGGACGCCAAAGGCCGACCGCACCACGCGCGCCAGTACTCGGTGGCCAGCCCGCGCAACGGCGAGCGTGCCGGCTACAACAACCTGTCGCTCACCATCAAGCGCGTGCTGGAAGACCACCAGGGCCAACCCGTGCGCGGCGTGGGCTCCAACTTCATGTGCGACTTGTTGGTAGGCGACAAAGTGCAGGTGATCGGGCCCTTTGGTGCCAGCTTTTTAATGCCCAACCATCCGCGCTCCAACATCGTGATGATCTGCACCGGCACCGGCAGCGCCCCCATGCGCGCCATGACCGAGTGGCGCCGGCGACTGCGCCAGTCCGGCAAGTTTGAAGGCGGCAAATTGATGCTGTTTTTTGGCGCACGCACGCCCGAGGAACTGCCCTACTTTGGCCCGCTGCAAAAGTTGCCCAAAGACTTCATCGACATCAACTTTGCCTTCTCACGCCGGCCCGGCCAACCCAAACACTACGTGCAAGACGCCCTGCGCGAACGCGCCGCCGACATCGCCCCGCTACTGGCCGACCCCAACACCTACTTCTTCGTCTGCGGCCTCAAAAGCATGGAAGAAGGCGTGCTGCTGGCCATGCAGGACGTCGCCCAACAATCCGGCCAGTCGTGGCCCGCACTCAGCGCCGCCCTGAAAAAAGAAGGCCGGCTGCACCTGGAAACTTACTGAGGTATTGGGCGGCTTGATTGCTCTGGTGAAGCTACTGCTGCACCAACTGCCCCAAGGCGGCCAAGCCCACCGGGGCCTGGGGCAACCACGGCAACACGTAACTGCGTTGTGACAAACCTTGGGTTACCCGCGCCATTTGTAGTTGCTCGCCCTGCAGTCTCGCTTTGAGCAGCGGATCTTGTGTGCCTGCGGCCAGCACGCTTTTGTTGATGACCCAGGCAAAGGGTTCAATGTGGGCGCGGCGCAAGTCATCTTGCAGGGCCTGGGCCTGCGAGACGGGCGTGGTTTCGGGCAGGGTTACCAAAATAATTCGGGTGTAGCTGGGGTCTTGCAGGCGCATCAGAGGGGTGACGACGTGGCCCGCATGGCCTTCAAATTCACGCATCATCTGGCGGTGGTAGGCGCCTGTGGCGTCCATCAGCAGCAACGAGTGGCCGGTGGGCGCGGTGTCCAGCACCACAAAGGCACTCCTGCCTTCGCTCACCACGCGGGAGAACGCATGAAACACGGCCACCTCTTCGGTACAAGGGGAGCGCAGGTCTTCGAGCATCAGGGCTTGCTCTTGCGCGTCCAGATGCGGCGCTTTGGCGGCCATGATTTTGTCGATGTAGCGCTGCGTTTCCAGTGCCGGATCAATACGGTCCACCTGTAGACCGGGCAGTTCGCCTGCCAGCGTGCCGGTTAAATGGGCGGCGGGGTCTGTGGTGCTGAGGTGAACCGTTTTGCCACGTTGCACCAAGCCAATGGCCAGCGCCGCAGCCACCGTGGTTTTTCCCACCCCGCCTTTGCCCATGACCATGATCAGGCCGTGCTCGGCCAAGGCCAGTTCATCGGCCAGGGCGGCCAGCCCTTGTCCCTGAGCACTGTAGGTGGTGGCTGATAAGGGCGACAAAGCAAGCGCAGGGGTGCCGGTCATGTCAGCCGCCCCTGTCAGGCCCAGACCCTCGGTGGGTAGGAGCAGCGCGCGCAAGGCCGGCAAACCCACGGTGTCAAAGGCTCGCAGGGGCACTTGGTCTTGGGGCAGGGCGCGCAGCGCTGCGGGCAACTCGGCCAGGGCTTGCGTACCCAATGCTTCGATGGCACAGGCAATGGCGTCGTTGGGGTCACTGGCATGGAACACGCCGTTGACCACCAGGCGCTGGTTATGCAAGCCCAACAGCTGCAATTCTTGCGAGGTTCTGGCGGCCTCCTGGATCGCCCCGGTGTCTGGCCGGGTGACCAGCACAACGGTGGTTATCTGCGGATCACTCAGCGCATCTAGTGCGGCCTTGAAGCGCAGCTCTTGCATCTTCAGGCCCGAATGTGGCCCCAGGCAGGACGCACCGCGGTCGTTACCGGCCAAAAAACCACTCCAAGCTTTGGGCAGGCTCAGCAGGCGCAGGGTGTGGCCGGTGGGTGCGGTGTCAAAAATGACGTGGTCATAGGGCTGGTCTTGGTCTGACAGCAGGGTGGCAAACTCGTCAAACGAGGCGATCTCGGTGGTGCAAGCACCCGATAGTTGTTCGCGCACGGTGGCGAGTTCTTGCTCGCTAGCGTCTGCTTGCATTTGCGCTATGACGCGCTGACGGTAGGCCTGGGCCGCCGTGTCGGGATCGATGTTCAAGACCGACAGGCCGGGCGCATGCGGCACGGGTGTGGCGCTATTGCTGAGTGCCATGCCCAGCATTTCGTCCAGGTTAGAGGCGGCGTCTGTGCTGACGAGCAAGACGCGCAGGCCCATGTCTGCCAAATACAGCGCGACAGCGGTTGAGAGCGAGGTTTTTCCCACGCCGCCTTTGCCCGTAAAAAACAGATGCCGGGTGGGCTGGTGCAGCAGGTTCAGCGGGCGCGGGCTCAGCCAACGCGCCACCTTTTCGTGGGAAGGAACGCCACCGCTGTGCACCAAACGACCTTCGACTACTTCCATCCATCAACTCCTGGTGCAAGACCGTAACAATTTACGGTACATGGTCTCAGGAGAAGTCGTTGGTCGTATTGATCTGGGACAGGCCCGCCAGCGACGCGCGGTCTATTCAGCTTGTACCGGGGCTGTGCCTAGGTTTTGCGACCCGGCTTTAGTCTTCGGTTTGCGCAGACTTGGCGGATGGCTCAGGGGTGGCCGGTGTGGCCGGCATCGCCACCGGCATGCACATTTTTTCGCCGTCCCATTGTTGGCCGCACCAGCAGTGGCCTTGGGCGTCGATGATGCAGGTGCCGGTGCCGCAGCAGCGTTCGTCGTCTTGCATGGCTGATGTAGGGGTTAGCAAAGACTTGCCGGTGGTGCCTTCATTTCTCCAATGAAGACACAAAAACCAGCTAGAAAAGTCTTGCCGAAATTGAACGCAGAGTTTTGCCGTTTGTGGGGTATCGGAAGCAAAAACTTGCCGTTTGGATTGCAGAAAAAATCAGGGGTGATCAAGTTCTTCATAAGTTTCCCAATATCGGCTCAATCAATGCCCAAGAGAGTGACGAATTGACCGCGTAGGGGTCAAATCCAGCCCTCATTGTAGGCAAGCTTGCGAGGGATAGCCAGAACATTCCGCCGACGGTCTCTTCAGGCCGCTGAGTCCTCACCCTTGGAATTCCAAGCCCCAAAGCACTTGCTAAAAGGCTGCAGCATTGGATCAATGGCATCGGCCTCAGCGAGTGCCGCCTCTGACCAGATTAGATAGTCTGCTGATTGCTCACCAACGCAGTCCGGGTGCTCCCTCATTGCCTCGACAAGACTGCGAATATCGTGAGCACGCCGCATGTTTGAGGCGGCATCGGCAATCTCCTTTCTTATCGCAGCCTTCCTGGAGTTGATAGCTGCCAAGCGCATCGCTTCATCTTTGCGTTTTCGTTCTGCAATCTCTTTGTTGAATTGCAACGCAAAGTGAGCCACTATTTGCAACCAATATTGAGCCACCGGTTTTTAAATAATTTGGCTTAGTCGGTTGTGGATAAGTTTAACTGTTCTGCGTTTTTTACTCCTTTCCCTTTTGATTTCTTTGAC
>CAJCCO010000121.1 GCA_903960915.1 uncultured beta proteobacterium
AGGACATGGTCAAGGCGGTCTCCAACGACCTGGACTTCAAGCGCAAATACAAAATTGGCACTGTCAACTCCATCAACTGGGCGCGTTTAATGGCGCAGGTGGTGTACTACTTTGCCGGTTATTTTCAGGCTACACAGGCCGACACCGAGCAAGTCAGCTTCACCGTGCCCAGCGGTAATTTTGGCAATGTCTGCGCTGGTCATGTCGCCCGCATGATGGGCTTGCCCATTGCGCAACTGGTGGTTGCCACCAACGAGAACGATGTGCTCGATGAGTTCTTTCATACGGGGGTCTACCGTGTGCGCGGCACCGCCGACACGCACGAAACCAGCAGCCCGTCCATGGACATCTCCAAGGCCTCCAACTTTGAGCGCTTTGTGTTTGACCTGCTCGGGCGCGACGGCGCGCGCGTCAAAGCCTTGTTCGGAGAGGCTTTGGCCCAGCAGGGCCGTTTTGAGTTGAGCGCCGATCCGCTGTTTGCCCAAGCCGCAAGCCGCTATGGTTTTGTCAGCGGCAAGAGCACCCACGCCAACCGCCTGGCCACCCTCAAGGACAGCTACGAGCGCCTGGGCGTGATGATGGACACGCACACCGCTGACGGCGTCAAAGTGGCGCGTGAGCACCTGCAGCCTGGCGTGCCCATGATCGTGCTGGAGACCGCGCTTCCCATCAAGTTCGCGTCCACCATCGTCGAAGCGCTGGGCCGCGAGCCAGAGCGTCCGCCTCAATTTGAGGGCATTGAAGCCTTGCCCAAAAAAGTTGTGCGTATGGCGGCAGACGCCCAGGCGGCTAAAACCTATATTGCTCAACACTGCGCATGAAAGTTGTAGGCTTTGCGGGCTATTCTGGATCGGGCAAAACCACCCTGGTGGAACGCCTCATTCCGGTCCTGCGCAGCCTCGGGCAACGGGTGTCGGTCGTCAAGCACGCACACCATCGCTTTGACATTGACCACGCCGGCAAAGACACCTTTCGCCACCGCGAAGCGGGTGCCTTTGAAGTGGTGGTGGCCTCGGATAAGCGGCTCGCCCTGATGCGCGAGTTTGAGCAAGCGGTTGAACTGTCCGTGCACCAATTGATTGCCGAGTTGTACGACGGTGTTGACTGGGTTTTGGTAGAAGGTTTCAAGGACTCCGACCTGCTTAAAATTGAAGTCTGGCGCAACCTGCCAGACCAACCGGTACGCTACCCGCATGACGACTTCATCGTTGCAATAGCCACTGAATTCGCCACTGAATTCGCCACTGAATTCGCCACCGATCCTTCCTCAGTTTCGTCCGTGCATTTGCCGTATGCCACCCTGCGACCCGTCTTCGACCTCAACCACCCCGAAGCGCTGGTGCACTGGCTGCTCGCCAACGCCGAGCGATTCGACTACCGAGCGGAGAATTTCGAATGACCGTACCCCGCCCCGGACTCAAACCACTGGACACTGCGCTGGCCGAGTTGCTGGCCTTTGCCAAGCCTTTGCCTGGCACAGAGCACGTAGCAACCTTTGACGCCGATGGCCGGGTACTGGCGCAAGACCTCATTTCGAGTCTGCACGTGCCGCCGCAGGACAACAGCTCCATGGACGGCTATGCCGTGCGCTGTGCCGATATAACGAACCCTGCTGCAGCCTTGCCCGTCAGCCAACGTATCGCCGCTGGTACCAGCGGTGGGCCGCTTGCGCCAGCCAGCGTAGCGCGCATCTTCACCGGCGCGCCTGTGCCTTTAGGTGCTGATGCCATCGTCATGCAGGAAGACTGCGAAGTACAAGCCGACGGCGCTGTGCGCATCACCAACCAGCCCCGGACGGGTCAGTGGATTCGACGTGCTGGCGAAGACGTGGCCCTTGGTGCCGTCGTGCTGGCGCAAGGCCAACGACTTGGCCCTGCCGCCCTGGGCCTGGCAGCCAGCATTGGGCTGGACCAACTGCCCGTGTCACGGCGCCCCAAGGTGGCCCTGTTTTCAACCGGTGATGAACTCGTCATGCCCGGCCAGGTAGCCCCGGCCGACATGCTGCCCGGCGCCATTTACAACTCCAACCGGTTTTTTTTGCGCGCCCTGCTGTTGCGTCTGGGTTGCGATGTGACCGACCTGGGCATCGTGCCCGACCGGCTCGACGCGACGGTGGATGCCCTGCGCCAAGCGGCCAGCCACCACGACCTAATTTTGACCAGTGGTGGTGTGTCGGTGGGTGAGGAAGACCACATCAAACCGGCGGTGCAGTCATTGGGCACGCTGGACCTGTGGCAAATTGCCATCAAGCCCGGTAAACCTTTCGCCTACGGCCAGGTGGGCGCGGCGCACTTTATCGGTTTGCCCGGTAACCCCGTGTCAAGTTTTGTTACCTTTTTGCTGCTGGTGCGTCCCTTTTTGCTCAAGCTACAAGGCCAAAGCCAGTGGGTGCCTGCCCGCATGGCGCTGCCCGCCCACTTCACCTGGGCCAAGGCCGACAAGCGGCGTGAATTTTTACGTGTGCGGCGCAATGCTGCCGGTGGCCTGGACCTGTTCCCCAACCAAAGCTCTGGCGTGCTGACCTCCGCCGTCTGGGGCGATGGCCTGGTGGACAATCCAGCCGGACAAACCATCGCGCCCGGCGACACGGTGCAATTTATCCCCTTTGCGGAGCTGCTGTGATGAAGGTTCACGTTAAATACTTTGCCTCTATTCGCGAAACCATCGGCCACGCCCATGAAACGCTGGACACCCAGGCCCTCACCCTGGCCGCCTTGCGCGCCGAGTTGATTGCCCGCGGTGGCGCCCACGCCGAAAGCCTGGCGCCTGGCCGCGCCGTACGCCTGGCCCTCAACCAGGTCATGAGCGACGAGACAGCCTTGTTGACCGATGGCGCTGAAGTGGCCTTCTTTCCACCGGTGACGGGCGGCTGAAAGGCTGGAAAATCATGAATTCGATGCAACCTCGTGTCTTCATTCAGCGTGCTGACTTTGATGTCAGTGCTGAAATAAGCCAATTGCGCGCGCAAGACCCCCGCGTTGGCGCTGTGTGCAGTTTCATCGGTACCGTGCGTGACCGCACCCCGGGTACACCGGGCAGCATCAGCAGCATGGAGTTGGAGCACTACCCGGGCATGACCGAAAAGTCGATTGAGGCCATGATTGACCAGGCGCACCAGCGGTTTGATATTTTTGGTGCCCGTGTGATCCATCGCGTGGGCTTGCTGCAACCGCTAGACCAGATCGTGCTGGTGGTGGTGACTTCGGCACACCGGGGCGAGAGTTTTCAGGCCTGCGAGTTTTTGATGGACTTTTTAAAAACCCAGGCGCCTTTCTGGAAAAAAGAGCAATCGCCTGAAGGTGCCCGTTGGGTTGACGCCCGCGTCACCGACGATGCGGCTTTGGCCAAGTGGGGCATCGTCGCCTCAAATGCCTGAACGGGCGCCTGCCGTCTGTTTGACGTCAATCAAGGATTGCGGCCCCGTCGTTATGGCTCTCTTGAAAACCGGAGGGTAAGCTCCAGTTGAATCGCAACCGGAGTATTTCATGCGAATTGACAAACTGACCACCAAATTCCAGGAAGCCTTGAGCGAGGCGCAAAGCTTGGCCTTGGCCAACGACCACGCCTACATTGAACCCTCCCACGTCTTGCTGGCCATGCTGCGCCAAGAAGAAGGGCCACGTGCCTTGCTGCAACGCGCCGGCGTCAACGTACCCGGCTTGCTGGCGGCATCGGAGCAGGCCATGAAAAAGCTGCCCCAAGTGCAGGGCCACGAGCAGGTGCAAGTGGGCCGTGACATGGTGTCCTTGCTGCAAGCCGCCGAAAAAGAGGCCCTCAAGCGCGGCGACCAGTTTGTGGCGGGCGAGTTGTTTCTATTGGCCCTGGCCGATAGCAAGCACGACATCGGCCGTATTGCCAAAGACAACGGGCTGACCCGAAAGTCGCTTGAAAGCGCCATTGCCGCCGTGCGCGGCGGTCAGAGCGTGGACAGTGCCGATGCTGAAGACCAGCGCGAATCGCTCAAAAAATACTGTGTGGACCTGACCGAGCGCGCCCGCATGGGCAAGCTCGACCCAGTGATTGGCCGCGACGATGAAATCCGTCGCGCCATTCAAGTGCTGCAACGCCGTACCAAGAACAACCCGGTATTGATTGGTGAACCGGGTGTGGGTAAGACCGCCATTGTCGAAGGCTTGGCCCAGCGCATAGTGGCCGGTGAGGTCCCCGATTCGCTCAAGGGCAAACGCGTGCTGTCGCTGGACATGGCCTCGCTTCTGGCGGGTGCCAAATTTCGCGGTGAGTTTGAAGAGCGTTTGAAAAACGTGCTCAAAGACCTGGCCAAGGACGAAGGACAGACCATTGTCTTCATCGACGAACTGCACACCATGGTGGGTGCGGGCAAGGCCGAAGGCGCCATGGACGCCGGCAACATGCTCAAGCCCGCCTTGGCCCGTGGGGAACTGCACTGCGTGGGTGCCACCACACTGGATGAATACCGCAAGTACATCGAAAAAGACGCGGCACTGGAGCGTCGCTTCCAGAAAATTCTGGTGGGCGAACCCACGGTAGAAGCCACGATTGCCATTTTGCGTGGCCTGAAAGACCGCTACGAGCGTCACCACAACGTGGACATTACCGACCCCGCCATCGTGGCGGCGGCTGAGCTGAGCCACCGTTACATCACCGACCGCTTTTTGCCCGACAAGGCGATTGACCTGATTGACGAGGCCGCCTCCAAGATCAAGATCGAGATGGACTCCAAGCCAGAGGTCATGGACAAACTCGACCGGCGTCTTATTCAATTGCAGATTGAGCGCGAAGCCGTCAAGAAGGAAAAGGATGAGGCTTCACAAAAGCGCTTTGAGCTGATCAACGACGAGATCAAGAGCCTGCAAAAAGAAATTGCTGATCTCGATGAAATCTGGAAAGCCGAGAAAGCCAGCGCCCAGGGCAGCGGCCAGGTCCGAGAAGAGATAGAAAAACTCAAATTCCAGATTGAAGAGCTGACCCGCAAGGGCGATTTCAACAAAGTGGCCGAGCTGCAATACGGCAAATTGCCCGAGTTGGAAAAGCGAATGAATGAAGCGCAGGCCAAAGAAGCCAACCGTGGCGAGGGCGCTACCAGGCGCCTCTTGCGCACCCAGGTGGGCGCCGAAGAGATCGCCGAGGTGGTGAGCCGTGCCACGGGTATTCCTGTCAGCAAAATGATGCAAGGCGAGCGGGACAAGCTGCTGCAAATGGAGGCCAAGTTGCACCAGCGTGTGGTGGGGCAAGAAGAAGCCATTTCTGCTGTCACCAACGCCATCCGTCGCTCTCGGGCGGGTTTGTCGGACCCGAACCGACCCACCGGTTCTTTCCTATTTTTAGGCCCCACTGGCGTGGGCAAGACCGAGTTGTGCAAAGCCTTGGCCAACTTCCTGTTCGACAGCGAAGACCACCTGGTGCGCATCGACATGAGTGAGTTCATGGAGAAGCATTCGGTCGCCCGTTTGATTGGCGCACCCCCGGGCTATGTGGGCTATGAAGAGGGCGGTTACCTGACGGAGGCCGTACGTCGCAAGCCCTACAGCGTGTTGCTGCTGGATGAGGTTGAGAAAGCCCACCCGGATGTGTTCAACGTGTTGCTGCAAGTGCTGGACGATGGCCGTTTGACCGATGGCCAGGGGCGTACGGTGGACTTCAAAAATACCGTCATCGTTATGACCAGCAACATCGGCTCTCACCTGATTCAAAGCATGGTGGGCCAGGACAGCGAAGACATCAAGGACGCTGTCACGGGCGAACTGAAAAACCATTTCCGGCCGGAGTTTTTGAACCGTATTGACGAGACTGTGGTGTTCCACGCCTTGAGTGCCTCGCACATCACCGAGATTGCCGCCATTCAGATCAAGGTGCTGCAAGCGCGGCTGGCCAAAATGGACTTGGTGCTGGAGGTTTCTCCAGCAGCTCTGGCTGAGCTAGCCAAGGTGGGCTTTGACCCCGTGTTTGGCGCACGACCTTTGAAGCGTGCCATTCAGCAGCGGATAGAAAACCCCTTGTCCAAACTGCTGCTGGAAGGCCGGTTTGCACCCAAGGATGTGATTCCTGTTGACGTGGACCCGATTCGAATGCCTGGCCAATTCAGTTTTGAGCGTGTTGTGAACTGAATGTCCCTTGCTTCGACAAAACCCTTCTTCGGAAGGGTTTTTTTTGGCGTTGAACAAGCCCGTAACCTTTCATCAATTATTGATATTTTCAAGGTTTCTTAATAATTTATAGTTGTCTAATTGACGTAAGATGCTGCTTCTTCTAGCCAAGTCATAGTCAAACTTGGTGAGCAGCATAGGTATGAAAAGCCAAACGTTCTTGATCGCTAAGCCACAGCTAAGCCAACAAAGCTAAGCCAACAAAGCTAAGCCATCAGAACCCAAGCGTTGTAAAGGGAGGTCTTTCACATGAACCTGATAACAGGTCAGTCACACACGGGTGCCGTAG
>CAJCCO010000122.1 GCA_903960915.1 uncultured beta proteobacterium
AAGCCTTCGGCAAAGCCAACAAAGGCATGCGCCCGAACTTCATGGCCGTGGGTGGCTATGACGGCATGCGCGTGATCTATGAAGCGCTCAAAGCCACCAAAGGCAAGGGTGATGGCGATGCTTTGCTGGCAGCCATGAAAGGGCAAATTTTTGAGAGCCCACGCGGCCCCATGTTCATTGATGCGCAAACCCGTGACGTGGTGCAGAACATCTACCTGCGCAAGGTCGAGAAAAAGAACGGCCAGCTCTACAACGTTGAATTTGACGTGATCAAGGACGTGAAAGACCCCGGCAAAACTCGTTAAGACTCGGTAAGACCCGGTAAGGTCTGCGTCGGACGGCGTCTGAGCGGAGTTCAGGGGCGTTAAATTCGCCCCTGGTACTTTCTGGACCTTCCCGTCTGGCCGAGTTGGAACCTGTTCTACGCCTCAGTCCAAAACGACGCAACCAAGCCACCCAGCAACGCTTTTCATGTTGACCATTCTTTTTGACGGCATTGCCTACGGCATGCTGCTCTTCATCTTGGCCGTTGGCCTGGCGGTGACCATGGGCTTGATGAACTTCATCAACCTGGCACACGGCGCCTTTGCCATGGTGGGCGGCTACATCACAGTGCTGCTGATGCAAAAAATGGGCGTGCCATTTTTACTCTGCCTGCCCCTGGCCTTTATCGGTTCAGCCTTGCTCGGCGCCGTGCTGGAGCGCACCCTGTACCGGCCCTTGTACAAAAAGCCGCATCTGGACCAGGTGCTTTTTTCCATTGGCCTGACCTTCATGGCGGTGGCCAGTGCTGACTATTTCATCGGCTCCAGCCAGCAAATCATGCAGTTACCTGAGTGGCTCAAGGGCCGCACTGAAATCGGGGAGGGCGCCTGGATGCTGGGCATGGGCCACTACCGGCTGTTCATCATTGCCGTTTGCGCCGCGCTCACCCTGGTGCTGCAATACGTGCTGGCCAGTACCCGCTTTGGCAGCCGTTTGCGCGCAGCCGTCGACGACCAGCGCGTAGCGGCCGGTTTGGGCATCAACGTCAACTGGGTGTTTTTGGGCACCTTTGCCGTGGGCTCCGGCCTGGCCGGTCTGGGTGGCGCATTGGGCGCCGAGGTGCTGGGGCTGGACCCGAGCTTTCCCCTGAAATTCATGATTTACTTTTTGATCGTGGTGGCCGTTGGCGGCACCTCCAGCATCACCGGCCCTTTGCTGGCGGCCTTGCTGTTGGGCATTGCTGACGTGGCGGGCAAGTACTACATCCCCAAACTCGGGGCCTTCATTGTTTACAGCTTGATGATTGCCATTTTGATCTGGCGCCCGCAAGGCCTGTTTGTACGCAAGGGCGGCAAATCATGAGCGCTACCCAAAACCTGCTGCAAAAGGCGGGCCGTTGGAAGCTATGGGAAGCGGCGTTGTGGTTGCTGGCTTTGGCCTCTCCCTTTTTGCTGTCCACCCATGCGCTGATCATCAATGAGATCGCCATCGTGGCCTTGTTTGCGCTCTCGCTGGATTTGATTCTCGGTTACGCCGGCATCGTCTCCCTGGGGCACGCAGCCTTCTTCGGCATGGGGGCCTATTCGGCCGCGCTGTTTGCCAAATTCGTCATGCCTGATCCGCTGGTGGGGCTGGCGGTGGGCATGGCTAGCGCCACCGTGCTGGGCGCGTTGTGCAGTGCCACCATCATTCGTGGCACCGACCTCACCCGGCTCATGGTCACGCTGGGGGTTGGCCTGATTCTGATGGAGCTGGCCAACAAATTGGACTGGCTCACCGGCGGCGCCGATGGCTTGCAGGGCGTGGTGATGGGCCCCCTGCTGGGGCGCTTTGAGTTTGACCTGAGCGGGCGCGTGGCGGCCTGGTACTCGCTGAGCGTTTTGCTGTTGCTGTTTGTGCTGGCCCGGCGCTTCGTGAACTCGCCGTTTGGCGCGACCCTCAAGGCCATTCGTGACAACCGCCTGCGCGCCATGGCCGTGGGTATTCCGGTCACCAGCCGGCTGTCGGTGGTCTACACCGTAGCGGCGGCCATGGCGGGTGCTTCAGGCGCGTTGCTGGCACAGACCAGTGGCTTTGCCTCGCTGGAATTTTTTGCCTTTGACCGTTCGGCTGATGTCATGCTGGTGCTGGTCATCGGGGGGACTGGCTGGCTCTACGGTGGCGTTGTGGGCGCCGTGGTGTTCAAGCTCTTGCAAGACGTCATCTCCAGCATCACGCCCCAATACTGGACGTTTTGGATTGGCCTGTTTTTGGTCGTGCTGGTCTTGGTCGGGCGCGAGCGCCTGATACGCCCCTGGACCTGGCGCTGGCGCGGCGGAGGTCAATGATGAACCCCGTGAAGACCGTCCTTTCGGCCCAAGGCCTGGTGATGCGCTTTGGCGGCATCACTGCCACCGACAATGTATCGCTCAACCTGCAACAAGGGGCCCGTCATGCGCTGATCGGCCCCAACGGAGCGGGCAAAACCACGCTGATCAATCTGCTCACGGGCGTGTTGCAACCGACCTCCGGCAGCATTCTGCTGGAAGGCCAGGACATCACCCACCTGGCGCCGCACCAACGGGTGCGCCTGGGCATGGTGCGCACTTTCCAGATCAATCAGTTGTTTGACACGCTCACGCCGCTGGAAACACTGGCCATGACGGTGTCACAGCACCGGGGCTTGGGCGCCAAGTGGTGGCAAGCCTTGGGTAGCAACAAGCCCGTCACGGAGCGCTGCGAACAACTACTTGAGCAGTTTCACCTGACGAGCGTGATGGCGCAGGAAACCCGCGTGCTGGCCTACGGCAAGCGCCGCCTGCTGGAAATAGCCATTGCCCTGGCCTGCGAACCGCGCGTCTTGCTGTTGGATGAGCCGGTGGCCGGCGTGCCGGCCGGCGAGCGCGAGGAGTTGCTGCAAACTGTGGCGGCCTTGCCGGCTGAGGTGTCTATTCTGTTGATTGAGCACGATATGGATCTGGTTTTCAGCTTTGCCAAGCGCATGACGGTGCTGGTTAACGGCGCGGTGCTGACCGAAGGTGACCCCGAACAAATTGCCAACGACCCGCAGGTCAAGGCGGTCTACCTAGGCCACGGGGAAGACGTGGACGCCACCCCCGGAGCGGACCATGGCTAATCTGCTCACGGTTCAAGACCTGAGTGCCGGCTACGGTGAAGCCGTGGTGCTGCATGACGTCTCCCTTTCTCTCGATGAAGGCCAGACGCTGGCGCTGCTGGGGCGCAACGGCACCGGCAAAACCACCTTCATCAACACCCTGGCAGGTGCCACGCGCCAACATGCCGGCAGCATCACGCTGGGGGTGGGCGGCGCAGTGCTTGCCTTGCACAAGCTGCCCTCGCACGAGCGTGCGGCGGCCGGTATTGGCTGGGTGCCGCAAGAGCGCAATATTTTCAAATCGCTCACCGTGCATGAGAACCTGACCGCTGTGGCCCGCCCCGCCCGGGCCGCGCGGGCTGGCCGAGCCGCTAGCCCTTGGACGCCCGAGCGGGTGTACGAACTTTTTCCTAGGCTGGCGGAGCGCAAGACCAACCTGGGCACGCAACTCTCGGGTGGCGAACAGCAAATGCTGGCCCTGGGCCGCGCTCTGGTGCTCAACCCCACGCTGCTGCTGCTGGACGAGCCGTGCGAAGGGCTGGCGCCCATCATTGTTCAAGAGTTGCTGCGTGCCATTCGGCGCATTACCCGCGAGGAGGGCTTGTCCGCCATCATCGTGGAGCAACACCCGCAAGCCATTTTGGCCATCTCAGACACCGCCGCTGTGTTGGACCGCGGCACGCTGGTGTACAGCGGCACCGCCAGCAGTTTGCAAGAACAGCCTGAATTGCTGGACAAGTTGCTGGGTGTGGCGCGCTAAAGCGGCGGCATCACGCTATTTCGTCAAGGCGCTTTAGGGCTTGAGCACTTCGAGCAGCCGATCCAGCCCACCGCTGTTGATAGCCACCATGGCCTGCTCGCGTACCTTGGGCTTGGCGTGGTAGGCCACCGAGAGGCCGGCTTCGCCCATCATCGGTAAATCGTTGGCGCCGTCACCCATGGCAATGGCCTGCTGCGGGGTGATGCCGAGTTGTGCGCAGGTTTGCAACAGCATCTTGCGTTTTTCTTCGCCGTCACAAATATCGCCCCAGGGCTGGTTCACCATGAGGCCGGTGAGCACGCCGTCTTGTACCTCGAGCACATTGGAACGCGTGAAGTCCACACCCAGCAGGTCGCGCACCCGGTCGGTGAAGTAGGTGAAGCCACCCGAAACCAGCAGCACCTTCAGGCCGGCTTGCTTGCAGGCTGCCACCAGGTTTGCCGCGCCGGGGTTGAGCTGCAAGCGCTCTTCCAAGACCTGCTGCATGTGCGCCACGGTCACGCCTTTGAGCAGCGCCACACGCTGGCGCAGGCTTTCTTTGTAGTCGGCAATTTCGCCGCGCATGGCGGCTTCGGTAATGGCCGCCACCTCGGCTTTGCGGCCCGCTGCATCGGCAATTTCGTCCACGCACTCGATATTGATCAAGGTCGAGTCCATGTCAAACGCGATGAGCTTGAAGTCACGCAAATTCAGGGGCGCGGTGAAGCCTTGGATAACAAGTCCTGGGGTGTATTCAGTCGTGGTGGGGGTCGTGGGCATGGCTAAGAGAGGGCGGTAAGTTGGCGTTGGGTTGTTTTGTTATGGCTTGGCGACTGCCACCACGGGCTGACCCAAGTTGCGCAGCACGTCACGCACCATTTGTGCCCGCGCGTGGGTTTCGGGCAGTTCGCGTTCAATGCGCAGTTTCTCGTTGCCCGCCAGTTTGATGTGTTTGTTTTTCTGAATCATCTCAATGATGCGCATCGGCTCAATTGGCGGGTTTTTCTTGAACGTGATGGTGATGACACTCGGCGCTGCATCCACCTTGACCACGCCATAGGGCTGGCTCAGCACGCGCAGGCGGTGCACGTCAATGAGCGTTTGTGCCTGGGCTGGGAACTTGCCAAAGCGGTCCACAATTTCTTCTTGCAGACGGTCAATCTGGTCGGCGGTTTTGGCGGTGGCCAGCTTTTTGTAAAAGCTCAGGCGCAGGTGCACGTCACCGCAGTAGTCGTCGGGCAGCAGGGCCGGGGCGTGCAGGTTGATGTCGGTGGTCACATGGAGCGGGCTGAGTAAGTCCGGTTCAATGCCGGCTTTGAGGCAGCGAACCGCTTCGCTCAGCATCTCGTTGTAGAGCTGAAAGCCCACTTCAAGCATATTGCCGCTTTGGTTTTCACCCAGCACTTCACCAGCACCCCTGATTTCAAGGTCGTGCATGGCCAGGTAAAAGCCGCTGCCGAGTTCCTCCATTTGCTGAATAGCGTCCAGGCGCTGGCTGGCTTGTTTGGTCAGGCCTTCGAGGTCTGGCACCATCAGGTAGGCATAAGCTTGGTGGTGACTTCGGCCCACGCGGCCGCGCAACTGGTGCAATTGGGCCAGGCCAAACTTGTCGGCACGGCTCATGACGATGGTGTTGGCGGTGGGCACGTCAATGCCGGTCTCAATGATGGTGGAGCACAGCAGCAGGTTGTAGCGCTGGGCCACAAAGTCGCGCATCACGCTCTCCAACTGACGCTCCGGCATCTGGCCGTGGGCCACGGCAATACGGGCTTCAGGCAGCAGTTCTTCCAGCTTGGCGCGGCGGTTCTCAATCGTCTCCACCTCGTTGTGCAAAAAGTAGACTTGCCCGCCGCGTTTGAGTTCACGCAGCACCGCCTCACGGATCACGCCGGTGCCTTCGGTGCGCACAAAGGTCTTGATGGCCAGGCGGCGCTGGGGCGCGGTAGCAATCACGCTCAAATCACGCAGGCCTTCCAGCGCCATGCCCAGGGTACGGGGAATGGGCGTGGCGGTGAGGGTGAGCACGTCGACCTCGGCGCGTAGCGCTTTCATTTGCTCTTTGTGGCGCACGCCAAAGCGGTGCTCTTCGTCAATGATCAAGAGGCCCAGGTTCTTGAAGTGGGTGTCCTGGCTGAGCAATTTGTGGGTGCCCACGACGATGTCAATCGTGCCGTCGGCCACACCCTTGAGGGCAGCGTTGATTTCCTTGGTGGAGCGAAAGCGGCTCATCTCGGCCACCTTGACCGGCCATTTACCAAAGCGGTCAATGAGGGTCTGGTAATGCTGCTCTGCCAGCAGGGTGGTGGGGGCCAAAAATGCCACCTGCTTGCCGCCGGTGATGGCAATGAAGGCGGCGCGCAAGGCCACCTCGGTCTTGCCAAAGCCGACGTCGCCGCAAATCAGCCGGTCCATGGGGCGCGGGCTGATCATGTCTTGAATTACCGCATGGATGGCGGCGCGCTGGTCGGCGGTTTCTTCAAAGCCGAAGTCGTTGGCAAAGGTCTCGTAGTCGTTGGCCGAGTAGCGGAAGGCGTGGCCCTCGCGTGCGGCGCGGCGGGCGTAAATGTTGAGCAGTTCTGCGGCACTGTCGCGCACTTGCTCGGCAGCACGGCGTTTGGCTTTTTCCCACTGGCCGCTGCCCAGGCGGTGCAGCGGCGCCTCATCGGCGCTGACGCCGGTGTAGCGGCTGATCAGTTGCAATTGGCTCACCGGCACATACAGCGTGGCTTTGTCGGCGTATTCGAGGTGCAAAAACTCCTGAATTTCAGGTTCGCCATTGGGTAATTTGTTGCCCAGGTCGAGGTTGATCAAGCCTTTGTAGCGGCCAATGCCGTGGGCTGAGTGCACCACGGGGTCGCCGACTTTGAGTTCGCTGAGGTCTTTGATCAGGGCTTCAACGTCGCTGACTTGTTCCTGCTTTTTGCGCCGGCGTGAGGTGGGGCCAGCGGCAAACAATTCGGTCTCGGTGACGAAGTCGACGCCCGCTTCCAGCCAGGAGAAACCGTTGTTCAGGCCGGAGGTGGCGATACCGAGTTTTTCCTCGCTCACCAGAAAATCGGCCAGCGAGTCAAACGCGGGCGGGCTCAGGTGGCTGGCGTGCAGAAAGTCCAGCAGGCTGGTCTGGCGCCCCACGCTTTCGGCGAGCACCAGCACGCGCTGCGGCGTGCGCCGCAGGTAGTCTTTCAGACGCGCCAGCGGTTCGTCGGCGCCGCGCTGCACGGTCAGGGGGGGCAGGGTGCCCAGCTCGGCGTAGTCGCTTGATTCTGCGGATGCAGCCGTTGGTGGTTTGATGGCCAGTTGCGGGTGCTGGTTGACCCGGCTGTAAAACTGCTCAATCCCTAAAAACAAAGCCTCGGGCGGCAGGGCCGGGCGCTCAGGGTCGCCCTGCACCAGACGGTAGCGGTCTTTGGTGTCTTGCCAAAAGTGCTGAAACGCTGGCTCCAGGTCACCGTGCAGCACCAGCGTGGCGTCGGGGCCCAGGTAGTCAAAGACGGTGGCGGTTTCTTCAAAGAACAGCGGCAGGTAGTACTCAATACCCGCCGTGGCTACGCCATTGCCGATGTCTTTGTAGATTCGGCTTTTGGTTGGGTCGCCCTCAAGGAGTTCGCGCCAGCGGCTGCGAAAGCGTGCACGTGCGTCGTCGTCCATCGGGAACTCACGCCCGGGCAGCAGGCGTACTTCAGGCACCGGGTAGAGGCTGCGCTGGCTGTCGGGGTCAAAGGTGCGGATGGAGTCAATCTCGTCGTCAAACAAGTCCACCCTAAAAGGCACCAGGCTGCCCATGGGAAATAGATCAATCAGGCCGCCGCGTACGGCGTATTCACCGGGGCTGACGACTTGCGTGACATGGCTGTAACCGGCCAGTGTGAGCTGGGCCTTGAGTTTGGCCTCATCAAGCTTTTGCCTGACCTTGAACTCGAAGGTGTAGCCGGCCAGAAAGCTCGGCGGTGCCAGCCGGTACAGCGCGGTAGTGGCCGGGACGATGACCACGTCCGCCCCCGTCTCTTTGTCGCGCTGGCTGATGCGCCACAGGGTGGCGAGGCGTTCGCTGATCAGGTCCTGGTGCGGGGAGAAGGTGTCGTAGGGCAGGGTTTCCCAGTCGGGAAACAGCACGCAACGCAGGTCGGGGGCAAAAAAGGCCATCTCCTCAAGCAGGCGCTGCGCGTCTACCGCATTGGCCGTCACGATGGCGGTGAGCTTTTTCTGGCTTTTTTCGCGCAAACCTAGTTGGGCCAGCAGCAAGGCGTCGGCGGAACCTGTCGGGCGGGGCAGGGTGTAGCGTTTGCCCGCAGGCAGTTTGGGTAATTCCATGGGGTCGGCAGGTGGCGCTTTGAATGAATTGAAGAGGTCTGAAAACACAAATACAAATCACCCCCCGCGCGTTGGCGGGGGGTGTGCTTGGGCGCATGGCAGTCACTGCGACACGGGGGATTTTAGAATGGGGGCTACATCTATGACCAAGCACCTACCCAAACCCCCCTCGGCTGCACGTTTTTGGGCCTTGATTCCCAGTGCTGGCACCGGTTCGCGCGCGGGCGTGGACGGACCCAAACAGTACCAGCCCTTGTTGGGCCAACCCTTGGTCATGCATACCCTGGCGGCTTTTTTGGCCACCCCGCGCATTGAAAAAATTGCGGTGGTGCTGGCGCCTCAGGATGGGTTTTTTGCCACATTGGCGCTGCCCCCCTCGGTCTTGAGGGCGCACTGCGGTGGCGCAACCCGGGCGGCCTCGGTTTTGAACGGACTCAACTTTTTGCGTACACAGGGCGCCAGCGTGCACGACTGGGTGTTGGTGCACGATGCGGCCCGTTGCCTGATCACGCCGGCTCAAATTAACGCCTTGATGGACGCCTGTGCCGATGATGCGGTGGGTGGTTTGCTGGCGCATAAACTGCCAGATACCCTGAAATGCGAAGCCCACGGACGGGTGACCGGCACGCTGGAGCGAAGCGACAAATGGTTGGCGCAAACGCCGCAAATGTTTCGCCTGGGCGACTTGCTCAAGGCGCTCGCTTTGGCCGGCGACCAAGTGACCGACGAGTCCAGCGCCCTGGAAGCGCTCGGCCTGAGTCCCAAGTTGGTGCCCGGCAATGCACAAAATTTCAAGGTGACCTACCCGGAAGATTTTGCGCTGGCCGAGGCGGTGTTGCGTGCGCGGCTTGCTGCGCCTAAAACCGTTCAGACAAACAAAGGCAAACCATGAATTTCAGAATTGGTGAAGGCTGGGATATCCATGCCTTGGTGACAGGCCGTAAGCTCATTCTTGGGGGCGTGGAGGTGCCGTTTCACCTGGGTTTGCTGGGCCACTCTGATGCCGATGTCTTGCTGCACGCCATTACCGATGCTTTGCTGGGGGCGTCAGCGCAGGGCGATATTGGCACGCATTTTCCCGACACCGATGCGCAATTCAAGGGCGCCGATTCGCTGGTGTTGTTGCATGAGACGGCGCGCCGTGTGCGCGAATTGGGCTACGACATTGGCAACGTAGACAGCACCATCATTGCCCAGGCGCCCAAGTTGATGCCGCATATTCCTGCCATGCGCTCGCGCATTGCCCAGGCGCTCTCTCTGCAAGTGGATCAGGTCAACGTCAAGGCCAAGACGGCTGAAAAAATGGGGCCGGTGGGCTTGAGCCAGGCCATGGAGGCGCGGGCAATTGTGCTGCTGACCCGAAAGCCCGGGTTCTGAGCACACGCCAGATTCCTGAATTTTTGAACCGGCGCTGTACGTTTTATTTCTCCAGGGTGTGCAAGGGAATGTCTTTTTCAAGCGCCAGCTTGTTCAGCGCCTTGCGGGTTTGGCTCAGCAGGTAGCCCGCAATGGCGGCATGGGTTGCAGGGTTCATCATGGCTGCCGCGCCAGCATCGCTTAAACCGGCCGCCACGCACAGTGACTTGGCAAAGTGCGGCTCCAGCGCCGCCACCGCCACACGACCATCCTTGCAGGGGTAGACGCGGTAACCCGCATGGCCCCCACCCACAGCAGCGCCGGGCACGGTCAGGCCCCAATGTCTAGGAAGCGCCAGGTAGGCGGCAGCGTCAGACAGGGCCACTTCGAAGTACTGGCCACGGCCTTTGCGCGCTTGCAGCAGGGTGGCTTGCAAGACGGCCTCGGAGGCGATCAAGGAGCCGCCCATGTCGGCATACAGCGTGGGGGGCAGCTCTAGGCCATTGACCAAACCGTTGTCGGCCAGGTAGGTCAGGTCGTGGCCGGGCTCTTCGGCGCGCGCCCCTGGGGCGCCGACGATGGCCACCACAGACAGCGCGGGGTAGCGCTGGTGCAGGTCTTGCCAGTCCAGACCGAGCTTGCGCAGGGCCGAGGGACGGAAAGAGGTAAGCAGCACGTGGGTCTTGGCCAGTTCACGGTGCAGGGCTTTTTGACCTTTTTCGCTTTTAAGGTCGGCTGTGGCCACGCGCACGCCCAGGTGCAATTCATCGTAAGCGCCGCGCTTGTACCAGGCCATGGGGTCGCCGGAGCTGCCTGCAGGTGCGCCCAACGGCGCGGGAGGTTCCAGCTTGACGCAGCTTGCGCCCATGCGCTGGCACCGCATCAAGGCGGCTGGTCCGGGCAGGTTGAGTGCCAGGCTGAGCACGCGCACGCCTTTGAGTGTCTGTGGTGGTTTGCGGGTAGCGGTCATGGGGTGATCTCTGAAGGGGTTTCCATGCGAATAGGGTGGGGTGTTTAGCGCCCATTCTAGGCAGTGACAGCGGGAGATTAGAGCGGCAAGCCCACATAGTTTTCTGCCAGCGACTGCGAGGCGGCGCGCGAGTGAATCAGGTAATCGAGCTCGGCCTCCTGAACTTTTTGGCCAAAGCCACCGGCCTGCGGAAATTGATGCATGAGAGAGGTGAACCACCAGGAAAATCGCTCGGCTTTCCAGACCCGGCGCAGACACCTCTCGGAGTAGCTGTCAATGCCAGCGGTGCTTTTCTCAGCGTAAAACTCCATGAAAGCGCTGGCCAGGTATTTGACATCGCTGGCCGCCAGGTTCAGGCCTTTGGCCCCAGTCGGAGGCACGATGTGGGCGGCGTCACCGGCCAAAAACAGCTGGCCAAAGCGCATGGGCTCGGCCACAAAGCTGCGCAGCGGGGCAATGCTTTTTTCGATGGATGGGCCGGTGATGAGTTTCTCGCGCGCCTCTGGGTCCAGGCGGTTTTTCAGCTCGGTCCAGAAAGCGTCGTCTGACCATTGCTCTACCTTGTCGCTCAAGGGGCATTGCAGGTAGTAGCGGCTGCGGGTTTCGCTGCGCATGGAGCACAGGGCAAAGCCGCGTTCGGTGTTGGCATAAATCAATTCATGCGACACCGGTGGCACGTCGGCCAGCACGCCGAGCCAGCCAAAGGGGTAAATCTTTTCGTAGTTGGTGATGGCCGACTCGGGCACGCTGGCCCGGCAGACACCATGAAAGCCATCACAGCCGGCAATGAAGTCGCACTGCAGTTCATGGCTGACACCATTTTTCTCGAAGCGCACCACCGGGTGCTTGCCGTCAAAGTCTTGCACGCTGACCTGGCTGGCTTCGTAGATGGTGGGCAAGCCTGCGGCCTGGCGCGCGTCCATCAGGTCACGCGTGACTTCAGTCTGGCCGTAGACCATGACGTTTTTGCCGCCGGTGAGTTCGTTCATGTCGATGCGGTGCCGCTGGCCCTTGAACAGCAGCTCAAAACCACCATGCACCAGGCCTTCTTTGTGCATGCGGGTGCCGACGCCCGCTTCATCCAGCAGGTCGATGGAGACTTGTTCCAGCACGCCAGCGCGTATGCGGCCGAGCACGTAATCAGGACTTTGGCGTTCAATAATGACGGCATCAATGCCGGCTTTGTGCAGCAATTGACCGAGTAACAAACCGGAGGGGCCGGCGCCGATGATGGCAACTTGTGTACGCATGATTTTCCTGTCGTGGAGTCGTCCAAATCTTAGGTGCACTGCTTTGGAGATGCGCTTTCAGCCCGCATTGTTTGTGCGATGATTGCACGCATTGCGCGATGATCGCGCAAAAACTAACTGAGGTGACCATGGCGATTGCCAAACCCGACTTCATTGAAAGCATGGCCAAGGGCATGGCGGTGCTGGAGAGTTTTGACACCGAGCGCCAGCGCCTGAACGCCACGTTGGCGGCTGAACGGGCGGGCTTAACCCGTGCGGCAGCGCGACGCCATTTGTTGACCCTGTCCCATTTGGGTTATCTGGAAACCGATGGCAGCTATTTTTGGCTCTCCAGCAAAGTGCTGCGTTTTTCGGGCAGTTACCTGGCCTCGGCGCGCCTGCCCCGTGTTTTGCAGCCCACTCTGAACCGTCTGGCCGTTCAGACGCAGGCGTCTTTTTCTGCGGTGGTGCTGGATGCCGATGAGGTGGTGATCGTGGCGCGCAGCGGCAACGACCGGCAGCCGTCCAGCAACGATGCCGGGCGAGTGATTGCCTATGGCCTTCACATGGGGGCGCGCTTGCCCGCACACGCTACATCCACAGGGCGGGTGCTGCTGGCGGCCAAGCCTAAGACTGTCTTCAATGCCTGGATGAAGGGCCGCACGCTGGCACGTATGACGCCCTTGACCGTGACCGACCCCAAGGTATTTCGCGGGCTGATAGCGCAGGTTCGTCAAGACGATTTTTGTCTGAGCAGTGAGGAGCACGAGCTGGGCGTGCACGCGCTGGCTGTGCCTTTGCGTAATGCGCAGGGCGCTACGGTGGCTGCATTGAATGTGGTGACAGCGCCCAGCCGCATGTCGGCACAGGCTATGCAGCGCGAATTGCTCCCGTATTTAATGGCAACGGCGCACGAATTGAGGCCGCTGCTCTAGCGCTGGTAGGTGTAGGCCGAGTGGGCTGAGCCGCTGTGTGCGGCCCCGGGGCAGCGCCTCAAACGCCTAGGTGCTGCTCCAGCAACTCGGGCTTGGAACGCAGTTCGTCAGAGCTGCCTGCAAACACCACCTCGCCTTTGACCAGGATGATGTTGCGGTCTGTGATTTGCGTGACGTGTTTCCAGTTTTTGTCCACGATCACGCTGCTGATGCCGCTTTCACGAATCAGGCCGCAGATGCGCCATATTTCGCGTGCAATCAGCGGCGCCAGTCCTTCGGTGGCTTCGTCCAAAATCAGCACGTCCGGGTTGGTCATCAAGGCGCGTCCAATGGTCAGCATTTGCTGCTCGCCGCCTGAGAGTTGCTGGCCGCCGTGGCCAAGGCGCTCTTGCAGCCGGGGAAAGGTCTCGAGCACGCGCTCATAGGTCCAGTCCTTCTGGCCACGGGTGCCGGCACGCGCGGCCATCTTGAGGTTTTCCACCACGCTCAAGTTGCCAAAGATGCCACGGCCTTCGGGCACGTAGGCGATGCCGAGTTGGGCAATCTCGTACGGGGGGCGGCCCGTCATGGGTTTGCCGCAAATCTCTACTGTGCCCGCACGCGGTTTGACCAGGCCCATGATGCTTTTGAGCAAGGTGCTTTTGCCCATGCCGTTGCGCCCCATCAGACCGATGGTTTCGGCGCGGGCGACCGTGAAGTCAATGCCGCGCAGAATGTGGCTGGCACCGTAGTAGGTGTGAATGCCCTGGGCATTGATCAGCAGGTCGCTCATGCGTGCTCCTCGCCCAGGTAGGCGGCTTGTACATCGGCATTGGCGCGAATCTCGGCCGGGCTGCCGGTGGCAATAACTTGGCCGTTGACCATGACCGTGAGGTCGTCCGCCAAAGAAAAAACGGCGTCCATGTCGTGTTCAACCAGCAGGATGGCGTGGTCGGGTTTGAGTTTCTGCAGCAAGTCCACCATACGCTGGGCCTCGGCCACACCCATGCCGGCCAGCGGTTCGTCCAGCAGCAAGACTTGGGGCTCGGTGGCCAGGGTCATGGCAATTTCTAGCTGGCGTTGCTCGCCATGGCTGATGGTGCCGGCCACGGCATCACGGCGGTTCTGCAGGCCGGCCAACTCAATAGCCTGTGCGCAGCGCGCCTTCGTGGTCTTTGAATGGGCGGCAAGCTGCAGCCAGCGCAGCGGGTTCCAGGCTTGTTGCGGGTCCCGCGACTGGGCCGCCAGGTGCACGTTGTCCCAAACGGTAAAGGGCAGGAAGATATTGGTTTTTTGGTAGCTTCGTCCCAGCCCCTGGCGTGAAATGGCTTCAGGCGACCAGCCGGTAATGTCCATACCGCTCAAGTTAATTTGTCCTGTGGTGGCGGGCAGGTCACCCGACAGCAGGTTGGCCAAGGTGGATTTACCGGCGCCATTGGGGCCAATGACGGCGTGTATGCGCCCGCGGAAGAGGTCTAGGCTTACGTCGTTGACGGCCATCAGGCCGCCAAAGCGTTTGCTGAGGTGTTGGGCTGACATCAAGGCTTTAGTCATCTTGTGCTCCTTCTGGGGCGCGCTTGGGTTGCCCCAGCCGTGGCAGCCGTGCCAATAGGCCCAGGATGCCGCGCGGGGCAAACACCACCAGCAGCACAATCAAGGTGCCCATCCAGAGTTGCCAGTGTTTACCCAACTCAGTACCGCCCACCTTGGGCAAGTCTTTGAGCAGGTGCAGCACGTATTCAAAGCTGATGGCCCCCACAATGGCGCCAGCAAAGTTGCCCATGCCACCCAGAATCACCATCATGATGACGTTGGCACTCATGTGAAAGCCCATCAACTCGGGGTTGATGTAGCCGGTTTGCACGCCCCACAGGTAGCCCGCCAGTCCGGCCAGTGCGCCGGCCAGCGTGAAGGCGGTGAGTTTGTAGCCAAAGGTGCCAAAACCCAGCGCGCGCATGCGGTGCTCGTTGACGCGAATGCCCGCCAACGCCCGCCCAAAAGGGCTCCAGAGCAAGCGGCGCAAAAAGAGATAAACCAGCAGCAGGGCGCCCAGGGTGAAATAGTACAGCGTGGCTTTGTTGTCCAGGTCAATAAGCGTCAGGCCGCCCAGCGAGACGCTGGGGCGAAAGTTGACGTACAAGCCGTCGGAGCCGCCCAGGGCCTTGTTGTCAAAGAACAGAAAAAACACCATTTGTGCAAACGCCATGGTGACCATGATGAAGTAGATGCCGTGCGTGCGCACTACAAAGAAGCCAATCACCAGGGCTGCCAGGCCCGAGCCCAACACCGCCAGGGGCAGGGTGGTCCACAAGGAGGCGGCTTCGTTTTGCGGCATTAAAAAGGCCAGGGCATAGCCGGCCAGGCCGAAGTATGCGGCGTGGCCCAATGACACCATGCCGCTGACGCCTTGGAGCAGGTCCAGGCTCATGGCAAAAATCGCCATGATCATCATGCGCGTGACCATCTGAATGTAGAAGTCGCTGCCCGCCAATGGAAAGGTGACCAAGGCCAGCAGTCCCAGGCCGAGCACGATCTGCACGCTGCGCGGCAGTTTTTCTAATTGGGCTTGTGGGGTGCTCATTGTTTGAACAGTCCTTCAGGTTTCCACAGCAAGACGGCTGCCATGAGCATGTAAACCAGCATGCCGGAGATGGAGGGCAACAGCACTTTGCCAAAGGTGTCCACCAGGCCCACCAGCAAGGCCGAAATGAGGGCGCCACGCACCGAGCCGATGCCACCGATCACCACCACCACAAAACACATGATCAAGACCTGCGAGCCCATGTTGGGGTAGACGCTGGAAACCGGGGCCGCCACGAGGCCCGCGATGGCCGCCAGTCCTACGCCAAGGGCAAAGACGATGGCATGAATGCGTTTGATGTTGATGCCCAGCGACTCGGCCATGTCGCGGTTGAAGGCGCCCGCGCGAATCTTCATGCCCAGACGGGTTTTGGAAATCAACAGGTACAAGCCCAGGGCCAACAACAGGCAGACGCCCGACATGAACAGGCGGTACACCGGGTAAGACTGGTTCTCGGTCAGCACAATGGAGGCGCTGAGCAAATCAGGCACCGGCACGCTGTGCACGTCATCTCCCCAGAGCATAGAGCGCAGTTCTTCAAAGATGGAGATCAGGCCAAAGGTGAGCAGCACCTGGTCCAGGTGGTCACGTTTGTAGAAATGGCGAAACAGCAGCCGTTCAAGCGCCAACCCAAACAGCAGCGAGAGCGCGGCGCCGCCCACAATGGCCAGGGTCAGGCTACCGGTCAGGCTGGTCAGGGCATAGGCCAGGTAGGCACCGAGCATGTAAAAACTGCCATGTGCCAGGTTGACCACGCCCATGATGCCGAAGATCAGTGTGAGGCCAGCGGCCAGCATGAACAGCAGCAGCCCGTACTGCACGCTGTTGAGTAATTGGATGAGAAAAGTGGGGAAGTCCATGGCCTGGTCAAAAAAAACGGGAGGCAAACCTCCCGTTGTGTGCAAGCTCTAAATTTTAGGACATCTTGCAACCGGCACCGCTGTCAGCCAGGCCCTTGGCGGCAATACCAATGACTTTGTTCTCTTTATTCTCGACCACGCGCAGGTACATATCCTGCACCGGGTTGTGTGATTTGCTCATGGTCCATTTGCCGCGAGGGCTGTCAATGGTGGCTGACTCCATCGCCTTGTATAGCGCAGGCTTGGCAGACAGGTCGCCTTTGACTGCATTGGCACCTTTAATCAGCAGCAAACCAGTGTCATAGCCCTGAACGGCGTAGACGTCGGGTTGCATACGGAACGCCTTGGCGTACTCCAGGCGGAAGGTTTTGTTGCGTGGGGTGTCCAGCGAGTCGCTGTAATGCAGGGTGGTCATGATGCCGTCTGCTGCAGGGCCCGCTGCATCGAGCAGACCTTCGGTCAGGAAGCCGGAGCCGTACAGTGGAATCTTGCCTTTGAGACCAGCGGCTGCGTAATCCTTGATGAACTTGGCACCGCTGGGGCCAGCGAAGAAGCAGGCGACGGCGTCAGGCTTGAGTGCTGCAATTTCAGTCAGCAAAGCCTGGAACTCGACATTGGGGAAGGGCAGACCGAGTTCTTTGACGATGGTGCCGCCAGCCTTGGTGTAGCTCTCTTTGAAGCCTTCAAAGGCTTCGTCACCCGCCGCGTATTTCCAGGTAATCCAGACAGCCTTTTTGTGGCCGCGCTTGACCATGGCCTCGCCCAGCGCCAAAGTGGGCTGGCTGTTGGAGAAGCTGGTGCGAAACACATTGGGAGCGCACTGGCTGCGCGTGGCTGCATGCACGCCAGCGTTGGGGATGAGATTGAGCACGCCGGACTCGCGCGCCACTTTGTGGATGCCCATTTGCACGCCAGAGTGCACGGTGCCGATCAGCACGTCCACCTTGTCGCGCTGAACCAGCTTGCTGGCGTTTTCAATGCCTTTGGAGGGCTCGGACTCATCGTCCACCTTGAACCATTCAATCTCGCGACCGCCGAGTTTGCCGCCTTGCTCGTTGATGGCCATACGCACGCCGTTTTCAATGGCCACACCCAAGGGGGCAAAGGCACCGGTGTAAGGCAGCATCAATCCCACGCGAATTTTGGAAGACTGGGCACGCGCCATTTCTGGCAACAGCAAACCCGATGAAGCCGCACCAATCAGGGCAGCGCTCCGGGTCAGGACGAGGCGACGGGATTTGAGATCTGTAGTCATGGAGATTCCTTTAGGCGAAAGACTGTATTTGTATGCAGTGAATACTAGCGCCACATTCCTAACTTGCACTAGAGAAAAACCCGTACTTTAGGCCTAAACATTTTTCCTGTTAACCAAAAAGGACGATTTCAAGGTTTTATTGGCGAGGCAAATCAATAGATTTTTCTGTCAGGATCTCCCAACGTCCCTGATGAAACTTCCAATGCATAGTTTTTCCAGGGGAAAAAATAATCAGGGCGTCTCCTTGCCATCGCTGGTTAAAACTGACTGCGACAACTTGTGCTGCTTTTTTTATATATTGAATATCAGTCAATTCCAATTGAATAGATTGATACCTGGCCAGTCGCTGGGTTCGCCTCTGCTTCCATTGGGCTCGGGTGCTGGCGCCGGTACCAGAATAGTCAAAAGTGCGGGCATAAAAATTCAGATACGTCTGCGTCGATTGTTCGCGCCAGGCTTTGGCCCAGCTTTGGAGGGCAATTTGAAGAGATTCACTTTCCTGAATAGCCGTTGCTGTTGCTGTTGCCGGATCATGGAGAGGTATTGGTGTCGGTAGCGCTTGAAGTGTCAGCGGCAATAGGTTCACCCCTGCAGCGGTTTGAATGGATGCATCGGGTTCAACAAGTTCATCGGGTTGATCGGGTTGATCGGGTTTATCGGGCTTATTGGGTTCAG
>CAJCCO010000123.1 GCA_903960915.1 uncultured beta proteobacterium
ACGGTTTTACGCAGCACAGTCAGGCTGGTGACCGTTTCTCCAGTCCAGGCGTGCAAAGTATTCCGTTTCAAGTCTTGCAGAAGATCGGGGGGGCCAAAAGCCAGCGCAATTTTGCCGTGAGCTGTAGCGTGCAGGTCCATTCGGGTACCAGGCCGGATACCAAAGTCGACTACCGTGTGCCCTTGAAGTAGTTCCAATGTGATCACTTCATCGTTTCGCAAGGTACTTAGCGAGACAGCATGACCCGTCGCCTCGCGCAGCATTGACAACTCATTGCGGGCCATAGCGACGATATTGAACCGTTCACGCAGAGACTCACCAAGCACCAATAGTTTGATGCCAGCTTCGTACCTGTTCGTCTCCTTATCCTGGCTGGCAAAACCATGCTTGACCAGTGCCTGGATATGCCTGTAGATCGTTGGCTTTGTAGAGTTGAAATAGCGTGCGAGATCACTGATGCCGACCGGCTTCTGGCTAGCAACCAAATGCTCAAGCAGGTACAACGACAAATCCACGGTTCCAGTGGCCGCTTTACTGCGAGCGCTGGCGACAGGAGTCGCGTTGTTTTCAATGGCCTTGACAGTCGATTTCATGGTCGGTTTGCGAGTTGCCAATATGATAGTGTTTCAATCAGTGGAACGGTATTTCAATATGGTAGCGGAACACTGATTCCCTATTGAATGGGATAAACCCTAATTGCTAAGTTGCGAAAGGCTTTTTCCAGCGAGCCTGGGTCACCTTCATCAGTTTTTCTTGCTGAATTCATAGATTGGCCTTGGGTCAATCTACGCTGCGTCAATGGGTTGTGACGGAGACGTTTATCACATGGGTTATTGGGCAGTTTGGTCAGTCCGAAGCTGCAGGAGATGTCGATTTCGCACTGAAACTGTGGCTAGTGGGGGTAGCGCAAGGGAGCGTTGCAGCGCGCACGCTGGGCGGTCAGAAACAGCGAAGCGTGTGTCGCCTGCGCGCGCATCCTGTGAAAATCAGAGAACAGCCAATACATCCGAGAGAGAACTTCCTTCAAAGTTCGGACGTTCACCAATTTCCTCAAAAGGGTGTCCAAGACAATTCACCCAAAACACGTCAAATCCAAACCATTTGGCCGCGAGCGCATCCCACGCATTGCTGGAGACGAACAGAATTTCTTGCTTGGCTAAGGGGAAGTTGGTCAGCAGAAGTTCATAGGATTGCGGTGCAGTCTTGAATAGCCGTACATCCTCCACTGAGACGACCTGATCCAAATAGGGTGCCAATCCATTGGCCGTCACCACTGAGGACAGCATCTCCCTACTTCCGTTGGACAAAATGGCCGTCGACAGCCCTTTGTTCTTGATGGCACGAAGAACCTCCAGACTGTCGGGAAATCCGGTGAGCTTGGCGTACTGGTCCATCAGTCGCTGCGCATCGCCCGCACTCAGTTGCAAATGCAGGCGCTTGCAGCAATAACGCAAGGAGCGCTCCGTCAAGTCCCAAAATGGCAGGTAGTGCCGACTCCCTTTGGGGTCGGTATCGCTCATGGTGACCAAGCGCGTGTATTCAATTTGCCGGTCGCGCCACATCAGCGCAAGGGCTTCACCATTGCCCGGAAACAGTTCCTCTGCCAACTGGCCCATGGAATACACGTCAAACAGCGTCCCATAGGCATCAAAGGCAACTAATTTATACATCTGCCCCCTCTTTATGAATCTTCCAGGTCTTGGACCTAGGCACTCTTTACAAGGCGCTCGTTTTGCGGAAACATGAATTTGCGTGCATCAGCATCGAGCTCAGTTTTAAAGCTGTGTTGGTTCTTCAGTGCTTCAGCGCGTTGGGCGGCGGGCCTTGTGTTGATTAAGTCAAGCAGTCGCTTTACATTGGGATACTCCGCCCACGTGGCGTCACCTGTACCTAGTACATAAGGCAGCAGGCGGGCCCAGCCCCAAAAGGCCATGTCAACTATGCCGTATTGCTCCCCGACCATATAGGTGTGTGTGGAAAGATGCTTCTCTAGAATCCCCCAATGGCGGTTTGCTTCGTAGTCGTAACGATTCAAAGCATAGGTTTTTGGTTCGAGTGCAACATGACGGAAGTGCACAGATTGCCCAGAAAATGGGCCAATGCCGCTGGCGATGAACATGAGCCATGAAAGTGTTTCAGCGCGATCAGGGCTCGCCATATCTGTGGAGACAAAGCGTTTTTCTCGATCGGCCAGGAACAGCAAGATGGCATTGCTGTCAAAAACAGTCACATCGCCATCAACGATTGCTGGAACTTTGGCATTGGGATTGACAGCTAGGTACTCTGGGGCGAATTGTTGCCCCTGCCGCGTGTCCACCGGTATGGCCTCGTACGACAACCCCAGCTCTTCGAGCAAAAGGGCAATCTTCATCGGGTTGGGGGCGGCGTTATAGAAAAACTTTAGCATTTGCACTCTCCAGTGGAATTGGTTTGAAACCTGAACAGCTGCATTCTAAGAAGTCCCTGCTGACCAAAACGCAAGATCTCCAGCCGACAAACGGAGATCTTAGACCACAGCTTTTCCACTAATTGAAGCATGTCGCTTTTAGCGCAGGACCAACATCGCCAGGCCAAGCAGATGCCATACCGATTCCGGGCATCGAAAAAATCCGCTTCAGTTGGGTCCGTGAGCAGGTGCGCTACAAGACGGCGCTGCCGTCTGGCTGAAAGGTTTCATGCAAAGGGCAGGGCGCAGACCTCGCCGGGACGAATCACCCCATCCGCGCAGTGCACGGTGACCGCTTGTCCTGGCGCCCAGTGGCTGCGAGCGATCATGGACACGCCTACATTGCGTTTCAGGCGCGGCGACCAGATGGCCGAGGTGATCTGGCCCACCTGATCACTACCTACCTTTACTGGCCAGGGCTTGCCGCAGGCGGGCCCTGGCCCGCCGTCAAACACCACACCCCGTATCTCGCGCTGGTGCCCCTTTTCTGAAATGCGCTGCAAGGCCTTGAGCCCCAGAAAATCAACCGTGCCGTCCAGCGTGCAGAGTTTGCCCATGCCACATTCAAGAGGGTTGTTTTCCAACGTGAACTCGTTGCCATAGGAAAGCAGTCCGCCCTCGATGCGTTCGATCAGGTTAGGGCAGCCGGGTGTCATGTTGAACGCGCGTCCGGCCTCCCAGATCAGGTCCCACAGGGCAGCGCCCATCTGGCTATTGTTGAGATAAATCTCGAATCCTCCCTGCTTAGAGTAGCCGCCGCGTTGCACCAGTTGCCGTGTGCCATTGAAGTCGACGAAGCCGAAATTGAAGAAGCGAATGCTTCGGACTGCCTCGCCAAACACCCTGGCCATCAGGTCCTCGGCTTTCGGGCCTTGTACCGCGAGGACGGAGATATCCGGCTCAACGACCGATACATCCATTTTGGCGCCAAGAGCCAGGCCCTTGGCCCACAACAGAACGTCTGAATCCGCAATCGAGAGCCAGAACTGGTCTTCGGCCAGCTTGAGCAATACCGGGTCATTGACCATGCCGCCTTTGTCGTCCACGAGTGGCACGTACATACACTGCCCGACCCGCGCCTGGCTGATGTTGCGTGGCGTCATCCATTGCACCAGTCGGGCCGCATCGGGTCCGGTGATCTGCACCTGGCGCTGGCAGGACACGTCCCATAACTGAACATGCTCCCGCAGGTGCCAGTAATCCTCTTCCACCGTGGGCCCGAAGGCCTTGGGCAGCAGCATGTGGTTGACCACTGAGAAGCCGCGTACGCCATGTTGTTCGACGCGGTCGGTGTAGGGTGTTCGCCGGATGCGGCGCGACATGTTCAGGCCGGATGTGGACATATTTAACTCCTGTAGTTGTAGATGTGGTTTTGTTTTTTTTAGTCGAACTTCAGGCCGACGGAGCGAATGAGTTCAGCCCAGCGCGATGCTTCGTTGCGCATTGGAATGGGTTAGCTCGACAACCAAACGCTGTAGCCATTGGGGGCCATCACCAGCGGCATGTGGTAGGCCGCCTCGGGGTCGGGCATGCAAAAGCGGATCACCACTTCCTTCTGGATGCGCAGCCCGGTGAGCGGCAGGCCGCGCGTTGCGAAATAGGCGCCGGTCTGGAACACCAGTTCGTAGTCGGCTGTGCCGTCGACGTCTGCCGGGGCGATGCGCTGCGTCAGGCGGCCACCGGCGTCGGTAGCGGCCTCAAAAACAGGCTGGCGTGTACCGTCCGGTGTGATTCGAAACAATGACACGCCGACCTGGCCGGCGTGGGTTCCGTCGACCGAATTCAGGGTGTGTGTGCTGAGCGTGGCCATGGCGTTCCTTGTGACTTATTCAATCGAGGCTTTGTCGCGTTTGCTGGTGGTAGCCAGCACAATCGGGCTGATCACGCCCTTGGCCTTGACGTTGACGCAGGCGGTCTTGCCGCTGGCAATGGCGCGACGGATCGCTGGCCCCAATTGCTCGCGATGCTCAACCAGCTCGCCGTGGCCCCCCATGCCTTCGAACAGGGTGTGAAAGGGGATGTCACGAAAGTCCGTGGCAAAGTGCTTGCCATTGGCAAACAGCCGCTCCTGTTGCTGCGAAATGCAATCCAGCCCGCCGTTGTTATCGATCACCACGACGATGGGCAAACTCTCCTGGAAGGCCGCCTCAATGGACAGCCCCCCCGACAAAAACGCGCCGTCGCCACTGATCAGCACCACGGTGGCATCGGGGTGGGTATTTTTGGCAGCCACCGCGAGCGACACCCCTACGCCCAGCAGGCTGAAGCTGCCTGGGTGCAGGATGCCGGCTAATTGTTGCCCGTGCCAGCCCGCCAGATTGACCGCGATCTCGGACCAAAAGTGGGTGTTGCCACCGTCAAACACCAGCCAGTCCTGGGGGCCCATCTCGGCCTGTACATCCAGTGACAGCTGCAAGGGGTGAATTTTTCCGCGGTTCAAGGCCGTGGCATCCGTGTCCTGCTTCAGATCGGCCAGGGTCTTGGCTACCCACTCACCGCGCCACTGGCGGTTGGTGTCAAACCAGCCGCGATCGAGTTGCCAAGTGCCGGCAGCCTTGAGCGCCATCAGCGCGTCCAGGAAAGCGCCTGGGTCGCTCAGCAGCACATGGTCAGCCGAGCGGTTCATCTGCAGTTCTTCATCTGAGCCGTTCACACACACCAACTGCAGGGAGTCTGGAAACAGCGGCGCGTTGCCAAAGTTCATCTGGTTGTCGAGTCGGCCGCCGATCATGATGACCAGATCGGAGGCTTCCAGGGCTTGGCGCGAGGGCTGGTACTGGTGGATGTCAGCCAAACCCATGTAGGCCTCGCAGTGCTCGCCCAACAGCTTTTGGTGGTAGGGGATGTTGAAGATAGGAATGTGCAGTGCGGTACCGGTGGCTTCTAGCTTGGGCGCGCTGCCCGACCACCAGACGCCATGCCCGCCAATAATCATGGGGCGTTTGGCCGCAGCGATCAGGGACAGCAGGGGCGCCAGCGCAGCTGGATCAGGCCAGGCGCGCGGTGGCAGCGTGGCGCTGCGCAGGTAGGGCCGTTCGTCTCGCCCGGCATCGGCCGGGAAGGACGAGAACATGATGTCCACAGGCAGGCTCAGGTGCACCGGGCCGGGATAGCCACTGGTGGCGATCTTCCAGGCTCGGTCTACGCATTCGCTGATGCGGGTGCCGTCGGTGATGCTAATGCTGTGCTTGGTCAACGGCGCGGCAATCGCCACGTCGTCGATCTCCTTGAAACCGCCTGCACCGCGCCGCTTGAGCGTGCTGGAGCCCGTGACGAAGATGACCGGCGAGCGCTCGCCCCAGGCCTCCATCATGGCCGGTACGGCGTTGGCAAAGCCCTCGGGTCCGACCAGGCAGACAGCAGGAAGGCGCGTGATACGGGTGTGCGCGTCGGCCAGGTGGCCGGCTACTTGCTCATGGGGGCAGTTGATGACCCGCGTTCCGCAGTCCATGAAGCCCTCAAGCGCCGGGTTGCAAAAGCCGCCGGCCAGGGTGAACACGTGCTCTACGCCTTTCTCCACCAGGGCTCGGGCCAGAAGGGCGCCGCCGCGCAGTAGGGGGGGTGTTGTCTCGGTCATGGGTTCTCCGTTTGTTGTATCAAAAATGGTTTGGCACCAGGTGGCTGGCGCGGATATCGCCCACGTCTGCCAAGCCCAGCTGGGCCATGGCCACGCTCAGCTCATTCACCGTGGCATCGAGCAGGCTGGCCAGTCCGCGGGCACCGTCGGCACCCAGGGCGTAAAGCAGCGGACGGCCCAGCATCACCAGGTCGGCACCGCAGGCCAAGGCTTTCAGGATGTCCTCGCCTGAACGTACGCCGCTGTCAAACACCAGCGGAAAGTCCGGGCCTACTGCCGCGCGCACTTGGGCCAGCGCGGTGATGGCAGCCGGTGCGCTGTCGAGCTGGCGCCCACCGTGGTTGGACACGTAGACCGCATCGGCGCCGGACGCCTGAATGCGTTGCGCGTCATCGGGTGACAGCACCCCTTTGACGATGAGCTTGCCCTTCCAGCGCCGCCGCAACTGGTCCAAAAAAGCCCAGTTGGCGCCTGCACGGCTGGCATGGCGGTCAAAGCCCTTGCCGCCCGGTAGGTCGTTGAAATTGGCGGGCTCCGGTATGCCGGCGAGCAAGCTGGCCAGAGACCAGTGCGGATGCCGCGCGAAGTCCATGAATTGCTTGGTTCCGATGCGAAACGGCATGGTGAAACCGTTACGCTGATCGCGGCGTCGTGCGGCGACCCGGGGTACATCAACCGTCAGGATCAGCACTTGGTAACCGGCGGCCTCGACCCGGTCCACCAAGTGCCAGGCAGCGTCGAGCGTGCCGGTTACATAGAGCTGGAACCAGGCGAGTGACCCGGCTAGTTCTTGCATAGTCTCCAAGTTGGTCGAGGCGGCGGTGGAGACGCCATGCGGGATGCCACGCCTGACGGCCTCGGCAGCCAACAGACGGTCTGCGCCAGGCCAGGCCAGGTTGCACATGCCCATGGGCGCGATGCCAAAGGGCAGCGTAAAAGTCTGGCCCAAAAAACACGTGGCCAGACTAGCCTGCTCGGCTGGTGCCAATACGCGGGGCATTAGCCGCAGCCGGTCTAGCGCGGCCAAATTGCCAGCGGCTGCGGATTCCTTACCGGCCGCACCGTCGATGTAGTCGAACACGATGCGGGGCAATCGTCGTCGCGCTATATCGCGGGCCTGATCGCTGCAGTAAAGGCTGTGGCGGCTCATAAATTTTCTTGCCCAGCGACTGAACTAAAGTGATTTTTTCGGATGCTCATGTGGTCCATTTTTCAGTGTTTCCCGATGATCGACAAACGATTTTTTTGGCGTCATGCACAAAATTTTTTTATCATTAAACTGCCGGCATGATGAAAATTTCCCAACAACGTTTGCCGCTCACAGCCCTGCGCTCTTTTGAGGCGGCGGCGCGGCTGCTCAGTTTCAAGGCGGCAGCTGAAGAGCTGCGGGTGACCCCCACCAGCGTTAGTAACCAGATCCGCCAGCTGGAGTTGGAGTGGGGTTGCCTGCTGTTTGTGCGCAAGACGCGCAAGGTGTCCCTCACCGATGCCGGCCGTTCTCTTTCGAGCGTGATTAGCCGTGCGTTTGACGACATCCGCGCCGAAGTGGAAACCCACATTTCATCCAACCGCAAGACCGTGACGCTGGCGGTGGGGCCGATTTTTGGTGCCCGCTGGTTGATGCCGCGCTTGAGCAAGTTTTACCGCCTCAACCCGAATATCGAACTGGTCCTTCACCACAGCCCGCGCATCACCAACGCCGAGCAGTTGGTGGCAACCATCGCTGTGGACTGGGGCATTGGCGACTGGCAGGGGCTGGATGCGAAACGCCTGCTGGATGTCGTCTACCGCCCAGTACTCAGCCCGGCGTTGCTGGCCGAGCGCGGCGGGCTCGCAAGTCCCGCCGATCTGGCTCGTTACCCCATCATTCACCAGTGGGATCGTGAGGAATGGAACGCTTGGCTCAAACTGGTCGGCCAGGCTGAACTCGGCTTTGCGCGTGAAACCATCGCGCGTGACTCGAACCTGGCGCTGCAGGCTGCCATTGAGGGGCAGGGGGTGGTGATGGGCACCTTTCCGTTTGTGCAGAGTGAAGTGGCGTCTGGCCGGTTGGTCTGTCCCTTCGAGACCGAGCTGCATCCGGTGCGCCGCTACTATCTGCTCAGCCGTCCTGGTGCCCGCTCGGTGCCCGCGGTGAACGCGGTTTGTGCCTGGATCGAGGCCGAGGCCGCTGCGCTGGACTGAGCCAAGTGCATGCAGTTGCCGAAAAAAATCTGTCCCTGACCGGCCTGGTCAGCCTGGTCAGTGGCGTAATTCGGTACATTTACGGATAGGCGTTTCAACCCCATGGGGCCAAAAAGGTAATTTATGAAGCCATTTTCTTGTTTGCAATTTGTAGAAGACCAAGGAATCACCACGGTTACCTTGAACCGACCAGACAAACGCAATGTGTTGTCACTGCAGATGATGGAGGAGTTGACGGCCGCATTTGTGCATATTGCTGCCAGCGATGCGCGCGGGGTCATACTGGCGGCGCACGGTCCCGTTTTTTCAGCGGGACACAATTTCGCTGACATGGCCGGTGCAGATATCGACCATTTGAAGCAGCTGTTTGCCACCTGCACCCACATGATGAACAGTTTGCAGCAACTGCCGCAACCGGTCCTGGCGCGGGTGCATGCCCTGGCAACGGCGGCCGGTTGTCAGCTGGTGGCTACCTGCGATTTGGTAGTGGCCTCTGACACGGCTTCGTTCGCATTGCCCGGGGGCAAGGGCAGTTTGTTTTGCCACACGCCGCTGGTGGCGGTGTCTCGCAGCATCGGCCGCAAACGCGCCCTTGAAATGGCTTTGACCGGTGACGCCATTGATGCACACACCGCTGCCAATTGGGGCCTGGTCAACCGAGTGGTGCCTGCTGATCAATTGGATGCCACTTGTCTCGACCTGATACAGCGCTGCACCCGCGGCACCAGTGCTTCCAAGGCCTCAGGCAAGCAGGGCTTTTATGAACAAATGGAATCACCCCAAGAGCAGGCCTATGCCATGTCCATGAAGCGAATGACTGAAGGCGCATTGACCCAAGAAGCGCAGCAAAGTTTTATGGCTTTTCTAAATAAAAAGTAGCCGCATCTTGCTTGGCAAAGTTAGCCCAGCTACTGGCAGTTCACGGTTGGGCCCTCTGAGTCTGAGTTAGTGGTTAACTCAAACCAAATGAATCATGGAACAAGTTGAATGCGTTGTGGTGGGTGCCGGTGTGATTGGCCTGGCTGTGGCGCGCGCGTTGGCGCAAGCAGGGCGCGAGGTGCTGGTGCTTGAAGCGGCCAACGCCATCGGCACAGGCATCAGTGCGCGCAGCAGCGAGGTGATTCATGCGGGCATTTACTACCCTACCCATTCCCTGAAGGCCCGCTTGTGCGTTCAGGGTAAAGCTTTGCTTTACGACTACTGTGCCCAGCGTGGCATTGGGCACCAGCGTTGCGGCAAGCTGATTGTGGCCACGCACACCAATCAGGTGGCGCAGCTGCAAATTTTGCTGGCGCAGGCCAAGGCGAATGGCGTGCACGACCTGGTACTGCTAGACCGCGCGCAAGCCCTGGCGCTTGAGCCCGAGTTGCAGTGCGTTGCAGCGCTTTATTCCCCCAGTACCGGTACGGTGGACAGCCACGGGCTGATGCTGGCCCTGCAGGCAGACCTGGAAAGCGCGGGCGGTTTGGTGGTGTTCAACACCACAGCAGCGCCTGTTCGCATGGGGCCGGCCGGCATTGAATTACGCACCCACGATGGCACTTCTTTGCTGGCGCGCCAAGTCGTCAACGCCGCGGGTTTGCAGGCGCCGGCCTGGGCGGGCAAGCTGGCCGGCCTGGACCCGCTGCATGTGCCCCAGGCTTATTTCGCCAAAGGCAATTACTTCGGCCTGAGTGGCCGCGTGCCATTTCGGCATCTGATTTATCCGGTGCCCCAGCCCGGTGGTTTGGGCGTTCACCTCACACTCGATCTGGCCGGACAGGCCCGGTTCGGGCCCGATGTGCAGTGGGTGGACTCGGCCGACGACTTGGTGGTGGACGCTGCCCAAGCTGGGGTTTTTGAGGCGCAAGTGCGCCAGTATTGGCCCGGTTTACCCGCCGGGGCGCTGGTGCCTGCGTACGCCGGCATTCGCCCCAAAATAAGTGCGCCGGGGCAAGCGGCTTGTGATTTTTTGATTCAAGGCCCGGCGGTGCATGGCGTGGACGGATTGGTCAACCTGTTTGGCATGGAGTCGCCGGGTTTGACCAGTTCACTGGCTATTGCCGAGCATGTGCAGAGCTTGTTGCGCCTTGCACCTGGTCAGCTTAGTCCGGCTGCAAGGCCTGGTGCTTGACCCCACACCCACGCTGTTTTTGTCATCAGCAGCTTTTCTTGATCAGCGCCGCCGCCTCTTTAACCAAGGCCGGCCCCTGGTAGATCAGGCCGGTATAAATTTGCACCACGTCAGCGCCAGCCTTGATTTTGCTCACAGCGTCTTGCGCGCTCAAAATGCCGCCTACTCCAATGATGGGAAAGCCGGCACCTAGCGCACGACGCAGTTGCGCAATCACCCGGTTACTCATGGCCAGCACGGGCGCGCCCGACAGGCCGCCGGTCTCTTGCGCATGCGCTAAGCCTTGCACGGCGTCGCGGCTCAGGGTTGTGTTGGTGGCCACCACGCCGTCCATGGCGTGGCGTTGCAAGGTGGCTGCAATCACGGTCACTTGCGACTCCTCCAGATCGGGCGCAATTTTGACGAAGATGGGGGTGCGCTTGCCGTGCTGCTGCGCCAGCGCTTCGCGGCGCTGGGCAATGGCGCCTAGCAAGCCGTCCAGCGCCTCGTCGCTTTGCAGGGCGCGCAAATTTTTGGTGTTCGGGCTGGAGATGTTGACGGTCACATAGTCAGCATAGGGGTAGACACCGTCCAAGCAGGTCAGGTAATCGTCGGTCGCGCGCTCTATTGGGGTGGCTGCATTTTTACCAATGTTCAGGCCCAGCAGCATGGGGTGGTCAGCGCTGCGGGCCTGCCGCTGTTGGTACAGCCGAGAGCGTTTGACGTTGGCAATAAACGCCTCGAGCCCCTCGTTGTTAAAGCCCAGGCGGTTAATCAGCGCTTGTTTCTCAGGCAACCTGAACATGCGTGGCTTGGCGTTGCCGCTCTGGCCCAGTGGCGTGACGGTTCCCACTTCCACAAAGCCAAAACCCATGGCGCCCAGGCCGTCAATACAGCGCGCATTTTTGTCCAGCCCGGCGGCCAGGCCCACGCGGTTGGGAAAGGTCAGGCCGGCGAGTTGCACCGGGTCATCTACCCGGTGCTGGCAGTACGCCCATTGCAGTGGGGTGCCCTGGGCTGTGGCCAGCGCCTTCAAGGTCAGGTCATGGGCCGCTTCGGGGTCCAGCCCAAATAAAAACGGGCGGGCGAGGGCGTAGGGCAGCAGAGACATTGGATAATTCCTGAACATTTTTTGTAACTCCCCCGATTTTCCCCGATGACACACCCCATTTCCCCCATTTTCCCCGTTACCCCCAACTTAAGCCAGGATGCGCTCAAAACCCTGGTGGGTCAGGCTGCCCTGAAGTACGTCGTGCCCGGTGAAATTGTTGGCGTGGGGACGGGTTCAACCGTCAATAAATTCATTGATGCGCTGGCCACCATCAAAGACCAGATCAAGGGCGCCGTGTCCAGCTCCGAGGCCAGCACGGCGCGTCTCAAGGCCTTGGGCATTACCGTGTTTGAGGCGGCAGACGTGGAGACCTTGTCGGTCTACATTGACGGCGCCGACGAAATTGATCACCACGGACACATGGTCAAAGGCGGTGGCGCCGCGCTCACCCGAGAAAAAATTGTGGCGGCCCAGTCAGACAAGTTTGTCTGCATTGCCGACGAGAGCAAGTTGGTGGACCACTTGGGCGCTTTCCCGCTGCCGGTGGAAGTGGTTCCCATGGCAACGGCCCGTGTGATTCGGCAATTTGCCGCCCTGGGTGGTGTGGGCCGGGTGCGCCTTAAAGAGGGACAGGCTTTGGTGACCGACAACGGCCAACACATTGTTGATGTCACCGGCTTGAAAATTACCGATCCAGTGGCCTTTGAATTGCAGGTTAGCCAATGGCCCGGCGTGGTGACCGTTGGCGTTTTTGCTTTCCAGAAAGCCCAGGTTTGCTTGCTGGGAACGTCTAGCGGCGTGAAGACGCTGACGTTTTAAGCGGCTTTGGGCGGTTGATCAAGCGGCGTTGGCGGCATGGACTGCCGCGCTTCGCTCGCAGTGACCGGTGAGTGGCTTCAGCGCTGCGTTTTTTATCGGTCTTGCGTCATGCCTTGATGCCGCAGCAGAGCATCTAGCTGGGGTTCGCGGCCGCGGAAGGCTTTGAAGGACGCCAGGGCAGGGCGACTACCGCCTGCTTCCAGAATGGCCTGGCGGTATTTTTTGCCAGTCTCTACGTTGGGCAAACCATCGGCGCTGGCGGTTTCTTCAAAGGCTGCGTAGGCATCAGCGCTCAGCACTTCGGCCCATTTGTAGCTGTAGTAGCCGGCTGCATAACCGCCGGCAAAAATGTGGCTGAACGTATGTGCGGTGCGGCTCCAGGCAGGGGCTTGCAGCACGGCCACTTCAGCGCGCACTTCATTGAGCAAGGGCATCAGGTCCAAGGCGGGGTCATGCTGGGTGTGCAGCAGCATGTCAAACAATGAAAACTCGATTTGTCGCACGGTTTGCATGCCACTTTGAAAGTTCTTGGCGGCCAGCATTTTGTCGTACAGGGCGCGCGGCAGAGGCTCACCCGTGTCGACATGCGCAGTCATATGGCGCAGCACGTTCCACTCCCAGCAGAAGTTCTCCATGAACTGGCTGGGCAACTCCACCGCGTCCCATTCCACGCCGCTGATACCGGCCACGTCGCGCTCATTGACCTGGGTCAGCAGGTGGTGCAGGCCGTGCCCAAACTCATGAAAGAGGGTGGTCACGTCGTCATGGGTGAGCAAGGCGGGTTTGCCGTCCACGCTGTCAGCAAAGTTGCACACCAGGTGCGCCACCGGGGTTTGTAACTTGCCCGTGTCGGGGCGCAACCAACGGGTGCGCACGTCGTCCATCCAGGCGCCACCGCGCTTGCCTTGGCGGGCGGCGGGGTCCAGGTAAAACTGACCTACCAGTTGGCCCGCGCGTTCAATGCGGTAAAACTTGACGTTGGGGTGCCAGACGGGTGCCTCGTCCTGGCGCAATTGCACGTCAAACAGAGTTTCCACAATCTTAAAAAGGCCAGCCAGCACCTTGGGCGCGGTGAAGTACTGTTTGACTTCTTGCTCGCTGAAAGCGTAGCGCGCTTCCTTGAGCTTTTCGCCAATGTAGGCCCAGTCCCAAGGCTGCGGATCGTTCAAGTGCAGGTCTTGCCGGGCAAAGGCGCGCAGGTCAACCAGGTCTTTTTCAGCAAACGGACGGGCTTTGACGGCCAGGTCGCGTAAAAAGGTGATGACCTGCTCGGGGGAGTCCGCCATTTTTGGCGCCACCGACAGTTCGCCAAAGTTGTGAAAGCCCAGCAAGCGGGACTCTTCCAGCCGCAAGGCCAGCATGTCGCTGATCAAGGCCGAGTTGTCAAATTTCAGGTGTTCTGGGGCCGCCTGGTCCGAGGCACGCGTGACGTAGGCGCGGTAGAGTTTTTCGCGCAGTGCGCTGCTTTGGGCAAACTGCATCACCGGCAGGTAGCACGGCATTTTGAGGGTGAGCTTGTAGCCCGTCTTGCCTTCGGCCAGGGCAGCAGCCAAGGCCGTCTGGCGCACGTCGTCGGGTACGCCATCAAGCTCAGGCAGTTCGGCGTAGTGGGCGAAGGCATCGGTGGCGTCCAGTGCGTTTTCGCTGAATTTTTGGCCCAGTTCTGCCTGGCGCTCCTGAATGGCGGCAAAGCGTTCGCGGTCGGCGCCCTGCAACTCGGCGCCCCCCAGTACAAAGTTGCGAATGGCATTGCTGTGCGCCTGGAGTTGCTCCAGGTTCAGGGTGCTGCGGTCAATGGCCTTGTATTTGGCGTACAAGCGCTCGTCGGCGCCCAGTCGGGTAAAAAATTCAGTGATGCTGGGCAGGGCTTCGTTGTAGGCCGCCCGCAACTCAGGCGTATCAGCCACGCTGTTGAGGTGGCTCACGGCGCCCCAGGCGCGGCCCAGTTTTTCAGTGGCCACATCGAGCACGGCGGCAATGGCGCGCCACTCTGCAGGAAAGGCGTCTGCCGTGACAGTTTCCAGCGCGTCGCTGGATTCTTTCAACAGCGCAGCCACGGCAGGGGCAACGTGCTCGGGCTTGATCTGGTCAAACAGGGGGGTGTCGTCAAACTGGAGAAGGGGGTTCATGCGGTTTACCTGGTCAACTGAGTCAATAAGGGGCCAGAGCTGCGAGCGGCAGTTCTGGCTTTCTTCAGCCTAGTTGAAGGCTGCTGCACTAATTTCAAGCGTCCGGTAGAAGGCCTGGGTTTTAGCCCGAGAGCCGCTGGAACTCAGCCGCCAGCGGCCAAACGTTCAGCCGCTTCGACGGTATTGACCAACAGCATAGTGATGGTCATGGGGCCCACGCCGCCGGGGACGGGTGTGATGTAGCTGGCCACTTGTTTGACGCCTTCAAAGTCCACGTCGCCACACAGTTTGCCTAGAGCGTTGCGGTTCATGCCCACATCAATCACCACCGCGCCGGGTTTGACCATGTCGGCGGTCAAGACATTGACCTTGCCGACGGCAGCCACAATCACGTCGGCCTGCAAGGTCATGGCCTTGAGGTCCTTGGTGCCGCTGTGGCAAATGGTGACCGTGGCATTTTTTTGCAGCAGCATCAGCGCCATGGGTTTGCCCACAATGTTGCTGCGACCAATGACCACGGCGTGTTTGCCTTTGAGGTCAAAGCCAATGCTCTCCAGCATCTTCATGCAGCCATAAGGGGTGCAGGGCCAGAAGCCAGGGCGACCCACCATCAGCGCGCCGGCGCTGTTGACGTGAAAGCCGTCCACATCTTTGCTGGGCGCTATGGCCTCAATCACTTTTTGCGCGTCAATGTGCGCCGGCAAAGGCAGTTGCACCAAGATGCCGTGAATGCTGGCGTCGGTGTTCAGGGCGTCTATGCGCGCCAGCAAGTCGTCTTCGCTCATGCTGGCGGGGTACTGCTCTAGCACCGAGTGCAAGCCAGCGTCCGCGCAGGCCTTGACCTTGTTGCGTACGTAAACTTGAGAGGCCTGGTTGTCTCCCACCAATACCACCGCCAGCCCTGGGGTGATGCCTTTTTGTTTCAGGAGGCTGGTGCGATGGGCAATATCGGCACGAATTTCACGCGACAGGGCGATACCGTCAATCAGTTGGGCAGGAGAAGAGTTGGTCATAGGAAACAGAAGATTTTCAGGATTTGCTAGCGGTTTGGCCGAGTGCAATTTTTAGCAAGTCGGCGACCGTGTTGGCATTGAGTTTTTCCATGATGTTGGCGCGGTGGGCCTCCACCGTTTTGATGCTGATGCCCAGGTCATCGGCAATTTGCTTGTTCAGGCGGCCAGCCACAATGCGCTCCAGTACCTGCGACTCGCGAAGTGTCAGGCGCGCCATCAGAGCACCCCGGCTGGCGGCAATCTGGTGTTCGGCAAAAGAACCCTTGGCTTGCTCCAGCATGCGCTCCACCAGCGGCACCAGCTGCTCTTCGTTGAAGGGCTTCTGGATGAAGTCCATGGCCCCTTTTTTCATGGTGTCCACCGCCATAGGCACATCGCCATGGCCGGTGATGAAGACAATGGGCAACGGCGAGCGGCTCTCCAGCAAGCGGTTTTGAAGCTCCAGCCCGGTCATGCCACCCATGCGGATGTCGACAATCAGACAAGCCACCTCACGCGCGTCGTAGCGGCTCAGAAATGATTCGGCAGACTCGAAGCAGCGCACGCGGTAGTCTTTGCCCTCCAGCAGCCACTGAAGAGAATCACGCACAGCTTCGTCGTCGTCGACAACATACACCGTGCCTTTTTTAGGAATCAAACTCATGAGTTACTCTGCGGTTTTTTCGCTGATTAGCGGGGCGGGTTTGGTAAGGGTGGCATCGGTGCAAGGCAGCCAGAAGGAGAAGGTGCACCCCGTCACAAGTTCGGCATTGTAGAGGTTCTCGGCCTTCATACGCCCCATGTGAGATTCGACGATGGAGCGGCACAAACTCAGCCCAATCCCCATGCCATCGGCTTTTGTCGAATAGAAAGCCTCATACAGACGGGTCATCACTTCAGGCGCCAAGCCGGGACCGCTGTCTATGACCGTGAACTCCACCACCGCCTTGTCGTCCACCTGGGCCTGAGACACCTGCAGGCGAACGCTGCGCTGGTCGGTGGGGCGGTGGGCCAGGTCAATCGATTCAGCGGCGTTTTTCAGCAAGTTCACCAGCACCTGTTCGATCAGAATGGGGTCCACCATCAGCGCTGGCAAGTTGGGTGAAATCTGGCGTATGAGACGCACATTGCGCCTGCGCAATTCAATCTCGGCCAGCTCTACCGCCTCATCCACCATGCTCATGACGGGGGACAGGGTGCGGTTGGGTTCGCTGCGTTTCACAAAGGAGCGAATGCGCTGAATGATCTGCCCGGCCCGGTGCGCTTGCTTGGAGGTTTTCTCCAGAGCGCCCAGCAGTTCAGCCTCGGTGATGTGCTGCGCCTTGATGCGCGAGATCATGCCGAGGCAGTAATTGTTGATGGCGGTCAGTGGCTGGTTGAGCTCGTGCGCCACGCTGGAGGCCATTTCGCCCATGGTGATCAGGCGGCTGGCGTTTTGGGCGCGTTCGGTTTGCGCAGCAGACTGCTCCTCGGCCAAGCGGCGCGAGGTGATGTCGGTGGCAATCACCATTTGCGCCAGTCTGCCGTCCACCCAGCTCAGGTAGCGAGTTCTAACTTCAAGCCATTTACCCAGCGAGTCTAGGTAAATCTCGGCGCTTTCTGCATCTGATTCCGGTAAGTTGTTGGTAGGCAAGCCGGCAAAGGCGTCCACGTCGTCATGGCTTTCGTCGCTGGGTCGCGTCATGGGCATGCCCGCCTGTGCCACCAGCCGCAGGTGCCCGCCCGCCTGCGTGTCAAACCACTGGCGGTACAGCTTGTTGGCAAACAGCAGCTCATCACTGCCCAAGGGCGCCACGGAGATAGAGGCGTCCAGCGCTTCCAGCACGGTGGTGAAGCGTTCATGCGAGGCCGATAGCTGCTCGCGCACCCGGTTAGGTTCGGTGATGTCGGTCATGGAGGTCATCCAGCCGGTTTGGGTACCGCGCGCATCAATCAGCGGCGAGACATACAAACGCGCGTCCATGATGGTGCCGTTTTGGCGCTTCACCCGCACCTGAATGCCGCCGGGCATGGTCTTACCCGCTAATTCTTCCTCTAGCCTGGCGGTCAATATTTCGCGGTCCTCTTCAAGCCAATAGGGGAAAGGCGCGGTGCGGCCGACCAGTTGCGACTCGCTCCATCCGGTCATCTGGCAGAAAGCGGCGTTGACATAGGTGATGCGACCTTGCAAGTCCAAGGCCCTCATGCCGGTCAGCATGGAGTTTTCCATAGCGCGCCGAAAGCCCGTTTCTGCTTGCAGCGCCTGCTGCGCCTGCATGCGTCGGCGGGTGTGGCGCCAATTGGCAATCAGCATCCAGGCGGTCATCATGCTCAAGGTAATTACCAGCCAGAACAAGCCGCTTCCCACCAAACCCAGTGACGTGCGGTAAGCCTGCCCTCTAATGACCAGGCCGTTGCCCACGGGAGACACCGGTACTTCATAGGCGTTGGCTGGGGTGGCCCAGGGCAGTAGGGCGGTTGCCCGGTTTCTCGCAGGTACATTGGCGCCTGCCAGCAAGGCCCCTTTGCCGTCATGAAAAGAGATGGCATAACGAGCCGAAACTTCTGACGGCACGCCGTAGCGAAACAGCCCGTCAACCGAGTATTCAGCCAGTAACACGCCGTTGAACTTGCCGCGCTCTGACATGGGTATGTGCAACTGCAGCATGGCCTGTTCTTCCGTGTTGAAGACTTGCTGCGAGTAGATGGGTTGCATCAGCTCACTGGACAGGGCGTACGCGCTTTCGGTTTCACCCGGTTTGAGGGTGCTGCCCACCTGACGAATTTGCGTTGAGGCCAAACTGACGGTTCCAAAGCTGGCGCGTATGCGTTTACGGCCATCTATCCACGACAAACCCTGCAAATCTGGGTATTGGTTCATCAGGTAGTCGGCCTGATTTTGAAAGTCCTGCTCGTTGGTTTCTTTGTTTGAAATTTCGCGCGCTATGCGCATCAGTTGTTCTTGGCGCTCCAGCAGGCGCAAGCGCAAACGTTGCTGTGTGTATTCCACATCGCGCTTCACCGCCTCTTGTTCTCGGTCTATCTCTTCTAGCCGCAAATAGCCAAAGGCCGCCATGATGGCCGCCAGAAACATGAGCACGGCAGCCAGTGGCGCCAGGACTGCAAAGCGGTCTTGCGCCAGGGGAGGCAACCGACGCCACCAGTTTTGCAGTTTGGCTACAAACCTGAATTTTGACGGGCTGGGCAGTGAAAACATCTGGCGCAATTGCATATTCGCAAGTGTAGGTGACCTGCTTTGCGCGTGCCCTTGGGAAGCTTCGACGTTAATATTTTCGCAATATGAAATGTACTTGCATTATTTGGAATTTTTTAGAAATTGTGTAAAAATCTCGGCCAGGTACAAAATCAACCTTATAAAAAGGAGACAAGCATGTCAGGAATTTCAACGAATCATTCCGGTCCAGCCGCGATCGATGCAGACAGCCAGGAAACCCGCGAGTGGATGGACGCGTTGACAGCCGTCATCCAGAGCGAAGGCCCTGAGCGCGCCCACTTTTTGCTCGAACAGTTACTGGAGCATGCGCGCCAGAGCAGCATCGATATGCCGTTTTCTGCCAACACCGGTTACGTCAACACCATTGAAACCGACCAGGAGGAGCGTTCTCCCGGCAATCTGGAAATTGAAGAGCGTCTGCGTGCCTACATGCGTTGGAACGCCATGGCCATGGTGGTCAAGGCCAACCGCCACCACCCCATAGACGGCGGTGACCTGGGCGGTCACATTGGTTCCTTCGCCTCGCTGGCCAGCTTGTTTGGCGCCGGCTTTAACCACTTCTGGCATGCCGAGAGCGCTGAGCCAGGCAAAGAACATGGCGGCGACTGCCTCTATATTCAGGGCCACGTGTCGCCTGGCGTTTATGCCCGAGCCTACCTTGAAGGCCGTTTGACCGAAGAACAGTTGCTCAACTTCCGCCAAGAAGTCGACGGCAAAGGTTTGTCCAGCTACCCCCACCCCAAACTCATGCCCGAGTTCTGGCAGTTCCCTACTGTGTCGATGGGCTTGGGTCCATTGATGGCCATTTACCAAGCGCGCTTTTTAAAATACCTGCACGCCCGTGGCATCGCCAACACCGAGAACCGCAAAGTCTGGGTGTTCTGTGGCGATGGCGAGATGGACGAAGTCGAATCCTTGGGTGCCATTGGCCTGGCAGCCCGCGAAAAGCTCGACAACCTGGTGTTTGTCATCAACTGCAACCTGCAGCGCCTAGACGGTCCGGTGCGCGGCAACGGCAAGATCATTCAGGAGCTTGAAGGCGAGTTCCGTGGTTCTGGCTGGAACGTCATCAAACTGATCTGGGGCAGCAGCTGGGACCCCTTGCTGGCGCGCGATAAAGATGGCGCCCTGCGCAAGCTCATGATGGACACGCTCGACGGCGACTACCAGGCCATGAAAGCCAACGATGGCGCCTATGTGCGCAAGCATTTCTTTGGCAAAGACCCGCGTACCCTGGAGATGGTCGCCAAAATGAGCGACGACGATATTCACAACCTGCGCCGCGGCGGGCATGACTCGCAAAAGGTCTACGCCGCCTTCCACGCCGCCGTCAAGCACGTGGGCCAGCCCACCGTATTGCTGATCAAGACCGTCAAAGGTTTTGGTATGGGCAAGAGTGGCGAGGGCAAGAACAATGTGCACCAGACCAAGAAGCTCACCGACGAAGACATCAAAGCCTTCCGCGACCGCTTCAACATTCCGGTGCCTGACAGTCAGTTGGCGGATATTCCGTTTTACAAGCCGGCCGACGACACGCCCGAGATGAAGTACCTGCACGAGCGTCGCAAGGCGCTGGGCGGCTACCTGCCACACCGTCGCGTCAAGGCCGATGAGCAGTTCACCGTGCCGGCGCTGGACACTTTCAAATCGGTGATTGAACCCACCGCTGAAGGCCGTGAGATTTCTACCACCCAGGCCTATGTGCGCTTTTTGACCACGCTCCTGCGCGACCAGGCGCTGGGGCCACGCGTGGTGCCCATTTTGGTGGACGAAGCCCGCACCTTTGGTATGGAAGGGCTGTTTCGCCAAATCGGTATCTACAACCCGGCCGGCCAGCAGTACACCCCGGTCGATAAAGACCAGGTGATGTACTACAAGGAAGACGTCAAAGGCCAGATCCTGCAAGAAGGCATTAACGAAGCCGGCGGCATGAGCAGCTGGATTGCTGCGGCCACCAGCTACAGCACCAGCAACCGCATCATGGTGCCGTTCTATGTCTACTACTCCATGTTCGGCTTTCAGCGCATTGGCGACTTGGCCTGGGCGGCGGGCGATATGCAGGCGCGTGGCTTCTTGCTGGGTGGCACCTCCGGGCGCACCACGCTCAACGGCGAAGGCCTGCAGCACGAAGACGGCCACAGCCACATCATGGCCGGCACCATTCCCAACTGCATCAGCTACGACCCGACCTTTGCGCATGAGGTGGGCGTCATCCTGCACCATGGCTTGAAGCGCATGGTTGAAAAGCAGGACAACGTGTACTACTACATCACCCTGCTGAACGAAAACTACCCCATGCCTGGCCTCACCGCCGGCACTGAAGAGCAAATCATCAAGGGCATGTACCTGTGCAAGCCCGGCGCGCAGAGCAAGGCGCCGCGTGTTCAGTTGCTGGGTTCGGGCACCATCCTGCGTGAAAGCATGGCGGCCCAAGAGCTGTTGGAGAAAGACTGGGGCGTGTCTGCCGACGTTTGGAGTTGCCCCAGCTTTAACGAGCTGACCCGTGACGGGCAGGACGCCGACCGCTACAACCTGCTGCACCCGCTGGAGACACCGCGCGTGTCTTTTGTGGGCCAGCAGTTGGCGCAACACGCAGGCCCGGTGGTGGCTGCTACCGATTACATGAAAGCCTATGCCGAGCAAATTCGTCCCTTCATTCCCGCTGGGCGCGTCTACAAGGTACTGGGGACTGATGGTTATGGCCGCAGCGACTTCCGCAGCAAACTGCGCGAGCACTTCGAGGTCAACCGTCACTACATCGTGGTGGCGGCCCTCAAGGCCTTGAGCGAAGACGGCACCCTGCCAGTGGCCAAGGTGGCCGAGGCGATTGCCAAGTACGGCATTCAGGTTGACAAGATCAACCCGCTGTACGCCTGAAGCCCACCACAACAAGAACAAGGAGACATGCATGTCTGTCATTGAAATCAAAGTGCCCGATATTGGCGACTTCGCTGAAGTCACGGTGATTGAGTTAATGGTCAAACCCGGCGACACGGTTCAGGTAGACCAGTCGCTCCTCACCGTCGAGTCCGACAAAGCCTCCATGGAAATCCCGTCCAGCCATGCCGGCGTGGTGAAAGAACTCAAAGTGGTGCTGGGCGACAAGGTCAAGGAAGGCTCTGTGGTACTGATGCTTGAAGTGGTTGGCGCCGCTACTGCTCCCTCAGTGGCCACGGCTTCGGCTTCAGCCGCGCCCAGTCCAGTGGCAGCACCGGTTGCCGCCCCCGCTTCAGTGGCTGCAGCGCATGCACCGGCTGCCAGCACGGGCCGCGTTGAAGTGCACGTGCCCGACATTGGCGACTTCAAGGACGTGTCGGTCATTGAGGTTTTCGTCAAGCCCGGTGACACCATCAAGGTTGAGCAAAGCCTGGTGACCGTCGAGTCCGACAAAGCCGCCATGGAAATTCCATCTTCTGCGGCGGGCGTGCTCAAGGAACTCAAAGTCAAGGTGGGCGACAAGATCAACATTGGCGACCTACTGGCCATTTTGGAAGGCACCGCTAGCGCTACGCTGACCCAGGCTGAAGCCCAACGCAGTGAGTCCAATGACCGGGGTGCACCCACAAGCCCCGCCACCTCCACACCCGTCATTGCGAACCCCGAAGGGGTGAAGCAATCCACCGCATCCGCACCGGCCCACGCGCCAGGCGCCCCTACCTTGGGCCTGCCCCACGCCTCACCCTCGGTGCGCAAGTTTGCGCGCGAGTTGGGCGTGCCACTGGCCGAGGTCAAAGGCTCCGGCCCCAAAGGCCGCATCACCGATGCCGACGTACAAAACTTCACCCGCTCGGTCATGAGCGGTGCGGTGCAAACCCTGGCGGCTGCCGCCCAAAACAAGGGCGCTGCCTCTGCCGGCGACGGCGCTGGTCTGGGCTTGATCCCCTGGCCCAAGGTCGACTTTGCCAAGTTCGGCCCGATTGAGCGCAAGGAAATGAGTCGCATCAAGAAGATCAGCGGCGCCAATCTGTTGCGCAACGCGGTCATGATTCCGGCGGTCACCAACCATGACGATGCCGACATCACCGATTTGGAAGCCTTCCGCGTCTCCACCAACAAGGAAAACGAGAAGAGCGGCGTGAAGGTGACGATGCTGGCCTTCCTGATCAAGGCCTGCGTGGCCGCGCTCAAGAAGTTCCCCGAATTCAACAGCTCCATCGACGGCGATGCGCTGATTTACAAGCAGTACTTCCACATCGGCTTTGCTGCCGACACGCCCAACGGTCTGATGGTGCCGGTGATCAAGGACGCTGACAAAAAAGGCATCATGCAAATCTCGCAAGAGATGG
>CAJCCO010000124.1 GCA_903960915.1 uncultured beta proteobacterium
CACAGGCCGAAGCCCTGCTGCGCAAAGCCGCCCGCAGCGCCCTGGCGTTGATGGCGCTGATGGCGCGGGCCTGACATGCTGCCCCACGCACCGGTCAGCGTGATCATTCCCACGCTGGCCAGCGCCCAACGCGCAGCGCCCCTGCAACGCGCCATTGGCTCCATCCGCTTGGCCAGCCGTGAGGCCGTGCCCATCCTCGTGGTGGTGAACGGGCCGCACTTTGACCCGGCCCTGTGCCAATGGTTGCTATCCCAGCCCGATGTGCGTTTTCAGTACCAGTCTGAGCCCTCCTCGCCCCTCGCCGTGTGGCGCGGTCGCCAGGCGGTACACACCGCATTTTTTGCCACGCTGGACGATGACGACGAGTTGTTGCCCGGCACGCTGGACGCCCGCGCCGCCTGTCTGACACATAACGACGCGCTCGACCTGGTGATTGACAACGGGTTTCGCCACCGCCAGGGCGCTGACCACCTGTGGCAGAGCGATCTGTCTTGCGTCAGCCAGGCGCCCTTGCAAGCGCTGATGGCCTTCAACTGGTTAAGCAGCTGCAACGCCTTGTACCGCAGCAGTTCGGTGGGTGAGGCCTATTTTGAAAACCCACCCCCGTTTGCCGAATGGACCTGGTTGGCGTTTCGGCTGGGCATGGACCGAAGGCGCATCGGCACGCTCAACACACCGGGCTTCAGATGCCATGACACCTCCGGCTCATTGTCCAAATCAAGCGCCTACCAACAGGCACTCATTCCCTTGCTGGACCGCATGCTGGCCTGCCAGCCGCCTGCGGAGATTGCCCGCCAGCTCCAGCGCAAACGCGGTGCAGCCTGGCACGACGCGTCGGTGCTCGCCTGGCAGGCCGGTCGGCGCCGTGAAGCCTTCAGCTGCCACGCGCACAGCCTGCTGCACCCGGGCGGCCTGCGTTACCTGAGCTACACGCGGCATTTGCTGCGCTGAACATCAAGGTGCAGGCTTGGCCTGAAAAAACCGCAGTTTCAAGGTGCCCCAAAGCCCTCTAATTTCTTCTTGCAGCGGATGCCTGAAAAGCTGCACGCCCCACCACCCCCCCAACAAGGCGCCCAGGCTGGCCAGCCCCAAGGGCAGCCACACCGCCTCGGGGTAAGGGCCAAACAGCAGCAGCACCGCCAACGGCCCTAAGGCTGCCACCACGGCAACGCCCAGGCTGTTGCCCAACATGGCCAACAAGTGGCGCACGGGCAGGCCCATGTGCAGGCAAGTGGCGCGCAGCCAGAGGGTGCTGCTGACAGCGGCACTGGCCATCAAGGCAAAGCCCAGCATGAAAAGGCTTTGCGAGGCGCCCAGGCTGATGAACACCATGCTTTGCAAGGCCGTGAGGATGGTCGTGCGGGCAATGGTGCTCACGGCCCCCGAAGACAGCAAAGCGGTCTGGCACAAGGTGGCCGGCACTTGCAAGGCTGTGGCCAGCGCCAGTTGCCGGGTCAGGTCCACCGCCGGGTCCCACTGGTGGCCGTACAAGCCGCGCACCAGCGGCTGCGCCAGGCAGACGATGAAAAAGCAGAACGACCAGCCCAGCGCCGCCACATACGCGGTGGCTTTGAGAAAGGGCTCTGTAAAACTGCCTTGCTCGCGGGCGCGTCTGGCAAACCAGGGCAAGCACACGGTGCCCACGGCATCGGCCAGGAGTTTGTTGAACATCAGCACCAAGCCACTGGCACGCGAGTACAAACCCGCCGCACCCAGACTTTGCAGCTTGCCCAGGAGCAACTCCGGCAAGCTGCCCGCCATCACCCCCACCAACGCGCTCAAGGTCAGGTGCGAGCCAAAGCGCAGGACCTGGCGAACGCCCGCCAGACCAGGTAGCCAAGGGAAAGAGCGAGGCCGAAAATACACCGCCATCAGGGCATTGACCAGCGTCCCCAGCAAAGAACCCAACGCCAGACTGATGGGGCCGTAGTGGTGCCAGGCCAACCAGTTGCCCAGCAAGGCGCCACTCAGGGCCGAGGCAAAGCGCATCATCGCCACGGCCTCGAAGCGCATTTCCCGTATCAGCCAGGCATAGGTCAGCGAGCCCAGGGGATTGACCAGGTAATTCAAGGCCACCACCCCCATGATGGCGCGCATGCGAGGCTCGTTGTAGAACGTCGCCACGGGCTGGCTGGCCAGCCACACGATGCCTGCCAGGCCAGCCCCCAAAAACAACTGCACAGCCCAGACCGCGCGTATGCGTTCGGTGGTGAGGTTTCTTTCCTGCACCAGGTATTGCCCGGTGCCCATGTCGCGCACGGTGGAGGCAAAAATCAGCAGCACCATGACGACGGAATAAACCCCGATCTCAGTCGGCGTGAGCAAGCGGGCAATCAGCATGGAAGACAGCACCGAGATCAGCAGGCTGGCGTAGCGGTCAAGAAAAGAGAAGAACAAGGAGCGGCGGGTTGACATGGCCACTCAGCGCGTGAAGGCCGCGGCGTTAGCGACGGGCATCTGGCGGCTCACTGTGTGAGAGGCCGCCTGCGCCAGATAAGCCACCAATTCGTCTGTCCGCGCCTGCCGTGAGGCCTGCCGCACGAAGCTGGCCTCTGGCAATGCCGCGCGGCCTGCGCGCCAGCTTTGCAAAAACGCCAGCAAGGCCTGCGCAATGGCCGGCGCATCGTCCAACGGGGCCAGCGTGTTCAAGCCCGCCTGGCGCAAGACCTGCGCCGTGTCACCCTGCAGGTCGGTCAGCCCCAAAATGGGCGGTCCGGCTCGCAAATACTCGTACAACTTGGCCGGAATTTGCGCGTTGCAATTGCTCGCCTGCAGCACCAGCAAGGCGTCTGCGGCCAGCATTTCTGCCAAGGCCTCGCGGTAAGGCAGGGCGGGTTGAACGTCCATGAAATCTTGTACCGCGTAGCGCTGCGCCAACTCTCGCAAGTGCGCCTCATGCACCGGCGCCCGAAAGCACAAGCGCACATCAGCCGGTGTCAGCAGGCCTTGCTGGCGCAAGTTGGCCAGGGCTGAAAACAAGGCGCTCGGGTCGCGCTCCGAAGGGTAGACGATGCCGCTGTGCAACAGCGTCATCTGTGCGCCCGGTCCGGGCGCGGTCTGGGCGGCTCGCGCAGGGTCTGCCAGCGGCGCATGGGCTTCAGCGGCTACAAAAGATTCTTCGTCATAGCCGTTCTCCAACAACACCATGCGGCTTGCGCTGGCCGGGTAGCGTTGCCGGTACAGCGCGGCTGCGCTGGGCGAGGTGAAGGTGCAATAACGTGCCTGTGCGGCGGCCTGTGCCTCAATGGCCAGAAAGCTCGCATGCGTGCGCGGGTCTGCCGGATAACCGTCTTGCGCCATGGGGTCGCGAAAGTCAGCCACCCAGGGCAGGCCACTTTGGCGCTGCAAGGAGGCCGCAATGCGGTGAGCGGTGGCAATCGGGTAGGTGGACCAAATCACCTCGGGCTTGAATTGCCGGATCAGCCTAAGCCCCTCATGCACGGCGGCCAGCTGCCAGCTGCACCAGCGGTCGGGCCGGGCCATCCAGGCGGCGTAGCGCCCCCCCAACTGCAAATGCCGTGCGGTATCCAGGGCAAAGGCGCGGCGCACCACGGTGTCTGCGGGGACTTGCGGCATCAGGTCTTGGCTGGTGTTTTCGTAGGCCAGTGGCTGCACGGTCAGCACCAGGGGTTGCCAGCCCCGCGCGGGCAGTTGCTGTACAAAACGCAAGGTGCGCTGTATGCCACTGCTGCCCGCCAGCGGCGGGAAATGGTAGGCCACCATCAAGACGCGCCTCATGCGCGCCCCTCCATGGGCAGGGGCAAGGTCCATTACAGGCCCGTGCAGAGGGTGGCTTGTGGCCATGCGGGCTTCATTGTCTGAGGTCAAGGTCACGCCAGAAAAGTTACAACCGTTCATTGTCCAGGCCACGCACCGCATGGCGCGTGCAGAAGCCGCGTCAAGTGCGTGAAAAGCGTGAAAGGCGTGAAAAAAATGACGGGGCTGTGACTTTTCACCAGCCCGAAACGCCAGCGGCTTTTAGCATGCAGGCTCTGTTGCCACTTCCTGTACTTCCTGTTTTCTTACTGCGTTATTCCTGTGTACTTTCTGTGAATTTCTGGAGCTGGCAACCCAACAAGCAACCCCAACCCAGCCCAAGGATGGTCATGGCCAGACACACCCTGCATTTACTTCTGTCAGTTTTTTCACGTCTATTCATGACCCTGGGTCTGATGCTTACGCTGTCTATGTCGCTCCACGTTGGCGCTGTCACTGTTGCTGTCAGCAGCAGCGTGGCCAAGCCAGCCGCAGCGTCCGTTCGGGCGCCCCTGCAGGTTGGCAAACAGCACGCCATCAAAACCATTGCCGGCGCGGCGCGCCTGGCCAAAGACGGCGACACGGTGGAGGTGGACGCTGGCGATTACATCGCCGACGTGGCGGTGTGGACGCAGAAAAATCTCACGCTGCGTGCCGTGGGTGGGCGTGTCAAGCTGGTGTCTTTTGGCGCCATCGCCGAAGGCAAAGGCATCTGGGTGGTTCGGGCTGAGGGCTTCACCGTGGAAGGCTTCGACTTCACCGGTGCCACCACGGCTGAGCACAACGCCGCCGGCATCCGTTTTGAAAAAGGCTCCATGACGGTACGCGACTGCCATTTTTTCAACAACGAGAACGGCATCCTCACCAGCAACAGCCCAGAGCTTGTGCTGCGCATTGAAGGCAGCGAGTTTGCGCACAACGGCCATGGCGACGGGCGCAGCCATAACCTCTACGTCGGCGCCATTGCGCAGCTGTGGGTGAGCGGCAGTTATTTTCACCACGCACGCGGCGGGCATTTGCTCAAGAGCCGGGCGGCCGTGAACCATATTTTTTACAACCGCTTGACCGATGAATTGGGCGGCCATGCCAGCTATGAGCTGGAGTTTCCCACTGGCGGCATCGCTTACGTGGTGGGCAACATCATTGAACAAGGCTCCCAGACCGAGAACCCTCACATGATCTCTTTTGGTGCGGAAGGCTATGTCGGCCCCCGCCACGGGCTTTACCTGGTGAACAACACACTGGTGGACGACCGCCCGTCTGGCGGCATTTTTCTGCGCGTCAAACCCGGCACTGTTGCGCTCAAAGTCATCAACAACCTGCTGGTAGGAACCGACCGAATCGAGCTGGCCGGTGCAGGCGATTTCAAAAGTAATTATTCAGTGGACTGGGGCGAATTTGAGATGGCCGTGCGGGGCGATTACCGGCTCAAGCCCACCTCACGGCTGCGCGGCGCAGCGGTAAGTTCTGGCCAGGTCAATGGCCTCAATTTGATGCCCGAGCGCGAGTACAGCCACCCACGCAAAAGCGTAGCGCTGGCCATGGCGGCGCGTCACCCGGGCGCGCTGCAAAGCAGCAAGTAAAACGTTATGCGCATCATCACATCCACCTTCACTTCCACCTTCGCTGCCACTGCCATTCCAGCTTCAGCCACGCAGCCACCACCGCGCGCCATCAGCCTGGGCACGCCACGTTTTACCGCGTCTGCGCTGGCGCAAATGGCTCGCACTGAGGGCACGTTGGCCGCTTGGCAGGCCGCATTTCTTAAACACGGCGCCACAGCGCCAGGCGAGGTGCAGGGCCCGTTTGCGGTGGGTTTGCACCTACCAGACGGCCGCAGCTTCCTGGCCGTTGACCGCTTTGGCATTGAGCCCCTGTGCTACCGGGTTCAACACGGTCGCCTGCACTTTGCCAGCCGCGCTGACGCGCTCACGGACGAGCCACCCGAGCTTGACCCGCAGGCTATTTTTGATTACCTGTATTTTCATGTGATCCCGTCGCCACGCACCATTTACAAAGACGTGTTCAGGGTGCCTGCAGGCCACTGTGTGGTGATGGAAAAAGGCCAACTCACGGTGACACCCTACTGGAGGCCCGACTTCACACCCCACCCCAAGCCCACGTTCTCGTTCCTCAAAACTGAATTTCACCTGCTGTTGCAGCAAGCCGTCGCACGTCAGCTTGACGACACGCCAGCGGCCTGCTTCTTGAGCGGCGGTACCGACAGTTCCACCGTCGCCGGCATGGCTGCGCAGCTCAGCGCGCAAACGGTGGCCACTTACTCCATCGGCTTTGATGCAGCCGGCTACGACGAGATGGCCTACGCCCGCTTGGCGGCGCGGCACTTCAACACCCGCCACCGCGAGTACTACGTCACCCCTGATGACCTGGTGCGCAGCATTCCCACCGTGGCGGCCTATTACGACCAGCCCTTTGGCAACTCGTCTGCCTTGCCCGCGTACTACTGCGCGCGCATGGCGCAGGCCGATGGCGTGCACAAATTGCTGGCCGGCGATGGTGGCGATGAGCTTTTTGGCGGCAACACCCGCTATGCCAAACAGGCCGTCTTTGGCTGGTACGGCGGCCTGCCTGCGGCACTGCGTGAGCTGCTGCTTGAACCCCTGGCCCAACTGCCCGGGCTGGACCACATCCCCCTGGTCCGCAAAGCTACCAGTTACATCAACCAGGCGCGCGTGCCCATGCCCGATCGCCTGATGACTTACAACCTGCTCACGCGCCTGGGCGTGAGCGAGGTGCTGAGCGACGCGCTGCTCGCGCGCATCGACCCCCAAGACCCAGCACGCCAACAAGCCCAAACCTGGGCGCAACTGCCCGACACGAGCCTGCTCAACCGCATGCTGGCCTATGACTGGCGCTACACCCTGGCCGACTGCGATCTGCCCAAAGTCACCGGCACTTGCGCGCTGGCGGGTGTGTCGGCGGGGTTCCCCATGCTCGATGAAGCGCTGCTGGCGTTCTCGATGAAATTGCCGGCCGACTACAAGCTACGGCACCTGAAGTTGCGCTGGTTTTTCAAGGAGGCGTTGCGCGGGTTTTTGCCCGACGACATTCTCTCCAAGAAGAAACAGGGCTTTGGCCTGCCCTTTGGCGTATGGGCCACCCGCCACCCCGCGCTCTACCGCTTGGCTGCCGATTCACTCCACGCACTGGCAGACCGTGGTCTGGTGCGCCCGGCCTTTATCCAAACACTGCTGAAGCAACACCTGCCCAGCCACCCAGGCTATTACGGTGAAATGGTCTGGGTCTTGATGATGCTGGAGCAATGGCTGGCCGCGAAGGCGCCGAACTATCGGCTGTAGAAGAGAGCGTTGGGGTTGTCCCAGCCCAGCCCAGCCCAGCCCAGCCTAGCCTAGCCTAGCCTGAAGCAGGCGCTGAATATCATCCGCTCATTTACTTCCTTGCATTTTGATACTCGATGTAACAAAATACAAGGATGATTAATCGACTGTTTACAGCTGAATTGGAAGAACGTCTGAGTTTTTACCCTGGCGTTGTGTTGCTAGGTGCTCGCCAAGTGGGCAAATCCACCTTGGCCCAAAGTTTGTCTGCCACCAGGCAAGGGACAGTCTTTCTGGACCTGGAGCTGCCAGCCGACCGCGCCAAGCTGGCGAATCCCTCGGCTTTTTTTGCAGCGCACCGCGACCGCCTGGTTGTGATCGACGAAGTGCAAACCATGCCCGAGCTGTTTGTGCAGTTGCGCCCCGAAATTGATGCTGACCGCCGCCCGGGACGGTTTTTGTTGTTGGGGTCAGCTAGCGGGGTTTTGCTTAAGCAGTCTGCTGAATCTTTGGCCGGTCGCGTCAGCTACCTGGAGTTGCCGCCCTTGCTGTGGCATGAGGTGCAACCCGCGTTGCCAGCTACGCAAGACCCCACCCAAGACGCGACGCAAAACCTGCTGGCGCTGCAAGACCACTGGCAGCGCGGCGGCATGCCCTTGAGTTGCCTGGCCAAGACAGATGCGCAATCGCTGCGCTGGCGCAACGACTACTTGCAAGCCATCGTGCGGCGTGACTTGCCCAGCTTGGGCATCCATATTCCCAGCGAAACCCTATGGCGTTTTTTGCGCATGTTGGCCCATCAGCACGGCCAGCTGTTCAACGCATCGGCACTGGCGGTCGCCATGGGCGGCATTTCGCACATCACCGTGAGCCGTTACCTCGACATCTTTTGCGACGCCCTGATCGTGCGCAAAGTTGAGCCCTATTTTGTCAACCTGGGCAAACGCCTAGTCAAGTCGCCCAAGGTGTATTTTCGCGATACCGGTCTCTTGCACGCCCTGCTGGGCATTGGCAACGCACACGATTTGCAGGGTCACCCCATGTCCGGCTATTCGTGGGAAGGCCTGGTGATGAACCACCTAGCGGCCCTGTTGCCTTTGGTGGCCGGCGGCAACGCCAGCCTGCACTTCTTCCGCACTGCCGCCGGGGCCGAGCTGGATGCGGTGGTGGACACCGGGCAAGAGCGCCTCGGCTTTGAAATTAAACTGTCAGACGCGCCACGCGTCACCAAAGGTTTTTGGAGCGCCTGCACCGACTTGCAAGTGAGTCGGGCCTATGTGGTGGCCCCTGTTACTACCGGCTGGCCATTGGGCGACAAGGCACAGGTCATTCCCTTGCTGGATGTCACCCAGGTGCTGGGCTTGGCGCGATAACCCACTAACGCTGCGCGTGTAGATTCGCCACCATGCGGGCGGCGAAGCGCCAACGGGTGGTGTCCCAGGGGGTGAAGCGGCGAATTTGGAAGGGGTCGTCATCGGCTGTGCTGGCGCCCCACTGGGTGCTGACGGCGGCATCAAACCCCAGGCCACGCACTTGCTCAACGTGGCGCTGGCCATAGTCCACGCCGGGCTGGCCGTTGGGGTAGGCAAACAGGCTGACGCGCTCACCGAGCAGCTGTTGCAAAAACTGCTGACTGCCTTGAATTTCCTGGCGGGCCTGGGTGTCGTCGAGCCGGGCCAGCACCGGATGCGACAGGGTGTGGGCGCCAATTTGCATGCCGCTGTGGCGCAGGTGAAGAAGATCGACCGAGGTCATCATCAGGGCGTTGGGTACGGCCACGCCAGCGCGCTGCGCCACCTGTTCGGCCAGCGCTGCACGTTGCGCCAAAGGCAGGTATTTCAGCTGATCAATCAAGTGTGAAATGGCCGCGCGGCGTTCGGCCAAGGTGCGCACAGGCAGACACGCCAGGCCCAGGTCTTGCAGGTCAAGCTGGGGGGTGGTTGCAGCGCGTACCGCCGCTATGAGCCGGTCATTCCACATGCAGCCTCCGTTGACAAAGTCGGTGGCAATGAAAAAGGTGGCCGGTAGCTGGTGCTGCTTCAAAATGGGCAAGGCGACGTGGCGGTTGTCGGCATAGCCGTCGTCAAAGGTGATGCACGCGGCGCGTGCGGGCAGGGTCCTGTTCTTGAGGTGTGCCACGGCCACATCCAGCGGCAAGACTTGAAACCAACTGGCCAACCAGGCGCACAGCGCCTGAAACCGCTGGGCGTGCATGTCTTGCGGAAACAGAGGGTCGGGCTGCGGCAGGACGCGGTGAAAAACCAGCACCGAGAGGCGCGCCCTCGGACCGGCAGGCGAGGCCCATTGCAACAGCGACTGGATGGGCGTCACAGGGCGTGTCAAAACTGGCTCACAAGGTGGCAGGCAGGGCGCGGCGCACGGCAGGCGCGGCGCTGACTTTGGCTTCGGCCGCTTCGGCCTCTTGCGCTTCCAGCAGCCAGACCTTGGTGTCCATCCAACGGCAACCCAGTACCACCAGCAGCAAGATGTTGTAGGGCAAGTCGTAATACGAAAGACTCAAAAACGCCCCGCCCACCGCATAGCCCGCCAGGCTGACCTGGCACATGGCACCCAGGCTGGAGAGCCAGCGGGTCTGCGGCTGCCACAGGGCTTGACGACGCAGCCGACCGGCCGATTGCCAGACAAAAAACCACATCAGCAAAAACAGGAACAAGCCAGGAAAGCCATGCTCACCCAGCACCATGAAGTAAATGCTGTGCGCCGCATGAATAGCTTGCGGGTTGGGGGCGTACAGGGCAAACAAGGGCGCCTTGGAGACCATGAAGCCGCCGCCCATGAAGTTGTCGCGCGCCAGGTTCCAGGCCATCCACCAAGCGTTGATGCGACCAGTGGCGGAGGTGTCGCTCTCAAACTCGCCAATGGTGGCCATGCGGGTCCACCAGGTCTCGGGCATGAAGGACAGCAACATCACGCCGGCCACCAGCAGGCCCACGGCACCGGCCAGCTTGCGCTCGCTGCGCCACCACAACACCAACACCATGGCGGCAATGGCCAGCAACGCGCCACGCGACTGGCTGCCCAAAGCGGCTACGGCGCACAACAACATGGCCAGCAACAGGCCGCGCCCCACCCAGCGGGACGTCGTATTGAGTTGCAAGAAACGCATCAGGGGAATGATCATGACGAGCGCCAGCGCCAGTTCGTTGTTGCCCTCGATGTAACTGCCAGACGGCCCCCACACGCGGTAACCGCCGCCGGTGGCCAGGGTGAACAAACCCCCTTTGACGCCGTAAACACCGAGAGAAACCACCAGCACCCAGACCAGCGCCACAATGTGTTTTCTGGAGTACAGAACCAGGAGCGCAGCCAGCACCATCAGGTCGATTTTCAGCACCCGGTTCCACAAACGCAAACTCTCTTCCAGGTAGAAGGAGAAGGGCACGGTGAGGCTCATCCAAAGCACAAACAACATCAGCACCGCCGTCTCACGGGTGATGAACCAGTGGCGCCGGTCACGCGTGAACACAATGCCCAGCAAGGTGGCACCGGCCAGCAGCGCCGCCACCGGCATGCTGTTGAGGTGCCAACTGTAGGCATGCGGGTTCATCATGCTGATCCAGGTCCACCCCAAAATACCCACCCAGGGATGCAACAGCCCCAGACCAGCCAGCGCCAAAATGAGAGGGCCCAACACCATGTCACGCATCGCCATGCTCCCTGTAAGTTGTCGCAATACGACTGAACAAAGCGTGCTGCGCCGCGGTGGTGCGGGCCCAGGTGTGGGCACTGGCGTGCGAACGCACGGCAGCGCGTGCCGGCAGTTGCAGCATCAGCCGCTGCACTGCCGCCACCAGCTCGGGCACGCTGCGCTCGGGCATCAGGCAACCGGCTACCGGGGTGTTCACCATGTCGGGAATACCGCCCACGCGGGTAGCCACCACGGGCGTGCCGCAGGCCATGGCTTCCAGCACGACGTTGGGCCAACCTTCGCGGCTGCTGGGCAACAACAGCACATCGGCGGCGCTGTAGCAGGTGGCCAGGTGGTCTTGGTCGAGCTGCCCCATGAACAACACCCGTTCTGCCACGTTCAGGTGGCGTGCCAGTTTTTGCAGGCTGGCCCGCTGCGGGCCATCGCCCACCAGCACCAGTCGACAAGTGGGTAACTGGTGCAAGGCTTGCAGCGCGAGGTGCTGGCCTTTGCTTTCTTGCAGGTTGCCCACCAGCAACAGAGTAGGCGCAGAAGGCCAGCCCAGCACGCCACGCGCAATGCCTTGCGGGCGCAGGTGAAAGCGGTTCAGGTCGACGCCATTGGGCAGGGTCAGCAAGGTGGCAGGGGGCATGGGCAGCTGCGCCATGGCTTGCGTCAGCGCGGCAGACACACCAATAGAGGCCTGCGCCTGCCGTGCGGCCCAGCGCATCAGGGTACGCGGCAGGCGGTAGCGGGCCAGCAGGTTGATGTCAGAACCGCGCGCCGTGATGGTGAGCGGCTTCTTGAAATGGCGTGCCAGCAAGGCAGCCGCCACGCCGTCGGGGTAGTAGTAGTGGGCGTCCATCACGTCAAAGTCATAGCCTTCATTCAAAAGTTGTTGCACGGCCGGCCTGGCCCCCCAGGCCAACAAAAAGGGGGCCATGTTCATACCCAGTTGCGGGGGCAAGGCATAGCGCGGGTGCTGCACGTCCAGCCCATGGCGCAACTCGCGCTGTGGGGTTTGGGCCATGCGGGCGTATCGGCCAAATACCGGGTGGCCTGAAAAAAACCAGGGCACTGGCGCCACCACCTTCGACACCACCTGCCCACTGGCCACCAGCTCGCGCAAACGGGTCTCCACAAAAATGCCGTGGCCGGGCTGCACGCTGCTGGGGTAGAGCGTGGAGAAGGTCAGCAAGCGAATTGGGGTGGGCTGCACTTCAACGCTCCTTCGCTGGCATAGGCACCGGTGCGGAAACAGACGGGGCTTCGGACTCTGGTTCGGACTGCAACAGCCTCATGCCAAGAGCCGCCACCACCTCGGCATGCGCCCGCCAGGTGAGTTGCTGGGCGGCAATCACCTGAGCTGCCGCACGGGCCAGTTGCTCGCGCAAGGCGGCATCAGCGCACAGCACGTTGAGGGCCTGCTCCAAACCGTCATCAGCCTGTGCGTTGTACAGCCAGGCGTTGACGCCATGGCACACAATTTCAAGGTGGTTGGGCTGGTTGGGCGCCACAATGGCTTTGCCCAGCGCCAGGTACTCAAACAGACACAAGGGCGAGGCATAAGGCACCAGCGCCGTCTGCAGCGCGACATCAAACGCCATCGCCAGGGCCGGCACCTGTTGGCGCGCCACGACGCCCGTGAAGCTGACCTGCGATGCCACCCCGTGCGCCCGGGCGCACTGCTCAATGCTGGCGCGGGCCGGGCCGTCACCCACCACCAGCAGATGCAGCGCCGGACCCGCCGGGCCAGCGCTCCCCATTGGAGAACGGGGGCGCGCAGCCAGCCACTTCACCACCCGTTCCAGCCGGTCCCACTCGCGCACAAAGCCGGTAAAGCCAATCACCAAACGGCCATGCAAGCCCAGTGCCGTGCGCGCTTGTTCGGCGCTAGGCAGCTGTGCGTAGTGGGCGGGGTCAACCCCGTTGGGGATGACCGTGATGCGTTCAGGCTGCACACCTTGCGCCACCATCTGGCGGGCCAGAACCTGGGTGACGGGCAAGACTGCCGAGGCGTTTTTCCAGATGTACAGCTCCACGCGCTGGGCCAGGCCTGGCCACGCCAGACCACCGTAGTCACGCCGCTCCTGGGCCATGGGGGCGTTCACCTCCAGCAGCAGTGGCAAGCCAAAACGCTGGCTGGTCCAAAGACCTGCCAGCAGGTACAGGTTGTAGCGCTCGTACAGCACGTCGGGGGCAAAGTCGCGCACCGCACGCGCCAGCCGCCGGTAGGCCAGCACCGAATAGGCCAGCTCACCTAGCTCATACAACCACTTGGGCAGCAGCACCTTGAAGCGGCTGACCCAACCGGTTCGGCCCGACCCCGTGCCCTGGGCCAGGTGCCGCTGTGACAAAGGCGGGCCACA
>CAJCCO010000125.1 GCA_903960915.1 uncultured beta proteobacterium
CAATGCAGCTGTCAGACAAAAGCTGCCATCAAGAGCCACAGCACCACAGCAACAGCACCGGAGTCGAACTGGACAGCCCGAAAGCTGCCTGTCGAGACCGTCGGCTTTGGGTCTAAAACTGCCATACAAACATCCTGAAACCTGCATGCCTATTGGGTTTGCGGGTTTTGTTGGGCCAGCAGCGCAGTAAAGCCCGTTGAGGCACAAAAAAAGGCCACCTGAAGGTGGCCTTTTGCTTGCCGGCTAGCCCGGCTAACCCAGGCTAAGCCGGGGTAATACAGGCTAGGCGCTCGACCAATTACTTAGAAGCTGCTTTGGCAGCAGGCTTAACTGCTGGAGCAGGCTTGGCTGCTGGGGCTGCTTTGGCGGGTGCAGCACCTTCTTCTGTGATGTAGGGGCCAATGGCTTTCCATTTGCCGTCCACGATTTGCGACAGGCGCGAGGCGTCGCTGCCCAGGCGCTTGGTGGCGGTGAAGGTGGCGCGGGCGCTGCCGAACATGTCAGGCTCGCTCACAAAGGAGTCCATTACCTTGATGAAGCTGTCGGTGGTCAGGTTCTTACCGGACTTGGCGGCGGCTTTGGCGAAGGTGTCGATGATGGTGTAGCCATAGACCGAGAACACAGTCGGGTCTTCGTTGAACTTGGTCTTGTACTTGTTGGCCCAAAAGCGCACGGGTTGCGACTGGTCATCGGTGTAGGGGTTTTGCACGGTCATGGTGGCGTAGACGCCGTCCATCGCCTTGCCGCCCAGCTTGTGGATCAGGTCGGTGTAGGCCGCACTGGAGCCCAAGAACATTGGGTTGTAGCCGAGCTTGCGTGCAGTGCCCACGGCGCCAATGGTTTCACGGATGATGGTGCCCAGCACAATCATCTCGCAACCGCTGGCTTGCATTTTGGCCACTTGCGAGGAGAAGTCGGTGGCGCCACGTTTGTACGAGGTCTTCTCGGTGAAGCTCATGTTGATGGTTTTCAGACCGGCCTCGGCGCCTTGCAGCACTTCCATGCCGAAGTCGTCATCCTGGTACATGGTGCAGACCTTCTTGATGTTCTTTTCTTTCACCATGGACGGCACGGCACGGCGCATCTGGTCAAAGTAAGTGGCGGCGTAGGAGTACTTCAGGCGGTCAAACGGCTCGTACATTTCACGCGCAGCGGTGATGGGGAAGAAGTTGATCACGTTCTTCTCAAACTGGACGGGCATGGCGGCCAAGTTTTGAGCGGTACCAATGTGGCCCACCATCATGAAAATTTTGTCTTGGTTGACCAGCTTTTGCGCGGCCAGCGAGGCTTTTTTCGGGTCGTAGGCCGAGTCTTCCACAATGAGCTTGATCTTGCGGCCGTTGATGCCGCCTTGCTCATTGAGCTCGTCCACGGCGAGCATCATGCCCAGACGGGCTTGCTTGCCGAAGCCGGCAATCGGGCCCGACAAGTCTTGGATAGAGCCGAGCGTAATTTCTGTGGCCGATACGCCTTGGGGCGGAACGGCAGGACCGGCGGCTTGCGCCAAACCTGCGCCCAAGGCCAGACTGGCCAGCAAGCTGGTGGTTGTCAACGTGAGTTTCATTTTTGTCTCCTGTTAGTGTTAGCAATAGCGGTAAATCAACAACGGTAAATTATCAACGGTACATGGCTTCAATTTGAGGCGCATATTTTTTCTCCACCAGTTTACGCTTGAGTTTCATGGTGGGGGTGAGCTCTTCGTCTTCGGCGGTCAACTGGTTCTCAAGCAGGAAGAATTTCTTGATTTGTTCGACCCGCGCAAACTTCTTGTTCACCCGGTCCAGCTCTTGCTGAATCAGCGCCTGCACTTCAGGGGCGCGCGTCAGGCTGGCGTAGTTGCTGAAGGGCACGTCCTGGTCTTGGGCAAATTTTTCCACGTTTTCCTGGTCGATCATGATGATGACGGTCAAATAGGGCCGCTTGTCGCCAATCACCACCGCATCGGTCACGTAGGGTGAAAACTTCAGGTCGTTTTCCAGCTCGCTGGGGGTGATGTTTTTGCCGCCCGCGGTGATGATGATGTCCTTCATGCGGTCGGTGATGCGGTAATAGCCGTCGGCGTCGACCAGACCCACGTCGCCGGTATGCAACCAGCCGTCGGCGTCAATTGTTTCGGCGGTTTTTTCGGGCATGTTGAGGTAGCCGGCAAAGACGTTTTTACCGCGCACCAGAATCTCGCTGGTGACCGGGTCCAGCCGCACTTCGTTGAAGGCGGCGGCCGGGCCGATGGAGCCGGGCTTGATCCAGTTGGCCGGCACGCCGGTGGAGGCGCCGCAGGTCTCGGTCATGCCCCAGACTTCAAGCATGGGCACGCCCAGCGCCAGGTACCAGCGCACCAGGTCGGGAGAAATGGGCGCAGCACCCGTCACCAAAAAACGCGCGCGGTGAATGCCAATGAGCTTGCGCACATTGTTCAGGGCCAGCCACTGCGCCAGCTTGAACTTGACCTTGAGCCAGGCGCTCACTTCCTGCTTTTCAAGCACGCGGTTGGCAATTTCGGTGCCCACGCCAATACCCCAGGCGTAAGCGGCTTGCTGCACGGCGCCGGCCTCTTTGAGCGAGATCATCACGCCGGAGTAAAACTTTTCCCAGACGCGCGGCACAGCGGTAAACACGGTGGGTGCAATCTCGCGCACGTTCTCGGGAATGGTCTCGGGGTTTTCTACAAAATTGAGCTTGGCGCCGGCGTACATGGCGTGGTACTCGCCACCCATGCGCTCGGCAATATGGCACAGGGGCAGAAAGCACATGCGCTCGTCGTTTTCGTCTTGCGCAATCAGGCGGTTGTAGCCGCGCACGGCGTACACCAGGCCACTGTGCAAATGCATGGCGCCCTTGGGCTTGCCGGTGGTGCCCGAGGTGTAGACCAAAATGCCCAGGTCTTCAGGCTGGCAGGCGTCCAGACGCTGCTGCAAGGCTTGCGGATGGGCGGCCAGGTAGTCGCGGCCCAGCCGGCGCAGTTCATCCAGACTGATGACGTCGGCCTCATGCAGGTCGCGCAGGCCTTCCATGTCGAAGACCACAATTTTTTTCAAGCCAGGCAATGTGCTGCGCACTTCCAGCGCCTTGTCGAGCTGTTCGTCGTCTTCCACAAACAACACGGTGGTGCGCGAGTCTTCGCACAGGTAGTGCACTTGCGAGGCCGCGTCGGTGGGGTAGATGCCGTTGGACACGCCGGCGCAGGACAGCACGCCCAAGTCGGCCCAGACCCACTCCACCACGGTGTTGGCCAGGATGGAGGCGCAGTCACCTTTTTGAAAGCCCAGGCTCATCAGGCCGCCGGCAATCTCGCGCACGGCGTCGGCGGTCTGGTTCCATGTCCAGCTGCGCCACAGGCCCAAATGCTTCTGGCGCATCCAGACTTTGGGGCCACGGGCTTTGACGGCGTTCCAGAAAATAGCCGGAATGGTTTCGCCCGGCATCACGATGTCGTGATTGGGCTGAATGTTGTTGAGGTCCCAGAGTGTGGTCATGAGCGTTATCTCCAGGTCTTCTTCTTTTTCCAGCGCCGCTCGCCGCGCACGCCGTCTTCCTTGAGCCCCAGGTAGAACTCCTTGATGTCGTCTTTTTCACGCAAATGGGCACAGGTGTCTTCCATTACGATACGGCCGTTTTCCAGCACATAACCGTAGTCGGCGGCGTTAAGCGCCATGTTGGCGTTTTGCTCCACCAGCAAAATGGTGGTGCCGCGCTCGCGGTTGATGCGCACCACGATCTCGAAAATCTCTTTGGTCAGCTTGGGGCTGAGGCCCAGGCTGGGTTCGTCGAGCAAGATGAGCTCGGGGTTGGCCATCAGGGCGCGTGAGATGGACAGCATTTGCTGCTGCCCGCCCGAGAGCAGCCCGGCGTCTTGTAACGCCCGCTCGCGCAGGATGGGGAAGTAGTTGAAGACGTCTTCCACGTCCTTGGCCACGCCGTCGCGGTCTTTGCGGGTGTAGGCGCCCATGAGCAGGTTGTCGCGCACGCTGAGCAGGGGAAACACCTCGCGGCCTTCGGGTACATGGCTTAAGCCCTGTTGCACGATGAAGGCCGGGTCTTGCGCGGTGATGTCCAGGCCCTTGAACTCGATGGAGCCCTTGCGGGGGTCGATGATGCCGGAGATGGTTTTCAGAATGGTGGTTTTGCCCGCGCCGTTGGAGCCCAGCACGGTGGCAATTTCACCCCGACGAACCTGCAGGCTGACGCCCCGAATGGCCTTGATGGGGCCATAGGCGCTCTCAACATTGAGGAGCTTGAGGACGGGCACGTCGGTGGCTGTGGTTGGCGTTGGCGCTGACGTTGACGATGACGTTGACGTGATGGTGTTCATGGGGTCGCCCTCCGCAAGGAGGAGACATCATCGACCGAGCCCAGGTAGGCTTCGATCACGCCAGCGTCGGTCTGCACCTCGCGCGGCGTGCCCATGGCCAGCACCTCGCCTTGGTTCATGGCCAGCACGCGGTCCGAGACCTTGGACACCAGGCTCATGTCGTGCTCCACCATCAGCACGGTGATGCCGAGTTCGTTTTTGATGTCCTGAATCCAGAACGCCATGTCGTCCGTTTCTTCGACGTTGAGGCCGCTTGATGGCTCATCGAGCAGCAGCAGCTTGGGCTCAGTGCACAGGGCACGCGCCATTTCCACCACTTTTCGCACGCCGTAGGGCAGGCCCGCCACCAGGGAGTCGCGGTGGTGCTGCAGGTCCAGGAACTCGATGACTTGTTCAGCCTTTTCGCGTGCCTTGAGTTCGGCCTCTCGCGCGGTGGGGGTAAACAGCATGTCTTGCCAGAGATTGGTTTTACGCTGGGTGTGCCGGCCAATCAGAAGGTTGTGCAGCACGGTGGCGTGCTCAAACAGTTCAATGTTCTGGAAGGTGCGCGCAATGCCCAGCCCGGCCACGTTTTGCGGCGGTTGGTCGGTCAGGCGCAGCTCGCCCTCGGCACTCATGAAATCGATCACGCCGGTGGTGGGCGTGTAGATGCGGCTGATCAGGTTGAACACGGTGGTTTTGCCAGCGCCGTTGGGGCCAATGAGGGTGAATACCTCACCCTGCTTCACGTCAAAGCTGACCTGATTGACCGCCAGCACGCCGCCAAAGCGCACGCTCAGGGATTGGGCAGAAAGAAGGACGTGTGGGTTCATTTCAGCCGGTCCGATTTTTGGAAGGATTTTTGCCGCTTGAACATGCCTTTGCGGTAGAAAGGGAACATTTGCAAATAGGTGCGAATCTTGAGCCAACGGCCGTACAGGCCGAGCGGTTCAAACAGCACGAAGGCGATCAGCACCGCGCCGTACACCAAGCCTTGCAAGCCAGGCGCCATGCCAATGACGGGCGGCAGGTAGTCTTTCACAATGGAGATGAACTGCGGCATGGTGATCAGGAAGATGGCCCCTAAAAATGCGCCATGCACAGAACCCAGGCCACCAATCACAATCATCAGCAGCAGGTCAATGGACTGCAGAATGTTGAACTGATCGGGCGAAATAAAGTGCAGCTTGTGGGCATACAGCGCCCCGGCAACGCCAGCCAGCGCGGCCGACAGGGAGAACGACAGGGTCTTGTAGTAGGCCAGGTGAATACCCATGCTTTGCGCCGAAATTTCGGAGTCGCGGATAGCGACAAAAGCCCGTCCTGTGGGGGTACGCAACAGGTTCAGGATCAGCAGGGTAGAGATCACCGTGATCAACAGGCACAAAAAGTAAAAATCTTCGCCCGAGCTCAATTTCCAGCCCATGATTTCAGGCGGCTTGATGTGAATGCCGGCATTGCCGCCGGTGACCGACTCCCAGCGCGCCATGACTTCTTCCACAATGAAGCCAAACGACAGAGTGGCTATGCCCAGGTAGATGCCCTTGACCCGCAAGGCTGGCAAACCCACCACAAAGCCGACCGCAGCCGACAGCAGGGCAGCGCCGGCCAGGGCCACTGGAAACGGCACGCCCGCATTGGTGAGCACCGCCTGCGTGTAGGCGCCAACGCCCAGAAAAGCCGCATGGCCGAGGGAGAACAAGCCGGTGAAACCGGCCAGCAGCATGAGCCCCAGCCCAGCGATGGAATAAATCAGGATGAAGGTGAGCTGCGCCAGCCAGTACTCAGCCACCAGCCAGGGTGCCGCCAGCAGCACCAACATGAGCAGGCTGTACCAGAAGATGTGGCCACCATGTTTGGCAAGCTTGAGGTCTTGCCCGTATTCGGTCTTAAATATAAAGTGCATAGTTAAATGAGATCAACTGACAAGCGGCAGGGCCGCGGCCGTGTTGTCCCGCAAATCCCTCATACTTTTTTACGTAATTTTTCGCCGAACAAGCCATTGGGTTTAACCACCAGCATGACCAGCACGACGATATAAGCGGCCGTGTCCTTGAAGCCGTCAGGCAGGTAAAAGCCCGACAGCGACTCCACAATGCCAATCAAGAGGCCGCCCACAATGGCGCCCGGCAGGCTGCCAAAGCCCCCCACCACGGCGGCAGGCATGGCCTTTAGGCCAATAAAGCCCATGTTGGCGTGCACAAAGGTAATGGGCGCCAGCAGCAGGCCGGCAATGGCCGCTACCGCCGAGGCCAGGGCCCAGGCAATGCCGTTAAGGCGCTTGACCGGAATGCCCATGTAATACGCAGCCAGTTGGTTTTGGGAAGCCGCCTGCATGGCAATGCCCAGCTTGCTGTAGCGAAACAGCAGATACAGCAGCAGGCATAACACGGTGGTGGCACCAATCACCACCATTTGCTCGACATTGAGAATGAGGCCGGAGACTTTCCAAAGTTCGTCTTTGTAAGGCACGGGCAGGGTATGGGTTTCGGTGCCAATGTTGGGGATCATGGTGATCAGACCGCGTGCCACATAGCCAATGCCGATGGTCAGCATGACCACGGAGAAGGCCGGCTGCCCCAAAATGGGGCGTATCACCAGGCGCTCCAGCACCAAGCCGAAAACGGCCATGGCCAGAATGGCACTGAGTACTGACAGCCAGTACGGAAAGCCCAGCATCGTCATGCCTGCCAGCCCACCAAAGGCGCCCAGCATCATGAGCTCACCCTGGGCGAAGCTGACGGTTTCGGTCGCTTTGTAAATGAGGACGAAGCCCAGCGCAATCAGCCCGTAAATGCACCCTTGTGCAATCCCGCTGATCATCAGTTGTAAAAGCTGCACGTTGTCTCCCGTTCATGACTGTCTGTTTGTGTCTGTCCGTTTATAGCTGCAATCCTTACAAAGGCTGACAGGGTTTTTACCGAGTCTTGTCAGGCCGGCGACATGCAGGAAAGCCTATTAAAAATAGGGTCATGCGGCGCGCTCAAACGCCGGGTTTGGGCACTTCGCGCGGTTGGCCGTTTTCATCAATCGCCACATAGGTGAGCGACGCTTCGGTGACCTTGATGTAGTTGCCTTGTGTGCGGAACTGCTCGGCGTAGACCTCCACCTTGACGGTGATGGAGGTGCGGCCGATGCGCGTGAGCTTGGAGAAAAACGACAAAATATCGCCCACCCGCACCGGTTGTTTGAAGATGAATTCATTCACCGCCACCGTGGCCATGCGCCCGCCGGCGTAGCGCGCCGGGACGACCGAGCCCGCCAGATCGACCTGGGCCATGACCCAGCCGCCAAAAATGTCGCCGTTGGCATTGCAGTCACCCGGCATGGGGATGACTTTGAGCACCAACTCCTGGTCGGTGGGCAATTGAACCTGTGAACTGGAAGACTTGGGGCTTGGGTTGGCAGACATGGTCACAATCTAGGTTACTAAACGTTTGAGATTGTCACCCATGCGCCGATCAGGCGAAGCCACCCAACCCACTGCTGCCACCCCTTCTTCCTCCACCACAGCCCACCCTGAGCGCTCAGACTGGTCCACCTTGCGCCGTCTGTTTCCCTACCTGTGGGAGTACAAGTGGCGGGTGATAGCGGCGCTGACCTTCATGGTGGGCGCCAAGGTGGCCAATGTGGGCGTGCCCCTGCTGCTCAAGGAGTTGGTGGACACCATGTCGCCCAAAGCAGGCTTGGGTGTCCAGGCATTGTTGGTGGTGCCGCTGGCGCTGCTGGTGGCGTATGGCCTGTTGCGTTTGTCAACCACCTTGCTGGCGGAGCTGCGTGACCTGGTGTTTGCCAAGGCGACCGAAGGGGCGTCGCGCAGCATTTCCTTGCAGGTGTTTCGCCACTTGCACGCGTTGAGCCTGCGCTTTCACCTGGAGCGCCAGACCGGGGGCATGACGCGGGACATTGAACGCGGCACCCGCGCCGTGCATTCGCTGATTTCGTATTCCCTCTACAGCATCGTGCCCACCTTGATCGAGGTCACGCTGGTGCTCACGTTGCTGGCGGTCAAGTTTGATGTCTGGTTTGCCGGCATCACCATCATCGCGCTGGTGGTCTACATCAGCTTCACCGTGGTGATGACCGAGTGGCGCACGCAGTTTCGCAAGCAGATGAACGAGCTGGACTCCAGCGCGCACAGCCGGGCAATTGACTCGCTGCTGAACTACGAGACCGTCAAGTACTTCAACAACGAAGACTTTGAGGCCCGCCGCTACGACGAAAACCTGGAGCGTTATCGGCGCGCTGCCGTCAAAAGCCAGACCACGTTGAGCCTGCTCAACACCGGCCAGCAAATGGTCATCGCCGTGGGTTTGGTGGCCATGCTGTGGCGCGCCACCCAGGGTGTGGTGGAAGGGCGCATGACCTTGGGCGACCTGGTGATGGTGAACGCCTTCATGATTCAGCTCTACATTCCATTGGGTTTTTTGGGGGTGCTGTACCGCGAGATTAAGCAAAGCCTGACCGACCTGGACAAGATGTTCAACCTGATGGAGCGGGAGCGCGAGGTGGCGGACGCGCCCGGGGCCATGCCCTTGCGCGTCCAGGGCGCCCAGCTGGCGTTTCGGCACGTCAACTTTGCCTATGACCCGGCGCGCCCGATTCTCAAGGACATCAGCTTTGAAATTCCGGCCGGCAAGACCGTGGCGGTGGTGGGGCCGTCGGGCTCGGGCAAGTCCACACTGGCGCGTTTGCTGTTTCGCTTTTACGACGTGCAGCAAGGGCAAATCGAGATTGACGGGCAGGACATTCGCCAGGTCACGCAGGCCTCGCTGCGCCAGGCCATTGGCATCGTGCCGCAGGACACGGTGCTGTTCAATGACACGGTGGAATACAACATTGCCTACGGCCAGCCCGGCGCCAGCCGCGCCCAGGTAGAAGAGGCGGCGCGTGCGGCGCATATTCACGACTTTATTAGCGCCACACCCAAGGCCTACGACACCATGGTGGGTGAACGTGGCCTCAAGCTGTCGGGCGGCGAGAAGCAGCGCGTGGCCATTGCCCGCACCTTGCTGAAAAACCCGCCTATCCTGATTTTTGACGAAGCCACCTCGGCGCTGGACTCGGCCAACGAGCGCGCTATTCAGGCCGAGCTGCAAAGCGTGGCGCGCAACAAGACCACGCTGGTGATTGCGCACCGCCTGTCTACCGTGGTGGATGCGCATGAAATTTTGGTGATGGAGGCCGGCCAGATTCTGGAGCGCGGCACCCACACCAAGTTGCTGGCCGCCAATGGGCGATACGCCCAGATGTGGGCGTTGCAGCAAAGTGCTGAATAATTTCACCAATTGAAGGAGTGACATGCAGTACCGAAATTTAGGGCACAGCAATCTGAAGGTGTCCGCCCTGTGCCTGGGCACCATGATGTTTGGCGACCAGACGGCGCAGCCCGAGGCGCAAGCCATCGTGGCCGATGCCCATGCCCACGGCGTCAATTACATCGATACCGCAGACGTTTACTCCAAAGGCGCCTCGGAGACCATGGTGGGTACGCTGCTCAAGGGCCAACGCCATGACTGGGTGCTGGCCACCAAGCTCGGTAACAAGATGTCTGAGCGGGTCAACGAGGGCCACTATTCGCGCAGCTGGATGTTGCGCAACATCGCAGCCTCGCTGGCGCGGCTGCAAACCGACTACGTGGATATTCTTTACCTGCACCTGGACCACAACGGCATGAACCTGGAGGAGCCGCTGCGCGCGCTGGAGGCCATGCTGCAAGCGGGCCAGATTCGCTATTGGGGCGTCTCCAATTTTCGGGGTTGGCGCATTGCTGAGGTGGTGCGCCTGGCCGGCCAGTTGGGCATGCCCGGCCCGGTGGTTTGCCAGCCCTACTACAACCTGCTCAACCGCATGCCCGAGGTGGAGGTGCTGCCCGCGTGCCAGCACTACGGCATGGGCGTGACGCCTTACAGCCCGATAGCGCGCGGCGTGCTGACCGGTAAATACCTGCCCAACCAGGCGCCTGACGTCGGCACCCGCGCCGGCCGTGCCGACAAACGCATGGTGGAGACCGAATTTCGTCCCGAGTCTTTGCAGATCGCCCAGACGCTCAAGCAGCATGCCCAAGCCCGGGGCGTGAGCCTGGCCCAATTCGCCACCGCCTGGGTGCTGGCCAACCGGGCCGTGAGCGCGGTGATTGCCGGGCCACGCACGCTGGCGCAGTGGCAGGATTACGCGCCGGCGCTGGATTTTCAGATCAGTGCGGAGGATGAGGCCTTGGTTGACCAACTGGTGCGCCCCGGCCACCCCTCGTCGCCGGGTTATACCGACCCCGCCTACCCGCTGTACGCCCGCCGATAATCGCGATCATGGAAACCAAATGGCTTGAAGACTTCGTCAGTCTGGCTGAAACCCGCAGTTTCAGCCGTTCGGCACAACTGCGCCATGTCACGCAGCCGGCGTTTTCGCGGCGCATTCAGTCGCTGGAGGCCTGGGCCGGAACCGACCTGGTGGACCGCAGCAGTTACCCCACGCGCCTCACGCCGGCAGGGGAGACGCTGTACGACCAGTCGCTTGAAGTCTTGCAGGCCTTGCAAAGCACGCGCGCCATGATGCGCGGTCACACGGCGGCCGGGCAGGATGTGATTGAGTTTGCCGTGCCGCACACGCTGGCGTTCACCTTTTTCCCGGCCTGGGTGTCGGGCCTGCGCGAGCAGTTTGGCACCATCAAAAGCCGGCTGATTGCGCTCAACGTGCACGACGCAGTGATGCGCCTGGTGGAGGGCAGTTGCGATTTGCTGATTGCCTACCACCACGCCTCTCAACCCTACCAGTTGGACACTGACCGCTACGAAATGGTGAGCCTGGGCGAGGAAACCCTGGCGCCTTATGTCAAACCCGGTGCCCAGGGCGAGCCGCTGTTTGAGCTGCCGGGCCGCCCCGGCCAGCCGCTGCCGTACCTGGCGTACGCGCCGGGCGCTTACCTAGGGCAAATGGTGGAGCTGATCTTGAAACAGTCGGGCTCGGCTATTCACTTTGACCGCGTCTACGAGACCGACATGGCCGAGGGTCTGCGGGCGATGGCGCTGGAAGGCCATGGCGTGGCTTTCTTGCCTTTCAGTGCGGTTAAAAAAGACCTGCGCAGCAAAAAACTGGTGAGCGCGCTGTCGCCAGAAACGAAAGGTCTGCACATCACCATGGACGTGCGCGCCTACCGCGAACGCCCCTCGGTCAAAGAGGTGGGCAAGGGTTCTGGCCGCGGTTCGGCGCAGAGCCCGTCACAAAGCCAGTTACACAGCCCCAAGCGCAATGCCCAGGCCTTGTGGGATTACCTGCTGACCCAAGCCGGCAAGTCCTGAGGCTTGCGGTCTGACGGCCGCCAAACCCGCCCCGCCGCTTTTGGGACAATAGCGGCCATGACACACCCTTTGCCCCAGACCCTGACGATCACCCGCCCCGACGACTGGCACCTGCATGTGCGCGATGGCGATGCGCTCAACACCGTGGTGCCGCATACCGCGGCCCAGTTTGGCCGCGCCGTCATCATGCCCAACCTGCGACCGCCGGTCACCACGGCCGCGCAGGCGCTGGCCTATAAGGCGCGTATTGCCGCCGCCGTGCCCCCAGGCCTGCAGTTTGAGCCGTTGATGACGCTCTACCTGACCGACAACCTGCCCCCCGACGAGATCAAGCGTGCGCGCGACGCCGGCGTGGTGGCGGCCAAGCTCTACCCGGCAGGCGCCACCACCAACAGCGACGCCGGTGTGACGGACCTGCGCAAAACCTATGCCACCCTGGAGGCCATGCAACGAGAGGGTCTGCTGCTGCTGGTGCACGGAGAGGTTACTTCGCCCGACATTGACTTGTTTGACCGCGAGGCTGTGTTCATCGACACCCAGCTGATACCCCTGCGGCGTGATTTCCCCGAGCTGAAAATCGTCTTCGAGCACATCACCACGCGTGAAGCCGCGCAGTATGTGGCGCAGGCTGACCGCTTCACGGCCGCCACCATCACCGCCCACCATTTGCTCTACAACCGCAATGCCCTATTTACAGGCGGCATTCGCCCGCATTACTACTGCCTGCCGGTCTTGAAGCGCGAGACGCACCGCCTGGCCCTGGTGCAAGCCGCCACCAGCGGCGCCAAGCCATTCTTCCTCGGCACCGACAGCGCACCGCACCCGGTGCACCTGAAAGAGCACGCCAGCGGCTGCGCCGGTTGCTATACCTCGCATGCTGCGCTGGAGATGTATGCCGAAGCCTTTGACGCTGCCAGTGCGCTGGACAAGCTGGAAGCGTTTGCCAGCTTCAACGGCGCTGATTTTTACGGCCTGCCGCGCAACACCGGCCAAGTCACCCTCAAGCGCGAGGCCTGGACGCCGCCCGAAAGCTTTGCCTTTGGCCAGGCCCAGCTCAAACCTTTGCGCTCTGGCGAAGCCCTGCCATGGCGCATGGTCTAGCGTCCATCAACTGGCAAGCCCCCTGGTTGGCCCCGCTGGCGCCGGTGGGCCAAGCGCTGGCGGCCCAGGTGCTGGCCGGTGCCTCCTGTGCCGATGCGCTCAACAGCTACGCCCCGCCCGGCGGCGCGCCGGTGCACTTTGTGCCGCAAAGCCAGCTGCCCTCGGGCGAAGCCTATGAACGCTTTATTTTTGACACTCGGCAATGCCCCACGCGCAACGGCCTGCATGATTTCTTCAATGGCCTGGTTTGGCACCACCTGCCGCTGACCAAGGTGCGGCTGAACCAGTTGCAGGCCGCGCAAATTGCCCTCGACGGCATTGGCCAGGTGCGCGGCAAAGTGCGCGACGCGCTGACCGTGTTTGACGAAAACGCCGCCTTTTTGCTGGGCCCGCCAGCGCTGTGGGACGCCCTGGTGGCGAAAGACTGGCAGCGCTTGTTTGTGGACCTGCGCCCGATGTGGGGCCAGGCGCAACTGGTGCTGTTTGGCCATGCCTTGATGGAGAAGCTGGTGTCCCCGCGCAAAGCCATGACGGCCCATGTGTACCGTGGCCCCGGCGCAGCGACCTCCCTGGCTGCGCTGGACGCCTGGATGGCCGCCGATCTGAGCGCGGACAAACTGGCGGCCAAGCCGTTTGCGCATTTGCCGGTGTTGGGCGTGCCGGGTTGGTGGGCTGGCAACGAAGACCTGGCGTTTTACGACGACTTGCGTGTGTTCAGACTGCCCCGCATCCCTTTGGGGCCCGTGGAGCCGGTTGAGTCGGTTTGAATGCACTGCTGGCCCACCGGCACCCAAGCCCTTACATGGCCTGTGCAATTTGCCCATGCCAGCTCTTGAAATCAGGCCCTTTTCCCCTAACATCCACGCTACCGGCCTGTGGGTTGCAGGCGCCAAGTTGAAAGAAAACTCCATGAAACGCATTATTTTGTTTGTACTGACCAATGTCATGGTCGTCGCCGTGCTCGGGTTGGTGGCCAGTTTGCTGGGCGTTAACCGCTACCTCACCGCCGACGGCCTGAACTTGAGCGCCTTGCTGGGCTACGCGCTGTTGATGGGTTTTGGCGGCGCCATTATTTCCCTGCTGATCAGCAAACCCGTGGCCAAGTGGAGCGCAGGTGTGCGCGTGATTGAGCAACCTCAAAATGCCGACGAAGCCTGGATTGTGGAAACCGTGCGCAAGCTCGCTGAGAAGGCCGGTATCGGCATGCCTGAAGTGGGCATTTTTGAAGGCGACCCCAACGCCTTTGCCACCGGCGCCTTCAAGAACTCGGCCCTGGTGGCCGTCTCCACCGGTTTGCTCCAAGGCATGACGCACGAAGAGATTGAAGCCGTCATTGCGCACGAAGTGGCCCACATTGCCAATGGCGACATGGTCACCATGACGCTGATTCAGGGCGTGATGAATACCTTTGTGGTGTTTTTGAGCCGCGTGATTGGCTACGCTGTCGACAGCTTTTTGCGCAAAGGTGATAGCCGCGACACCGGCCCCGGCATCGGCTACATGATCACCACGTTGGTGCTCGACATCGTGCTCGGCTTTGCCGCCGCCATGGTGGTGGCCTGGTTCTCGCGCCACCGCGAATTCCGCGCAGATGCCGGTGCTGCACAGTTGATGAACCGCAAGCAGCCCATGATCAACGCCTTGGCCCGACTCGGCGGCATGCACCCGGCCGACCTGCCCAAGAGCGTGTCGGCGCTGGGCATTGCTGGCGGTGTAGGCCAGTTGTTTGCGACCCATCCACCGATTGAAGCGCGCATTGCAGCCCTTCAAAATGCTGCGCTCTAAGTTGACCACTTGATGGAACTTGCAACCTGGCTGGCTTTTTTTGCTGCCTGTTGGGCCATCAGTGTCTCGCCTGGCGCGGGCGCGGTGGCGGCCATGAGTGCCGGTCTGAACCACGGCTTTCGCCGGGGCTACTTCACCGTCTTTGGCTTGATTCTGGGCATCTGGACGCAGGTGTTGATCGTTGGCGTCGGCTTGGGCGCCGTGGTGGCGACGTCAGAGTCGGCATTTCTGGTGATCAAGTGGCTGGGCGTGGCTTACCTGGTGTGGCTGGGCATTGCCCAGTGGCGCGCACCGCCCACGCCTATGGTGGCGCTGGCCGATGAAGGGCTGCGGGTCAGTCGCCGTTCCATGGTGCTGCGCGGCTGGATGATCAACTCCGTCAACCCCAAGGGCACGGTTTTTTTGTTGGCAGTGGTGCCGCAGTTCTTGAACCTGGCGCAGCCGCTGGCGCCGCAATACCTGGTGATTGCCGCCACCCTGTCTTTCACGGATTTGGTGGTGATGGCCGGCTACACGCTGCTGGCCGCGCGCGTGCTGGGGGCCTTGAAGTCCAGCGCGCACATTCGCCTGTTGAACCGCACCTTTGGCAGCCTGTTTGTGTTGGCGGGCACCTTGCTGGCCTTCTTCAAACGCGCGGGCTAAGACCCGCCTGCGCTTGGCCCTGGGGCGCGCTCAGCCCAGCAGGTTTTGGGCGATGGCTTCAGCCACCCGAATGCCGTCCACCCCCGCCGACAAAATGCCACCGGCGTAACTCGCGCCCTCACCCGCCGGGTACAGCCCGGCGCTGTTGAGGCTTTGAAAATCTTCACCGCGGGTGATTTTCAGGGGTGAGGAGGTGCGCGTCTCGACGCCGGTGAGCACGGCATCGTGCCTATCAAACCCCTTGATCTTGCGGCCAAAGGCGGGAATGGCCTCGCGCAGGGCTTCAATCGCGTAACCGGGCAGAGCGCTGCTCAAGCTGCCCAGCTTGACACCGGGTTGGTACGAGGGTGCCACGCTGCCCAGTTGCGTGGAGGGGTGCCCCGCCACAAAGTCGCCCACCAGTTGCGCCGGGGCTTCGTAGTTGCTGCCGCCCAGCACATAGGCGTGCGACTCCAGTTGGCGCTGCAACACCATGCCCGCCAGCGGGTGGTGCGCCTCACCGGCAGCCAGCTGCGGGTTGACGCCGCTGCCCAGCGTGGCTTCGAAGGACGCGGCATCCACCGGAAAGTCGCTGGGGTCAATGCCCACCACAATGCCGGCGTTGGCGTTGCGTTCGTTGCGCGAGTACTGGCTCATGCCGTTGGTCACCACGCGCCCGGGCTCGGAGGTGGCCGCCACCACCGTGCCGCCGGGGCACATGCAAAAACTGTAGACCGAGCGTCCGTTCGCTGCGTGGTGCACCAGCTTGTACTCCGCCGCCCCCAACAACGGGTGGCCGGCGTGGCGGCCCCAACGGGCGCGGTCAATCAGCCCTTGCGGGTGCTCAATGCGAAAGCCGATGGAGAACGGCTTGGCCTGCAGGTAGACGCCGCGTGCGTGCAGCATGGCAAAGGTATCGCGCGCGCTGTGGCCCAGCGCCATGACCACGTGGCTGGCGTCGAGTTCATAGGAGGTGTTATTGCTGGCGTCCAGCACCGTTAGGCCACGCAACTGCTGGGTGCGGCCATGGGCGTCTGGGGAGATGGGCGTGAGCAACACATCGGTCACGCGCTGCTCAAAACGAACCTCGCCACCTAAGGCAATGATTTGCTCGCGCAGGTTTTCTACCACCTTGACGAGCTTGAAGGTGCCAATGTGCGGGTGCGCATCGGTCAGTATTTCAGGTGGTGCGCCAGCTTTGACAAACTCGTTCATCACCTGGCGGCCCAGATGGCGCGGGTCTTTGATCTGGCTCCAGAGTTTGCCGTCTGAGAAGGTGCCGGCGCCGCCTTCGCCAAACTGCACGTTGGACTCGGGGTTGAGCGTGTGTTTGCGCCACAGGCCCCAGGTATCTTTGGTGCGTTGGCGCACGCTTTTGCCACGCTCCAGCACGATGGGCTTGAAGCCCATTTGCGCCAGCAGCAGGGCGGCAAATATGCCACAGGGACCAAAGCCCACCACCACCGGTCGCAGCGCCAGCGTGGCGGGTGCGTGGCCAACGGGTTGGTAGCGCATGTCGGGGGTGGGGCCAATGTGCGGATGGTCTTTGAAGCGGGCCAGCAGTGCGGCTTCTTGGGCGGCATCGGTCAGCGTCAGGTCCACAATGAACACCGCCAGCAGTTCGGCCTTGCGCGCATCGAAGCTGCGTTTGAAAACCTGCAGCTGGGCAATAGCGTCTACCGCAAGGCCCAGGGTCTGGGCCGCCACCTGGCGCAAGGCCTCCAGCGGGTGGGGTGGCGGGGCGCGGTCGGCCTCGGTTTCGGCGGGCGCGTCTACTGCGCGGCGGCTGTCTACCGGCAGGGCAGACAGGGGAAGTTTGAGTTCTGTAAGACGAATCATGGGGGCTCGTGGTGATCAAGCAGGGGGCAATGATACGGGACAGTGGCACTTATGGGCACACCGACGGTCCCCTGCAAGGGCACTCGTCGCTTATGCCTCAGGCGGCTGCGGTGGACCGGATTGAAAGAATGGCCGGACCAGGACCAGGACTAGGCCTGGGCCTGGGCTTGCGTGCTGTTTTCAGGGTCGCCATGAACGAGCTGGCGGGCTAAAGCGGAAATAAAGCTAAAGCCAAGGCTCAGGGTTTGGCTGCAGTCACTGCAGGCGCTACCACCACCGCGGCAATCGGGACGGCTGGGGCGCTGGGTTTGGGGGGGAGGGCCGCCGCATTGGGCGTGGTGCTGGTGGTTTCGGTGCTGGCTTTGTTTTCCACGCCCTGGGCACCGTAAAGTTGCGCAAGGAGCTGGGGCTGACCTCTTAACTTGGTTTCTGCAATGGCATCGACCATACCCATCAGACTGGCTGAGTCGGCATTGCCAAGCCAATGGGCCCGGTTGGCGCGGATGATCAAAATTTGATCCACGGAGCAATCGGCGCCATTGGCTTTCAGCCACGCTTCGGTCTTGGTGCTTCTCTCCTCAGGGTGGTAGGTCTCCAAGGCCAGGGTTCTGAAGTTGGCCACCAGGCAGATGGGTTTAGCGGAGGCTGCCTGGGTTTTTGAGGCTGTCTGGGTTTTGGCGGCTGCATTTTTAGCGCTTTGCGCGCTAGCTAAGGGGAGGGCCATGGCCAGTCCCAGACCAAGAAGGGCACAGAAAAATTTGTTCATGGTAGGCCTTGCAATCATCGGTTGTTAATGTCGTGGACCAAGTCAGCCAGTCGTTAAAGACGCTCATAGTAACGCAGCATCGACTTTGCGCAGAGCCGTTCGACAGACTGCGCCTGCTGGGTAATGCGCTTAATTTGTTGTTTTGCGCCGGCGTGCCAACTTGACGGCCAGCAACACACTGGGCGCAGCATGCATGAGCAAGTCGAATATATCCAGGGGGCGTGTCAGCGCACCTTGAAACAACAGTCGCAGTTTTTCAACCAGATGGGGCTCCGGTGTGAAGGGTGCACCTGCCATCCAAACGGCCAGGGCAATCAGCAAGAACAGGGGGGCACGGTCTAGCCACTTGAGGAAAGCTTGCATCAAAGTTAAGTCCTGGGGAAAGTTTGTAAAGTGGGACGGCTATGCCTTTAGCCGGCCGCGTGCGGGGCACTGCGTGGCGGCGATTCCAGAATGTCTGCAATCCGCACGGCAGCCAGTTTCAGCGTGCCAACGCAGGCCGTCAGCGCATCCAGGTCGTAGCGCGCTGTCGGGCTGTGGCACGCCACGGCTGCGACACACTCGCCTTGGGCGTTTCGCACGGGAACGGCAATGGCAATCATGCCGCGAATGAACTCTTCGTTGTCCAAGCCGTAGCCCTGACGTTTGGTGCGTTCAAGCTCAGCGCTGAGCGAGTGCAGGTCACACAGGGTTTGTTCGGTTTGGCGCGTCAGCGGCATGCGCTCAAGCAGTGCGCGCTGGTCGTGCTGATTCATTTCGGCCAGAAACAGCTTGCCGCTGGCGGTGCAGTGCAAGGGGACGCGCGCACCCGGTCCCAGCGTCATGCGCAAGGGGTGGCTGGTTTCAACCCGGTCGAGGTAGAGCACCGTGCCTTCGGCCAGCGTGGTGAGGTTACAGCTTTCCCCCAGGCGTTGCACCAATTGTCTCAGCACGGTGCGATAACGCTGCGAGAGGCCGCTGTGCTGCAAAGTGCGCAGGCTCAGACTACTCAAGGTTGGGCCAAGCGTAAAGGTCTGGCGGTCGAGTTCGCGCTGGACGTAGCCTTCGTCTTCCAGCGCTTGAAGCAGGCGCATCAGTGATGCCTTGGGAATGTGCAATTGGTCGCTCAAAAGCGCCAGGCTTTGTCCTTCGGGGTGCTGCGATAAGGCTTGCAACACATGCAGTGAGCGCAGCAGACGGGGCTCACTAGGGTCAACCCCTAGCGATGAGAGGGGGGTTTGCTGGGTGTTTGAAACAGTAAGAGGCCCTTGCGTTTCAATTTGAAAAGTGAAGGGTTGAAGTACTTGCTTTGGCATTTCTGAAGTTTATAGTACGAAAAAAATATCAACCCAGGAGATGCTTTTTGCAAGCCTTCGATTACGTTGTAGTGGGCGCCGGCTCAGCCGGTTGC
>CAJCCO010000126.1 GCA_903960915.1 uncultured beta proteobacterium
ATCAATTGGTGACAGTCACAACCGGTGATTTTGAATCGCTGCAGGAGGGCTGTGCGCCCGGTGCACGCAGTGCATCGAACATCACGCGGCTGAACGCCAACCCCTGGTGGTGAATCTGGCAGGTGGGGTGGCAAATCGCGTGTTTCAGGCGAATTCAGTGGGATGCCAGCGTGCAATACTTGGCCTCATGCGGTTGAAATGCCTATCCGTCACGGTTCATCCAGGCGAACATCAGCACATCGCCGCTGTCTTTTTCCTGAGCGATGACCGGCACCAGGCCTTTGTCGTCCCATTTGATTGTGTCGAGCCACTTCATAGGGGTGTCAGGACTGCATTCGCACCCCAAAGCGCTATGACTCAAGCTGCGTCAAAGTCTTGCCAGGTTGCACAAAACATCGATTGGTTGCAAAATACAACCCAATCAAGGAGATGCACCATGGCTGTTGCAATGAAACTGTCTGACGAGTTGGTCGAAGACGCCAAACCCTACGCCGCCGCCGAGCACCGCTCTGTGCCACGGCAAATTGAGTACTGGGCACGCATCGGCAAAGCCGTGATCGACAACCCGGACATGCCTTTGCGCCTGATCCAAGACACCATGCTCTCGCGTGAAGAAGTCAAAGCCGGACTGGCTGCGCCATATGAGTTTGGCTGATGCTGCAAGTCAGCGCCTCGCCATCGTTCAACCGGGTAGCCAAAAAACTGCACGCCCGCGATAAAAAAGTGCTGGATGAAGCCATCAAGGCCATTCTTCAAAATCCGCAACTCGGCGAGGAAAAGAAAGGCGACCTCGCGGGTGTTTTTGTCTACAAGTTCAAACTGAACGGTCAGGAAACTCTGCTGGCTTATGAACTGCAACCGCACAAAACGGCACCCATTGAGGCCATGCTGCTGGCGGTCGGGCCGCATGAAAATTTCTATGCGGGGTTGAAGCGTTGATGGACTGTGGCTGAACTTTGGCTTTCACGCCGACAGAACCATCAGCGAAGCAGACCAGCGACTGACTTGTGCATGAACACACTGTTGGAGTCTTCCGTGTACGGGCCGAACGGGCCTCGGTGGCTGTAACCAAGCCGCTCATACAAAGCGATGGCTTCGGGTTGAAGGTATCCGGTTTCAAGCATGAAAAGATGGCAGCCACGGGCCTGCGCCTCTTAGCAGCCATGCTGCTTCACGACCCGTTCGGTGGATGCAGGGAACTTGATCAACTTGGATACAGGACGACGAGGGCGAACCACCAGTTCGCCTCCGCAGTTAGGGCACTTGCCCGCCAGCACGTTCTCTGCGCATGACGCGCAGAAGGTGCATTCGAAAGAGCAAATGCGTGCCTCTGTGGAATCGGGTAGAAGGTCTTTGTCGCAACATTCACAGCTCGGGCGCAATTGAAGCATGTTGTCATCCTCAGTTCAGTTTGTTGTAAATCACCGCGCATACCTCTCAAGTCGCTCATGAAGGGTACCCGTGTGCAACTCGAACAGATTGTTGTCGAAATCGTAGAAATACAAAGAGCGCCCTTCTCCCTCCACACGCGGACGAGGGGGCTTCACTTCCACACCAGTGGCGATCAAGCGGCTTTCGTAAAGCGCAAGTTCATCGTCATCCACGGCAAACGCCACATGGCGGTACGAACGCCCAAGCGGCTCGCCCTGCATAAACGCCAGCCATACACCACCGAGCAGGAAAAACTTTTCGCGCGACAAGGAGAACTGACGATCTTTGCTGTCATAGACTTCCACAGCACCCAAGGCCTGACAGAACAGCGCTGCGGTGCGCTCAAGGTCACGCACGATGAACAAAACATGCTTTGCTGCGCTTGCTTCACGCTCGTGTTTTTCACTGGCTGCCCAAGGCCAGGCAGCCAGATCAGACCGCTTGTGGCCACTTGATTTGCAACTTGCGATGACTGGCAAGACAGTCGCGCAGATAGAGATTGATGAGGCTTTGGTAAGGAATACCAGCCTCTTCAGCCATGCTTTTGAAATACGCCACAACATCCTCGGAGAGCCGCATGGTGACGGGCTTCTTCAGCTTTGATGCGTATGGATTTTTGCGGGCCTTCAGCTTGGAGAGGTCGTATTCAGCTTTCATGTTAGCCACCTTGGTAGAACGCGCTTTCTTGCCTTGCGAGCGGAAATGATGCGGATGACCTCGCCATGTTCGCGCGCGCAATGACAGCCGAGGAGCAAGTTCGCGCCGGCGCGCATGCCCAACATCAGAAAGCGATCCTCGTCTGATGAGTTCTCTCCATCGAAGAACTGGACAGCAAACTCGTCGTAAAAGACGGACCTCGCCTCATCGAAAGAGACTTGGTTCTTTTTGAGATTGGCCGCTGCCTTGGGCGGATCCCATTCGAACTTGATCATACGTACATTTAATGTATGACATTTCGGGTGTCAAGGTGACGTGACCTCTGGGAGACTAACGTTTGAGTTAAGCGGGCGACGACGGCAGGACGACAGGCCCGGGCTCGCGAAAATGTACCGCGTACCGCCAGACTGGGCCTGGTGGCCTGCCGTTGGCGCTCCGCTTGAGCGAGGGGTTAGGCCACATTCACGGCTCGAGGGTGAGTTCATGAAGTTTGCTGTCGAAGTGGCGCAACACGAAAACTCTATCGAAGCTGGACTTGAACGGACCGGCTATGGCATTGGCATCAAAGTCGTACCAAGTCGACATCGCGCTAATGTCAGCGTTGATCAGCAACCACGCTGTATCGCACTTCTTGCGGTAGGTTGAGTACTTCCCTTCCTTAGAAGCAAGCGCGCGCTCGATATCGACCGATGAAAGGGGCGCGACCCAGGTGGCACCGGGGCAACTGAAGAAGTTTTCAGTGATCGTATCCAGTCTGTCGACCGACACGGTGTCCAAGTCTTCCGGAAAGTCCGACCTGTTAGTCAAATCGTACGATTCCTGCGTTGAGGAGTTCGAGTTCGGAAGATTTCGGACGGCAATGTGGGCGATGGCCGCCGCGAGTCTCTCAACTTGATCCTTCTTGATGTGGTTGTTATTCATGAAGACAGTGCAGCGAACAGGTGGATGTCCACCGGCAGCGTAAAGTTCTTGTGCGCGACCCACGACGCGGTGGCGCATTGCCTCACTTGCCTGCGGCGGTACGGCACCGGCCTGTACTTCGCGATGCAGTTCTGTCAGTTCTACGCCGATCACTGCATCTTTCTCAGTTACCAAGAAGTCAGGCTCTTCGGTTGGGGTGACGATGCCTTGCGGAAAGCTCGGGAGAAGTGCCTGGAAGCGTCGGAAGTAGTGCGCTTCGATGTCCTTCTTCGGGGTAGGCATGCGGTCGAGTTCCTTATGGGGCCTAACGTTCGAGCTAAGCGGGCGACGACGGCAGGACGTCAGGCCCGGGCTGGCGAAAATGTACCGCGTACCGCCAGACCGGGCCTGGTGGCCTGCCGTTGGCGCTCCGCTTGAGCGAGGGGTTAGGCCTCACTCGCGGCCGACCCTCAGCGACTTGATTTGGTCAACGACAGTCATCGCTCTCTCAGCGTACAGCTCGTAGGTCTGCGTCAGATTCTCGGTCACGAGCTGATAGTTGTTTCCCTCCAGCTTGGTGAACGTCATGTCAAAGTACTTGCGCGAGCGATCGACTACGTCATCAAGAATGGCAACGTTCCTACGAATCTCAAGCAACTGTCGCTGAAACGACGTATCAAAAGACCACAGTGCCGATACGCGCGAATCGAGCAGGGGAACTGGATAGTGCTGAAGCATTGTTCCCTTCCCCTCGTCTGCCGACATATGTTGAGCTACTGCCCTAAGTTGATCGTCAGTCCACGAAAGTTGGGTACGAAGTCTGGGGATGAACTCTTGAAGTTTGGGTGTGGTTGCGTACTGTTCCAAGGTGATCTTCAGCCACTCAAGGAACTGTCTGTCTGCGGTCCCGAGTCGCATACGCGCGCCATAGGCCGCAGTTGAAAGGATTCCTGCGAGTTCGGTCAACTCAGTCAGGATCGCGGCTCTGCCGAGGGTGTTCTCGCGCCGACGCTTGATGCCATCTACGATGACTGGCCCGAGCAGGCCCAGCAACCAGCCGAGGGCTAGAAACGCAAGCTTGTCGATGGTGGTGTCGGACATAGTTTGTGTGAAGCCTAACGTAATGTAGGCCGCAAAACCCGGTAGATACATCCGGGCACAGTCGATACATCTTGTTGTTCAAATGGCTGCAAACCCCTTGGAGCATGGCTTTGACAGCCATACGCTGCTTTTTCGTACAGGTATAAATTTCTCATGAAACCCGGTGCTCCATCTTTGCAGTCCGCCCGCTCACTCGATCAAGTTCCTGAGCCGGCTCGTTGTTTTCACTATAGCCTCAACACAATGAAAAATTAATTCTAATAAGTCCATTTTTCTTACCGCTGCTCGCATGTAGCGGCGTGCACCACCTCAAACTGGACATCGCCAAAGGTATAGCTGGGCAGCACATGGCGTACTACCTGCACGGCCTACTTCGGCGCTTTTTCAAGCGCCATCATTGCCCGCAAACAACTGCATCCATGCATCCCGGGGGCTCAGGATTTGCATGTTGCCCTCGCGGCCCCAAATCAGCACGCGCTTGTCGCCGGTGATGAAGACTTCGGCACCGGCCAAGCTGGCGACTTTGACCAGCCTGACGTCGTTGTCGTCTGCTGGCTCGTCCAGGTCTTGCACCCAGGTGGCCTCTGACCAGATGGCGTCAAACAGTGCCTGTGATTGTGGCAAGTGCGGGAATTTGCGACCCAGCACCTCGTGCGCTTCGGACTGAACCAGTTGATGTACAGCGCCTTCACCGCCGGCGTCGCCGGCTGGCTGGTCTACGGCCTGCTGCTCAATGCCTGGCCGATTGTGATTGCCAACGTCATCACGGTGGCGCTGGCGTCGACGATTTTGGTGATGAAGCTGCGGTATCGCTGAGCGGCATAGACGCCGTGGCGGGCGCGACGGGTAGTGCCTGTTGCGGCTCAGGCCCCAGCAACAGGTTATGGGCGTGGATAACGCACTGCGTACTGAACCCCTTGCAAAGATCAAGCGCCTTTAGCGCACTGGCACCTGCACCAATGCTGTAACCGCAGCCGCGCCCATTGGCACCCGCGGCAAAGTAGCGAGGCAAGGGGGCGTTCAAGAAGCGCTGGTACAAATCTTGGCAGCCCGCGCTTTGTGAGGGCACACGCTTCAAGTCAAACAATTCGGGATGGGTGGCCGCAGTGGCTAGCGAGGCGGTGCTTGGTGGGACGAGCAGATTTTTGTCCAGCACTTGGTTGTCGAGCTTAAGCCCGGTGATGAAACGCGCCACGGCAGCTGACCACAACGTTGGGCTCTGATGGATGAAATGCCCATCGCCCGTGAGGGGCGAGGCAAGTAACAAGTCGGCCTGACCACCAGCGTCCCTGTAGGCCTGCGCCGACTTGCGGATGGTGTTGGCGCTGTAGCGCGAATCGTTTTCGGCAAACACCAACATGGCGGGCACTTTGGCCACGCGCCCCAGGTCGGCCCAACCGTCGATCATCATCTTGTTCTCAAACGTCGGGTTTTCGCCCTGGCGGTGGTTGGAGCGGCCTCCAGCGAAATTAATGACGCCACGAAAACCGGGCAGGGCCAAGGTACTCATGTACATCACGGTGTCGCCGCCGGCCGACTGCCCCGCCAGCAGCAGTTGGTCCTGCCTGAGGTCGGGCGCCTGCTTCAAGCCGTTCAGCGCGGACAGCACGGCTTCGCTGTGTTGGCGCGCTTTGTAGCTGGCATCGCCATCGTTCACCGCGTAATGGCTGTAGCTGTAACGCCCGTCCGAACGGCCCACGCCGGGGCGTGCCGGTATAGCAACTGCCAGGCCCAATTTCAAAAAAGTGGCCGTGATGACCGGGTCACGAAACCGCGCTTTGTACTTGACCGTGGAGTGGTCCATCTCCACATCGCCGTGGTTGAACACCAGCACGGGAAACGGCCCCGGGCCTGGGGGCGTGTGCACCGATATTTCAACCTGACCTGCCTTACCCGGCGCCAAAATCACCCGCTCCGTGGCGGTGCGCACTGGCTCTGCCGGGCCGAGGTATTCTGGCAAGGGCTGGGCTTTAAGCCATTGGTCTATGAGCAAGGGCAACTGCGCATCGGCAGATTTCAGCCACACCGCCGACTCGGCACTGCACCGACCCATAACACCTTCGCTGCCGGCGTGTACCGGCAGGCGGGTGAAATTGGCGCGCTTGGCAATTTCTTCCACTTCCAGCGCCGAGAAGGCCAGGCATTCGCCTGAGGTGTCGTACAGCACAAGCGCTTTGAGGCCCTTCAGAGTTTCCACCGGCTCCTGCCGATGGCGCAGCCAATAGGGCGAAAAAACCAAGAGCCCCTCCGCACTGGCCCTGCGCTCCAGCGTGTAGGCCAGCGCGGTGTAACCGCCACCATCGGTACCGCTCAGAATGATGGGGGTACCCGGCCAGCGCTGGCGTGTGTGCTCAATCACACGGGCAATGTCTTTTTGCATGTCAGGGTGCGCACCTACTGACACCCCAAAGTTTGCCTTTGAGGGCCACCCCATCCAGGCCAGGGCCAACCCAGATTCAAGCAGGGCCTGCCGGTTGCGGCTCATGGGGTGGTGAAGCGGCTCAAAGCGCTTGACCTGCTGCGCCGAGGGCAGGGTCACGTCCAGCGACTTGGCCTGCGACGGCAACACCAGCAGCACGGCCTTGGGCTTGCCAGGCATGGCTTCAAGCACCAAGGGCAGTTTCACCGGTTGCGCGGCTTCGTCGAGGCGGGAGGAGGCGATGTCCAGGACTTGGGTCTCTAGGTTCTGGCCCCAAAGAGGCGCGCCATACCCGAGTGAAAGTCCCAGCAACAAACCGGGCAACAGCGTTTGCGACACATTCGAAAAGAAACCCGGCAACCGTTTCGCCGTGGGTTGGTTTGTGGTCATGTTCTCTCCCACTTTATGAAGCCTGCCGATGGCAGATCAGAGGCAAAGTTTATACGCGGGTTGCCGCCCTTTGCAAGCGGTCGCGCACACCGTCCCAGGCGGCAGAGTCGGGCGGCGTTTCGATCCAGATTTCCTGCACGCCCTGGGCGTCCAGGTCGCGCAGCACGGCAAACAACTCCTGCGCGGCAGCGGCAGCATCTTCGGGCATGGGTTGCTGGTGCACGGTGGGCGGGGCGGCCAAGGTGCTGCGGGCGTAGAGCGCAATAACCGGGGCAGTGGTGGCAGGCAACGCCTGCAGCGCGGCTTGCAAAGCAGCCGCCTCCAGCAAGCGCACCCTGGCCCGGGGCGCGGCCAGGCGGACCACCGCTGTGGGATGACTGCGACGCGCAGACGGATGAGGGGGTGCACATGGAGCCCGATTGGGATCTGGCGGCACAACCCGCTCCCGACTACGAGGTAGATCAGCGCATCAATTGGTGACAGTCACAACCGGTGATTTTGAATCGCTGCAGGAGGGCTGTGCGCCCGGTGCACGCAGTGCATCGAACATCACGCGGCTGAACGCCAACCCCTGGTGGTGAATCTGGCAGGTGG
>CAJCCO010000127.1 GCA_903960915.1 uncultured beta proteobacterium
CGTAAGCACCCCGGCTATCAGGTTTGCCGGTTTTTTCTGAAAAGGCCTGGGGCTGACCTTTGCACCACTGAAGGCACAGACGACCGGCCACAGTGATTGAGTCCACGAACACGGTGTCGTACTTGTCCATGGCGGAGGACTCGCCAAAGCGCTGACACACCGCATCAAAGTGCGCCTGGCTATAGGGTTGGTCATCTCGCAGCGCCGGGTTGGGGCCGCCAATGAAGACGGCAAAGTCGCGGCACTCCTGCCATGTGCGTGGGCGCACCGTGTCACCTGCCCAGCCTTCGACTGCGAGGTCGCCAGCTTCCAGGTCAAAGAACAAAGTGGCGCTGGGTTTGAGGGTCCACAGCTGCGAGGTTTTGCCGATACCGCTTTTTCCGACGAGCACGCCTTTGACGCCACGGCGTTCGGCCAGGCGCTGGTCCGCAGTAATGATGGGGAGTTTCATTTGCGCAACTCCTCGTCAGACAGGGACGCAAAAGCGTCTGCAACCGTCGTAGTGCCATGTGCACCGCGTTTGCGCGCTGCCTCGTACAGTTCTTTCAGGGCCCCTGAACGGCGAATGATTGCACTGCATTCGGCTTCTGTACCTTGGATGGCAAATGCAATGTCATCAATCGTCGCATTGGTCAAAGTACGAATTACTTCGTCGGGACGTGTCGTTCCGTTTGCGGGAATGCGAACGGAATCAGGCAAAGCCACCGAATGAAAAGACAGGTGCTTGCGCAGCCTTGGCAACAATGAATTCGGTGCGCTCGGTAAGACAAAGGGCGGTTTGGGCTCGGAAGCCTTGACGGTGGTCGTCTTTTTGAAACTTGGGAACTTCATGGTGGTTACTCCTGAATGAGTGCGAGACGGAAGCTGGGCCTGCCAGTTTTGAGAGTGCGTGCCTGTACGAAGGCCGACTTAAGTGATTCAGGCCATGCGCCGAACTTGGTTTCGGACACGCGGTAGCTGATCTCCACGTACTGGGCGGGGTCATCGCCATTGGCTGCAATCCGGCGAGTGATTTCTGCCAACTTTGACTGATCCCAGTCAACCTTCTTAGGCAGGTCAGCAGTGATACGCACGCGGCCATCGTCAAAATGGACAACGCCCGTGTCCTTGCCGGCTTCCAGACGAAGACCATGGGCACGATCGGCGAACTTGATCTCAATGGCGCGATCAACGTGATCGGCCTTTGCCTTGGCAGCAGTTAGCTGGTCAGCGGCTTCGTTCTTAAGATGGAACAAAACGTCACTGGAATGCGTTGCCAAATCTCCTGCGAGAGTGGCGATCGCCTGTTCGATGGTCAGGCGGCTCATGCTGGACCTCCCGCGTCGGCACGCTCAGAGGTACTCTTGCGCAGGCTGTCGGTCTCGAACGCTTCCACGTCCTCGACGCGGTACAGCACGCGCCCTTGCAGTTTCAAAAATACCGGTCCGATACCTTCGGTCCGCCAGCGTTCCAGTGTGGCTTCGCTAACGTCCCAACGGTCGGCCAGTTGGCGTTGGTTGAGGTGTTTGACACTCACGTTTTGGTCCTTTCATGTGATTGCTAAAACGTGCTGCCAGTTTCGAATTGGGGGGGTGGGCAAACCGGTGGGCAAAGTGGACAACCAGGGTGGGCAAATTCAGCAAATAGGCCTTGTGCAATCCAAATTGACGAAAAAAAGCCCGGATGTTTAGTCCGGGCTGTGTAGGAGAGTCTGTCTAGGGCGCTGGTCAGCCTTTCGGCGGATAAGGGTCGTTTCCGTAGCTATTGCGCTCGCGGATGCGACCGTTTTCTCCATGAATCAAAACTTCACTTTTTTGATTCATTGCGATGTCTCGTGCCGCGCGTTCAGCTTCTGCCTGGGTGCGGTGATGCGAGGTGTCGCGACTATTTCCAGCGCCGCGAACAGCCCATTGGTCATCGCGGGGTACAACGTGTTGATTTTTTCCGGCCATGGTGGATCCTCATGAAGTTGGTCAATGCTTGGGGTATGTGGGGCTTACTCTCTGATCAATACCCCCCTTTCCAAAATTAGGAAATCCGGGTGCAACCAGTAATTGCCTTGTTGGTCGCTCTGGACAAAGGTGTCAAACACTGTGCGATGGTGTTTCTTGATATCGGCATAGCGGAAGTTCTCAGCTATACCTAGTGCGGCAGCAATCTTGCGTTTGTGGACTTCATCACCGTCGGCCTGATCCAGTACTTTCAGGAATCCGTAAACCTGGGGTGACAATGAAATTTCGGTTCCCGCAATCAGTGCAACACGCTTGCTGTGCAGAAGGCGCAGTGAAGTCTCATCGGTAACTGCTGTGGGGGCGAGTCCATCAAAATAGGCATCCAGACCTTCAATTGCAAAATTCCCTTTGCGCAGTTGCGCAATGGCTTGCAGCGGTATGAATAGACGCCCCTTCAAGTTCGTGGACTGAAGAGCCAGTAGATCACTTGTTGTGATTACAGCCTCCGTTCCAGGAGACGCAAGTCGGTCGATTTCCCCCTGAATTGCGTTAGCGTCATCACTGAGCAAACACCCAAAAAAGAAGTTGTGTCGCTTGCGCTTGTGCTCCCGCGCGCCAAGATGCCAGAGTCTCCCTGTTACCACCTCGGAAACTGGATGCCGAATTTTCAATCCTAAGGCTACATTGAGCCAGATCGCCACCTTGGATGGATTTACCTGCCAAAGCCTTGCTGCTCTTTTGGCAGATCAATCCAACCACACTCACCGCAATAGCATTGATAGGGGTGCTCAGCTCCTGCAGGTGTTGGCACTGGTCGAACTGAAACACTCAAGCAGTCAGGGCAAAGGACACACTCCGCAACGTCACCAGATAAGCTCAACGCCTCATTGCTGCGCAAATGTTGGTAAATCGATGGCTGTCCAGTTGTCCAAACGGAATCTGGCAGCAACTGATGTGTCGGCTGCTCCAGAATCGCGCAGAGTGCGGCCATGGCTTGTGCATTGATTGGCCCCAACTCAGACCTCTCCGCTGTTTTCGGTTGCCGGTGCTGGCAAAGTCGAGTTCGGTGGGATCTGCATTACCCCTAGCGCCTGCATCAGTGCCTCTGCCAGCCGCGCGTCAGCCTCCTCCATGTCACGCAGATTGCTGATTCCTGTGGGCTTTAGTCCAATGTGCACCGTACGCCCCTTACGGGACTCACCCTCAGGCTCGAAATACAGACTCACAACTGCACTGATGATGTTGAATCCTCCCCCCATCAAGGAGTGAAGGTGTTGAGCCTGTAAGCACTCCAGGGCATCAGGTGCGGTCCGCTCAGAGGGAGACTTGATCGAGTAATCGCATAGCGGTGCTGAAATCGATCGCACACGGAACTCCGAAATCCGCACCTTGCCAACTCCGTGATCACGCAAGTCCAATCCACTGTGCTCATCACAGTTGGCGCCGTGACGCAAGCGATTCAACAGAAAGAGTGGTTGCGGCACCGCCAAGGGTTCGATTGGATGCTTGAATACATGAGTGCCAAGAGGTGCAAGGATCTTTTTGCGGGCTTTCTCACCACCAAAGACCAACAAGTCCATCACACCGCTGTCCGGATAGATGATCACTGTCATGCGCAGCGGCGGACGGATGTCACGCCATGTGGTTCGATCGTCTGCACCGAACTCAAGGTTGCGTTGCAGGTTGTCTTCAACGCGAATATCGAGCTGTACTCCACCGTCCAGGTGGCGTGTCAGCACGTCAACCTCACAAGCCCGGGGACGGCCCTTGCGAGGCGTAAATGCCTCTGCCAATGCTTGCCTGAGTGGATCGATATCCGCCGCTGTGCAATGCAATACCTGGCCTGGCGGCAGATGGATGCGCCGCCAAATACGCTTGCCAACTTCCGCATCAGCATTCAGGAAAGCCTCAGCGATGGCAAAACGTCCAGGCCAGTTTGTCATAGCCCACAGCGAACGCTCCGCGTCACTCACATGGTGCTCAAAATCATCCAGCATCGCGTCACCCAGCGGCACGGTATTGCGCAACGCCTGGACACCACGCAATTGGGCCAGAGTCTTGACACGACGAAGTTCAGCGTATGTGGACGCTTGCCTGTCGTCGGTCAACGCCTCCAGCGCTGACAAGATGGGTTGGTGCAACTCCTCAGCAGCTTGATCCCAAGAGGCCCCCTCGAGCAACGGAATTGCTCGTGCATTGAAATAGAAATTCCAACTGCGCGGTGGGATCAATCGAACGAGGTCACGGTAATTGAAGGCTGCCATTGGTGGTTTTTCCTTTAAAGACATGGCCGCCATACGCCTCCCTTAACTTGGCGCATTCAGGGCCTACAGTGTTGGGTCGACAGCACTCACCAAGCATTGGCGACCAATATCGTTCGGTGTACCGAACTTGATTGAATTATGTGGGGCTCCTAATGGGTTTGTCAAGCAGGTACGTAATCGTTCGGTGCGGTGGTATTATTTTGGGTTTGAATCAAACAATTTAGGAGAAAACAGTGCCTTCACCCCTGGGCGACAAGATCCGCGCACTGCGAAAGCAAAAAAAGCTCAGCCTTGACCAACTGGCAGAACTGACAGAGTCCAGCAAAAGCTACATCTGGGAGCTGGAAAATAAAGACGATCCGAAGCCATCGGCTGAAAAGATTGGCAAGATTGCGGCCGTCCTCGATGTCACTGCCGAGTTCCTGCTCACGGAATCTTTGGCCACACCGGACGAGGAAGTGCTTGATGAAGCGTTCTTCCGCAAATTCAAAACCATGAACGAACCAGACAAGAAGAAGATCCGAAAAATCCTTGAAGCCTGGGAGGATGAATGACGGAGGCGAAAGGTCCCATGGTTGAGGCCAACCGTATCTCGAAGATGCTCAACATGGTGCTCGGCCCAGAACGATTTCCGGTCAAGGTTGATGAGTTAGCGCAGGAATATTCAAGGCAGTGCTTTGCGGATTCCCCGATCGACAAGATTCAAGGCGAAGACCTCGACGGATTCGACGGCCTTCTGAAGGCAAACAAGTCACGATCGAAGTGGTTGATCCTCTACAACAGTGCAGTCCGATCCGAGGGGCGCAAGCGTTTCACGATCGCGCACGAGTTTGGCCACTATCTTCTGCATCGTCATCAGCAGAGCGAATTCCAATGCGGTGACGATGACATTGAGACTGGTGATCGCAACAAGAACAACATTGAAACCGACGCAGATCTGTTTGCTTCAACGTTGTTGATGCCACTTGACGATTTCCGAAAGCAAGTTGACGGGCAGTCAGTCAGTTTTGATCTCCTGGGCCACTGTGCCGATCGGTATGGCGTATCCCTGACTGCAGCTGCATTGCGATGGATTGAGATTGCAGACAAGCGAGCAGTCCTTGTGGCCAGCCGCGACGATCACATGCTGTGGGCAAAATCGAACGAGTCTGCGTTCAAGTCTGGCGCGTATTTCGCAACACGCAAACGGACAATCCCCGTCCCGCGCGCGTCATTGGTTTACAGCGATAACTGTTCAGGAGCCGCGCAATCTCAGTCAATACAGGCAAAGGTCTGGTTTCCGCGTGAGCCTGCCTATGTTGAACTGACAGAGATGTCGAAGATCGCAGGAAATTACGACTACACGCTATCCCTGCTATTGATGCCTGAAGCCGAGTGGCGGCAGCCTCAGCACGACGACGGGGAGCCAGAGGAAGATACCTTTGACCGATTTATAAATAACGGCCAATTTCCAGACAGAAAGTAATCGGCCCCAGTCCGGCTTTTCGCATTAGCCCGCATCCACCAGCGTTCGTCCGCAACTCCCTCATGGCGTTGGCCGCAGTCCTTTAGGACAATTTTGCTTCGAGCAAGTTGGACAAAAAGGACCGCTAACCAATGCATGAAACAAACCACACACCACCGGAGCGCATGACCCCAGAGCAGCGCCGCCTGGAGATCGCATCCATCCTCGCAAAGGGCTTGGTCCGGCTGCGCCAGTCAAGCCCGGTCAAGCGTCAGATACCTGCCACTGAGCGCAAAGTTTTACTTGGCTTCTCTGGTGACCAGAGCGTTCATACAGACCTCATCAACAAATGAACGAGGTTCACATGAAAACCAGCAAAACGCCCGCAACCCCACCCCGGACTGCTGTGGCCCAGGTGCATGAACTGCCCAACCTGCCTTTTCCCGAGATCAAGGCCCTGTGGAGAAAACTGTTCAACGGCGAGACGCCCACCCACAACCGGCAGTTTCTGGAGCGCCAGCTTGCCTACAAACTTCAAG
>CAJCCO010000128.1 GCA_903960915.1 uncultured beta proteobacterium
GGTTTTCGCAAATACGAAGGGACTCCCCACTTTCAGGTAGCGGCATAAAGTGCCAAGATTGGATTGCGGAAGTCAATCTTTAAACTTGAAAGGGGAAGTTCCATGAATGCGATTACACGAGTTGGCGTCGACTTGGCTAAGACGGTGATTCAGATTCACGCCGTGGATGCTGGCGGCAAACTGGTCACCAACCGTCAGTTGAATCGAGACAAGTTTTTGCCCTGGTGTGCGCAGCTGCCGCCAGGATGCTTAGTGGCTATGGAGGCCTGTGGAGGCTCCCACCATTGGGCTCGTAAGCTTATTGCCCTTGGCTTGAACGCCAAAGTTATCGCGGCCCACCTTGTGGCCCCCTATCGGGTGCAGGGCAAGCGTGGCAAAAATGACGCCAATGATGCAGCTGCTGTTTGCGAGGCTGCATCCAGGCCGAACATGCATTTTGTGCCAGTCAAGTCCACAGTTCAGCAGGGCATATTGTGTGTGCACAGATTGCGCGAGGGGTTAAAGGAAGAGCGGACAGCGAGCATCAATCGTATCCGGGGCATGTTGACCGAGTTCGGCCTAGTCGTATCTATAAAGCCGGAGAAATTGCGTGCGAGGTTGAACGATATGTTGGAAGATGCCACCAACGAACTCTCTGGATTGGCGCGGCTTGTAATTCAGGAGGCCTATGACCAATGGAAAGGTCTTGAAACACGAATCCAATGGTGCGATGACCGCATCAATGCGCACATCAAAGATGACGCCCAGGCCAAGGCAGCTAAAGGGCTTATGGGAGTTGGACCGATCACCGCCTCCGCCTTGGTGGCTACGGTTGGTGACTTTCATCAGTTCAAGAACGGTGCGCAGTTTGGTGCTTGGTTGGGGTTGACGCCAAGGCAAAACTCTAGCGGCGGGAAGACTAGTCTGGGCGGCATCACAAAGCGCGGTGACATGTACCTGCGCACGTTGCTGATACAGGGTGCAAAGTCAGCGGTAATGACAGCACAAAAACGCGATGACCCCATATCAAGGTGGCTGAATCAGCTGCGAGAAAAGTCTGGCTGGCAAAAGGCGGCTGTGGCGATGGCAAATAAGAATGCACGAATTCTGTGGGCCATGATGACCAAGGGCAGTACCTTCGATCCCCGTTATGTAAGTGTTAAACCAAGCAATCCGTTAGTAGTGGTGGCGTAGTAGATTCGATTATTTTTCTGCAAGACGTGAAATTGAAGATGCAGTAGACAGGTCAGACCGGCGGCGGGAAAGCTCGATAAGATTCAGGGGAATGCATTGGCATAGACCCGTTTTGCAAATGGAGCCCCGCCGAGCGGTTCGTATCTGGGCCCGCACAATAAGTGCAACAAGGCCGTCTGTAAATGTGCAGTCTGTTCCCGTTTCCTCGCCGCTTCAGATCACGCTAAAGCCGAAAACCGTTAACCACAAAAGAAAATCGATCCAATCAGTGCTTGACAGCGTGATGAGTCCCTGTAACGAATCTTACCGACAGGCCTAATAGGTCAGGAGCGGGGTCATTCGGGAGTAATGCGGCATGCTCAGTTCCGACAAAATGAAGTCGGCTACGTCCGCACGAGACACCTTGCCTGCCGTAACGCCTGACAAGTCGGTCAGAA
>CAJCCO010000129.1 GCA_903960915.1 uncultured beta proteobacterium
CAGAATTTCATATAACAAACCAAAATTTTCCTGCATGATTGCCAGCAGTGATACCTTATCTATTGGCGCTTGACTGTAACAATCGACAGATACGTTGGATGCATGTGCGGTTAGTATCATGTTGACCAATTGATGGAAGTCGCTAGGATGCAAAAAATCACGAATAATGGGGCTGGCCGATGTTTTCAACACCGTCTTGTCACGAATGGCCCGCACCATGTCGGTTATTAAAAAGCGTGCCTCCATATCTTGGGTGTGGCTAAAGTAGTTAAACACCCTAATATCAACAATCGGCAAATGGGGCAGCGAGCGGTGGCGGCATTCGGCGTGCAGTTTGGCTACGGCGTACCAGTCTTGCGGTTGCAGGTTGTTGATGGCAATCACCGCCTTGGTGTTTTCGTCGACAGGGGCGTCAAAATTCCCCCCATAGGCGGCACCGCTACTCAAGAAGATATATTGGCAGGCGGGGTGTTGGCGTACATAGTCCAGCGCCAACTCGTCATATTTGAGCGTAACGTCAAAAATAGCTGCGCCCATAGCCGCCGCTTGGGCTGGGTCGCCTACACCGACGAAGTTCAGTATTGCGTCAAAGTGTTCACCAGTGCTGAATGCTGCGAACTCGGCCACCACATAGCGGCCAGACAAGCCAACGCTACCCAGCCAATGCGTGACAGCGTCTGGGCGCCGGGCGTAAAGCACCAGTTCGTGGCTGCTTTGTGCGGCGAACGACTGCACCAGGTCTTTGGCAATCTGGCTGGTGGCTCCGAGGATGGCTAGACGCATCGTTTAGTTCGCATTAATAAAGTCATGAATTCGGCGCGCAACAGCAGGGCGATCAAGGCCGTGTTCTTTTAGAAGGTACTCATACGTGCCGCAGTAATGCGAAAAACGATCCTGCACACCCACCCGAAGAATGCGCACCGGCGCAAACTCGCTGGCGATCTCGGTAATGACGGAACCCAAACCACCCAGCACAGAATGTTCTTCCAGCACCACGACGGCACGGCTTTGTTCGCAAATAGCGCTTACTTGCTTGGCGTTGATTGGTTTGATGACGGGGGCGCTCCACACCGCCGCACCGGGATAAAACTCGGCGGCAATATCTACCGCCGTGCGCACGAGGGACCCGGTGGCAATGAAGGCGATATCTCCAGTTTGCCCCGTTTTGGCTGGCAACAAGTCGCCTGCCGTGATGTGAAGGTCAGCCGCATGCACATCGCCACGGTCAGACTTGCCCATGCGCAAATAGACGGGCGCCTTTGAGTAGAACGCCAGTTCCATGCACGCCGTTACCTCAAAGCGGTCGGCGGGCGAATAGACCGACAAATCGGGAATCGCCCGGGTGCATGCGATGTCCTCAGTCGATTGGTGGCTGGTGCCCAGATGGCTATAGACAAACCCGGCACCGTCACCAATCAATACCACCGGCAGTCTGTCATGAGCGATGTCGAGTTTGATTTGCTCAACTACACGGACCGGAATAAAAGCACTCAAGCCATAGACGAAGGGCCGAAAGCCCGCTCGTGCCAAACCAGCAGCCATACCAACCATGTTTTGCTCGGCAATTCCGGCATTGATGTACTGAGCTGGGCACTCGCGGCGAAAGTCGTCAAACAAGGCGTAGCCATGGTCCCCGGTCAGCAGCAGTACATTGCGGTCGGCCTTGGCCAAGCGAACCAAGGTGTCAGAAAAGGCGGCTCTCATGCTTCACTCCCGGCCAATGCGTCCAGGGCCTGGATGTAGGTTTGCTGGTTGAGTCGCGTGTAGTGCCACAGGTTGTTGCTCTCCATAAACGGCACGCCTTTTCCTTTGACGGTCTTGGCAATTAATGCTTTCGGGGCGGTTGAGTTGCTGGCCCAAAGTTGGCTGATAGCGCTGTCAATTGCAGTCTCGTCATGGCCGTCAATGGTGAGGGCTTCGAAACCAAAACTTTCAAACTTGGCTTGAATAGAGCCGAGTTTGAGTACGTCTGTAGTGCGGCCCATGGCTTGAAAACCATTTTCATCCACGATCACCATGAAGTGCTTAAGGGCGTGGTGGGCCGCAAACAAAGCCCCTTCCCAAATTGGGCCCTCGTTGATTTCTCCATCACCGACCAGCGCATAGGTTTTTTGATCGGTTCCGCGCAGTTTGGCACCCATTGCCATGCCAACGCCGACTGAGAAGCCGTGCCCCAGGGAGCCAGAGGTCACTTCTAACCCTGGGATGCGGGAATCAGACAACCCTTTTAGGTCGCTGCCATCGGTGAAGTAGCCCGTGAATGCTTCATCCTTAAGCCAACCTAGCTCGCGCATGCAGGCGTACTGAGCCATGACACCGTGACCCTTGCTGAGCACAAAGTAATCACGGCCTGCGGCTAGCGGGTTGTTGCCGGGGTAACGCAAATGCTTGCGGTACAACACAGCCAGCAGCTCAATGATCGAGAAGGCGCAGCCGATATGGACGGTCGAACCGGCATAGGCCATATCGAGCACTGTTTTGCGTAAGACTTTGGCGTCAAAGCTTGGGGTTGGAGCAGTCATCTCAATTTGTACTTAAAAGTTCACGCCGAGGTAGCTTTCGATCTTTGCTGCTGCAAACTCCAGCATCTCGCGCGTCAGTGCAGGCTGCACACCAATCCAGAATGTGTTGTTCATGACGTTGTCGGTGTTGGTCAAATCACCACTCACGCGGTATTTGGCCCCTTGCATGTAAGGCTGAGCAGTCAGGTTGCCCGCAAAAAGAAGGCGGGTGCCGACTTTGTTTTGGTCCAGGTAAGTCAACAAGTCCAGTCGGGTGACGGGGCAGTTGTCTTTAAGCGTGATGGGGAAGCCAAACCATGAGGGGTCTGAGTGCTCGGTCGGTTCTGGCAGGTGCACAAACTCTTCACAGTCTTTCAGGCGCGCTTTCAAAAAGGCAAAGTTGTCTTTGCGGGCCTGGATAAAGGCCGGGGCTTTGTCCAACTGGGCAAGGCCGCAGGCGGCTTGCATGTCGGTAATTTTGAGGTTGTAGCCCAGATGACTGTAGGTGTATTTGTGGTCGTAGCCTTCGGGCAGCTTGCCCATTTTTTGGCAAAAGCGCTTGCCACAGGTGTTGTCTTTGCCAGGGGCGCAGTAGCAATCGCGGCCCCAGTCGCGAAAGCTCTCGGCGATGCTTTTTAGTTCGTCATTATTGGTAAATACCGCACCGCCCTCACCCATGGTGATGTGGTGTGCGGGGTAAAAACTGAGCGTTCCAATGTCACCAAAAGTGCCGACCATCTGGCCACGGTAGGTGGTGCCCAGGGCGTCGCAGCAGTCTTCAACCAGCCACAAGTTGTACTTTTTGCACAGGGCACTCACCACGTCTAAATTGAACGGGTTGCCCAAGCTGTGCGCCAGCATGATGGCCTTGGTTTTGGGGCCAATGGCGGCTTCTATTTTTGTCGCATCAATGTTGTGGGTGATTGCATCAACATCCACAAACACCGGCACGGCACCAAACTGCAGAATGGGGTTGACCGTGGTGGGGAAACCTGCCGCCACGCCAATCACTTCGTCGCCCTTTTGAATAGCGCGTGCGCCTAGTTTGGGCGAGGTGAGCGTGCTGAAGGCTACCAGGTTGGCCGAAGAGCCGGAGTTAACGGTGATGAGGTGTTTGATGCCGATGAAGGCGGCCAGCTTTTTCTCAAACTCCGCGTTGAAGCGGCCAGTGGTTAGCCAACCGTCTAATGACGCCTCAACCATGTTTTTGAGTTCTTCAGCGCCCACCACTTTGCCCGATGGAGGTACCACGGTGAGCCCGGGCAAGAAGGGCTGGGGGGCTAGGGCGATAGCAGCGTACTCGTCAACGAGTTTGGCAATTTGCTCTCGCAGGGCCTGGGTTTTTGCGTTTTCCATAAGGTGCTTGCTTCTAAGTAATGACTTAACTGGTGAGGGCTTGGTAGGCGTGAATCTGAGCCAGTGTGAGCTGGCGCATATTGGCGCCGGCTTGGCGCTGCTTAGACCAGTCGATGGTGAGCGCCAGAGCGTCTTGCAGTCGCAAGGCAGGATGCCAGTCCAAGCGGCTACGGGCTTTGGAGATATCTAACTTGAGGTAGTGGGCTTCATGCGGGTGTTCGCCGGTGTCTATTTGCCATTGGGCGCTGGAGCCCCACAGCGCGGCCATCTGCTCAACAATCCAGCCGACCGGCTTGGCGTCTTCGTCGTTGGGGCCAAAGTTCCAGCCCTCGCCAAAGCTGGGGCCATGCTCAAACAATTGTTCGGCCAGCGTGAGGTAGCCACGCAAAGGCTCCATGACGTGCTGCCAAGGACGAATAGAGTTTGGATTGCGAATGGCAACCTTGCGCCCTTGCTCAAAGGCGGCCAAGATGTCGGGAATTAAGCGATCTTGTGCCCAGTCGCCACCGCCAATGACGTTGCCGGCGCGCACGGTGGCGGTGGCAACGCCGTGTTGGGCGTAGTTATTGGCATTGAAGTAGGAGGAACGATAAGCCGCGCTGACCAGCTCGGCGCAGCCTTTGCTGTTGCTGTAGGGGTCAAAGCCGCCCATGGGTTCGTTTTCACGGTAGCCCCACGCCCACTCGCGGTTCTCATAACATTTGTCGGTGGTGATGTTGACCACGGCTTTCACACCAGGGGTGTTGCGCACGGCCTCTAGCAAATGCACGGTACCCATCACGTTGGTGGCGTAGGTTTCTACCGGGTTTTGGTAGGAGTAACGCACCAAAGGTTGCGCCGCCATGTGGATAACGATCTCGGGGCTGTGCTGCGTAAACAAGGCTTGCAAGTTGGCCAGGTCGCGAATGTCGCCGATTACGCTGGTCATGCCTTGGCCAACTTCAGCCATGTCGAAAAGACTGGGGTTGGTGGGCGGCGCCAGGGCGTAGCCGGTTACCTGGGCGCCCATGGATTGCAGCCATAGACTAAGCCAACTGCCCTTGAAGCCAGTGTGTCCGGTGAGCAAGACGCGCTTGCCGTGCCAAAAAACGGGGTTCACGGCCAGACCTTCCAGGACGCTTTGCCAGACTGCCACAAGTCTTCAAGGTGAACCTTGTCGCGTAGCGTGTCCATGGGCTGCCAAAAGCCGTGGTGCTGGTAGGCGGCCAAGTTGCCCTCCTGCGCAAGGCGCTCCAGCGGTTCGCGCTCCCAGGTTGTCGTGTCGTCGGTGATGTAGTCAATCACCTGCGGGGACAGTACGAAGAAGCCGCCGTTGATCATGGCGCCGTCACCCTTGGGCTTTTCTAAAAAGGTGTTGACCTTGCACCCCTTCAGGTCCAATGCGCCAAAGCGACCGGGGGGGATAGTGGCGGTCAGGGTGGCTTTAACGTTTTGTGCTTTATGAAAAGCGACGAGCTGCGTGATATTGACGTCACTCACACCGTCACCGTAGGTCAGACAAAAAGCTTCATCGTCTTTGACGTATTTGGCAATGCGCTTGACTCTCCCACCGGTCATGGTTTCGTCACCCGTATCGACCAGAGTTACCTTCCATGGTTCTGCGTTGCGCTGGTGCACTTCCATGCTGTTCTTGCTCATGTCAAAGGTGACGTCAGACATATGCAAAAAGTAGTTGGCGAAGTACTCTTTGATGACGTAGCCCTTATAGCCACAGCAAATAATAAAGTCGTTGATGCCGTGGTGGGAGTAGGTCTTGAGAATGTGCCACAAGATGGGCTTACCGCCGATCTCAATCATCGGCTTGGGGCGGGTCGATGTTTCTTCTGATATGCGGGTGCCAAGACCGCCGGCTAGTATTACTGCTTTCATAGAATACTCATTTAAATCAATCGGAAATTAAAAAATCATTACGCATAACACGGGCTAGGTTTTTCTGCGCATTTGATGTTTCAATTTTTATCAACAGCACATTCATATACATTGCATTCGTAGCACTACAGATGATTGACTGGGCGTCCATATACTCAATTTTTTCAAGTCTAAAAGCATACTCAAACCAATTTATTAGCCAATATTTATCTGTGTAGTTGGTCCACGATGATTCACTAAACGTGCGTTTACAGGAAAGCTCTTCGAAGTAAGCCTGTGATAGACGGTAGGGGACTTTAATCAGTAATCCACCTCCAGTCTTCAGTAAGTTCATACTGTTGCGCATCAAGTGTTCAAGACTCTCTGACACAAGTCCGACATCATCTACATACATCAACTCAATGCTGTTCGCTATCACCTCGAGGGGACCTGTATAAATACCAGTTTGGCTCAGGGGCAAACTGATGGGTTTCCCAAGATCCAGCGTCATATCAGGTAAGTTATTCACCCTAGTGCTGAGGTTAAGCCATCCTGGTCTGTAGTCATTTCCAGCGAAGATATTTAGAAGTGTTGGATGCCAGTCATCGCCTTTATGCTGTTCATCATTAATCTTTGATAATTCATAAGCTAGATTTAACACTACGTTATAGTCCGCAATTGGATCTGTTTTTCTAAATTGTGCTATAAGTTTTTCTGCTTCAGCATAATAATCTTCTGTTTTGAAATAGCCTAGAAAAAAAGAAGCCAATTCATTTTCATTGGTCCAAAAAACCGTATCATTGAATTCGCTAGGACCCGATGTTAGGGCTGTACGTTCAGAAACTACGGGTGTTCCTAGGGATAGACAGTGTGAAACTCGTGCTTGTTCTAGACGACTACTGGCATAAAAATGAGCATTGAAAACACATTTTGCCTGTTGGATATATTTATCCCTTTCGGGTCCGTACAACGGAAAATCAAACTGAGTAACTTCCAGTCCCTGCTCTTCTATCCGCTTGATCAAATCACGCCTTCGTTCATTAAGGCTACCTATAAATAGAATGTCTATAGGACGTTCAGAAAGCTTATATTCCTCATTTTCTTTAAGGTAAGGCGCATACAAAAAAGAAATAATGGGGATATCATTAGGACGATTTGTATAACTTGCAGCGTTAGCTCTATCGTAATCAACAACAGGTGAAGTTTCCAACAGATTTATGTAATCATTGTTGACCACTGCGCCATTAGCGCCTAATTGTTCCAAGTTAACAAAAATGCAGCTAAAACGGCGTCTTAAAGTTGAGTCGAACCCTAGGTGTGCACCAAAAACAAAGTTAATTCCTCTATGGTTCAACCGATTCTTTGAAATCGTGACTGTTGCTCCAAGTCTTTTAAATTGAAAGCTGAAATAACGCGCTTGATCCAAAAAACCAAGTGAATGAACATACCCTGCAGGCTGAATAATGCAAAGATTGATGTGTGGTAGTTCAGTCGATGCCATGTCATTCCCTAGAGTTTTAAGTTCACTATCATTTCAATCAATTCAGTATGGTTATCAATTTATCAAATAAATCAGCTTTAACTTCTGCGCTGATCGGCTTTGCCATAGAGCTACCATTTGCTTGTCTTTTTAAGCTTTGAGACAGCAACTTGAAATAGTAAGGCCAAAGATTAAGGTTGTATTTGTGTTGATACTCTGTCGCCAAATAATGCATGCCAGTCGGGAAAAGGTAATCGTAGTCCTTTATCCATTCCTGGCTTCCCCAAAAGTTGACAGTTCTAACATCTGAACAATATATGGCAGGTGTTTTAACATGGAAAGAATTAATCAGTACACCTGTGTGCGGGAATATTTCTTCAAGCGAATCAATTGGTGGTATTTTAATTGCATTCTGACGGAAGCAGAGACACATGAATTCACCCAACAGGGTATCCGCAATTTCAGGACGCAATAGATCTGGAAAAAACGTCTTGTAGGTTCCCTGGAGTTTGCCTTTGATAATTCCAACGGGTAACTGCCCACGGTCAAGTTGTTCGAATGTACTTGTCATATCCTCTAAAGGGGCAGCCATGGTGTTACAAAAAATGAAGTCGGCTCCCTGATCTAGCAGCCCCAAGAGCCCATTAATTGAGCCTGGTACAACGTAGTCATCATCACCGAGCAGCCATACATAACCAGCCTTTTTTTCAAGTTGAAAGGCTTTATAAAAATTTCCCTTGGCACCGATATTATTTTCATTATGACTTACTGTGACCCAGTCAAGTGAATCAATATATTCTGCAGTACCATCTGTGCTGCCATTGTTAGATATATAGACTTCAACCCCAGCGCTGAGCTCTTTTTTTAGATACTTCAGACATTTTTTTAACCGTTCTACTCGGTTATAGGTGGGGATATAAATTAACAATTTTGTATTATTTGTCATAATATTATTTTTTCTGTTAATTGAAATTATTTATCACATTTATCATAATTAATATGAGTTATTTCCTTGGCATACATTTCTGTGTAGAGCGCTTCCAGATGCCTGGCGTAGCTAGTCGTATCAAACAATGGCGTCGTCAGTCGATTGCGTTCCAGTTTGAGTTTGATGCCAGCCAGTTTCTCTGGGTGATTGGCCAGTTCAATAGCCA
>CAJCCO010000130.1 GCA_903960915.1 uncultured beta proteobacterium
AATCGGGACTTCAAGCCCTTCAAAATGTCAACCGTCTCGGGCACAGTTGGCTCAACCACATCGACCTTTTGGAAGCGACGTGACAAGGCTGCGTCTTTTTCGAAGATGCCGCGGTATTCGGTGAAGGTGGTGGCGCCAATGCATTTCAAGGCGCCCGAGCTCAGGCTGGGCTTGAGCAGGTTGGAGGCATCAAGCGTTCCACCGGAGGCAGCACCAGCACCAATCAAGGTGTGAATTTCGTCAATGAACAGCACCGCGTTGGGCTTGTCTTTCAAGGATTTCAGCACGCCTTTGAGACGCTGCTCGAAGTCGCCACGGTACTTGGTACCTGCCAGCAAGGCGCCCATGTCCAAGGAATAAACGATGGAATCGCCCAAAATTTCTGGCACGTCTTTTTGCGTGATGCGCCAGGCCAAGCCCTCGGCAATAGCCGTTTTGCCAACGCCCGCTTCACCCACCAGCAAGGGATTGTTTTTGCGGCGACGGCACAGGATCTGAATCACACGCTCAACTTCATACTCGCGGCCAATCAAGGGGTCAATTTTTCCTTCCTTGGCCAGTTGGTTGAGGTTGATGGTGTACTGCTCCAGGGACGATGACTTCTCGTTCTTCTCTGCGCCGCCTTCTTCGCTGTCGGGTTGCGCTTCGCCCGACTTGGTGGGCTCCTGCGGATCGCTTTTCTTGATACCGTGTGCGATGAAGTTGACGACATCCAGACGTGTCACCCCCTGCTGGTGGAGGTAATAAACGGCGTGCGAGTCTTTCTCGCCAAAGATGGCCACGAGCACATTGGCACCGGTGACTTCCTTTTTGCCGCTACCCGTCGACTGCACGTGCAGGATGGCGCGCTGAATAACACGCTGAAAACCCAATGTGGGCTGCGTATCCACATCGTCAGTGCCCGCCACTTGCGGCGTGTTGTCCTTGATGAAGTTGGAGAGCGACTTGCGCAAATCATCAATATTGGCTGAGCAGGCACGCAGCACTTCAGCCGCGCTGGGGTTATCCAGCAACGCCTGCAGTAAATGCTCGACCGTGATGAACTCGTGACGCTGCTGTCGCGCCTCGACAAATGCCATATGAAGGCTTACTTCCAATTCTTGGGCAATCATGTGATTTCCTTTTTAGCCTTACTTTGATGAATAACTGTAATCTGATTTAAATACCAGGTGGGCAGACATGCCTTCACGCTTTCTTCTTTCTAAAAACCAACGGGCTCACTCACACACTGCAAGGGGTGGCCGGCACGCTGAGCGGCCTCCATGACCTGGTCTACCTTGGTAGAGGCCACATCCCTGGAATAGACCCCGCAGACGCCTTTGCCATCGAGGTGAATTTTCAACATGATCTGGGTGGCCGCCTCCATGTCCTTGCCAAAATACTCCTGAATCACGACCACCACGAACTCCATGGGGGTGTAGTCGTCATTGAGCATGAGGACCTGGTGCATTTGCGGAGGTTGCGTCTTTTGGGTTCGCCGTTCAAGCACGACGGAGCCGCCATCATCCCGGTCAGCCTTGCGGACCGGGGACGGTGGGGGAGTTACAGGGGGTTTTGTTGCCATAAATTCATTCTACAGAGCGACGAGATGCCTTGCAGCGCATGCTTGAATTGGTGCCGGTTTTGCCACATTCAAGCAACAGTGATAAAAAAACCGCTTTGGCTGTTCAGCCAAGCCGTTTGGTGCGCGAGCCCTGCTTAAGCCGTACCTCGGCATCAGGGGGTTGACAGGTTATCGATCATGACCTGGCCAAAGCCCGAGCAACTCACCTGGGTAGCACCGTCCATCAGACGGGCAAAGTCATAAGTTACCTTCTTGCTCAGGACCGATTTCTTCATGGCCCGAATAATCAGGTCTGCGGCTTCTTTCCAGCCCATGTGGCGCAGCATCATTTCAGCGCTGAGTATTTCGGAGCCCGGGTTGACGTAGTCCTTGCCCGCATATTTGGGCGATGTGCCATGGGTGGCTTCAAATACGGCAATCGTGTCGCTCAGGTTGGCACCCGGGGCAATGCCGATACCACCCACCTGGGCGGCTAGGGCATCGGACAAATAGTCCCCATTGAGGTTGAGCGTGGCGATCACGCTGTATTCGGCCGGCCTGAACAGGATTTGCTGCAAAAACGCATCGGCGATGCTGTCTTTTATGATGATTTCCTTACCCGTTTTAGGATTTTTGAGCTTGCACCAAGGCCCGCCATCAATCAGCTCGGCGCCAAACTCCTTTTGGGCCAGGGCATAGGCCCAATCACGAAAACTCCCTTCGGTGTACTTCATGATGTTGCCCTTGTGCACGATGGTCAGGCTGGGCTTGTTATGGTCTATCGTGTATTGCAGGGCCTTGCGCACCAAACGCTCAGTCCCTTCCCGCGACACCGGCTTGACCCCTACCCCCGAGGTATCGGGAAAACGGATGGTCTTGATACCCATCTCGTCTTGAAGGAACTTGATCAACTTTTTGGCCTGGACGGATTCAGCTTCAAACTCAATGCCGGCGTAAATGTCCTCTGAGTTCTCGCGGAATATGACCATATTGGTCTTCTCGGGTTCCTTCAACGGACTGGGCACACCATCAAAGTACTGAATGGGTCGCAGGCAGACATACAAATCCAACTCTTGACGCAAAGTGACGTTCAAAGAGCGGATACCGCCGCCCACGGGGGTTGTCAGGGGGCCCTTGATGGAGACCACACAGTCTCGAAGCGCGTGCAGGGTTTCCTCAGGTAACCAGACATCAGGGCCATAGAGCTTGGTGGACTTTTCGCCTGCAAAAACCTCCATCCAATGGATTTTTTTTTGGCCGCCATAAGCCTTGGCCACAGCGGCGTCAACCACTTTGATCATGACTGGCGTGATGTCCTGCCCCGTACCATCACCCTCTATATAGGGAATGATGGGGTGGTCGGGCACGTTCAGCGACATATCGGCGTTGACCGTGATTTTTTGCCCGGCCGAAGGAACTTTGATGTGCTGGTACATAGAACTCAATCTCACTAAATGGCGTTGATACGAGGTTTTAAGTTCGAAAAACAGCCTTATTTCCTTGACGCCAACACTTTTTTGAAAGCGAAAAGAATTTTAGTCTCAATTAAATTGCATAAGTTTGTCAACCAGAGCTTCTTGAGCCCCGTTACGGACTAGCCCTTCCAATTCAATGGGGGGAAATTTTTGAAATAACGTTATCTCAAGGAAATTGAAAATGAACAAACTTCTCGCCGCTTTGGTTGCTGGTCTTTTCGCTGCTGGCGCTTTCGCTGCTGATCCAGCCAAGCCTGCCGCTTCCGCAGCTCCTGCTGCTAAAGCTGCTCCTGCTGCTGCTGCTGCCCCAGCTAAAGCCGCTCCTGCTGCTGCTGCTGCCCCAGCTAAAGCTGAAGTGAAAGCCGAAGCTAAAGTTGACGCAAAAGCTGAAAAAGCTGCTGCCGCCGCAAAAGCTAAAGAAGAAAAAGCTGCTGCCAAGAAAAAAGCCAAAGAAGAAAAAGCTGCTGCCAAGAAAAAAGCTCTTGAAGAAAAAGCTGCTGCCGCTCCAGCCAAGAAAGAAGAAGCCAAGAAGTAATTCTTGACTCTTTTGTCAAAAAACCCGCTCTGGCGGGTTTTTTTACGCCTGAACATTCTAAAAAATACGCCAAAATCAAACCATGAAATACATTGCCCTGGCGCTAATCGGCCTTTTTTCCCTGCTGACCTCACCGGTCTACGCCCAAACTGGCCCGCAACTCAATTTGCAGCGCATCAAGATCTCTGCTGGCATGCATTTGATTGATGCACAAGTGGCCGGCACGCCCGAACAACGCGCCACGGGGCTGATGCTGCGCAAGGAAATGCCCACATCAGAAGGCATGTTGTTTGTCTTTGAACGCCCTGAATCCCAGTGTTTCTGGATGAAAAATACACTTCTGCCCTTGACCGCCGCATTTGTGGCCGACGACGGCACCATCGTCAATTTGGCTGACATGAAGCCCCAGACCACCGATGCCCATTGCTCTGACAAACCGGTGCGTTTTGTGCTGGAAATGAACCAGGGCTGGTTCGAAAAGCGGGGAATTAAAGCCGGCGCCAAGCTCAGTGGCAGGCCATTTGAGGCGAAATAAGCCGGTTCCTGTGAGAAGGCAAGTGCCCACCGCAAGCCTTTAAATAGCCTGACAGCAAAATTTCAGAAAGGCACAAAGCAAAAAACCACCCGCAGGTGGTTTTTTTGATGTGGGCTGGCAATCAGGCGAAATTGGCCTGAGCAAACTCCCAGTTCACCAGCTTGTCGAGGAAAGTCTCAACAAACTTGGGACGCATGTTGCGGTAGTCGATGTAATAGGCGTGCTCCCAGACGTCCACGGTCATGAGGGCTTTGTCGCCAGTCGTCAACGGGGTGCCGGCTGCGCCCATGTTGACGATGTCCACAGAACCGTCGGCCTTCTTCACCAGCCAGGTCCAGCCGGAACCGAAGTTGCCCACGGCCGATTTGACGAAGGCTTCCTTGAATGCTGCGTACGAACCCCATTTGGCTGTGATGGCTGCTGCCAGCGGGCCTGTGGGCTCGCCGCCACCGTTTGGCTTCATGCAATTCCAGAAAAAGGTGTGGTTCCAGATCTGGGCGGAGTTGTTGTAGACGCCACCGCTGGACTTCTTGATGATCTCTTCCAAAGACATGGCTTCAAACTCAGTGCCTTTTTGCAGATTGTTGAGGTTGACCACGTAGGCGTTGTGGTGCTTGCCGTGGTGAAACTCCAGGGTTTCCTTGGAGTAATGGGGAGCCAGGGCGTCAATCGCGTAAGGCAGGGCAGGCAGGGTATGTTCCATGAGGTCCTCGTGAGTTGGTCGGTTGGTTGGAAAAGAGGGATTGTAGAAACTTTGCGGGCTACTTCTTTGACACGGTTAAATCAACCTCACCATCGGCTAGGGTTGCGTGCAGCCGCTGACCGGGTTGGGTTTGCTGCACGCTGCTGATGGTTTGCCCATCTGGGGTACTGAGCCAAGCGTAACCGCGTTGCAGCACCAGACTTGGGTCGAGCAAGCCCAGGCGCTGACTGGCGCTTTGGAGCTGATCGTGCGTGCGCTTGAGCCCGCGTTGCAAGGCCTGCGGCAAGCTCTCTGTCTGCCGCCCCAGTTTGTCCAACTTGGTGCGGCAGGCCATTTGCACGGCGAACTGCAAGCGCTGCGAAGCCGCATCTAGCCGCATACGCTGGCGTGTCGCCAAGTGCGATGGCCGTCCAAGCCGTGACGCAGCCAGGTCCAGGCGCTGACTTTGGGTGTCCAACTGGCGCAGCACCGCTGCCTGAAGCCGGTCTTCCACGCTGTCAAGCGCGCCCAGCCAAACCTCGCGCGGTGGCGCCACCAGCTCGGCTGCAGCGGTGGGGGTGGGCGCGCGCAGGTCGGCTACAAAGTCGGCCAGGGTGAAGTCGGTCTCGTGGCCTACGCCACACACCACCGGCACCGGGCTTTGCGCTACCGTGCGCGCCAGTTGTTCGTCATTGAAGGCCCAAAGGTCTTCCATGGAGCCACCACCGCGCACCAGCAATATTACGTCAATCACTGGGGCCGCTGCATCAGCCTTCAGCCCCTGTTCTGACCCGGCAAGTTGGTACAGGTTACCCAAGGCCAGGCATAGCTCGCCAGGCGCGTTGGCACCTTGCACCGAGGCCGGCGCCAGCACCACGGGAATGTGCGGGACGCGGCGCTGGAGGGCGGTCATGACATCGTGCAGCGCAGCCGCCCCCAGCGAGGTCACCAACCCAATGCCACGCGGCATCAGGGGCAGCGGGCGCTTACGGGCCGTGGCAAACAGCCCTTCTGCTTCGAGTTTGGCCTTGAGCCGCAAGAATTGCTCAAACCAGGCGCCCTGCCCGGCTCGGCTCATGCTCTCGATGATGAGTTGCAAGTCACCGCGGGCCTCGTAGACACCCAGGCGGCCGCGCACTTCAACCAGCTCACCGTCGCGCGGCGCAAAGTCCAGCAAACTGGCAGCCCGGCGGAACATGGCGCAGCGAATTTGCCCGCTTTCATCTTTCAGGGACAAATAGCAGTGGCCACTGGAGGCGCGCGAAAAACCTGTAATTTCGCCCCGCACAGTCACCGGGTTGAAGCGGGCATCAAGCGCATCGGCCACGGCGCGACAGAGCGCCCCCACCTGCCAGACGCGGGGGGCCAGCGCAGAAGGTGAGGCCTCAGAACCGAAGGTCATGCCGAATTCCTGGGTAAGGGCGAGCCGATGCGCTCTCAGCATCGTGGCAAGTTGTTGATTTCATTCTGTTTTTACTGCCTCATTTGTCATCAATCAACCCCAAAACCCAGGCTGACAGGGCCTGGTAAGTGCTTTCAGAAGACTTATTCACAACCTTATCCACGTATTTTGTGGGTGACTTTGCGCGACCATGTCAGGCGCACAGGAAAAGTCGAACATGTCGCCGGTTTGACCCCGCGAACTCAAAAAGCGTAGTCCATAATTGCGGGGCCCTACATCTGCGCGGAGTTTCAATTTGTTTTCAATCATACAAGCCGCTGGCTGGCCCATCTGGTCCCTGGTGGCCTGCTCCATCCTGGCGCTGGCACTGGTCATTGAGCGCTTCATCAGCCTAGACACCCGCAAAGTGGCGCCCCCCAAACTGCTGGACGAAGTGATCTTGCTCACCCGCAACTCACTGCCCGTGCCTGGCGTGGTGACCCAGCTGGAGCAAAACTCGGCCCTGGGTGAAGTGTTGGCCAGTGGACTGCGCGCCCTCAACAACAACCCCCGCTGCAACGACGACGACTTGCGCAGTGCGGTGGAGGGAACGGGCCGCCAGGTGGCGCGTCGGCTGGAGCGCTACCTGAACGCCCTGGCCACCATTGCCTCGGCCGCTCCGCTCTTAGGTTTATTTGGCACGGTGGTGGGCATGATTGAAATTTTTGGCTCGCAAAGCACTGCCGGTGGCGCCACGGGTGGCAACCCGGCGCAGTTGGCCCAGGGTATTTCTATTGCGCTGTACAACACCGCCTTTGGTTTGATTGTGGCAATACCTTCCCTCATTTTCTGGCGCTACTTCCGCGCCCGGGTGGACGGCTACCTGCTCACCCTGGAGTTGGCTGCCGATCGCCTGGTGCGTCACCTTATTCAGTTGCGCCAGCGATGATGAACTTTCGCCGCCGTGAACGTGAAGAACCGGAGATCAACCTGATCCCGTTCATTGACGTGCTGCTGGTTGTGCTGATCTTTCTCATGATGTCCACCACCTACAGCAAATTCACCGAACTGCAGCTCAAACTGCCTGTGGCCGATGCGGATGTGCAGCGCGATTACCCCAAGGAAGTGCTGATAACCGTCAGCAGCGATGGCGCCTATGCCGTCAACCAGGTGCCGGTTGCGGGCAACAGCCTGGACGCACTCACGCAAGCGCTGGAAGCTGGCGCCAAAGCCGGCAAAGAATCCGTGCTGGTCATCAGCGCCGATGCCAGCGCCAAGCACCAGGCGGTCATCACCGTGATGGAAGCTGCACGGCGTCTGGGTTTGGTGCAAATCACCTTTGCCGCCAAATCATCAACTTCTGCCAAAAACTGAGCGCATGCAACGCGCAGCGGCCGACTCCCTGCTTCACCGAACGCTGACACAAGCCTGGCGGCAACGCGGGGTGCTGGCTTGGCTAATGTGGCCACTGTCGCTGCTTTGGGGCGCTTTGGCTGCTTTGCGTCGAGGGCTCTACCGCTGGGGCTGGCTCACCGCATCAGGTGTAGGCGTGCCCGTGGTAGTGGTGGGCAATGTGCTGGTGGGCGGCTCGGGCAAAACGCCTGTGGTTATTGCCTTGGTCAAGCATTTGCAAGCTCAGGGCTGGCGCGTAGGCGTGATCTCGCGTGGCTATGGTCGCCATACCCGCGATTGCCGCGAAGTGCTGGCCCACAGTGCGGCGCACGAGGTGGGCGACGAGCCGGCCTTGATACTGCACGCCACCTCCGCTCCTGTGTTTGTTGCCCCGCGCCGGGTGCAAGCCGCCCGCGCCTTGCTGGCAACCTACCCGCAGGTTCAAATCATCATCAGTGACGACGGCCTGCAGCACCTGGCCCTGAAGCGTGACATTGACCTCTGCGTATTTGACGACCGTGGCCTGGGTAACGGGTTTTTATTGCCCGCCGGCCCCCTGCGCGAACCCTGGCCCCGACCGGTGGATCTGGTGCTGCACACCGGCAACCAACCGGCACTTGCCAGCATTCCAGGTTTCAGGGCGCAGCGCCGTCTGGCAGACCATGCACTGCGTGCTGACGGACGCCCCATTGCGCTTGCTGAGCTGCGTCGACCCGGCGGCCCGCCTTTGCTGGCGCTGGCGGGCATTGCTAAACCTGAAGATTTTTTCATCATGCTGCGCCAACAAGGGCTGGTGCTGGCGCAAACCCTGGCCTTGCCCGATCACTTTGATTTTGACAACTTCGACCTTAGTCCTTACAAAGACTTCACCCTGGTTTGCACCGAAAAAGACGCGGTCAAACTGTGGCGTTATGAACCGCAGGCCCTGGCGGTTGCGCTGACCTTGACGCTGGCGCCAGACCTCCTGGCAAGGCTGGATCAACTGCTCAGGGCTCACCAAAGCCCAACGCTATCATCTGCACATGGACACACGACTTCTTGAACTGCTGGTTTGCCCCATCACCAAAGGGCCACTCGAATACAACCGCGACAAACAGGAGCTGAGCTCTCGCAGTGCGCGCCTGGCCTATCCGGTGCGCGACGGCATACCCATTCTTCTGGAGGCAGAAGCGCGCGTCATGACCGATGAGGAACTCGGGCTTTGAGTTACACCGTTCTTATTCCAGCGCGGTTGGCATCCACCCGGCTGCCTAACAAACCGCTGGCCGATCTGGCCGGCGTGCCCATGGTGGTTCGCGTAGCGCAACGCGTGTTGACAGGCAACTCATCAGCCCAAGCGCCTCGCGTGGTGGTGGCCGCCGACAGCGTAGAGATCATCGCCGCCTGTCAGGCCTATGGCATAGAAGCTGTGTTGACCCGGGTCGACCACCCCTCGGGGAGCGACCGCCTGGCCGAAGCCAGCCATTTGCTGGGTCTGGGCAACGACGAAATCGTGGTCAATGTGCAAGGCGACGAGCCGCTGATTGACCCCAGTCTTGCCAGCGCCGTGGCCGAGTTGCTGATACAGCGGCCCCTAGCCAGCATGAGCACGGCCGCGCATACCATTGCAAGCTGCGCCGACTTCATGAGCCCGCATGTGGTCAAAGTGGTGCTTGATGCGCAGGGCATGGCCCTGTACTTCAGCCGCGCCCCCATACCGCACTGGCGTGACCAAAAGGATTCCAGCGCCTTGCCGCAGCCAGCGCCCTTGCGCCATATCGGCATCTACGGCTACCGTGTGGGGTTCTTGCGCGAGTTCCCCAAACTGGCGCAGGCGCCGCTGGAACAAACCGAAGCACTGGAGCAACTGCGCGCCATGTGGCACGGCTATCGCATTGCCGTGCACGTCACCGCGCAGGCCCCGGGCCCCGGTGTGGACACGCCCGAAGACCTCGCGCGGGTTCGCCAGCTTTTGTCCTCTTGAGCCCGGTGCGACCCGTTCTGTCGTAAGCAAGCCGGAAGCTCTGCCGTGCTATTCTCTTGGAAAAATGAAGCAGGGTGGAGGGTTGATTTCAGCCCCAGCTTGCTGCCTGATTTTCAATAAATCCAAGGACATTCATGAGACTCATTCTGTTGGGCGCACCCGGCGCCGGCAAAGGCACACAAGCCACCTTCATCTGCCAAAAATACGGCATTCCTCAAATTTCGACCGGCGATATGCTGCGCGCTGCCGTCAAGGCTGGCACGCCCCTAGGGATTGAAGCCAAGAAAATCATGGACGCTGGCGGTCTGGTTGGCGACGACCTGATCATCAACCTCGTCAAAGAGCGTATTACCCAGGCAGACTGCGCCTCGGGGTTTTTGTTTGACGGCTTCCCCCGCACCATTCCCCAAGCTGATGCCATGAAGGCAGCGGGAGTCAAGCTGGATTACGTGCTTGAAATAGACGTACCCTTTGACGCCATCATTGAGCGCATGAGTGGTAGGCGCTCCCATGCCGCGTCAGGCCGTACCTACCACGTCAAGTTCAACCCTCCCCGCGTGGCAGGTCTGGACGATGTCACGGGTGAAGCGCTTATCCAGCGTGAAGATGACAAGGAAGAAACCGTGAAGAAGCGCCTGGACGTTTACAGCGCCCAGACCCGCCCCCTGGTGGATTACTACTCTGGCTGGGCCAAAACCGAGCCAACCAACGCCCCCAAGTACCGTGCTATCAGCGGCACCGGCAGCGTCGAAGACATCAAAGACCGGGCCTTTGCCGCCTTGGCCAGTTGAAGCGCTAGCCCAGCAGGGCCAACATCAAGGCCACACGCGCCTTCACCGGCGACAGGCCTTGCGAATCAGGTAGTTTTGCCGACGCTGTAGACAGTACCCGGCCATTGGCGCAGCGTGTGGCGCGCACCACCTTTACCCCTGCCGCCTGCGCCTTGAGCAAGGCGTGCTCTAGGCTGTGGTGCAGGGTGCCGTTACCGGTACCGGCCACCACCAGGCCTTGCAGGGGTCCAGCCTCCGAGGGCCCACGCAAAGCATCCACCACAGCGCCATTGGCCCCGGCATAGTTCATGATGATCTCGACGCGCGGCCACTGCGTAGTGGTCGCAAAATTTTGCAATTCCGGGGCGCCAGGCGTTCCATGAACAGGCCAGTTTTTCAGTAAACGAACCTGCCCTTCCTCCACATAGCCTAACGGCCCAGCCTCGCCCGAGCTGAAAGCATCAAGACGGTACGTGTGTACTTTTTGCACATCTAACCCCGTGTGCAACGTGCCAGCACAAACAGCCACCACGCCGCAAGCGCCAGGCGCAAGCACCACCGCCATGGCGTCCATGAGGTTTTGCGGTCCATCGGGCACCAAGGCAGAGGCCGGGCGCATAGCGCAGGTCAACACCACCGGTTTACGCAAAGGCTCTCCGCCAGACAAAACGGCATGCAGAAAATACGCCGTTTCTTCCAGTGTGTCGGTGCCGTGGGTGATCACCACGCCACGTACATCGTCCTGGGCCAAATAGTGACGCACCCGCAACGTCAAACGCTGCCAGACCTCAAAACTCATGTCTTTGCTATCAAGTTGAGCCACCTGCTCGGACGCCAGTGTTCGCCCGCCCAGTAACGACAAAAGACCTGGAATGGCCTGAAGCAGCTGAGCCACCCCGACCTGCGCGGCGGTGTAGCCAATGTTGTCAGCCGCCTCTGTAGCCGTTCCGGCAATGGTGCCCCCCGTGCCCAAAACAACAATCTTTTCTTGATTTTTCATAACAGCCACTTGCAAACTTTTTAAAACTGGTTAAAAATACAGTTACTGGACATTAAAACAGTATCGACAGACAGGTAAGCCCCAGCAAGACCCAACATTCACCCAAGGAGTCGCCATGCTAGAAAGCCCAAAGCTCACATCCCGGCAGCAACAAATTCTGGAACTCATTCAGAGCGCCATCTCCCGCACCGGTGCGCCGCCTACCCGGGCCGAGATTGCCACCGAGTTAGGCTTCAAGTCAGCCAACGCGGCTGAAGAGCACCTGCAAGCCCTGGCCCGAAAAGGCGTCATTGAGCTGGTCAGTGGCACATCCCGGGGCATTCGCCTCAAATCAGACACCCTGCGCTCCATCAACGAATCGCGCAGCAAGCAGTTTTCACTCTCGCTGCCAGGCTTCTCGCAACTGGCTTTGCCGCTGATTGGTCGGGTGGCCGCAGGATCCCCTATTTTGGCGCAAGAGCATGTGGACCAAACGTACTACCTGGAAAACAGCTTGTTCCAGCACAAGCCTGATTACCTACTGAAAGTTCGGGGCATGTCCATGCGCGATGCCGGCATCATGGACGGTGACCTGCTCGCGGTACAAGCCACCAAAGACGCTAAAAATGGCCAGATTGTGGTGGCTCGCCTAGGAGATGAAGTCACAGTCAAGCGCTTCAGGCGCAATAAAGATCTGATTGAACTGCATCCTGAAAACCCCGACTACCAAACCATTGTGGTCGAACCCGGTGAGCCGTTTGAAATCGAAGGACTGGCCGTGGGCCTGATCCGCAACACCATGTTGATGTAAACAACTATTCCAAGGCCTCACCATGAACACTGCCATTTTTGACACGCCCAACCTCTTCGCGCCTTTGCATGGGCTGTTGCGTTGGCTTATGCCTGCCTCAGCTATCGCTCAAGGCAGAACACCAGCTTTCTCACAGGCGCTTGCACAGGTTCAGCCAGAAGGCGTGCCCGTGTCGTCTGTACTCCGCAATAACCGCTTCAAACTTCAATCACCACGCACACGAACTGCCCATCCGGTTCGCAAGCCCCTCAGAATTGTTCGCGTGGTTGAAGCTGGCAACTCCCCGGCTCTGGTAGGCCGCATGGTCATGTCAGGTCGTATGGGCGATGTGTGCGACGAGCTCGACCGCCTGACGGCCCAAACGTCCACACGGCACTAAAAAGGGAGTGGGCGGGCCAGCCTAGTTACGCAGCATTTCCCAGCAGAAAGTCTGCTTTGCCCAACTCCACCCCGTTGTGTCGCAACATGGCATACGCGGTGGTGGTGTGGAAGTAAACATTGGGTGTGGCCCAGTGCTTCAGGTAGGCCTCGCCCAACATGGTCCGGGTGCCTTCTCGCCCCACCGGAAAGGTTATTTCCTTCAACTCGGTGCCATCGAGTTTGTCTGCAGGCACCGTGGCCAGGTAATCCAAGGTTTTCTGGATACGCGCTTTCAGCTCTGGCAAGGTCACCTCGTTGTCTTCAAACTTCGGAGCTTCCACCCCAGACAAGCGGGCCACACCGTTCTTGGCCGCGTCACAGGCGATCAAGACTTGGCGCGTAAAAGGCAACATATCAGGTGCCAGTCGAAACTGGGTGAGGGCCAGGGGATCGCACTTTTTAGCATCCACAAAGGCTTGCGCCTTGTCCAGCATATGGCTCAAGTTGGTGAGCATGGTGGTAAATACTGGCAAACAGGCAGAAGACATGGTGATAGACACGTTGACACTCCAAAAAAAAAAACCTGGAACACGCTTCAAAAAATCAGACTCAGGCCATAAAAGGGCCACGCCAAGGCACAATGCCACCCCATGAATATTGTGATACTTGATGACTACCAGGACGTGGTGAGGAAGCTCGATTGTGCCGTCAGGCTGGAAGCGTACAAAGCCAAGGTCTATACCAACACGGTAAAAGGACTGGGCCAACTGTCGGTCCGGCTCAAGGATGCGGATGTCATTGTGCTCATTCGCGAGCGCAGCCACATGCCGCGCCAACTGATTGAAAAATTACCCAAACTCAAACTGATCGTGCAAACCGGTCGTATTGGCTCCCACATTGACGTGGCCGCCTGTACAGAGCGAGGTATTGCCGTGGCCGAAGGTTCTGGTTCGCCGATAGCGCCTGCCGAGTTGACTTGGGCGCTCATCATGGCGGCCATGCGACGTCTGCCTCAGTACATTGGCAATCTCAAACACGGGGCTTGGCAGCAGTCGGGGCTGAAAGCCGGCTCCATGCCTGCCAATTTTGGACTGGGCACAGTGCTGAGGGGCAAAACCCTCGGAATCTGGGGCTACGGGAAGATTGGCCAATTGGTGGCAGGTTACGGCCAGGCCTTTGGCATGAAGGTGGTAGTTTGGGGCAGCGAGACCTCGCGCGACCAGGCCCTGCAAGACGGCTTGGAAGCAGCCCCCAGCAAAGCCACTTTTTTTGAAACCGCTGATGTGCTGTCGCTGCACTTGCGCCTGAACACCGAGACCGCTGGCATAGTGCAACTCGATGACCTCTTCTCCATGAAACCCACCGCCCTGCTCGTGAACACCTCACGCGCCGAGTTGATAGAACCCGATGCCTTGATCAGCGCGCTGAACCGGGGGCGTCCGGGTCTAGCGGCAGTAGACGTTTACGAAACCGAACCCATTTTGCAAGGCCAGGCGCTGTTGCGGCTGGAGAACTGCATTTGCACGCCCCATATCGGCTACGTTGAGCAAGCCAACTACGAAATGCTCTTTGGTGCTGCGTTTGACAACGTCATCAATTTCATCAAAGGCACACCCACCAACATCGTCAACCCTGGCGCCTTACAGGTACGCCGTTGAAGTCAAGCCCGCCCGGGGTGCGCACGGACATGCCGGCAGTGCTTTGGGCGCTGATGTTTGGCAACTTTGTCATCGCCACCGGCGTCATGATAGTGCCGGGCACCCTCAACGACCTCAGCAGCTCGCTTTCGGTCTCCATCCCAGTGGCTGGGCAACTCATTTCGGTATCTGGCGTGGTGATGTGCCTGTGCGCTCCCTTGTTTGCGTCCGCCGTTGCCACCTGGGACCGGCGCCGCCTGCTGGCCCTGTGCATGCTGTGGTATGGCGTTTTGCAGCTTCTCAGCGCCGCTATGCCGACGTTTGGCTCTCTGCTGGTGGTGCGGGCCTTGACCGTTATTTCACCAGCAGTTTTTACCCCACAGGTGGCTGCCTGCATGGCTTTTTTGGTGCCAGCGCATCAGCGGGGCAAGGCCATCAGCCTGGTGTTTTTGGGCTGGTCCGTGGCCTCGGTTTTAGGCGTGCCACTGGGCGCCTGGATAGGCGGCGCGCTGGGGTGGCGCTATGCATTTGCAGGGGTGGGAGTTTTGTCTTTGGCCAGCGCCGTCTGGGTCTGGCACGCCATGCCAAAGGGCATCCGGCCGCCAGCGTTTTCACTGGCTTCATGGCGTGAAACCCTGCACTCTAAACCGCTGATGCTGTGCATTGCGGTGACCGCGCTCTACTCGTCTGGGCAGTTCGTGCTTTTTGCCTATCTGGCCCCCTATTACAAGGCCATGTTTGACATCACGCCCTACCAACTGAGCATGATGTTTGGCTTGTTTGGCCTGTTCGGATTCATCGGCAACGTCTGGGTATCGCGGCACATCGACCGATTGGGCCCCCAACGGGTGGTGGGTCTGTCCATTTGCAGCATGGCCTTGAGTTTTTTACTCTGGTCTTTGGGCTCAACGCTGCTCTTGTGTGCCTTAGTTCTGGTGCCTTGGGCCTTGGGATGTTTTGCCGCCAACTCAGCCCAGCAAGCCCGAATCTCTGGCATGGCGCCAGCCCTGGCCTCGGGGGCGATTGCGCTCAATACATCAGCCATTTATGCCGGACAAGCCGTAGGCGCAGCCACTGGCGGCTGGCTCATCGGCCTGGGGCAGATGGACATACTGCACTGGGTGGGGCTGGCGGGCTTGTTGATGTCATGGTGGGTCAGCCGGACTGCCACGCACGCCATGGCTTTGCGCAGCCCGAAAAGCTGACCGTCTGATAGGGCTGGGGCGGGACTAGGGCGAGGCTGTAGCGGGCAGACGATAGATAATCTTCCCCATGAAACCAACTTTTTCTACCGTCGGCATCGTAGGTGCGGGCGCCATGGGGCGTGGAATTGCCCAGATCGCCACCCAAGCCGGCAGCAACGTTGTGCTTTACGACACCCAGCTCGAGGCCACGCAGGCAGCCCAAACGGCGCTGTTTTTGCAATGGGACAAGCTGCTGGACAAAGGCCGGCTCGATGCGGGTCAGGTGGCAGCCTACAAGTCGCGCTTGCACTGTGCACCTGCGCTGGCTGATCTGGCCAACTGCACGCTGATCGTTGAAGCCGTGGTGGAGCGGCTCGACGTCAAAACCCAACTCTTTGCCGAACTTGAAGCGCTGACCAGCGCGTCTACCGTGCTGGCCACCAACACCTCGTCATTGTCGGTAACGGCCATAGCCGCCAAGCTCAAACGCCCCGCACAGTTTGCCGGGTTCCACTTCTTCAACCCGGTGCCGCTGATGAAGGTGGTGGAAGTCATCGCCGGGCTCAAGACCAGCGCCAGCGTTTGCGCCGAACTGGCTGCGTATGCCCGCCAGATGGGCCATACCCCGGTGCAGGCGCAAGACACGCCCGGCTTCATCGTCAACCATGCAGGCCGGGGCTACGGCACCGAGGCCCTGCGCATCGTCAGCGAAGGCGTTGCCGATTTCGCCACCATTGACCGCATTTTGAAAGACCAAATAGGCTTCAAGCTCGGCCCGTTTGAGTTGATGGACCTGACTGCGCTGGACGTCTCACATCCGGTCATGGAATCGGTCTACCGCCAGTACTATGAAGAGCCCCGTTACCGCCCCAGCGTCATCACCGCGCAGCGCCTGGCGGGCGGCATGCTGGGCAAAAAAGTGGGCGAAGGCTTTTACCGCTACGAAGCCGGCGTGGCCCAGATCACCCCTGAGCCTGCGGCTCCGGTGGTAGACGACATGCCCCCGGTTTGGCTGTCGCCGCGTGCGGCGCGCCGGGCCGAATTGCTGCTCTTGCTCAAAAACCTGGGCGCCAACATTGAAACTGGCGCCTCGCCCTCCCCCACCGCGCTGACCCTGGTGGCGCCGCTGGGCTTTGACATCACCACGGTGGCGGTGGTGGAGCGGTTGGACCCGGCACGTACCGTTGGCATTGACATGCTGGTAGACGACGCCACCACCAAACGCCGCGTGCTGGCCACCAACCCTGCCACCCGACAAGACATGCGCCAGGCCGCCCATGCCCTCATGGCACGCGACGGCAAGGCGGTCAGCGTCATCCGCGACAGTGGTGGCTTTGTGACGCAGCGCGTGGTCTCCACCATCGTCAACATTGCCAGCGACATGTGCCAGCAAAGTATTTGCTCGCCGGCCGATCTAGAAACAGCGGTCACCCTCGGCCTGGGCTACCCGCAGGGTCCCTTGGCCATGGGCAACCTGCTTGGACCCACCAATGTGCTCGAAGTGTTGTTCAACATGCAAACCGTCTATGGCGACCCGCGCTACCGCCCCAGCCCCTGGCTGCGCCGGCGCGGTGCCATTGGCCTGAGCCTGTTGCACGAAGAAGAATAGGCAAGTAGCCCATGACCGCAGAACTCAAACGCAGCCGCCAGGGCCAGACGCTGGTGCTCACCATTTCCAACCCAGAACACCGCAACGCGCTGGGACCAGAAATCTACAGCGAAGGCCTTGAGGCACTCAACCAGGCCGAAAGCGCTGCCGACATTCGCTCGGTGGTGATCACCGGCGAAGGCAGCGTGTTCAGCGCGGGCGGCAATTTGCAGCGCCTGCAAGCCAACCGCCAACGCGACCCCAGCGTGCAAGCGCAAAGCATTGAGGCCTTGCACACCTGGGTTGAGGCCATCCGCAATTTCCCCAAACCAGTGATTGCAGCGGTAGAGGGCGCGGCGGCAGGCGCCGGCTTTTCGGTGGCTCTGGCCTGCGATTTTCTGGTGGCGGCAGAAAACGCGGTGTTTGTCATGGCTTACAGCAACATCGCCTTGTCGCCGGACGGCGGCGGTAGCTGGAGCCTGGCGCGCGCCCTGCCGCGCCAGTTGGTGAACGAGTTGCTGATGTGCGGCGAACGCATCGGCCCCCAAAGGCTTCAAACCCTGGGCCTGGTCAACCGGCTCGCGCAGCCAGGCGCCGCGCTGACCGAGGCGCTGGCGCTGGCCGCCACGCTCAATGCCCGGGCGCCCAATGTACTGAGCAGCATCAAGGAACTGGTGAACGAGGCGCCTCACAGCGGACTGGCAGCGCACCTGGGGCGCGAACGCGACCACTTTGTTCGCAACCTTCACCATGTCAACGGCGGCATTGGCATCGCTGCATTTTTGGGCAAAACAACGCCCCAATTTGAGTAAATTTGATTAGGCCGGGCCTAGACGCCCAGGTGACATACGCGCGTGTACTGCCCCTTGGGCAACGCGACAATGGTTTAGTTTTCAGTCACACAAAAGACAGGCAATGGACGACCCAATCCTTACTATTGAAGAACGCGAGGCGATCAACTCAGGTCGCTGGTTTTCAACCCTGTCACCGTCCTTGAGGCACGACATACTTCGATGCGCATACGTCAAACGTTACAAAGACGGCGACCTGATTGCAGCCCGCGGCGAACCGCCCGAGGAGTGGATTGCCTGCGCCAAGGGCGCCGTGCGCGTGAGCTCCACCACCATCTCGGGCAAGCAAATCACGCTCACCTATGTGGAGCCGGGTATTTGGTTTGGCGATGTGTCCATCTTCGACGGCGACCGGCGCACCCATGACGCCTATGCGCACAACGAAAGCACCATCCTATGCGTAGCCAAGGCCGATTTCAAAAAAATTCTCACCCTCCACCCGGAGCTTTACGAGGCCTTGCTGCGCCTGAATGCGCGCCGTATTCGCCAGTTGTATGGCTTGGTGGAAGACCTCAACACCCTGCCCTTGCGCGCTCGGCTGGCCAAACAGTTGCTCCACCTCGTGCGCAGCTATGGCGTGCCATCCCTGAGCGACGGCAAGGAAATGCGCATTGGCTTGCAACTGGCACAAGAAGAACTGGCGCAACTGCTAGGCGCCTCGCGCCAGCGAGTCAACCAGGAACTCAAATCCATGGAGCGCGAAGAAGCCATCCGCATCGAACCCGGCGGCCTGGTAGTTCGCAACCGCGACGCCTTGATGCGCATCATTGAAGCCGATAACTGAAACCACAGGTTTTTCCGCCCGCCCTCCCGACAGCACTACCCCACTTGAGCCCTCCCATGAGCGACTTCGACCATTTTGTAGGCACCCGCCCGGTAGCAGACCACCAGGCCTTTGACATTGCGGCCCTATCGGCCTGGCTGCTCGCCAACTTACCCGGCTTTGCGGGCCCCTTGCAGGTGGAGTCGTTCAAAGGCGGCCAGTCCAACCCAACCTACAAGCTCATCACCCCGGCCAAGAGCTACGTGATGCGGGCCAAACCGGGGCCAGTGGCCAAGCTGCTTCCGTCTGCGCATGCAATTGAGCGCGAGTTTGCCGTCATGCGTGGCTTGCAGGGCACGGCGGTGCCGGTGCCGCACATGCATTGCCTGTGTGAAGACGAGTCCGTCATTGGCCGCGCCTTTTACGTGATGGAGTTCATGGAAGGCCGCATTCTGTGGGACCAAACCCTGCCGGGCATGAGCCGCGAAGAGCGCACTGCCATTTACCAAGAGATGAACCGCGTCATCAGCGCCTTGCACTGCGTGGACTTTGCCCAATGTGGGCTGTCGGGCTACGGCAAGCCGGGCAACTATTTTGAGCGCCAGATTGGGCGCTGGAGCAAGCAGTACGTGGCCTCCCAAACGCAGCCTATCCCGGAGATGGACCAACTCATGGCCTGGCTGCCCTTGAACATTCCTGCCATGGCGCGGGCCGAGCACATGGTCAGCATCGTGCACGGCGACTTTCGCCTGGATAACCTGATGTTTCACCCCACCGAGCCACGCATCATTGCGGTGCTGGACTGGGAGTTGTCCACCCTGGGCCACCCGCTGGCCGACTTCAGCTACCACTGCATGGCCTGGCACATTCCACCGGGCGCGTTTCGCGGCATTGGTGGCCTGGATGTGGCCAGCCTAGGCATACCGACCGAAGAAGACTACATACGCCTGTATTGCGAGCGCACCGGTTTAACGACACCAGAGGCGCTCAAAGTCGACTGGAGCTTTTACATGGCTTACAACCTGTTTCGTATCGCGGCTATTTTGCAAGGCATTGCCAAACGGGTAGAAGCCGGTACCGCTGCCAGCGCCCAGGCCGTGAGTTCCGCCTCTGGCGCCAAGCCACTGGCCCAGATGGCCTGGAAGTTTGCCCAGCAAGCCTAAAGCCACCCTATTTTTTTCGTCAACTAAGGAGTTCCTATGGACTTTGACTACTCACCTAAAACCAAAGACTTGCAGGCCCGCCTGCAGGCATTCATGGACCAGCACATCTACCCGGCTGAAGCGGCTTACCACGCCGAAATTGAAGCCAACACGGCGGCAGGCAAGCGCTGGACACCGCTACAAACCATTGAAAACCTCAAGCCCAAGGCGCAAAGCGCCGGCTTGTGGAATCTGTTTTTGCCCGAAGATACAGCGGCGGCCTCCGGCTACACCGGCGCCGGCCTGACCAACCAGGAATACGCCCCACTGGCAGAGTTGATGGGACGCGTCATGTGGTCCAGCGAGGTGTTCAACTGCTCAGCTCCGGACACCGGCAACATGGAAACCATTGCCCGCTACGGCTCTGAAGAGAACAAGGCGCGCTGGCTCAAGCCCTTGCTCGAGGGCAAAATTCGCTCCGCCTTTGCCATGACCGAACCCGATGTCGCCTCCAGCGATGCCACCAACATCGAAACCCGCATTGAGCGCCAAGGCGACGAGTACGTCATCAACGGCCGCAAGTGGTGGACCTCCGGCGCAGGGGACCCACGCTGCGCCATCTACATCACCATGGGCAAGACCGACCCCGAGGCGCCGCGCCACTCGCAGCAAAGCATGGTGCTGGTGCCTGCCAACACGCCAGGCATGAAGGTGGTCAGGCCGCTGTCGGTATTTGGCTACGACGACGCACCGCACGGTCACATGGAGGTCCTCTATGAAAATGTGCGGGTACCGGTGAGCAACATCTTGCTGGGCGAAGGCCGTGGCTTCGAGATTGCCCAAGGCCGCCTTGGACCTGGCCGTATTCACCATTGCATGCGCCTGGTCGGCTTGGCCGAACGCGCGCTGGAGCTGATGTGCAAACGGGCCTCCAGCCGCGTTGCCTTTGGTAAAACCATTGCGTCGCAAACGGTGACGCAAGAGCGCATCGCCGAAGCCCGCTGCAAAATCGACATGGCCCGGCTGCTCACCCTTAAAGCCGCCTGGATGATGGACATGGGCGGCAACAAGTTTGCCAAGAACGAAATTGCCATGATCAAGGTCGTTGCGCCCAACATGGCCTGTGAAGTCATCGACTGGGCCATGCAAGTGCATGGCGGTGGCGGCATGAGCGGCGACTTCCCCCTGGCCTACAGCTACACCTGCGCCCGCACCCTGCGCTTTGCAGACGGCCCGGATGAAGTGCACCGCAACGCCATTGCCAAACTCGAGCTGGGTAAATACGCCCTCAACCCTAAACCGGTTGAAATGCCAATTACACGCGGCTGCTAAAAGCTGGCAATTTAACGCTAATCTAAGCGACCCATTGGGCTTCAGGCAGCACGCTGCACTGAAGCCTTTTTTCATCCTGAAAATGTTTTCTCAGATTCCAAGAACCTGACAACCCTGCTTATGAATTAGCCAGGTTGCAACGACAGGTCAGTGCAAATGCCGGGGCTTGCGACCACCGCCATGACCGCCACCACTGTGACTACCGCCGCCACCTGACCCACGGGGTGGGCGCCCCAGTTCCAGCGAGTTGACCAGTTCATCAAAGCGCTGACCAAACAGCTTGTCAATCTCAGACACCACGCCACCCAATTCGGCGCCGTCAAAATGGCGCTCCATCAGGTTCACCACGTCTTGCACCAGCAAGTCGCGTTGCACTTGCATGATGGCGGCAGGGTCAGGGCCCACAAACAACATCACAAAGTCGTCGCGCGATTCGGCGTTCGGGGCTTCTTCGTCTTCTTCTTCAAACTCGGCATCGTAGAAAGTCACCTCAATTGCGGCACCAGTTTGTGCCAGTTCGTTGAGGTTCATGCAGACTTCGTCCAGCACTTGGCGAAAGTCATCATCGCCGGGAACGGTCCAGCACATTTGAAGCAGATGGTCTTGCGCCATGAACTCAATGCCCGGTTCGTCCTCATAGGAGCTACCGGCAGCATCGGCTAACGTTTTGGCACCCGCGTACTTCCAGAGCGGCTTGAGCGCCTCCTGGACTTGTTCAAAGCCAACTTCAGTGCGCAAGGCCACTTGACCGTGAACATGAATCTCGAATGGAGCGTTGTAGCGTGGCATGTTTAATCTGTTGATTGGTGCCCGGGACCGGAATCGAACCGGTATGCCCGTTATTCACGAAGCGGCGGATTTTAAGTCCGATGTGTCTACCTATTTCACCACCCGGGCACGGCATCCTATTGTTAAACAAAAAGGCCTCATCTGAACAAGAGATGAGGCCTTTGAGGCCAATATTTCAAACGTTTATTTGGAGGCGCGACCCAGAGTCGAACTGGGCTAGACGGATTTGCAATCCGTTGCATAACCGATTTGCTATCGCGCCAATTTATTGACAAAAAAGGGAAGCCTTGGCTTCCCTTTTTTATTAAATTGGAGCGGGAAAAGAGTCTCGAACTCTCGACCTCAACCTTGGCAAGGTTGCGCTCTACCAACTGAGCTATTCCCGCGTTTCAATCCTTGAATT
>CAJCCO010000131.1 GCA_903960915.1 uncultured beta proteobacterium
TGCACACCATCCCACTGCTGCCTGCCGCCCGTGAAGCCTTGAACACCTTGCTGGCGCTGAACCCCGGCGAGTTCCCTTTGTCGGTGGATGGTGGCGCGTCACCTGTCAGCGCCAAGGCGATTGCAGATTGGGCCAAAGATTCAGCCGCTGGGGTGGATTGGTTGCCAGCTGATAAACCCGTTGGCCAGTTTCAGGCAAAGCGCATACGTTCTGGCGTGGAGACCGCATTGGCCAGCCTGCGCGTCAGCCAAGAAACCCGGGGACACCTGCTGAGCCATGGTGTGACGGGCGTGCAAGCGGTCAGCTATGACGGGCACGACTACGCGCCGCAAAAGCTGGAGGCATTGGAAACACTGCACCGATTCCTGACCGAGACCAGCGCCAGCGTGGTGCACATTTCATCAAGGGTTGCGGCATGAAAAACCAAAAGATAAATGCAAGTTGCTAATGCGCAACTTGTAAACCAATGATTTACAGTTTATGATTCTTTCATTCCGACACAAAGGGCTTGAGGCCTTCTACCAAACTGGCGGCATGGCCGGTATACAACCGATTCATGCGAAGCGATTGCGCGAATTACTGACAGCCCTGAGTGTCGCCACTGGACCGCAAGACTTGATGCGGCCATCGTGGCGCCTGCACGGCCTATCGGGTGACAGGGCTGGTTTTCATGCCTTGACCGTGCAAGCCAATTGGCGGCTGACGTTGCGCTTTGTCGGTCAGGATGTTGAATTACTGGATTACGTGGACTACCACTGAGAGGCACACCATGAACATGCACAACCCCGTACACCCCGGCGAACTGCTCACAGGCTGGCTAGATGACCTTGGCGTGAGCGTGACTGCCTTTGCCGCACACATTGGCATCAGCCGGGTGATGTTGTCGCGTGTCGTGAACGGCCATGCTGCCGTGAGCGCCGATATGGACCTGCGCTTATCCGAGGCTTTGGGGACGAATCAGGGGTATTGGCTGGCGCTGCAAACCCAGCGTGACCTTTGGACGGCAAGGCAAAGCGCCAAGGACCGAAGCCGCATCAAGCCGATGACGGCACAAACGGTAGGTTGAGGACGAAAAGTAAATGCCTCAGATAACCAGCAAGCCCACCAAGACCGATTGGGAACGTGTCAAGCGTGAAGTAGCCAAAGATGCGCCCATTCCACATGCTGCCGCCGATGGCCCTTATGTCCCCAACGATGCTGCCGGGGTGGCAGCATATTGGCAACAAGCCAGCATCAAGAGACGCAGGGAAACGCCAACCGCTGAAGCCCGTGAACTGATCTCAGAACGCAATGGTTTTCCGTCATGGGCCAACCGATGATTTCAAGGCGTTCCTTTGCATTGGCCTCCGGCCTACTCCTGGCTGGCCATGCCGACTCCCAGGTCACCCACCAGTCAACATGGGTGGTCCCTTATTCGGCCGGTTCTGCACAAGATACCTTGGCACGCCTCTTGTCTCAGCAGCACAGTCATGATGTCAACGCGCCGCTTGTGGTTCTGAACAAACCGGGTGCTGGAGGCACCATTGCGTCTGCGCAGGTCGCCAAAAGCAAAGCAGATGGCCGTACGTTGTTGTTGGCTGCATCCAGCCATCATTTGGCTGGCGCGCTGGTTCATTCGTTGCCGTATCACCCTTTGAACAGCTTCAGGGCTGCTGCATTCATGGGTTTTTCGGAATATGTCTTGGTTGCATCTGCAGACCTTCAGGCGGCCCGTCTGGATGACTTTGTCAAACGCATCGCCCTAGCGCCTCAGCGTTATCACTTTGCGTCTTCGGGGCAGGGCAGTGCAACCCATGTAGGCATGGCCGCATTTTTAGCGCGTGCCGGTCTGGAAATGACCCACGTACCATTCAAAGGAACAGGAGAGGTCATACAAGAAATTCTTGCCGGACGCATCCAAGCGGCCATATTGCCCACATTGAGCCTGCACCCGTTCAAAACCGACGCACGCTTGCGCCCATTGGCTTTGACCAGCCTTGAGCGCTCTGCGCATTTTCCAGACTTGCCCACAGTGGGGGAGTCTGGTTATCCGGGTTTCAGGTGGATCAGTTGGGTAGGGCTTTTGGCACCCAAAGGCGTGCCTGACGCGAAGATCCAAAGCATCCATGAAGCCATGCAAAGTGTTCTGGCCGATCCAGCTGTTCAAAAGCGTTTGCAATCCGTTGGCATCGCCACCACCCACTGGACTCCTGAACAATTTGATCAGCTCTTGAAAACTGACTGGTCTGATGCGCTCACCATGACCCGCCAACTCCAGCTGACAGCGGATTGACAGTTGCACTCAATCCGCGTGGGATTGATGCGCAGACAAATGCTTGATCAATCGCTGAGCGCTCAGCGGCAATCCCCCCAACTCGCGGTAGACAAGTCTAAATTGGAGCGGAAACAGACCCTCGATGGGAATGGCGACCAAGTCCCAGCAACTCAGGTAACTACGGGCAACCTCCATGCTGGTCACGAATACGCCCAGCTTTTCAGCGGTCAGACGCATGGCCGCTTCATGGGTGGGAGCTTCGATGATGAATTTGGCTTTGGGTGATTCGATGGCTCCTGCTCGGCTGATATAGGCTTCTGCCTGCCGATTGGTGCGCATGCCAATGATCGGGTACTCCGTTACCTCCGAATAAGTGACAGCGTCATGCTCGGTCAGAGGATGCCCTGCCGGCACGACACAGCAAAACTGGTCGGTATAAAAGGGCGAAGTCTCTAGGCCCGAAGTCTCAACATTGTTCCAATACACGCCCAATGTGCTGCGGCCATCTCTGACCGATTGCACCACTTCGGAAGAAGTCATTTCTTGAATGACCACAGACAAGCCTTTGGCATCTTGCAGTTGCATGAACTGCCCCAGCAACTTGGGCAGCAAGCCTGCAACAACGTGAGAGGTGGCCGCTATGGTCAAACGTCCAGCACCGCTGTTTTTGTACAGAGCCAAAGTGTCGGACAGACGACTCGCATCCCTCACCAATTCTCGACACAAGTCACAAAACTGCAGCCCCTCGGGCGTAGGCTCCACCCCATTACGAATGCGTTTGATCAGGGGCCTTCCTGCTTCGCTCTCCAGCTTGTGAATCCGACGAGTGATGGCTGAGGCATCCATGTGGACCTTCTCTGCCACTCTGGCAATGCTGCGTGCATCACACACAGAGATAAACAGTCTCAAAGTGGTCAAGTCCAAATCGCTCACCGGGTTTCCTCCTGAGTTTCAGCCCTATTTTCCAGAGGAACTGACGAAATAACAGATACAGGCTGACATATTTTGGATATTGTGATTTGGACAGTTTGCGCATGTCGAAAACTCAATTTTCGATCTTTGACTGGCATCTACATTTGTTGAATGAGTCATCAAAAAAGTTACTTTTTACATTTTTATGCGCTTAATTTGCAGTCCGTTGCGCTCTGTAAATTGTTGGAAACAGTCGTCAATTCATAAGAGGCCAAGCTGAAACATGGCCCGAATTTTTTTCTTGTGGATGTTGTGTTGGCATGGGCAGGTTTTTGCCCAAACAGCAACGGTTCAACCCTGGGGTTTACATCAACTTCTTTCTGGGGCGATGGCCTCACACCCTGCGGTCGCCTCTCAGCAAGCCATGGTCGCAGCAGCTCAGCAAGGCGTCAGCAACGCCCGCTGGCAGTACTTTCCCACCCCATCCATCTCGGTGCAAGGCGCCAAGGCCGGTAGCGCCGACGCGGCCTATGCCGGCGACTCGCGTGTCGCCGTTCTGGCCTTGACCCAGCCGCTGTGGACGGGCGGACGAATAGAGGCCGGTGTTGACAAAGCACATGCCTATGCCCAAGGCGCCCGCGCCAGCTTGGCCGAATCCCAGCAGCAGCTGGCCATCCGTGTGGTGCAAGCCTATGGCGACTGGCTCAGCGCCCACCGTAAACGAGCGGCCTACCAAGTCGGGCTGGACCAGCACATCCGCCTCAAAGACCAAGTGGCCCGCCGCATCCACGAAGGCCAAGCCGCCGAGAGTGACTTGGCTTTGGCCCAAAGCCGAATTGCCAGCCTTGAAGCCGACATGGCGATGACCCATACACAAGAGCAGGTCAGCCTTGGCCGCCTGTCTCAGCTGCTGGGCCAACCTGTGCTCAGCACCGCCTTGGCTTTATCGACCGCGCAGGCTTGGCCCATCTCCCTTGGTGCTGATGATTTGCTCAGCAAAGCACAGGCCTTCTCCCCGGCCTTGGCCCGCGCCCGCAGCAACGCACTGGCTCAGCTGGCCACCATTGCCGAAGCCAAAAGCGCCACATTGCCCGAGCTGTCCCTGCGCCTCGAGCACCAGCAAGGCAACTTCAACTACAGCGGTGGTCCGCAGCACAGCCGCGCCTTCATCCAAATCAACAGCCGCTTGGGTGCTGGCCTGTCCAGCTTGGGCGCGGTGCAAGAAGCCGTGCAACGCCACGGCGCAGCCCTGGCCGACATCGAGGCCCAGCAACGCAGCTTGGCTGAGCAAGTCATGAACGACCACGCCACGCTGATCACCACACAAAGCCGCCGGCTGTCGCTGCAAACCTCCGCCGATTTGTCGGAACGTGTGCTGGCGTCTTGGGACCGTCAATACCTGTCGGGCCGCAAAACCTGGCAAGACCTCATGAACTCCGCACGCGAACAAGTGCAAGTGCAAGCCCAACTGGCCGACCTGGAGGGAACCCAACTTGTGGCCTCTTGGCGTTTGGCATTGACGACCGGCGAACTTCAAGTGCCCGCTGAGCAGAAATAAAACCCCCATGACCTCAGCACCCCACGACACCACAGCCCCACAGACCTTGCCGCGATTGTTGGCAGCGCTACTGCGCTTGGCCGAACTGCAACGCGAACCCGTTGACCGCTTGGCCTTGCAAGAGGCGGTGCAGCATATTCAAGCGAAGAGCCCGCACAAGACCCCGCAGGCCCAAATCACCAGCCTGACTCACCACCTGGGCCTCAAGTCAGCGCGCTGGCTCAAAGCGGCCGACGCCTCGCAAGTGCCCGCCCTGGTGCACGACCCCCTCGACGGCTGGGGCGTGTTGGTTGGACAAAACGCGCAAAGCCAATGGGTGGTGATGCGCTGGGACGAAGTGCAGCGTGCCTGGAGCGAAGGCCTGCACGACGATCCTGCCCCCTTGCAAATCGCCAAGTTGCGCTTGTCCTCGCCCTTTGTGCTGGGCAAAAGCCCGGTGTTTGCCTTGGTCTGCACCGAGATCGCGGCGCAAAAGGGGCGCCTCTTGGAAGCGGCTGCGGGCGGCTTGGTCATCGGCGTTCTGGGGCTGATCACCTCGTTTTATTCGATGCAGATCTATGACCGTGTCATCCCCACCGGGGCCATGCAAACGCTGCTGGTGCTGAGCCTGGGGGCTTTGCTCGCCATTGGCTTGGACTGGATGGCCCGCAGCGCCCGCACCAAGTTGGATGAAGCCATCATTGACGAAGTGGACCAGCGCATGGCCCGCACCGTTTACTTGCGCTTGTTGGCGGTGCGTCTGGACCAAATGCCCAAAAGCGTGGGCAGCTTGGCCTCGCAAATGCGCGGCTACGAGACCGTGCGCAGCTTTCTGACGCAAGTGACCACCAGCGTGCTGGTGGACATGCCCTTTGCCATCTTGTTCCTGATCATTATGTTCATGCTGGGTGGGTCGCTCGCCTTGGTGCCGCTGGTGTTTTTTGTGGTGGCCCTGAGTGTGGGGCTGTCCATGCGCCAGCGCATGGAAGCCTTGGCCAAGCAAGGCGCCAAAGCCGGCAACTTCAAAACCGGCTTGCTGGTCGAGACGGTGGAGGGCGCCGAAACCCTCAAGTCAGGGCAGGGCGGCTGGCGCATGTTGGGCCGTTGGCTGGCCAACGTGGACGAAGCGCGTGACGCCGAGCTGCAGTCGCGCAACCTCAGCGAGCACTTCCAGCACCTGATTTCCAGCTTCCAACAAATGAGCTACGTGCTCTTGGTGGCCTATGGTGCCTGGCTGGTCACCCAAGGCGCGCTCACCCAGGGGGGCTTGATCGCCTGTACCATTTTGTCGGGCCGAGTGCTCAGCCCCGTGGCCGCGGTGGCTGCGCAAGCGCTGCAATGGGCTTACGCCAAAGCCGCCCTCGAAGGCCTGGACGCCCTGTGGAAACTGGAAAACGACCACCACGACCACGAACCCATGGTGCTGGACAAGGTGCACGGCCACTACCAGTTCGACAAAGTCACCGCCCGCTACGGTGCCAGCTCCGCCTTGGTCATCCCCCAGCTGAGCATCCAAGCGGGCGAGCGCATCGGCATCATTGGCCCCGTGGGCGCTGGTAAAACCACCTTGCTGCGACTGCTCTCGGGCATGTACAAACCGCAAGAAGGGCGCATCTTGCTCGATGGCGTGGACCTCAGCCACATCGCCAAAGCCCCGCTGTCCGAGCGCATCGGCTACTTGCAGCAAGAAGGGCGCTTGTTTGCGGGCACGCTGCGCGAGAACCTGCTCTTGGGCCTGGCCGACCCGGGCGATCCGGCCATCTTGGCCGCCGCTCAGCGCACAGGCCTCATGCAAGCGGTCATCACGCCGCACCCGCGGGGCCTGCAGCAAGAAATCTTTGAAGGCGGCACAGGCCTGTCGGGCGGGCAGCGCCAACTCGTCAACCTCACCCGCGTGGTGCTGCGCGAGCCCAGCATCTGGCTGCTGGATGAGCCCACCTCGTCGGTGGACGGCAACAGTGAGTTGCAAATCAAACAGATGCTGTACCAAACCATCCAGGCCCAGCACACCCTGGTGCTGGTCACCCACAAGCCCGACATGCTCCAACTGGTCGACCGCATCTTGGTGGTGGCCAACCACCAAGTGGTGATGGACGGCCCCAAAGCGCAGGTGCTGGCCAGATTGAATGCCAACACTAGCGGCAGTACCAACGCCAATGGAGCTGCCGCATGAGCGCTTACCGACCTTCCCGAATGCTCGGCATCGTGATTCTCATTGTGGTGCTGTTTGTGGCTTGGGCTGCCTGGTTTGACATCGACCAAACCGTGCGTGCCCAGGGCCAGCTCATCCCGGGCGGGCGCACCCAAGTCATCCAGGTGGTGGACGGCGGTGTGCTGTCCGAGATCCGCGTGCAAGAGGGCGACACGGTCAAGTCTGGCCAAGTGCTGGCCGTGCTGGAGCCCGACCGCGCCAAAGCCTCTTTCGACGAAGCACAAGCCAAACACACGGCCTTGCGCGTGGTCTTGCGGCGTGCGCAGGCCGAAGCCGCAGGCACAGCTCCCGTGTTTGGCAAAGATTTTGCCGCCTACCCCGATCTGGTGGCCGCACAACAAAAACTCTACCTTCAGCGCCTGCAAAGCCTCAACGATGCATTGGCCATGCAACAAGAAGCCATGGCCTTGGCCAAAGAAGAGCTGCAAATGAACGAGCGGCTATTTGCTGGCGGCGACATCAGCCGGGTCGAAGTCTTGCGTGCCCGCCGACAGGTGAGCGACATCCAGTCGCGCATCTTGGACATCCGCAACAAATACCTGCAAGACGCCCGCGCAGAAGCTGCCAAACAAGAAGAAGAAATCTCCAGCCAGCGTTACCGCCAAGAAGATAGGCGCTACGCACTGGCCCAGACGCAGCTGGCCGCGCCAGTGGACGGCGTGGTCAAGTACTTGCGCGTGACCACCGTGGGCGGCGTTCTGCGTGCGGGGGACGAGCTCATGCAAATCTCACCCACCGACGGTGAGTCGCTGCTCGAGCTCAAAGTCAACCCGGCCGACATTGCCCAGCTGCGCACAGGCATGCCAGCCAACATCCGGCTCGATGCCTACGACTACGCCATCTACGGCAGCGTTCAGGGCGAGCTCGTCTACATCAGCTCGGACACCTTGCAAGAGCAAGGCCCCAATGGCCAAGCACAAACCTATTACCGGGCTCGTGTGCGTGTGTTGCCCACGGCCGCCAACCCCAAGCTGCAGCCTATTGTTTTGAAGCCAGGCCTGACCGCCACCGTGGACATCCTGACGGGCCAGCGCTCAGTGCTGAACTACCTTATGAAACCCATCACGCGTGGACTGACCGGGGCGCTCAACGAGCGCTGAGCCCGTCAATACGCAAAGTTGGTCCCCGACACACCCACACCCCAATACCCAAATTCTTCAGGAGCTCACCATGGCCACAGCTAACCACAACACCGCTCTCGTCCTCCAGATCCCGGGCGCACCGAGCATGGTGCTCAAGCGCGGAGAAAAGACCACCGTGCCAGCCAAAGCCGGACAGCGCTACAGGGTGGTCAAAGAAGGCCAAGAAGACAAAGACGCACCCAAAGAGGCTGCCAAAGATGTGGCGGCTAGCCAGCAAGGCCAGGACTTGCTGCTGAGCTATGCGGACGGCACGCAAGTGGTGTTGCAAAACTTCTATGAGGCTTGCAAAGCAGAGCAGTGCGCGGTGGACATGCCCGGTGCCCAAGGCACAGGGGCCAGCGGTGGGTATGTGATCACGGGCGACAGCCCCGTGGGCGCGAGCTTATCCGGTGGTGGGCAACTGGTTTATGCGTATGGCGACACCTCTGCGCTCAATGCCTTAACCCAAGGACAAGGGCAGGGCGCTGGCTTTCTGCAGCAGGGCGGCTTAAGCACGTACGTGCCATCGAGTTCGGGTACCTTGTGGACGCCATTGAATGTGGGCTTGGCCGCATTGGGCGCTGCTGTGCTGTTGCAATCTGACGAAAAAGCAGCGCCTGTGCCTACCGTCATTCGTGGCAGCGTGGTGGCCGGGCCGGTGGTGCCTGGTAACGGTTTGACTGCTGTGGCCTACAAAGCAGATGGCACTGTTTTGGCTACCGGCGCTGTGGGCGCCGATGGTACCTTCACGCTCAATGTGGGCAACGACTACAAGGGCCCCGTGCTGGTCAAAGTCAGCGATGCCAACAGCAGCCCAGACTACTGGGACGAAGCTACTGGCGCACCCAAAGACCTGACCACTGACTTGCGCGCACTCACCGTTATTCCTGCAGCAGGCACTTACAACATCAGCGTCAACGTGTTGACCGAACTGGCGGTTCGTTACTTGGGTTTGTCGGGTGGTGACACGGGCAATTCAAGCGTCAACTTCAGCAGTTTGAGCAGCACACAAATCACGCAATCGAACCAAAAAGTGGCAGCCGCTGTGGGCCTCACGCAAGACCTGGTCACTGGCGCATCCCCTGTGGCCATCGTCACCACCGATGGCAGCAGCAACGCCCAATCCAACGACTACGGCCGTTTGTTGGCTGCGCTGTCGGGCGCTGAAGTGGGCAGCAACACGAACGCTGTCCTCGTGGATCTGACAGACAAACTTCAAAGCAGCCAAGCCCAAGCCACTGGTCAAGTGCTGGAACGCTTGCTAGAAGGCGCAGCCGTTCCTAGGCTCAATTTGGTCGCGGCGATCTCGGACATCACCAACCAAAATTCCACCGCCATCACCATTAATGCTGTATCGCAAGACAACCGTTTGAGCCCAGCCGAAATGATGGCGGGTGTCCAGGTACAAGGCACTGCAGCAGTTGGCGCCAGTGTCAGCATCACTTGGTCCGATTCTTCTGGAACAGCAACAGCCACGGGCACTCGCACGGTCACCGCCGATTCGCAAGGCCACTGGAGCACCAGTTTCACAAGTGCAGAAATGCCAGCCTTGGGGGCGACCACCCTCAAAGCCACCGTGGGCAGCGACGCAGCAACGCGCAGTATTTACCTGGACGAACCGCTGGCTCCCACCATCACACTGACCCAGATGACGGGCAGTGTCAACTTGACACGCAACGGTCAAGTTGATGTCAGTGGCATCTTGAGTGGTGCTGGCTGGGACTACAGCTTGGACGGCGGCACGACATGGACGCCTGGCAGCGGCAGTAGCTTCACGGCAACCGTCGATGGAAGCCAACACGCACGGGTGCGACAAAACATCGGCGGTCACTACTCGCCTAGCAGTAACGAGTTGAACTTTGTGTTGGATGCCACAGCACCGTCGCCACTCAGCTTCGCCCTGAGCACCGACAGCGGCACAAGCAACACCGACGGCATCAGTAACCTGGGCACCGTCAACGTCACAGGCATCGAGTCCGGTTCCACTTGGCAATACAGCACTGACAGCGGCAGCACTTGGGCGAACGGTAGCGGCAACAGCTTCACTTTGGTTGAAAACAACTTCTCTGCAGGTGCCATCAAGGTTCGCCAAAGTGACGCAGCAGGCAACACCAGTGCAACGACCAACAACA
>CAJCCO010000132.1 GCA_903960915.1 uncultured beta proteobacterium
ATCGTCGATATGTCGAATGCAGCGGCGGCTAATGCCTAATTTATCCAACCGATCAACATACGAGTCACCATCTTTACCAAGGGTGGCCATGACCACGGTCATCACCATGAACACCACGGGCATGCACCCAAGTCTGTGGCCAGCACCCCGGCACTGGCGCTGCTCGCTACCGACTACCAGGACGCCCACGAACGGGCGCACGCGCGCGACATTGAGCGCCGCTTTGCCAACCGCCAGGTCAGCACCGGCCAGATTGTGTTGTTTGGTCTGACCGGCGGGCTGATTCCGTGCCCGGCCTCCATCACCGTGCTTCTGCTGTGCCTGCAATTGAAACAAGTGGCGCTAGGCGCCACGCTGGTGCTGAGTTTTAGCCTGGGGTTGGCGCTCACCATGGTGACCACCGGTGCGCTGGCGGCCTTGAGCGTGCGCCATGTGTCGCAGCGTTGGAGCGGCTTTGGCAACCTGGCGCGCAAGGCGCCGTACCTGTCAGGCGGCTTGATTTTGCTGGTGAGCCTGTATGTCGGCCTGGAAGGCTGGCGGGCCTGGCCTTGAGACAATTTGCGTTGAAGTTCGGCTAAAAACTGTTGTTTCATACAGTACCATCGACCCATGGCCAAAGAAAAAACCAACTACGTCTGCTCTGAGTGCGGCGGCATCAGCCCCAAGTGGCTGGGCAAATGCCCGGCGTGCAACGCCTGGAACACCCTGGTGGAATCCGTCGCGGAGAGCCACGCCCCCACCAAAAACCGCTTTGCCGCGCTGGCTAAAACGGCCGAAGTCACCACCCTGGGTGACATCGACGCGGTCGACATGGCGCGCACCCCCACCGGCCATGAAGAGCTGGACCGGGTGCTGGGCGGTGGCATGGTGGAAGGCGGCGTGGTGCTGATTGGCGGCGACCCCGGCATCGGCAAGTCCACGCTGCTGCTGCAAGCGCTGGATTCGCTGCAACGCAGTGGGCAAAGTACCTTGTACGTCACGGGTGAAGAAAGCGGCGCGCAGGTAGCCCTGCGCTCACGCCGGCTGGGGCTGGACAACTCGCAGGTGAAGGTGCTGGCTGAGATTCAACTTGAAAAAATTCTCGCCACGCTGGACGCCATGCGGCCCGACATCGCGGTGATCGACTCCATTCAAACCGTCTACTCCGACCAACTCACCTCGGCCCCAGGCTCGGTGGCGCAGGTGCGCGAATGCGCCGCGCACCTCACGCGCGCGGCCAAAGCCAGCGGCGTGTGCATTGTGCTGGTGGGCCACGTCACCAAAGAAGGCGCACTGGCCGGGCCGCGTGTGCTGGAGCACATGGTGGACACGGTGCTCTACTTTGAGGGCGACACGCACAGCAGCTTTCGGCTGGTGCGCGCCATCAAGAACCGCTTTGGGGCGGTCAACGAGATTGGCGTGTTTGCCATGACTGAAAAAGGACTCAAGGGCGTGAGCAACCCGAGTGCCATTTTCTTGAGCCAACACGCCGAACCCGTGCCGGGCAGCTGCGTGATGGTGACGCTGGAGGGCACGCGCCCGATGCTGGTGGAGATTCAGGCCTTGGTGGACAGTGCAGGCCCCTCGCCCCGGCGCCTGAGCGTGGGTCTGGACAAAGACCGGCTGGCCATGCTGCTGGCGGTGCTGCACCGCCACGCCGGCGTGGCCTGCATGGACCAGGACGTGTTTGTCAACGCCGTCGGCGGCGTGCGCATCTCCGAGCCCGCGGCCGACCTGGCGGTGATGCTGGCCATCACCTCCAGCCTGCGCGGCAAGCCCCTGCCCAAAGGTTTTTTTGCCTTTGGCGAAGTGGGCCTGGCCGGCGAGGTGCGCCCCGCCCCGCGTGGACAAGAGCGCCTGAGAGAGGCCGCCAAACTAGGCTTCACCGTGGCCGTGGTGCCCAAAGCCAATGCGCCCAAAAAACCTATTGAGGGCCTGACCATTCACCCGGTGGAGCGGGTGGAACAGGCCATGGACGTGGTTCGCTCACTGATCTGAAGTTAGTCCACCCAGAACTCAGTAGCGCACCACCGACTGGTCAGCGTTCTTGACCACGTCGCCCACCTTCAGGCCCGGGTCTTTGTCAAAGTCAAAATTTTTGTTGCTGCCGTCGGGGTAACGCACGCCCACCGTCCAGACTTTGTGGGTTTTGACTTTTTCTTCAATCTTTTTACCCGCAAAAGCACCCCCCAGCGCACCGGCAATCGTGGCCAGGTCCTTACCTGTGCCGCTGCCTATCTGGCGCCCCAGCAGGGCACCCGCGGCACCGCCGGCTATGAGGCCCAGAGGGCTGCTCTCACCCTCTTTTTCTGTCATGCTGACCGACATCACCTTGCCGCAGTCGGCACACGCGGGCTTGGGCGGCTCCGGTGGCTTGGGCGTGCTGGCGGCGGTGCGCACGGCCTTGGCCTCGGCCAGGGCTTTGTCAAAGTCGGCCTTGGCATCGCGGCGGCATTGCAGCCGGGCTGGCGAGGTGGTTTCGTCATTGCACAGCAATTTGTCGCTGTCGTAACGCGTTTGTGCATTTTTGCTGTCGATCTGGTACTGCGCTTGCGGACTCACCGTGGCGGGCGCCGGGGCCTGTGCCCAAGCGGCATTCATACTGGCCATAAAAGACAAACCGGCTAGGCCAGCCATAAGCCACGCGCCCAGCGCCTGCGGCCGGTCGGATAACGGTACTGAATGCAACATGGTGGGCTCCTGAGGGAATCAAAAGCCAAGAATAGGGCCCCTGGCGCTGCAAACCAAGCCCGGTCAGCGGCGTGATTTGACGTGGCGCAAACTCGTTGCAAACAGTGCAAAAAAGTGCAAAGGACAGCCAGACATTTCAGGCAAACCCTGTGCTGCCTTAAGACGCTCTTAATGTGCCAAATCTACGATGACCACTGACCTAAAACCTCAGGAGGTGTCATGTTTCGCAACCCCTTTTCTCTGCGTACTCTGGCCTTAAGCGGCGTGTTGTTGGCGCCGCTTTGGCTGGCCTTTTCCGCACACGCCAGCACCCCCGCCGAGCAACTGGCGGGCTACACCGCGCAAGCCGGCGCTGCGGCGCAGGCAGCGCGCGGGCAGACGCTGTTTACCAGCAAACACGGCAAGGATTGGAGCTGCGCGTCTTGCCACACCGCCCTGCCCACCGTGGCGGGCAAGCACGCCAGCACGGCCAAGGTGATTGGGGCCCTGGCGCCGGCCTTCAACCCCGAGCGCTTCACCGACCCGGCCAAAACCGAAAAATGGTTTCGTCGCAATTGCAACGACGTGATGGGCCGTGAATGCACGGCCGCTGAAAAAGCCGATGTGCTGGCCTGGCTGATCTCGCTCAAGCCCTGAGCCTTGAGCTTTGAACCTAGAGCCTTGAACCTGACCTTGGGATGTAGGCCTGCTGGCCACCCCTCAATTTTGAAAGACTTGTATGACACCCTTCACACGCATTTCACAACTCGGCTTACTCGCCCTGGCTGGCGCCTTCAGCGCCAGCGCGCTGGCAGACTCGGCCCCGGCGCGCGTGCCCGTTTTGCCCAAGTACCAGCAAGAATGTGCCGCCTGCCACATGGCTTATCCGCCTGGTCTGTTACCGGCGGCCTCGTGGCAAGGGCTGATGGGTTCGCTGGATAAACACTTTGGCACCGATGCCTCGCTAGACGCCGCCAGCGTGCGCGAGATCAGCGGCTGGCTCAAGAGCAACGCGGGCACCTACAAACGTGTCAGCGAGGAGCCACCGCAAAACCGCATCACACAGTCGGCCTGGTTTTTGCGCAAGCACCGCGCCGATGAAGTACCGCCTGCGGTCTGGAAGCGCGCCTCGGTCGGCAGCGCCTCCAACTGCGCCGCCTGCCACGCGGGCGCAGCGCAAGGCAACTTCAACGAACGTGACATCAAAATTCCGAAGTAAACCAGCATGACAAACACAAACAACAAAACCAAAAAAATTCTGGTCTGGGATGCCCCGGTACGGGTGTTTCACTGGCTCTTGGTGCTGAGCTTTTTTGGCGCCTACATCACCGCCGAGAGCGAAAGCTGGCGCCTGCTGCACGTCACGCTGGGCTACACGCTGGGCGGCCTGGTGGCGTTTCGCATTCTGTGGGGCCTGGTGGGCACACGCTATGCGCGCTTCTCCAGCTTTGTCAAAGGCCCGTCTGCCGTGCTGGCCTACCTGCGCAGCCTGAAAAGCGCCCAGCCCCAACACAGCGTGGGCCACAACCCGGCCGGTGCGCTCGCCATTGTCTTGCTGCTGCTCAGCAGTCTGGCCCTGGTGGCCTCGGGCTGGTCGGTATACAACGACGTAGGCGGCGAATGGCTCAGCGAAGTGCATGAAGTGGTGGGCAATCTGATGCTGCTGCTGGTGGGCGTGCACGTGGCGGGCGTGGTGATGGCCAGCTGGCGCCACCGCGAAAATTTGGTGCGCGCCATGGTGAACGGCAAGAAAGACGGTCTACCGCAACAAGGCATTGTGCGGGCCTGGTGGTCTTTGGCAGGCGTGATGGTGCTGACCGTGCTGGGCTTTTGGTGGTTGCAGTGGCAAAGTGCGCCCAGCGGGGCCGACACCGCCGGCGCGCCCACCAGCACCTCGCCGTTTAAGAAAACCGAACGTGACGGGGACGACGACTAAGCAGGTGCTTGATACTTGACGCCATCAGTCGACCCGCCGCGTGCGCTAAAACCTTACCCATCCTGAAGAGAACAACATGCGCATTTTGTTAGCTGAAGACGACCCCATGCTGGGTGATGGCCTGCGGGCCGGTTTGCGCCAATTAGGCTTTCAGGTGGACTGGGTGCGTGACGGCCTGGCCGCCGAGCATGAGCTTGCCACGGGGGATTACGCCGCCGCTGTGCTGGACCTGGGGCTGCCCCTGAAAGACGGGTTGGATGTTTTGCAAGCGGTCAGGGCGCGCAAGATCAGCACGCCGGTGCTGGTGCTGACCGCACGCGATGCGGTACCCGACCGTATTCGAGGCCTGGACCTGGGCGCGGACGACTACGTGATCAAGCCGGTGGACCTGCATGAGCTGGGCGCGCGCCTTCGCTCGCTGGTGCGCCGTGCCCACGGCCAGATTCAAGACACGCTGCAATGCGGCGCCCTGCAACTCGACCCGGCGGGCCGCCAGGTCAGCCTCAACGGTCTGCCCGTGCTGCTGTCCACCCGCGAGTTTGATTTGCTACACGCCTTGATGCTCAACGCCGGTCGCGTCATGTCGCGTGAGCAGCTGGAGCAGCAGCTCTACAGCTGGGGCTACGAGGTGGAGAGCAACACCATTGAGGTGCATATTCACCACCTGCGGCGCAAGCTCAACAACGAGCTGATCCAGACCGTGCGCGGTGTGGGTTACACCATGCTGCGGCCCGCATGAAAAAGCCCACCAAACCCCATTCCCTGCAGTCACGCCTGCTCCTGCTGCTGCTGAGCGTGTTGACCGTGGTGTGGCTGGGCGCCGCCGTCATGACCTGGGTAGACGCCCGCCACGAACTCGACGAGCTGCTGGACGGCCACCTGGCCCAGGCCGCCGCCTTGCTGGTGGTGCAGCAAACCCGCACCGAAGACGACGATGGTGTGGCCGATGCCCCCTCGCTGCACAAATACGCACCCAAGGTGTCTTTTCAAGTGTTTCACGAGGGCGCACTGGTGATGCGCTCTGCCAACGTGGGCAGTGCGCCCATGTCTGACGTCAGCCAGGGCTTTAGCACCGTCGTTCTGGGCGACAAACAACAATGGCGCGTGTTTGCCGCACGGGGCGCCGAGCGCGATGTACAGGTTTTTGTGGCCGAACAGATGGACTCGCGCCAGTCCATTTTGTGGGCTGTGCTGCGCAGCGTGTTGCTGCCTTTCTTGTTTGCACTGCCCATGCTGGCGGTGGCTGTGTGGTGGGCCGTGCGCCAGGGCCTGGCGCCGTTGCGCGGGCTCAGCCGCCAACTGGCCGGCCGCCAACCGCAGGCGCTGGAGCCTCTGCCCACTGCGAACCTGCCGGCTGAAATGCAGCCGCTGGTGCGGGCACTCAACGGTTTGTTTGAGCGCATTCAAAGCCTGATTGAATCCGAACGCCGCTTCACCGCCGATGCCGCGCACGAGCTGCGCACCCCGATTGCCGCCATCCGCGCCCAGGCGCAGGTGGCCTTGGGCGCCGGGCCTGACGAAGCACAGCGCAACCACGCCCTGCATGCCACTTTGGCCGGCTGCGACCGTGCCACCCGGTTGGTAGAGCAACTGCTCATGCTGGCCCGGCTGGAAGCTGCGCCTGAGCAAGCCCCACCCTTGGCCAAGGTCAACTTGAGCGCGCTGGCCCAGCGCCTGGCGGCCGACCTGGCGCCAGCGGCCCTGGCCCGCCACCAAACGCTGGCGCTGGAAGCCCCAGATGCATGCCCGGTGGCTGGCAACGAGTTGTTGCTGGGCGTGTTGGTGCGCAATCTGCTGGACAACGCGCTGCGCTACAGCCCAGACGGGGCGCAGGTGCTGGTGCAAGTGGGCCTGGAAGGCGGGCAAGTTGTGCTGCAAGTGAAAGACAGCGGCCCGGGCTTGAGCGAAGCCGAGATGGCGCGCCTGGGTGAGCGCTTTTACCGCGTGCTGGGCAGCGGCCAGAGCGGCAGCGGGCTGGGCTGGTCTATTGTTAAACGCATTGCCGAGGTGCTGGGCGCGCGCGTGCAGGTAAGCCGTTGCGCCGATCTGGGCGGCCTGAAGGTGAGCGTGCGCTGGCCGGCGTCTACGTAGATAGCGCAAGTCAGCGGGCAGGCTGTCGGGCCTGCCAAAATCGGGGCCATGCCTTTTCAAAAAATATTCCTTCCCCTGGCTGCGCTGGCACTGCTGGTGTTTGCCTTTTACCGTTACAGCTGGGCCGGCCTGGCCGTCACGTCCGGCGCGCTGGTGATGTGGCTGCTGCTGCATTTCAGCCGCATGATGCAAATTTTGAAGCGCGCCGCCAACCGGCCTATTGGTTACGTGGACAGCGCCGTCATGCTCAACGCCAAGCTGCGCCCCGGCGTCAACCTGCTGCATGTGGTGGCCATGACGCGCGCGCTAGGCGAGCTGCAAAGCCCGCCCGACACCCAGCCTGAAGTCTTTCGCTGGACCGATGGCTCAGACTCACAGGTGAGCTGCGTGTTCCTGCACGGCAAATTGCAAAGCTGGGAACTGAAGCGGCCCAACCCGCCCGATGACCTGGCCGATGAACCGGTCAATCCAGCCGCGTCTGCCCCTTAAAATCAGCGCTTTCGTTAGCCCAGCCCCCATTTATTTAGGAAACCACCATGAGCACTACGCCCCCCGCACTGTCAGACCGTGACGGCAAAATTTGGATGGACGGACAGATGGTGGAGTGGCGCGACGCCAAGATTCACGTCCTGAGCCACACCCTGCATTACGGCTGCGGCGCCTTTGAAGGCGTGCGCGCCTACAAAACCGCCCAGGGCCCAGCGATTTTCCGACTGGAAGAACACACCGAGCGTTTGTTCAACAGCGCCAAGATTTTGCGCATGAAGATTCCCTTCACGCAGCAAGAAGTCATGCAGGCGCAACTCGACGTGGTGCGCCAGAACAAGCTGGAGAGCGGCTACATTCGCCCGCTCACCTGGATCGGCTCTGAGAAACTCGGCGTCAGCCCCAAGGGCAACTCCATTCACCTGATGGTGGCGGCCTGGACCTGGGGCGCCTACCTGGGCGAAGACGGCATGAAGCGCGGCATTCGCGTCAAAACCAGCAGCTTCACGCGCCACCACGTCAACATCACCATGATTCACGCCAAGGCGGTGAGCAACTACACCAACTCCATCCTGGCCAACATGGAAGCCACCGACGAGGGCTACGACGAAGCCCTGCTGCTTGACCCCCAGGGCTTTGCCTCTGAAGGCGCGGGAGAAAACCTCTTCATCGTGCGCAAGGGCGTGGTCTACACGCCAGACGCCAGCGCTGGCGCCTTGAACGGCATCACCCGCAACACCATCTTCTCCATCTGCCAAGACCTCGGCATTGAGCTGAAAGAAAAGCCCATCACGCGCGACGAAATCTACATTTCCGACGAAGCCTTCTTCTCCGGCACCGCCGCTGAAGTGACGCCTATTCGCGAGCTTGACCGCATCGAGATTGGCAGCGGCTCACGCGGCCCCATCACCGAAAAAATTCAGGCTGCGTTTTTTGACATCGTCAACGGCCGCAACCCCAAATACGCCAGCTGGCTGACACCGGTCTAAAGACTGCTCAGCGCCGCCCACAACCGATCAGGAACCCCATGAGCGAATCCACCGTAGAACTGCTGGCCAAAGACCTCAACGCCAATGGCGGCGTGTACTGCCCCAGCCCCCTGGCCCATATGAAAATCTGGAACAGCCACCCCAAGGTGTACCTGGACGTGGCCCGCACCGGCCAGGCCAAATGCCCGTACTGCGGCACGGTCTACGCCCTGAAGGCCGGCGAACACTTTGGCGGACACCACTGAGTCCCTGGTCATCGCCCCCCAATGGATTGGGGATGCGGTGATGACCGAACCGCTGCTGCGCCGCCTGCACGCGCGCGGCGAACGCCTCACGGTGGGCGCCCTGCCCTGGGTGGCGCCGGTGTACCGCGCCATGCCCCATGTGGCCGAGGTCATCGAGTTTCCATTTGCCCACGGCGGCCTGCAACTCAAAGCCCGGCGCAGCCTGGCCAAGCAACTGCAGGGGCGCTTTAGCACCGCCTACATTTGCCCCAACTCCCTCAAGAGTGCGCTGCTGCCCTTTTTGGCCAGCATCCCCAAGCGCGTGGGCTACCTGGGCGAAGCCCGCGTGGGCCTGCTCACCCACCGCCTGAAAAACCCAGCCAAAACTCAGCGCCCGCCCATGGTGGCGTTTTACTCGGCCCTGAGCGGCGAGCCCGGCATAGCCCAAGACCGACCGCAACTGCACGTCAACCCCGCCGACACCGACCTGATGCTGGCCACCCACGGCCTGCGCCGAGGCGGCTACTACGTGTTGGCCCCAGGCGCCGAATACGGCCCCGCCAAACGCTGGCCCGCAGAACGCTTTGCCGAACTGGCGCAGCAGCTCGATGCGCCTGTGGTGTTACTGGGTTCGGGTAAAGAATTTGAACTGTGTGAAAGCATTGCTGAGCCGGTCAACGCATCGCGCTCCGGCCAGTGCCTGAACCTGGCCGGTAAAACATCCCTCACCCACGCCTTCATGTTGATTGCTGCAGCCAAGCACCTGGTCAGCAACGACTCCGGCCTGATGCACGTAGCCGCCGCCTTCGGCACGCCCCAAGTGGCCATCTTTGGGTCCAGCAGCCCCCGCCACACGCCACCCCTGAACGACCAAGCCAGCATCATCTGGCTCAAAGACGACCCCAACTACCACCCCGCCCTAGACTGCGCCCCCTGCTACGCCCGCGACTGCCCGCTAGGCCACACGCGGTGTTTGGTTGATGTGCAGGCGGGGCGGGTGTTGGGGGAGATGGCTGGTTAGATTAGCTGGGTCAATTAGCTGGGTCAATTTTCCATTGGCGTCACCACACCAAATCAATGGATGTAGGAAACCGTAGGGTTTAATATCCGTGGTGGTGAACAGTCCAACAATCAAGAACTCCACGGCATCAACCTTGCACCAATTTCAAAACACATTTTGGTCACCCTTTAAAAATGCGCTAGTTTTTGTGCTTTTCTGGTTGATATTTGGATTTGCGCAGGCTTCGGAAAAAGGGCCACTCCTGCTCGGTACGGCTTACTGGAAAGACAGCACCGGCCAAGCCACGCTGGCGCAGGCACAGGAACAAAAATACACCCCCTACACGGGCAATTTCAGTGGCGGCTACACCGATGCGGTGCACTGGTTGCGCGTGAATCTGCCCGCCAGCGAAACCCCCACGGCATTGCGACTGACGCCGACCTGGGTCGACGAAATAACCCTCTACGACTCTGCCAGCCAGACCACTGTTTATCGCGCAGGTGATCGCCACCCAGAGGGTACAAACGCCCAACATGTGATGGGTTATGCCTTTGTGGTACCCGCCGCCAGCGCACCGCGCAACCTCTGGATCAGACTGCGCAGTACCAGCTCCCATCAGCTGCTGATCAAAGCCATGCCGTCCGACCAATTACCCGCGGCCAACACCCGCGCCATTGTTTGGGCGGCTTTGTATGCCGCCGTATTGATCCTTATGTTGATGGCCTTGTTCAGCGCCTGGTTGGTGCAACCCGAACCCGTGCTGCGGGCCTACCTGGTGCGACACACCAACTACATCTTGTATGGCGTGTCTTACCTCGGCTTGACCGAGTTGTTGCTTTACGACCTGATCCCCCCTGGCCTGCTGGACCAAGGGTTTTCGCTGTTCGTGGTGCTGACCTTACCGCTGGGTCTGTGGTTTGACATCACCTTGCTCAAAACCTACAACCCCAACCCGCTTTTGCTCAAGGCCATCAAAATACTCGCTTGGGCCAGCTTGGGTCTGGTCGCGTTGCTGCTGACTGGCCACGCCCGTTTGGCCCTGCAATTAACGGTGCAAAGCATGCTGCTGGCTACGCTGCTGGTCTTTGCCACTGCTTGGTCAACCCAACCCGAACCTTTGGTCGAACGTCTGATGCCCAAGCGCATCATGCTGGCCTACTATGTATTGATTCTCAGCAGTCTGCTGATTGGCCTGCTTGGCCTCACCGGCTTGCTAGGCTGGCGTGTTCTAGAAGGCTTGACGCCCTACCTGCTGACTTTGCATGGCCTGGTCTCAGGCCTAGTCATGACAATCATCCTTTTTGTCCGCGGTCAACGGCAACGCCAGCTCAATCTGAACATGAGCTGGCAACTGCAAAAAGCACAGCAAACCGTCGATATGGAACAGCGACGGCGCGACGAGCAATCGCAGTTTTTGCACATGCTCATGCATGAGCTAAAAACTCCGCTGTCTGTCGTTTCACTGGCGCTGGGCATGCGCGGCAACCGCGAAGAAAACCTTCATCTCGCCAGTCGCGCGGTACTGGACATGAAGGCCATCATCGACCGCTGCATCGAGGCAGACCAACTCGGCCAGCTGACGCTTCACCGTCATCAAAACATCGTCGATGCCCCGCTTCTTATTCAGTCATTGGCAAATGCCATTCCAAAGTTGGCTCTGCGGCTTCAACTTCATCAGGCGGCGGACCTACCGGTCTTACAAACCGACCGCCAGCTGTTTCAGATCGTGCTGACCAACCTGCTCGACAATGCCAGCCGATACAGTGACCCGGTCACCCCCATAGTGGCAACCGTAACGCTGGCCGAAAGCAAAGGTCACATGGGCCTGCATATCTGTGTGAGCAATACACCAGGCCTGGCCGGCTGGCCCGATGCAGAGCAACTTTTCAAAAAATACTACCGCGCCAGCGGTGCAAAAACAGACTCCGGCTCTGGCCTAGGGCTTTTTCTATCGCACCAACTGGCCCACACGCTGGGGGGAACTCTCGACTATTCGCCCAGCCCACAACGCGTGGAGTTTGCCCTATGGATGCCGTTGTCCCCCGCCTGAACATCGTCCTGGTTGAAGACCATGACATCCTGCGCCTGATGCTCAAGCAGGCGCTTGAAGAATTTGGCCACCAGGTCACGGCGCTGTCATGCGCCGAAGAGCTTGAAGACGAAGCCCAGGGCCAGCCTGCAGACCTCTTTTTGATCGACCTGAACCTGCCCGGTGAAGATGGCCTGAGCTTGACCGAGCGGGTGCGCGCAGCCTACCCCCTGGCCGGTCTAATTGTGCTTACTGCCCGCTCGACCCTGAATGACAAGCTTGAAGGCTATGCCCGCGGTGCCGACCTTTACCTGACCAAGCCACTCGAAGTGCCCGAGCTGTGCGCCGCCGTCTCGGCGATGGGTAGGCGCCGGCAAAGAGTCGATGCCTTGATGTCGCAACAGCAATCCTTCACCCTCTCGCAACAGCAAATGAGTCTGAGCAAGACAGGACATTCACCGGTGCGCATGAGTGCTGCTGAAACGGCCATGCTGGTGGCCTTTTCACGAGCCCCTGGCCAGCGGGTCGCCTATTGGCAAATTGCTGAAACCCTGGGCCTGAATTTGGACAATTACCCCAAAGCCAGCCTGGAAGTGCGCATTGTTCGCCTGCGCAAAAAACTGGTTGAAGCGGGTGCGGAATCAAGCTGCATCGAGGCTGTGCGGGGTCATGGCTACCAGCTGTGCATTGCGATTCAGGTGACGTAAATCTGTCAACCGTTATCGGCAGGGCGGCATCATGCCAAGGCTTCCATGGTTAGACGCACTCAATATCGTCTAGGCCTTCAAATTGGCATTTTTGTAGGTTTATGTAGGTAAGCAATTAAACCGCTGCGTACCGTTGGCAAATCTTTAAATTTGCCAATACCTTGCAATGGTCCACCCCTTCCACCCCTGCCACCCCTTCTTGCTAATGGTGCTCTTGCTCGGGCTGTCCAGCGTTGGATGGTCCCAGACCTTGCCCGACGCCGGCAGCATCCGCCAGCAAATCGAGCCCCCGCGCACGGCGCCACTGCCCCAAGCAGTGCCCTTACCCAAGGCCATGCCCCCATCCGAACTGGTTCCTGCTGCGGGCATGCGCGTGCGGGTCAAGTCCTTTCGGTTTGCAGGCCACAGCCTGTTGAGCAGCGCACAACTGAGCGCTGCGGTTGCCGAATTTGCAGGCCAAGAACTCGGTTTTGAAGGTCTGCAGCGTGTGGCCAACACCGTGGCCTCCGCCTTCAAAGAAGCGGGCTGGATCGTGCAGGTGTACCTGCCCGAGCAAGACGTGAGCCAAGGCCTGATCACGCTGCAAGTGGTCGAGGCCCGCTTTGCCGGTGTGCGGCTGGAAGGCAAGCCTTCCGAAAGGGTCGCGCCCTCCGAACTGCAAGCCTGGTTCAACACCCGCCAGGCCATCGGCCAGCCCTTGAACGCCAACACCCTGGACCGGGCCCTGCTGTTGGCCGACGACCTGCCCGGCGTGAGCGTGGCCGGTACCCTTGAACCCGGCGCTGCCGACGGCGAAACCGCCTTGGTGCTGCAAACCAGCGACGAGCCCTTCCTCTACGGCGACATTGGCCTGGACAACACCGGTGCCCTGTCCACCGGCAGCCAGCGCCTGACAGCCAACCTGAACGTCAACAGCCCTGGCGGACGCGGTGAACTGGTCAGCCTGAACCTGCTGCACACCCAGGGCAGTGACTACGGTCGCGTGGCCATGACGGTGCCCGACGGCTACAACGGCCTGCGCTTGGGCGCAAGCGCTTCGTCCATGAGCTACAAAGTGATTGACGGCCCCCAAAGCATCACAAGTCTGCAGATACAGGGCCGCTCCAGCAGCCTAGGGCTGGACTGGAACTACCCGTTGGTGCGCGCGCGCATGCACAACCTGTACTTCTCGGGCGGGCTGGAGAACAAGGGCTTTCACAGCGACAACCTCGACAGCAACGCGGAAGACCCCAAGAGCTACTCCGACTACGAAACCAACAGCCTGCGCCTGGGCTTGTCGGGCAACCGCTTCGACGACCTGGCAGGCGGCGGCGCCAACAGCGGCTCGGTGCAGCTGTTGTGGGGTCGCTTGTCGGCCATGCAGGCGCACAGCCAAATCGACGGCATCGGGCGCCGCTACACCAAGCTCAATTACAGCGCCAGCCGCCAACAATCGATAACCGACGCCCATTCGCTGCTGCTGAGCCTGCAGGGTCAGCACGCCACCCAGGTACTGGATTCGTCCGAGAGGTTTTACATAGGCGGGGCGGGCACCGTGCGCGCCTACCCCAGCAGCGAACTCGGCGGCGAGCGTGGGCAAATGCTCACGGCCGAATGGCGTTGGCGGCTGGCCTCGGCCTGGGTGCTCAGCGCCTTTGCCGACCACGGCCGCGTGGTGTCCCTGCCGGCCACCTCCAGCGATAAACGAACCGTACTGATCTTGAGCGGCCACGGCCTGAGCGCCAGCTGGCAAGGGCCATCGGGCATCAGCAGCAAGCTGACCTGGTCACAGCGCGGCGGCACCCACCCTAAACCCACCCAAAGCGGCACCGATGGCGACGGCACCCTGCAACTAAACCGCATCTGGTTCACCGCCGGCGTGCAGTTTTGAAGCACAGACACAGCCTCTACCCACACCCCTTTGAACACCCGCCAGCGCATGGCTGTTGACCAGAGATTGCAAACCCTGCCGGGACCTGAACCATGAACAAATCCTTCCACAGCGTCTGGAACGCCAGCAAACAAGCCTACGTAGCCGCCGCCGAAACTGTCTCGGCCAAAGGCAAACCCAGCTCGGGCATCAAGACGGCAGCCGCGATCTCTGCCCTGTTCGGAGGTCTTCTGTCGCTCAGCGCCCATGCGCAAACCGCGCCACCCCCCAACACACTGCCCACGGGCGGCCAAGTCAGCGCAGGCCAAGCCAGCGTCAGCGCCAACGGTGCCCACATGGTTGTCAACCAAAGCAGCAACCGCGCCGCCATCAACTGGCAAAGCTTCAACGTGGGCAAAGACGCGCATGTGCAGTTTCAGCAGCCCAGTGCGGCCAGCGTCACGCTCAACCGGGTGATGAGCGCCGACCCTAGCCAAATCTTTGGGCGCATCAGCGCCAATGGCCAGGTGGTGTTGACCAACCCGGCGGGGGTGTACTTTGGCAAGGATGCTCGGGTGGATGTGGGCGGCATCGTGGCCACCACCCACGGCATGAGCGACTCTGACTTCATGGCCGGCAAAAACCGTTTTGAGCGCAACGGCAGTACCGCCAGCGTTATCAACGAAGGCGAGATCAAGGCGGCACTAGGCGGCTACATCGCCCTGCTCGCGCCCGAGGTGCGCAACCAAGGCGCCATCATCGCGCACATGGGCACGGCCGTTCTGGCCGCAGGCGAAGCGGTGGACCTGCACTTTGACAGCAGCAACCGGCTGACCAGCATCCGCGTGGCACCCAGCCAAATTGCAGCCTTGGTGGACAACCGCCATGCGGTGCAAGCGCCGGGCGGCCTGGTGATCATCAGCGCGCAATCGCTGGACCGGCTGGTGGGCGGTGTCGTCAAAAACAGTGGCCGCATCGAGGCCAACGGTCTGCAGCAGCAAGGCGGACGCATCATGCTCTCGGCCAGCCACCGTGTTGAAAACACCGGCAGCATCAGCGCCAACGCCACAGCGGGCAGCACCGCAGCAGCCAGCGGCCCGGCGGGGCGCATCGAGATCAGCGCCCCCGAGGTGCTCAACAGCGGCAGCATCAGCGCCACCGGCGCAGGCCAGTTCAGCGCAGGCAAAGTGCAGGTGCAGGCGACGAACTTCACGCAGACGGACAGCGGCAGCATCGACCTGAGCGCGCCCAGCCAAGGCGGGCAGCTGAGCATCCAGACCACGGACAAGGTGGAATTGGAAGGCAGCGTGAACGCACAGGCCACGCAAGACACCACATCTGCTGGCACCACCAGCCAGGGCGGTCAAATCGAGATCGCTGCGCAAGGCGACATCGAAGTGAACAACGCCACGCTGGACGCCAGTGGTGGCCAAGGCGGCGCCATGGCGCTGCGGGCCAAGGCCCCTGTGCAGCCCGACAACCCAAGCCCCCAGCCTGACGCACCTGGCCAAGGGCGCTTGGCCATCGTGGGCCACAGCACGCTCAGCACGCGCGGGCGCAACGGCTACGGCGGCAGCGCCACCCTGCTGGGCGAGCGCATCGAACTGCTGGGTACCAGCGCCATAGACGCCACAGGTGCGACGGGTGGTGGCGAGGTGCACATCGGCGCCGACCCGACCCTGCCCCCAGAAAATCAAAGCCTGCCCGGCTTCGTGCATCTGGACCACCAGTCCCGCATTGCCGCAGGCGGCAACGATGCGGCCACCACCGCAATAGGGGGTTCGGTACACATCAGTTCTGCACATGGTCTGCTGCAAGCGGCGCACTTGAGTGCCCCCACCATCGAGGTCAACACCAAAAACCTGATCGACTTGGGCCAATGGGACGCCAGCGCGGCCACCCACCACATCGACCAGGGTGGTCAGATCACGGTCAACGCCAGCGGCAATGTGGAGCAAATTCAAAGCGCCACCTGGACAGTGGACGGGACTGCCCGATCTGACGCAGGAACAGCGCGCATCTTGGCTGGGCAAAGCGCCTGGCTGTCGGGCAGCATCAGCGCACAGGGCCAGCACGGCGGCCAGATCGCCATCACCACCCCCAATCTGGTGGTGGCGGGTGCACAACTCAACGCCAACGGCGACAACGGCGGCGGTCGCATCCGGGTCGGCGGCGGCTGGCAAGGGCTCAATGCAGACCTGGCCAATGCCAACCAGACCATCGTATCTGCCAGCACATTGCAGGCTAGTGCCACGCAAAGCGGCGACGGCGGCGAAGTCGTCGTCTGGTCCGAAAACCGCACGCTGTATGGCGGCGATATTCAAGCCCGAGGCGGTAACGCTGCAGGCAATGGCGGTCAGGTAGAGGTTTCCAGCCATGGGGTGCTGCAGTACGCCGGGCAGGTGAACGTGACCGCACCACAAGGCCAAAACGGTCGACTGTTGCTTGATCCGAAGAACATCGAGATTGTGGCCACAGCCCCCAGTGGCGCCTCGGTGCTTTCGCTCAGCATCACCGCCTTGGCGTCCCGCACCTTTGGCAGCACAGGGATAGGAGAGGTCACCAACAGCGGAGCTTCCATCGACCGTGTTTATGTGGCCAATGAAACCGACTCAACCCTCGCCACCAACGCAGGTGCAGTGCGCCTGTTCAACAGCAGCACTGGCGAATTGATCAGTACCGTAACAGGAACAGCCAGCGGGTACAAAGTGGGCAGCGGTGGCGTGACCAATCTGGACAATGGCCATTTGGTAGTTGCTTCTCCAAAATGGGCCGGCGGCTATGGTGCTGTATCTTGGATGAATGGCACCACCGGCCTCCTGGCCAACGGTAATGCCCAGGTGAATGTGAATAACAGTATGACCGGCCAGAGCACTTCTGACGCTTTGGGCTCTGGTGGTGTGGTTGTCTTGGACACACATGATTACGTAGTGATTTCACCCAACGCGAAGGTAAGCACGACCCCCTTAGCCTATGTAGTGACCAAGGTCAGTGGAGTGAACGGAAGTTTTTACTATGGCGATTCCACCTTTGATCCATTAAAGATGAGTTATTCGGGTAATCTGACTCAATACAACAGTAACTGGGTCGAAAACACCATTAACCAACCATTACCGGAGAACGCCGTCAAAGTTGTACCGCTACCAGGTGGAAAATACGTCATCGCAAGACCTTCTTTCTCTCTTTACCGCGGCATAGTGACATTTGCGGATGGTTCATTCACCGGATTCAAAGCGGACGGTAACAACAGCTTGATGGGTAGCTTTTCCAGGGGACAATTTGGATCGTTCAACGCATACTACTCGCCAGGCGACGAAATTGGCAGTGGTGGAATCACTGTACTGAGCAATGGCAATTACGTAGTGGTGTCACCCAATTTTGCACAATACCAAGGCGGGAAAAATGGTGCCGTTACTTGGTTGAATGGTGCCAACGGCAAAATTTTTAACTCCGATACAACCTCTCCTAACCATAAACCCGGTGGCTCAGTAAGCGTTTTGAACAGTCATTATGGTTATTCGTCGTTTGATGAGTTTGGCAGTGGCGGCGTGATCGCGCTGAGCGATGGAAACTATGTGGTCTCATCGCCCCTTTATGACGTCGGGGGGTCCAAAAAAGGAAGTGTGATGTGGGCTAATGGCTCAGTCGGCTCAGCAGGGGTCGGCGACACTAATAACTTACTGTATGGAAGTGCCGCAGGAGACCAGTTAAGCAGCGGGGGAGTGTACGCGCTAAGCGGTGGAAGTTTTGTGATTGTTTCGCCCAAGATGGCCTCTTCAGCTGGGTCTGTTATCCGAATGGATGCCTCCGCCAGCAAGACGGGAGCTTTGTCTACTTCTCAGGGTCTCTCCGGTGCGGCTAACGATCAGGTGGGCAGTGGGGGTGTGACGGTTCTGAAAAATGGCCACTACGTCGTCGCATCACCCCTTTGGAACAACGGCGGCACGACCGATGTCGGGGCCGTAACCTGGGTGAACGGCACCAACGGCTATATCTACGGCAGTTCTTCAGCCACAGGTACCGTCACTGCAGCCAACAGCCTGGTCGGCTCTACAGCCAATGACCAAGTGGGCAGTGGCGGCGTGACGGCGCTCAGTAATGGCCACTATGTGGTCGCATCGCCCCTTTGGAACAATGGGGCAACAGCCGATGTTGGGGCTGTGACCTGGGCCAATGGCACGACTGGCCTGGTGGGTTCAGTCACTGCAACTAACAGTCTGTTGGGTAGCACTGCAAACGACAAAATTGGCAGCGGTGGCGTTGTGGCTCTAACCAATGGCCATTACTTGGTGCTGTCTCCGCTGTGGGACAACAACTTTGCCACCACCATCACCGATACGGGTGCAGCCACGTGGGGCAACAGCGACGGCACCACCTTGACCGTGTCGGCCACCAACAGCCTGATGGGCAGCACGGCCAATGACCAGATCGGCTCAGGCGGTGCCGTATCTTTGAAGCTTGGCGGGGCACTGGTGGCCTCGCCCCTGTGGGATCAGGTCAGCCCCAGCACCGTCGTGGACACGGGTCGTGTGGACATTCTGAGCTACGGTGCACCGGCCCCGAGCTCTCTGGCTTTTGCGACCACATCTGCAGCCAATAGCAAATTGGCCGCATCTGATTTGGTGGCTTTTCTGAACGCGGGCACTGCCGTGACCTTGCAGGCCAACAACGACATCACAGTGTCGTCGGCGCTCACCTCCAACCCGACCAGCATCAACAGCGGCTCGCTGACCCTCCAAGCCGGTCGCTCGGTGCTGCTCAATGCCAACATCGCCCTCAAGAACGCCAACCTCACCATCACCGGCAACGACTGGGTAAGCAACGGCGTGGTCAATGCGCAGCGTGACGCTGGCAACGCAGTCATCACCCAGGCGGGAGGTACCAGCCTGAGCGCAGGCACCGGCACAGTCACTTTGACTTTACGTGGCAACGACACGGCCACCAAAACCAACCAAGCAACTGGCAACATGGGCTTACGCAACGTCAGTGGTGGCAACGTCTCGGTGCTCAACCAAGGGGCAACGGCCAGCAGTGGCGTCAGCTATGAAAACATCGCAGCATCTGGCAACCTGGCGTTGCAGGCCAACACCGAGATCAGCTTGCCCGCCACCAGCGTCGGCGGCAATCTGAGCGTCAACAGCGGCAGCGGCAACGGCAACATCAACCAAAGCGGCGCACTGACGGTGGCGGGCACCACCGGTCTCACGGCTGGCACGGGCAGCGTCACCCTGACCCACGCTGGCAACAATTTCACAGGCGCGGTGTCGGCCAGTGGCGCCAGTCTCAACCTGACGGATGCCAACAACCTCATCCTGGGTACGGTGGGCCTGGCCGGCAATCTGACGCTCACCAACAGCGGCCACGTTACACAAACCGGTGCGCTGACCATTGCAGGCACCAGCAGCCTGACGGCCGGCAGCGGCAACATCACACTGACCACCTCCAGCAACAACTTCACCGGCGCAGTGTCGGCCAGTGGCGCCAACCTGAGCTTGCGGGACACCAACAGCCTGGTGCTGGGCACCCTGAGCTTGACAGGAAACCTGAGTGTCACCAGCAACGGCCACATCACCCAAAGCGGTGCGCTGACCGTGGCGGGCACCACCAGCCTGGCGGCGGGCACGGGCAGCATCACGCTGAACAACGCGGGCAATGACTACACGGGCGATGTGTCTGTGGCCAGCGGTACCGGCCTGACGCTCAGCGATGCCAACAGCCTGAGCCTGGGGGCCATCAGCGTGGCCGGACCCATCAGTGTGACGGCGGCGGGGGGCGACATTCAAGTCAACGGCGCGATCATGGGCACACTGTCTGGCGCCAGCTTGTTGCTCAAGGCGACGGGCAGCATTGTGCAGACTTCGGGCGCTGGCAGCGACATAGCCGGTGGCAGCATGACCTACTGGGCTGACAGCGATGGCACGGGCGAAGGGCGCATCGATATTGGCAAAAATGGCAGCACCACAACGCTGACGAGCGGAACCACCGGTGACATCGTTCTGGGCGGTGGCAATGCGGGCACCACGGTGCCCACCGGTTTTTCGCGGGGTGACTACGGCATCAGCCTCAACAACACTGAAATGCTGGGCCGCGATATCACGCTGCGCGGGGCGTCCACGCGCACAAGCAGCGCCGAAGGTATTGGCGTGCGTTTGGTCAATTCGGGCACGTACATCCAAGGGCGACATGTGACTCTCGAGGGTCAGGGCGCGGCCAATGCAGGTGCTTACGGGGACAACTGGGGCGTCACCATCCAGGCTGGCACCTGGATCTATGCCAACGGCAACATTGCCATCACCGGCACCGGTGGCGGCTCGGGCAGCACCGGTGGTGGCAACCATGGCGTTGTGGTGGACGGATCAACGCTAGATGCCAGCAAAAACAACGGCGCGGGTACGGTCACCATCACCGGCACGGGTGGTGGGTCTGGCGGAGGATTGAACAACGATGGCGTGCAGTTGAGCAACGGATCCTGGGTGCTTGCTTATAGTGGTGCAACAACGCTCGTGGGTGCAGCAGGTGCCAGCGCTGACAGCGCAGGCATTGCCCTGCAGGGTGGGACTGGTACGGCTTATGGTTTCACCCTGCCCAACCTTGTTGGCGCGTCTAAAGAGTTGCTGGGCAGCGGGAACATACTTCCACAGTCTGGCGCCGTGGTGCTGCGCGCAGACATCCTGGACTGGGGCATCAATGGACTGACCCAAACCGGGCTACACACCACCGGCACACTGACGCTGGAGCCGCTGGGCAGCAGCTTTAGCGGTGTAGGCCTCAACATGCCTGCCGGAAGTTTGACCTTGGGCAGCAACCTCACCAGCCTGACCTTGGGCAAAACAGGCAACACCGGCAACATCACCCTCGACCGCGATATGGCGGTGAGCAGTGTTCGGCTGCTGGGCGGCAACGTGGCTTTCAATGGCGGCGTGAACACCATCGGCACGCTGGCGGCCAGCGGTGTGGGCAGCTTGAACTTGGTCAACAGCAGCGCGTTGACGCTGGGCACCGTGAGTGGTACCCAAGGTGTTTCGGCCAGTGGGCCGGTGGCCATTGCCACGCAGTCGGGTCATTTGACGGTGTCGCAAAACATCACAGCCTCCAGCCTGGTGCTCAATGCGGGCAGCTCCAGCAACGCTGGCACCAACACAGGCAGCAACCTCGTCATTAGCGGCAGCCCCACGATCTCCGTGACGGGCCGCGCCACCTTGTACACCGGCAGCGTGAGTGGCAGCACGGGCTTGACCGATTTGGTGGGCGCGGGCAGTGGGCGTTTTCGCTACAACAGCGACGAAATCAGCAACGGCTACGACACCACCAACGCGGCCTTGGGCACAGGCCTTTATGCCATTTACCGCGAGCAGCCGACCCTGAGCGTGACGGCTTCAAACGTCTTGGCCCAATACGCCAACGCACCGGTTTATGCCGTGAGCATCAGCGGTGGGGCCAACGGGGACACGGCTGCGCAAGCGCTTTCGGGCGTGACTTTTGCGGCGGATGGCGCACGCTCTTCGAGCAGCAATGTGGTGGTGGGCAGCCACACCATCACGGCAATAGGCGGCAGCAGTTTGTTGGGCTACGCGGTCAACAGCAGCTATGCCACGGGCACGCTGACCGTGACGGCCAAGGCATTGACCGTGTCGGGCACTGCTGTAGCCAGCAAAGACTACGACGGCACCCCCAACGCCAGCTTGTCGGGCGGCGTCTTGGGCGGCATTGTGGGCATCGATAACGTCACGCCTGTCGATGCGGGCAGCTTCAACAGCCCACACGCAGCGCCTTCTGTCAATGTCACGGCCAGCTACACGCTGAGCGGCAGCGACAGCGCCAACTATTCTGTGACCCAGCCCACGGGTCTGGTCGCCACGATCAGCCCCAAAGCCATCACGGCCACTGCCGCCATTGGCGGCACCTTCACCCGCGCCTACAACGGCACCACCAGCGCCAGTGGGGCCAGCGTGACCGGCACCGTCGCGGGTGCGATTGCCGGCGACAACCTGGCATTTGTGGGCGGCGCTTACACGCTGGCTTACAACGATGCACACGTAGCCCATGCCAACGCCATCAACGCCAGTGGCACCGGGTCGTTTGCGGTCAGCAGCTCGACCGCAGGCAGCCTGGTGTCGGACTATGCGCTGACGCAGCCTAGCGTTGCGTCCGTCGTGGCGTCCATCACGCCGGCCCCTTTGACCGCTACTTTGAGCAACACCAGCGTCACACGCGACTACAACGGCAACACCGATGCGCCTGCAGGCTTTACGCCAACTTGGGCCATCACCGGTCTGGTCAGTGGCGACACAGCGGCCAGCTTGCTGCACACGGGGGCGGCCTACAACAGCAAAGACGTGCTCATGGCCAACAAGGTCACGGCGTCCGGGGTGAGCATGGGCAGCATCACCGGCAACAAAGGCAGCCAGCCTTCTGACTACCAGGTCGCCAGCAGCAGCGATGTGGCCGCCACCATCACACCCAAGAGCTTGACGCTGACGGGCCTGACGGCCACCGACAAAGTCTATGACGGCCGCAGCGATGTGGTGACCGTGACGAACTGGGGCGCAGCAGCCACGGGCGTGGGCAGCGAAAGCTTGTCTCTCACGCATGGCCCTGCCAATTTGGGTGCGGCCGGTGCCGGGTCTCAAACGGTGACGGTGGCCAACTACGTGTTGGTCGACGGCACCAACGCCGAGCTGGCCAGCAACTATGTGCTGCCTGTGAGCACGGCCACAACATCGATCACGGTGAACAAGGCCCCTCTGACGGTGCGGGCCAAAGACGATGCCAAGTTCATCACAATGGCCGATGTTTCGGGCTACAACGGAGTGGCTTTGAGCGGTTTTGTGAACGGCGAATCAGCCTCTGTGGTCAGTGGCAGCGCCGTCATCACTCGCAACAATTCGGCGGTGAACGACCCAGGCATTTACCCCAACGTGCTGGCGCTCAACGTGACGGGCTTGGGGGCCAGCAACTACAGCTTCACGCCGGTCAATGGCAGTTTCACCATCGTGCCGTCCAACCAGTTGCTGGTGCGGGTGAGTGATGCCAGCACGGTCTATGGCAGCGCGGCCAGCTATTCGGTCACCAGCGCGCAGTACTTCAATGGCAGCGCGCCGGTGAACTTGTCTGGCATCACGGCAGATGGTGCCAACAGTTTCACGGTGGCAGACGGTGTGGGCGGCACAGCCACTTTCACGCTCATCCCAGCGGGTGTGAGCAACAGCGGCGCCAACAAGACACCGGTCGGCACCTGGCAGCTGGGCCTGCAAGGCGCGGCCACCCTCCGCAGTGGCTGGAACTTCAGCAATGCGCTCACCGTGGTGGGCACGCACAGCGTCGCAGCCAAGCCGCTGACTGCCAGCGCGGGCACTGTGAGCAAGGTATACGACGGCAGCACATCGTCCAGCAGTGTCAGCCTGGACCTGGCCCCCAAAGAGACGGGCGACACGGTGACAGCAGGTGGCGTGGGGCAGTTCAGCACACGCCATGTGGGCGCAGGCTTGCGCTTTGAAGTGGACGGCGTCACCTTGCAAGGCGCTGATGCGCTGAACTATTACCTGCTCAGCGGCACCCACTTCACCGGCAACACAGGCGCCATCACGGCCAAGCCCATCACGCTCACACCGCAAGCGGGCAGCCGTGCTTACAACGGTCAGACCGCTTTGACGGCCAGTGCAGCTGACGTGACGCACTTGACCAACCAATTGGGCGTGGTGGGCGACAGCGTTTCTGCCGTCACATTGGCGTTCAACGACAAGAATGTGGCCACCGGCAAGACACTGACGGCCACAGCGGCCACGGTCAGCGATGGCAATAGCGGCAACAACTACAGCATCTCGCTGGGGGCCAACACCACCAGCGCGATCACGCGCCTGAACACGGTCACCTGGACGGGTGGGAACTCCGGTAACTGGTTCGACCCTGCCAACTGGGCTGGAGGCGCCGTGCCTGACCTGGCCAACGTAGCCAATGTGGTGATTCCTGCGGGTGTGAATGTGTCGTTTGACAAGAGCGGCGCACAAAGCCCGGTAGACACCTCGGGCGTGGTCAGTCTGGACAGCCTGGGCGCACAGGGCAGCCTGACGCAGGCCAACGGTGCGCTCAACATGGGCACAGGCGGCATGCAACTGGCCAGCTACACGCAAAGCGGTGGCATTTTGACCAACGCTGGCACAACCACGTTGGACAGCTGGACACAGTCCGGCGGCAGCTTTGCGGGCACGGGTGCCATCACCACTGGCACACTGACGCAGACCGGCGGCACGCTGAGCGCGGGCGGCAACCTGACGGTGACCAGCGGCTTCAGCCAAGGCACCACGGGCAGCATCGGCGTGACAGGCATCACCAGCATCACAGACACCAGCGGCGGTGTGCAGTTGGGCAATCTGAGCAGCTCCGGCAGCTTGAGCGTGACCAGCACGAATGGCGCGATCACGCAGGCCACGGGTACCGCCGTCACAGCATCAGGCACCAGCAGCTTTGCAGCCTCAACAGGCATCAGCCCCGTTGTGCCCGCAAACATCACGCTGACCAACTCGGGCAACGACTTTGGGGGCGCGGTGTCTCTGAACGGCGCCCAAGTGTCGATAGTTGATAAAAACAGCCTGGTGCTGGGCGATGTGACAGCCAGCGGCAAGCTGGACGCCACTGCAAGCAACAACCTCACGCTCAGTGGCAATGTTTCGGCCAACTCGCTCGACCTCACGGCCACCACGGGCGACATCCAGCAAACAGGTGGTTCTGTCAATGTGACCACTGGGCCAACCAAGCTGACGGCCGGAGGCGACATCACGCTGGATGGTCCGACCAACGACTTCACGGGTACGGTGAATTCCGGTGGCGACAGCATCACCCTCAAAGACGTGAATGGCATCACCTTGGGCGATGTGACCGCAGGCGAAGACCTCAAAGTAACCGCGGGTGGCGGCATCACTCAGGACATCTCTGGCGGCAAGAAGATCGTGGTGGCTGGCGACACCACACTCGCATCCACTGGCGACATCACGCTGAGCGGTCCGAGCAACGACTTCACGGGCACGGTCAACGCCGGTGGCGACAACATCACGCTCAAAGACGTGAATGGCATCAAGCTGGGCGATGTGAATGCAAGCGAGGACTTCAAGGTTACGGCTGGTGGCGACATCACACAGGACGTCACTGGTGGTAAGAAGATCTTGGTCAGTGGCTACACCACCATGACCGCCACTGCCAACATCACGCTGGATGGTCCAAACAACGACTTCACAGGCACGGTGAGTGCCGGTGGCGACAACATCACCCTCAAAGACGTGAATGGCATCACCTTGGGCGATGTGACTGCAAGCGAAGACTTCAAGGTCACTGCGGGTGGCGGCATCACGCAGGACATCACCGGCGGTAAGAGGATCGTGGTGGGTGGCGACACCACACTGGCAGCCACTGGCGATATCACGTTGGATGGTCCGACCAATGACTTCACAGGTACGGTGAATTCCGGTGGCGACAGCATCACCCTCAAAGACGTGAATGGCATCACCTTGGGCAATGTGAGCGCAGGCGAAGACCTCAAAGTCACTGCCGGGGGCGGCATCACTCAGGACATCACCAGCGGCAAGAAGATCGTGGTTGGGGGCAATACCGGTTTGACGGCCGGTGGCGACATCAAGCTGGATGGTCCGAACAACGACTTCACGGGCACGGTCAATGCCGGTGGCGACAACATCACCCTCAAAGACGTGAATGGCATCACCTTGGGCGATGTGACTGCAAGCGAAGACTTCAAG
>CAJCCO010000133.1 GCA_903960915.1 uncultured beta proteobacterium
CCCAAACGCAAAACAGTCCAATGAGCATGAACAGTGTGGTGGCCTGTCGACGCTCTGACTCGGTCCATTTAAAGCGCCACCAAGCCCAAGGGGCCAGCAACAACAACAGGAAAACCATTAAATTGGTACCCGCAGTCGTTGTCAGCAGACAAGCTGACAAAGCCAGTACGACTGGGGTTGCAAGTCGAATACGCCAAGCTTCACTCATTGAATGCCCCCGTTAGCTGGCCCGAGACATGGCCGGTTGGGCGACATAAAGGCGGTGCTTGCTTTAATTTGGCAAGGCAATCTGATGGTCTACGCTGAACTGGTAGTCCTTGAAAATGTGCTCGGCACTCAAGGTCTGGTAGGTGCCATCGGCCAACTGGCGTGTGGTGTCTTTGAGGCGGTAGGTGTAGTGCCCACACGTCCAGCAATTGAAGTTGCGCATGTGGGTGCACAAGCAGGTTTTATCCTTGACCGAGATGTTTTTCCCGTCCGGGTGCAGTACCACCTCCCGGTTGTAGGCCGTGATGTAGGCGCATCCCCCAGAGCCGTCTAGCAAATAGCCATAAGACTCACAGTTAGGGCGTATGCCTGAGCCAATGGCTGGCGTGCTTTTGAGCATGCGCATCGGGTAGCCGGTAGGAGAAATCGTATTGACTTCAATGTCGTCTTCATTGGCCAGGAAATAGTCTTGTTTGACCTTGGCCGGCAAACCACATTCGTTGGCCACTGTGAAGCGTGTTGCTACTTGCACGGCTGCTGAGCCTGTTTCAAGGAACGAGACCGCATCACTGCCGGTGAATACACCGCCCGCAGCAATCACCGGGATATTGAGCTTTTCGACCTGAAGGTACGCAATGATTTCAGCGGTAATGGTGGCCAGGTCGTACTGCGCCCAATCGAGACCAAAACCCAAATGGCCACCCGCCAATGGGCCCTCCACAATCACGTAATCAGGGAAGCGCTCCAAACGGGCATTCTTGCGCAAAAATATTTGCAGCGCCCGAACCGAGGACACAATGATGCCCAGTTTGACGTCGCGAAAACGGGGGTGATCAGCAATCAGCGCGAAAGAGCCCAGGTGCAAGCCCGCACTCAGGGTGATGCCGTCAATGCCCGCATCCAGGGCAGAAGCCATGCGCACCTGCAGCGTGTCGCGTGGGGCGTTCATAGTCAACTTTTCCATGCAGTTCACAAACACCAGCCCATCGCCCTTTTTGGCTTCCATGGTAGCCGCAACATGCCGTTGTGTGGCCTCTGCCAATACCCCGAGGTCAAACTTGATGATGGATTTATCGCTGTTATCGATGTTGTGTTTGTAAAAACGCGTCTTGTCTTTGACGAAGCTGGTGTCAAAACGGCGGTCTGAGACGTCTGGCACCATGGCATCTGAAATGTGGCCAATTCCGCCCAGTCGGGCCGCTTCCAGCGCCAGTTCGGCTGTTGAAATGTCCACGCCCATACCGCCCACCATGATCGGTACGAATTCTTTTTTACCGAACTTCAGGCGAAAATCATCAACACGTTTCATGAAAATCCTTGGGAACTCCACCCCGAGTGACTCAGCCAGGCTTGGCGCCCGTATCGCCTCACAAAGGGTGTAATTGTGCTAGCCAGAGTGGCTTTGAATCCGAGGAATTCTACCCCCGCACCTGTTTCAAATTTGAGCCATGGACATTTCCCCTGCCCGATGGGAGTACTTGATGGTTGGGCTCATTTTTTCCACTAAAACCCGGGCTGGCCGACCCCCATAAACAGATGCCTTGAGCCATTCATATTCGCTGGCCAATTGGGTTTCATCGTCCAGGCGAATTTGCCAGACTCTTTGCTCCGCGTTCCAGCGGTAGCCCCGCGCCTTGAGCAAGTCCTTGGTCTCAAACGGGGCTTGATTGGCTTGCAATCTGTAGCTGCTGACCCGACTCTGAGCGACAAGCCGAGCCAAGCCGCTGTGTTGTGAGCTGGGCAAGGTCTCGGCCAATACCGCCAACAAAGCGTGGCAGTCCACTTCTGCGCGGTGCGCCTCATAAAACCAGCCTTTTTCCAGTGCCAGATATTCCAGCTTGGAAGAGCCGTGACCTTCTTTCTTCCAGTCAATCTCCGCAAAGGAACAAGCCCATGACAATTTGGCAAATGCGGGCAAGCGGGCTTCACAAAATGGCCGGTCAAAGGCCGCATTGTGGGCAATCACCAGATCGACGCCCTGTAGCAATTGGGTAATTCGGGCCAGATCCAGGCTTTGCCCGCTGACCATTTCATTGCTGATGCCAGTAATGGCCTGAATTTCAGCTGAAATCACTATCCCGGGATCTTCCAGCCCGTCGTAGACCTGAACATCGCCCACGGGCAAACCAGTCGCGCGATCCACATCAACCTGCAACATGGCCAATTCAATGATCTTGTCGCTCGCATGGTCGAGCCCCGTGGTTTCAGTATCTAGCACGATGACGCGCAGACACTCCCCCTGCGACTGCCGAGCAAATTGGAGCACGGGTTGCAGGCGACGCAGCACTTTGTAGTCAGCTGATTTTTCTAGCGTAGCCGCCATGGCTTCAAGGGTCAGTGTTGGCGCAACGGGTGAAACTGGTGCAGCAACAACTTTGGCCTTGGGTCGTGGTTTACGCGCTACTTTGGGTGACTCGACCTGCTCAAAGCTGTCAAAGCCCAGTTGAAATTGCGATTCGCTCAAGGGGTATCTCTCAATGCGGTGTTAATTTATCTAGCTTAAACCATTGGAAAAGCAAAATCATTTTTTAACCATCTTTATTCGTAACCACGCCGGATATAAACTAGTAAAAAAATAGGTAGATGGATAGGGGGGGGGAAATGTTTCAAAAAAAAATCAGGGTTACCTGCGGGGTTTTCAGCTTGTTGTGGGTCATGGTGCATGACGCTTCGGCTTGCAAAAGCCCTATAGAGCAAACTTTTAGTGCGGCTTATGGGCAAATAATATCCGGTGAGTTGGGGCAGGCTCAATTGCAGCTTGACAAGCTGTTCAGGCAATCTCCACACCAGCCTGAGGTGCTCAACAACCTCGCTGCCCTTGCACAACTCCGGGGAAATCTCGGGCAAGCACGGGAATTGATTAACGAGGCTTCCAAGCACAGGCCCGCTTATGCCTCAATTTTTAGCAATCGCGAACTTCTTTCTGAACGATACAGCCTTCAGGCCTCGCGTATTCAGCTGATTGCAAATTTACCTTGCCAACAAGATCAACATCTCGCCATGACTGTTGCTATGGCCAAAACCTTTGTCTCTCAAACAGAGGAAGTTGATTTCCAACTTGAAAAAGACGAGCTCTCAGCATCAGAAACGTGGGCTGAGCTCAGGGGCATGGAATTCAATTTTTTAGCAGACGCTGAACCCAATAAGCCCGATAAACCCGATCAACCCGATCAA
>CAJCCO010000134.1 GCA_903960915.1 uncultured beta proteobacterium
GCAATGACGAGAAGCCCGTCACTGCGAGGCCGTTAGGCCGTGGCAGTCCATGTTTGAGTGCCAACAGACTGGATTGCCACGCTCTAGCCTGTCCTGAGCTTGTCGAAGGGCTCGCAATGACGGGCAGGGTGATTGCCTCGCTTTAGCCTGTCCTGAGATTGTCGAAGAGTTCGCAATGACGAGAAGCCCGTCACTGCGAGGCCGTTAGGCCGTGGCAGTCCATGTTTGAGTGCCGACAGACTGGATTGCCGCGCTCCAGGCTGTCCTGAGCCAGTCGAAGGGCTCGCAATGACGGGTTGGAGGACCTACAACAAACCCGGGTACAGATCGCTCCAGGTTGGATTCAACTCTTCAATCAATGCCACTTTTTTGGCGCGTGAACCCGCCTTCAATTGTTTTTCCCGGCTGATGGCATTCACCATGGTGGCGTGCAATTCAAAATAAACCAAGGTGTGCACACCGTATTTCTGGGTGAACCCCAAAGCCAGGTTGTTTTTGTGCTGCCAGATGCGCTGGATCAAATTTGATGTGACACCCACATACAAAGTGCCACGTATGTGGCTGGCCAGAATGTAGATGGCAGGTTGCATGCCTTATTCAATCAAAGTTTGAAATAACTGTAGTGCAAGTTTAGGTGAGCCAAACCCTCCAAAACCCGTTGTCTGTTTCTGCGAGCCCCTTCGACAAGCTTATGACAGGCTTCAGGCCGCGGCAGCCCCAACATCCTGGATTGCCGCGCTTCGCTCGCAATGACGGGGTAGGGGATTGACGCGCTTTAGCCTGTCCTGAGCCTGTCGAAGGGCTCGCAATGACGAGAAACCCGTCACTGCGAGGCCTTCGGGCCGCGGCAGTCCATGGTGGCGTGCCAACTGTCTGGATTGCCGCGCTTTAGCCTGTCCTGAGCCTGTCGAAGGGCTCGCAATGACGGGGCCACATTGGAGCTCGCCAGAACAGGCTCAGGCGTTGGAGACGCCGCTGGCTACGTGGCCGGAGGGGACGTGTTGGGCGGCGGAGTCGACGTGGCCGGTTTGGTCGTCGAAGAAGAAGTCGGGTTCGAACTCGCGCAGGAATTCGCCCTTGGGCAGGCCGCCCAGGAACATGGCTTCGTCTACCTCGATGTTCCAGTCCATCAGGGTGCGGATGGCGCGCTCGTGCGCTGGGGCGCTGCGGGCGGTGACCAGCGCGGTGCGGATGCGCATGGTGGGTGTGCCGGCCTGTTGCAGCCGTTGCAGCGCGGTCAGCAGGGGTTTGAAGGGGCCGGCTAGCAGGGGTTGCTGGGCTTTGTCTTGTTCGTGTTGTTGAAAGGCGCTCAGGCCTTGGGCCTGGTAGACGCGCTCGGCCTCGTCGCTGAAGAGCACGGCGTCACCGTCGAAGGCAATGCGTACTTCGTGCGGGTGGGCGTCGCTGGCGTGGGCGGAGTGGGGGTAGACCTGGGCGGCGGGTACGCCGGCGTCCAGTGCGGCGCGCACGTCGCTCAGGTGGGTGCTTAAAAACAGGTTGGCGTGCAGGGGCTTGAGGTAGCGCCAGGGCGACTGCCCGCGCGTGAAGCTGCCGCGCTGAATAGGCAGGCCGTAGTGCTGGGCCGAGCGAAACACGCGCATGCCGGAGACCGGGTCGTTGCGCGACAGGATCACCACTTCTACCGGCTGGTTGCTGGCGGGTGCTGAGGTAGCGCTGTCGTGCTTGGCATGACTAACATGGTTGACATGGTTGACATGGTTGACGTGGTTGAAGGCCAGCAGCTTTTTCACCAGCGAAAACGCCACGCCGGGTTTGGCCGGTGTGTCGAGCCGGGCGAGTTGCAGCTTCATGTAGGCGCGGTCGTCGCTTTGCTCGAACACCTGGTTCTCTTCTTCAAAGTCGAACAGGGCGCGGCTGGAAATCGCCACCACCAGTTTGCCGTCCAGTGAGGCGCTCATGTTTGCAAAAACATCCGGTAGACCGGGTTGTGGGTTTCTTCCACATAGGGGTAGCCCAGCGTGGCCAGAAATATGGCAAAGGCATTGTCGTCCGCCTTGGGCACTTGCAGTCCGACCAGAATGCGGCCGTAATCGGCGCCCTGGTTGCGGTAGTGAAACAGGCTGATATTCCAGCCCGGGCGCATCAGGCTCAAAAACTTCAGCAGTGCGCCGGGCCGCTCAGGAAAAACAAAGCGCAGCAGGCGCTCGTCTTGCGCCAGCTTGCTGTGGCCGCCCACCATGTGGCGAATGTGTTCTTTGGCCAGCTCGTCGTGCGTGAGGTCCAGCGCGGCAAAGCGGTGCTTGGTGAAATTGGCGGCAATTTTGCTGGACTCGCCTTTGTTGGCGGTGGTCAGACCCACGAACACATGCGCCTGGGCCGCGTCGCTGATGCGGTAGTTGAACTCGGTCACGTTGCGCGGACCGCCGGGCAGGTCGCCAATGAGTTCGCAAAAGCGCTTGAAGCTGCCGCGCTCTTCAGGAATGGTGACGGCAAACAGCGCTTCACGCTCTTCGCCCACCTCGGCCCGCTCGGCCACAAAGCGCAGGCGGTCAAAGTTCATGTTGGCGCCGCACAAAATGGCGGCGTAGGTTTCGCCCTTGGTTTTGTGCTGGGCCACGTACTGTTTGATGGCCGCTACGGCCAGGGCGCCGGAGGGCTCCACAATGCTGCGCGTGTCCACAAACACGTCTTTGATGGCGGCGCACACCGCGTCGGTGTCCACCACAACGAAGTCGTCCACCAGATTTTTGGCAATGCGAAAGGTCTCCTCGCCCACCAGTTTGACGGCGGTGCCGTCCGAGAACAGGCCCACGTCGTTCAGGGTGACGCGCTTTTTGGCGCTGATCGATTGCTGCATGGCGTTGGAGTCGTTCATTTGCACGCCAATGACCTTGATCTCCGGGCGCACCGCTTTGATGTAGTTGGCCACGCCCGAGATCAGGCCGCCCCCGCCAATGGCCACAAACACGGCGTCAAGCCGGTTGGAGGCCAGGCTTTGCACCTGGCGCAGCATTTCCATGGCAATGGTGCCTTGGCCGGCAATCACGTCGGGGTCGTCAAACGGGTGCACAAAGGTCAGGCCCTGCTTTTTCTCCAGCGCCACGGCGTGGTGGTGGGCGTCGGTGTAGCTGTCGCCAAACAGCACCACTTCGCCGCCAAAACCGCGCACTGCGTCTACCTTGACCTGCGGCGTGGTGGTGGGCATGACGATGACGGCGCGGCAACCCATTTTGCTGGCGCTCAAGGCCACGCCTTGGGCATGGTTGCCCGCCGAGGCGCAAATGACGCCTTTCTTCAGCTGCGCAGGGCTCAAATGCGCCATCTTGTTGTAGGCGCCCCGCAGCTTGAAGCTGCGCACCGGTTGCTGGTCTTCGCGCTTGAGCAGCACGGTGTTGTGCAGGCGCTTGCTCAGGGCAATGGCCGGCTCTAAAGCGGTCTCGATGGCCACGTCGTAGACGCGGGCGGTCAAGATCTTGGTCAGGTAATCGGCGGGTTTGAGGTGGGGAGCGGTGGGACGCTGGGGCTTCATAGGTTTCATGGAGAGGTTCGATTCAGCTCTTTTTTGTTCAATTTAGAACACGGTAAGTTACTAGCTACAAGGTACAGGTTACAAGTTACAAGTTACAAGTTACAAGTTACAAGTTACAAGTTACAAGTTACAAGTTACAAGTTACAAGTTACAAGTTACAA
>CAJCCO010000135.1 GCA_903960915.1 uncultured beta proteobacterium
CGTTGGCTGCGCCGGTCAATGGATCCTTGGCAAACGCCTCAGCCAAGCGTGATGTATTGGCCGCAGGAACATGAAAACCTGTGTCCTTCATTTTGAGTGGCCCAAACATGCGCTCGTTACCTTGGCCTTGAAGGCCTGGCAGTGATACCAGCGGCTGCTCCCCCAGTCCAGCTTGAATACCCAGCACCCTCGCCCAGGGCCGCGATGGTCGCGGCGAGGACTCGAAGCATTCTCATGCACCAAGCTTGAGAGGAAAGAAGAGGTTTTTGTAAATGATTTCGACAAAATTAACAAATTCCATATCGTCCAATGGCTGTACAGGTCACATATTCGTGCCAAGCAGGCCAAGCCGATGGTTCACTCTATCCGTAGAGCCGCTTCATGAAACAAGACAGACCCGACCCGCTGACACCTCCACATGCCCAGACTACGGCAAACACCACCGACGCAACAAACGGGCTGGGTGTGACGCGTTTGTTGCGCCGAGGCCGGGACAAGAAAAAGCGATCTGAGGATGATTCCGTTGTAAAAGTTGATCAGACCGATGAGGCAACGCAGCTGACCAGCACACATGCTGCCGAGAGGGACGTTGGCTCATCCGAAACGGCATCCGTGGGGCCGCAAACAGCTGATGTCCAAGCGGATGTCCAATTTGCAGCCGAGTCTGTGAGTGCAGGAGTCGTTCAGCCGCGAGAGTTTTTCGCCCCTGCGGCTGCAAACCAAGTGTTCGCATTCATCACGAAGCTCGATAACCTGCCCCTGACTCTGGGTACAGCCTGGATCGCCAATCGGATCCTGAGGGTGGAGGCCCCCTTAGTTCCTCCTCCCTCTTCAGTGGTCGGTCCCGTGCCGGAGTCCGCCACGGTCAGCGGCAGCATTGTCCTAGGGCCAGCCGTGGCCAGCAACACCCTGGTGATCCGCGTCTATGACGCGACTGGCCAACTGCTGGCCCAGGCACCGCTGAACGCCGACGGCAGCTACAGCCTGAGCATCTCCTCTGGCTACACCGGCCCAGTTTTGCTTCGCATCAGCGACACGGACGAGGGGGATGACTACATCGATGAATTCACCGGCGAGCCGCGCGACCTCGATGGCGAACTGCGCTCGGTGGCAGTCATCGGCAGTTCTGGCATCGCCACCGCCCATGTCACGCCGCTGACCGAGTTGGTGGTGCGCATGCTCGGCTTGCCAGCCGGCAAGAACGGGGCCGAAGGCATCACCCTTGGAAACATCAGCGCAGAGCAAATTACTGCCGTCAAGACCAAGCTGGCCCAGGCATTGGGCCTGGCCGGCATTGATCTGACCACAGCCAGACCCGACCCCATCATTGACGCCAATGGCCGCATCGACCTCAGCCGTGCCAACGCTTACGGCCGGCTGCTGGCGGCGCTCTCGGGCATGGAGGCTGGCGAAGGGCACAGCACCGATCAGATGCTGCAAACGCTGCTTGCCAGCATCGACCTGCAGACCGGCACGCTCTCGCCCGACGGCCTGATGGACCTGGTCAGTGGCGCGCGCCTGGTGGCTAAGAACAACCCGGCTGCCGATGCGCTGTTCAGTGGCGTGGGCAAGGCCATGGGGCTGAGCGCGGCGCAGATCGATGGCATCGATTCTGCCTGGAGCACCCTGCTCACGCTGGCCGATGGCATCGACAATGACGGCGCAGGACTGAGCACGGTCCAGCTGCAGGCTCTGGGCGTTAGGCGCGTCGAGGGCGGAGCCAAGCTCGACGCCCTCAATAATGTGCTGGACGTCAAGACCTCAACCGTCGTTCAAAGCCGCACCAAGCTACAAGCCTGGGCCGACACCATCACCGTGGTGCTGTCAAAGGCGGCCGGCGGCCAAGCCACACCCACGCAGGACGAGCTGGAAGACTTGGGGCTCACCGATCTGACGCCCGGTCGAACCATCGATCTGGTCAACAAGATCGCCACCAGCCCCGACGACGGCCGCGACGTGGACTCGCTGGCCAAGCTGCAGGCCCTGGTCGATGTCGTAGCGCCCACCACATCCCTCAGCGCCCTGACACTTGGCAGCGACACCGGGCTAAGCGGAAGCGACTGGATCACCCGAGAGGCTGTACAGATCTTGACGGCCCGACTATCTGCCCCCTTGCTCGAAGGTGAACAACTGCTTGGCTCCGTTGACGGCGGCGCCGCTTGGCAAAACATCAGCCGCTTCGTCAATGACACCACCCTGATCTGGACTGGTGCCACGCTGGTCGGCGCCAGTACGCTCAAGCTCAAGGTGATCGATGACGCCCTCAACGAAGGACCGGTCACTGAGCGAGCGTATGTGCTCGACACTGCACCCCCCAATTTGCAGATCATCCAGACCAACGCCACCATCGCCGGTGATGGTGTGATCAACGCCGCCGAACGCACGACCGGTGTCACCCTCTCGGGCACCGCCGAGGCCAGCCGCAGCGTGAGCATCGCCACCGGCCTTGGCAGCAACGTGAGCGTCACCGGCGATGAGGCCGGCGCCTGGAGCGCCACTTTGCCGGGCGTCAACCTGCCCAGCAGCGGCCATGTGAACTTCACGATCACCAGCAGCGACGCGGCTGGCAACACGGCCACCGTCAGCCGCAGCGCTGCGGTGGATACCGACGCGCCGGCTCTGACCGTCACCCAGAGCAACGCTCAGATCGCCGGTGACGGTGTGATCAACGCCGCCGAGCGCAGCGCCGGCGTGGTGCTGTCGGGCACCACCGAGGCCAGCAGAAGCGTGAGCATCGCCACCGGCCTTGGCAGCAATGTGAGCATCGCCGCCGATGAGGCCGGCGCCTGGAGCGCCACTTTGCCGGGCGTCAACCTGCCCAGCAGCGGCAATGTGAACTTCACGATCACCAGCAGCGATGCGGCTGGCAACACGGCCACCGTCACCCGCAGCGCTGCGGTGGATACCGCCGCGCCGGCTCTGATCGTCACCCAAAGCAGCGCCCAGATCGCCGGTGACGGTGTGATCAACGCCGCCGAGCGTAGCGCCGGCGTGGTGCTGTCGGGCATCACCGAGGCCAGCCGCAGCGTGAGCATTGCCACCGGCCTTGGCAGCAATGTGAGCGTCACCGCCGATGAGGCCGGCGCCTGGAGCGCTACGGTACCCAGCGCCAACCTGAGCAGCAGCGGCAACGTGAACTTCACCATCACCAGCAGTGACACGGCAGGCAATACGGCCACCGTCACCCGCAGCGCTGCGGTGGATACCAGAGCCCCCACTGTTGCCATTGATCCGGTGGCTCAGGACAACACCGTCGATGCCAAGGAAAGTGCCGCAGGCGTGACCATCAGCGGCACCAGTACCGCTGAAGACGGCCAAACCGTTACCGTGCAATGGGGTGCGGTGAGCTTGCCGGCCATCGTTGTGGACGGTTTGTGGTTGGTGACTTATCGGCCCGAAGACATCCCCGGAAAAGGGACCGATCTGGTCAGCGCCAGCGTCTCAGACCAAGCGGGCAATCCATCGTCCGTCGCCAGGCGATCGGTCACCGTGATTCTCGATGACCCCAATCAAGTCGCGTTGACTCTGAATTTTGACCCACTCGCCAACAACGGCTGGATCAATGCCGCGCAGGCGGCGGCCGGGTGGACCTTCAGCGGAACCACCAACGCCGCGGATGGTCTCCAAGTGCAGGTGTCCTGGCCAGAGCGCACCCCCCTGTTCGGATCCGTCAACAACGGCCGCTGGGAGGTGACTTTCTCGCCGCAAGATCTTCCAGCCAATGGCGATTACCTTCTGACTGCCTCCATCGCCGATGCACAAGGCAATCTGATTCTTTTAAACACCCAATCGGTGGCGGTCGACATCACTGCCCCCGACCTGCAGGTCACCCAGACCAACGGCGACATCGCTGGCGATGGCATCCTCAATGCCGCTGAGTACGCCACAGGCCTGCAGCTCTCGGGCACCACTGAGCCCGGCCTCGACGTGATCATCGACGGCGTAACACAAGCCAAGGCCACCGCCGATAGCGCAGGCGCCTGGAGCGCCACTGTGCCCAGCCTGCCCACCAGCGGCAGCGTGACCTTCACCATCACCAGCAACGACGCGGCTGGCAACACGGCCACCGTCACCCGCACGGCGACGGTGGACACCACCGCGCCCAGCCTCACCGTTACCCAGATCGAAGGGCAAATAGCCGGTGACGGCGTGATCAGCGCCGCCGAACGCACGGCCGGCTTGGTGCTTTCGGGAATGACCGAGGCCGGCTGCAGCGTGAGCATCGCCACCGGCACGGGCGCTGCCGTAACGGCCAAGGCGGATAGCGCAGGCGCCTGGAGCGCCACTTTGGCCAGCGCCAACCTGCCCAGCAGCGGCAATGTGACCTTCACCATCACCAGCAGCGACGCGGCCGGCAACACCGCCACCGTCACCCGCACTGCTGCATTGGACACCGCCGCCCCCAGCCTGATCGTCACCCAGACCAACGACAACATCGCCGGTGACGGCCTGATCAACGCTGCCGAACGCACCACCGGCGTCACCCTCTCGGGCACCACCGAGGCCAGCCGCAGCGTGAGCATCGCCACCGGCACCGGCAGCAGCCTGAGCGTCACCGCCGATGAGGCCGGCGCCTGGAGCGCTTCGGTCCCCAGCGACAGCCTACCCGAAAGCGGGACCGTGACTTTCACCGTGACCAGCAGCGACGCGGCTGGCAACACCGCCACCGTCACCCGCAGCGCTGCGGTAGACACCAGCGCCCCCACTGTTGCCATTGATCAAGTGGCGACGGACGACATCGTCGATGCCAAGGAAAGGGCCGCTGGCGTGACCATCAGCGGCACCAGTACCGCTGAAGACGGCCAAACCGTTAACGTGCAATGGGGTGCGGTGAGCTTGCCGACCATCGTTGTGGACGGTGCATGGTCGGTGACTTATCCGCTCGAAGACATCCCTAAAAAAGGGGACGATTCGATCGCAGCCAGCGTCTTAGACCAAGCGGGCAATCAATCGTCCGTCGCCAAGCGATCGGTCAAAGTGATTCCCGATGATCCCAATCAAATCGTGTTGACCCTGGATTTTGACCCGCTCGCCAATAACGGCTGGATCAATGCGGAACAGGCGAAGGCCGGATGGACCGTCAGCGGAACCACCAACGCCGCCGACGGTGTCCAAGTGCAGGTGTTCTGGCCAGAGGGCGCCTCCTTGTTCGCATCCGTCAACAGCGGCGGCTGGGGGGTGACTTTCTCGCCTGAAGATCTTCCGGCCAACGGCGATCACTTTCTGACCGCCTCCATCGCCGACGCACAAGGCAATCTGATTCTTTTAAACACCCGACAGGTGGCGGTTGACATGACTGCCCCCGAACTGCAGGTCACGCAGACCGACGACGACATCGCTGGCGATGGCATCCTCAATGCCGCCGAGTACGCCACAGGCCTGCAGCTCTCGGGCACCACTGAGCCCGGCCTCATCGTGAGCATCGCCAGCGCCAGCCGAACCGAAGCCAAGGCCGCCGCCGATGGCGCAGGCGCCTGGAGCGCCACCATCCCGGCCGCCAACCTGCCTCCCCGAGGCAGCCTGAGCTTGACCATCACCAGCAGCGACTGGGCCGGCAACACCGCCGCCCTCACCCGCACGGTGACGGTGGACACCACAGCGCCCGCCCTCACCATCACTCAGATGGAAGGGCAAATCGCTGGTGACGGCATGATCAACGCCGCCGAACGCCCTGCCGGCGTGGTGCTTTCAGGAATGACCGAGGCCGGCCGCAGCGTGACGCTGGCCACAGGTACCGGCAGCGATGTGACGGTGAGCGCAGATGGCGCAGGCGCCTGGAGCGCCACTGTCCCTGCTGTCAACTTGCCCGAAAGCGGCACCGTGACCTTCACCGTCACCAGCAGTAACGCGGTCGGCAACACCGCCACCGTCATCCGCACGGCGACGGTGGACACCACCGCGCCCAACGCGCCCACGCTCACCAGCCAACACACGAACGCGGCCAAGCCGCTGCTGGTCGGTACCGCTGAGCCAGGCAGCAGCATCGTCTTGACTGCGGGCAGTGCCAGTTTCAGCGCCATCACCGGCGACGATGGCGCCTGGCAGGTGAACACCGCAACCGCGCAGAGCACCGGCACCTTCAACCTGGGCGACGACGGCACCCAGACCGTACAGATCACCAGCACCGACGCTGCGGGCAACAGCAGCAACAGGATTGCCAGCATCACGCTGGATACCCGGGCACCCGAGGCTGAGCTGCGGCTAGTGCCGCATGTGACGCTCGCTGAGCCCGTCGATGGGTATCCGATGTCACAGATCCTCAGCCTGCCGGAGGGTGAATTTCTGGTGTGCTGGGTAGGCGATGCGGAGCGAACCATCTACGCCCAGCGCTTTGACGACACCGGACCTCTTGCTGAGCCAGTCCCTGTTACCACCGTTGATCCAGCCCTCCAAGGCACGATCGACTCGTTGGGCGCTGTGCGCTTGGGGGAGGGGATGGGCTGGGCAATGAGCTGGAGCCTGTATTTGAACGACCACTCCGATACGCGTTCTTATGTTCAAGTCATCGCCAACAATGGCCAAGCGGGAGACCCCCTGCTGCTGGATGCCGAAAACACGCGTTATGCAAGTGACCCCAAGATAGCCGCAGTGGGCAGCAGCGGCGAATTCGTTGTGGTGTGGGGCGCACTTTTTGAACCTGGGGGCCAGGGGGGGTTCGGATCCTATGAAGTTTATCTGCGGCGCTTCGACGACAGCGGCCAAGCGATCGCAGAGCCTCCGATTGTCCTGCCGCGGCACCCACAGGTCACTGGCAATCAGGAGAAGCCCCAGGTTGCTGCACTGGGTAGCGAAGGCGACTTTGTGGTGGTGTGGCGGGCCGGGGATGCAGGAAGTGCCTCGAGCCCGATGAGTGACTGGAGTCTGATCGCCCAACGTTTTGATCAAGATGGTGTCGCCTTTGAGGAGGGACCTCTGTTCATTGAGCCAGACCCCGTCACCGACCACGGCGAGGACATCCCCCGCATTGCCGCCTTGGGCACCGATGGCGCATTCGTTCTGGTCTATGAGTCTTACCGCATCAACCTGGAGGGCCCGAGTCAGTCCTTCATGAGCTATGTGAACTCTGCCGGCGTAGTCTCGGACGCTCTGCCCTTGCTGGCCCCTGGCATGGATGGCGTGAACGCCCAATCGCCTGTGGTCAGTGCCTTGAGCGATAACAGTTTTGTCGTCGCCTGGGTCTTGGGTGAGTTCGGGGAACAAGCCCAGCAAGTTTGTGTGCAGCGCTTTGTCGCAGATCAGGGGGTCATCACCGCAGGGCCGGTCCACAAGCTCCCCGCCCTGTCTGCATACGCCGAGGCCTGGGACCTCCAAGTGCTGCCTTGGGGCGAGGGCTTCGCGATGAGCTGGACCACCGGGGACGGCGAGACCGACCGCGTGCTGGTGCAGTTGTTTGACGACCAAGGACTTCCCGTGGGCGGCGCGCAGCAACTGGGTGTCTCGGAAGCGCAAGACGCTTATTCACCCCAAATGGCAGTTCTGACAGATGGCGAACGAGGTGGCGACCTGGTTCTGAGCTGGGTCAGCTCGTTCGCTCAAGTCAACGGCCCAGACATTAACAAAGTGAGCGTGCAGCGCCTGGAGCCGGAGCGTCCCTTCGGCGTCGGTGTGTCCTTCAGCAGCTCGGCCGACGAAGAATCCGTCAGCGCCTCCTGGCTCAGGCTGGGGGACACGATCGCCATCACCCTGAGTTTCAACGAAGAGCTTGAAGTAACCGGCACGCCGCGGATCTCGCTCCAGCTGGGGGACGGGGAGGTCTGGGCCAACTACGTCAGCGGCCATGGAACCGCCGACCTCGTGTTCAGTTACACCGTTCAAGCCGGGCAGTCAGACCCCGACGGCATCCTGCTGGGTGAACTGGACCTGGACGGCGGTGCGATCACCGATGCCGCTGGCAACGCCGCCGTGCTGCCCGAAACCGGCGCCGTTCAGCTCAACACCGGCTACCGCGTCGACACCCAAGCGCCGATCGCCGATGCGGGCCTGGGCATGCCTTTGGAGTTGGTGGAAACCATCGGGTTCCTTGATGAGATGGCCGCAAGCACGACGCTCTTGCACCTGCTTGCAAGCGAGGACGGGAAGCAGTTTCAGGCACTGACCGCCGTATATGCCCAGAACTTCTTCGAGGGCTCCCAAGGCTTCCTCACGCAGCAGGATTTTCTGGATATGAGAAGGCTGGGAGACGAATTTTCGGGGCTCGGATTGATAGATATTTTCACATCACAGATGAGTTTGGTTTTTGGTTTAGGGAGCGACGCGGCAGGACTGCCTGGCGGAGGAGCGATCACCGCGTGGCAGTCGAGTGAGGACGTTGATCCAAACGGCCAACTGACCAGCGATCTTTCGATCTATTTCCAGTTTTCCAATTCCGGCGGATTCGCGTCTGATTGGTTGGAAGGGGTATCGAGCGGCGCGCCTGTGCAGGACGGCGACGACATTTTCCCGAAAGTCGCGGCTCTGAACTCGGGCGCCGTGATCACCTGGATTGGCGAAACCGCGCCCGACGTTCAGAGTGTTTTCGTACAGCGCATTCTGTCCGACGGCGACCTGGCCCCCCTGCACGGCTTTCCTGTGGCCATGCGTCAGACGGATTTCATGATCGGGGACCAGCCCATCTACTCTCCCGCTGAGGTCACTGCTGTTGGCTCGGACGGCGGTTTTGTAGTGGCGTGGTCCGGCGCGGACAGCGCGGATCCCGAAAGCGACAACAGCATCTTCGTGGCGCGTTTTGACGCCAGCGGCAATCCCGTGTTGTTCAACGGGCAGCCCGATGTGGTCCAACTCGAGCCCGACAACATGACAGACGGCCACGATCTCATGCCCCAGGTGGTGGCAGTGGGTACAGCGGGGGCTTTTGCCGTCGTTTGGTGCGGGCAGGACGATGAGAAAGATTACAAGGTTTTTGTTCAGCTTTTCAATGATTCCGGCGCTCCAAACGGCTCCCCCATCGAGTTGGAAGAGCCGGTCAGCCCCGGGTTTTTTGGCGAGGGATTTGTGCCTCAGGCGATAAGCCTTGGCGACTCAGGATCTTTCGCAGTGGCCTGGAGTGGTTTTGATGGTGAACAAACCAAGGTGTTTGTTCATCGCCTCGATCAAAACGGCCTGGCTATAGAGGCTGCTGTCATGCTTGAGGATCCTCTTAGAGACGATGCGATCAATTCCAACCCGCAGTTGGTGGCCCTGGGCAACGAGGGTGAATTTGCGGTGACGTGGCAGTCTCTTTGGGATCTTTATCCCGATGGCTTCGGCGACGAGCAATCGAGCGCTTTTGTCCAGCGCTTTGATACTTCAGGTAACCCGGTGGGCGACTCCTGGGAGCTTCAATCCCCGGAGGGCGAAGGGCAGGTTAGCTCTCCTAAAATTGCAGCGCTCGGCACGAACGGTGACTTTGTGGTGGGATGGACGGATTTTTTACTGAATCCCCGTGCCTTTGTCCAGCGCTTTAACGCCGATGGCTCCACCGGGGCCGATCAGACCATCTTCAGTGGCGACGATGTCCGGGTGGGCAGTTCGGAGCCGGGCATGGCCTATCTGGTCAAAGCTCTGGTCAACGCAAACGAGGACATCGACTCGGTCAACGACATTCTGAGCTTGCCGGTAGATTCTTGGAAGGCAACCCCCATCTACCGGGCAGACACACCCACGGCCTTGTCGACCACCGGTCTCGCAGCCGGCAACTACAGGCTCTACACCGTCGATGCGGCGGGGCAGTTATCAGCCCCATCCGACAAGCTCGTTGTGGTGCGTCCTGCACCACTCGATCTGGGCGAAGTGGGCATCAACGTGGACGTGAACGGCTTTGTCGTTAGCGGTGAGCAAGAAGGCGACAACAGCGGCAGCGTGGTCTCGGCAGCTGGCGATGTCAATGGCGATGGCTTGTCTGACCTTCTGATTACAGCCAGCTGGGCCAATAACAATCTGGGCCGCTCGTATGTGGTGTTTGGCAAAGCGGGCACCGAAGCCGTGGCTCTGTCCGGCCTAGGCAGCATGGGTTTCGTGATCGATGGAAACCCAGGAGGCAACTGGGGGGACCACCGCTTGGCGGGGGTAGGTGATGTCAATGGCGACGGCCTGGACGACCTGATCATCGGGTCGTCCTCCAGCAGTTCAGATGTCGGCGATAGCTATGTGGTTTTCGGCAAAACCGACAATTCAAACGTCAATTTGAGTACGCTGGCGAGCTCCGCCGGGTTTGTGCTGTCAGCCACATCGGAATCAGCACCCAGAGTATCAGCCGCTGGCGACGTCAACGGCGATGGGCTGGCCGATCTTCTAATCGGTTTTCCCAGCGACTTGGTTGATGCGGGCCGCAGCTATGTGGTATTTGGAAAGTCAGACAGCGGTCCTGTCGATTTAACCAATCTGGGGAGTGCCGGGTTTGCGATCAACGGGGAAACCTCTGGCGACCGCAGTGGTGATCGGGTCTCGGCAGCGGGTGACTTTAACGGCGATGGACTGTCCGACCTCTTGATTGCAGCCAGCGGCGCCAACAATTGGGCAGGCAAGGCCTATGTGGTGTTTGGCAAAACGGACCACCAAGCCGTCGATTTGACCAGCGGGGACGGTGGTCACTTGGTCATCCATGGGCAAAGCGGCGTTGCCACCGAGGACCTGACGGTGGCGGCTGCAGGCGATGTCAACGGGGATGGGTTGGCCGATGTGATCATCGGAGCCCCATCTGACCGCACCAGCTCGCCGGGCCGCAGCTATGTGGTGTTCGGACGCACCGATACCAGCACACCCATCAATTTGTCCAGCCTGGGCAGCGGCGGTTTTGCCATTGAGTCCCTTGTCCCGAGCGACATCAGCGGATGGAGCGTGGCCACCGCCGGTGACTTGAATGGTGATGGCTTGTCAGACCTGCTGGTCGGCGCACCCGGATGGGGCTACACGAACGAAGACCGGGGCCATACCTACGTGATTTTTGGACGCACCAGCAGCACCACCGTGCAGCTCTCGGACATTGCCGCAGGCTCCGGTGGTTTTGTCATTGCTGGCCAAAGCAATGGCGACCAGAGCGGCTCGAGCGTCAGCGCCGCTGGCGACGTGGACGGCGACGGCCTGGCGGATCTGATCATCGGGGCGCCCTATGCCGGACTAGAAGCCGGTAAGAGCTATGTGATTTTTGGTAATGCAGTCAGACAACTCTACGACACGGCTGTTGACCATCTGGGCGACAGCGACAGCGACGACGACGCGTTGAGCGACGGCGGCACGGCCAAAACTCTGGTCGGCGGCGCTGGCAACGACAGCCTTGCGGCCACCGCTGCCAGCGTGCTTTATGGCGGTGCGGGAGACGATCTCTTCGTGATCGGGCCGGCCATGATCGAGGCCCTGCAGAGCCCCATGGGCAGTGACATGGATCGACTCGCACGCGTCGACGGCGGCAGCGGCATAGACACGCTCAAGCTTGATGGCGGCACAGACTTGACGCTGGATATGACGCTGATCGCCAACCCTGCAGCGGGCGCACCGCACAGTGGCAGCCGCCTGAGCAGCATCGAAATCATCGACCTCACCGGCGCGGGCGACAACACGCTCAGGCTCAGCGCCGCCGATGTGCTGGACTTGGTTGGCTTCAATGCCTTTGAAGACACTGGCCGTAGGCAACTGATGATCAAGGGTGATGAGGGCGATCAGGTCGAACGGGTGGATTCCGGTTGGCAAGAAATCGAAAGAGCCGTCGTGGATGGTATTGATCTCGACGGCTACGCCATTTGGGAGCACGACGTCTCTCTGGCCACCCTCTACTTGGCGCCGAATGTGGCTTTCAGCCAGGTGATCACTATTGTGTCTCCTCCGCTGGAACTGGCCTGATTCAATGACCCATCCAGCGGCCTTGGCACCCAATTCAGCCCAGGCGTTCGCCCTGAACGGGCCTACCACCTCAATACAAAGATCGCAGCGTCAGCGTGAGCGTCTGCACGGCGGTCCGGTTGGACACTGGCAGCGACAGCGGCAGCTTTGCTGTGGGAACGGTGCTCAGTTGCTGGCGCTGGTCAGCCACGCCGAAACTCAGGCCCGCCCACAGGCCGGGGCGCACCTGACGGCTGGCTTCCAGGCCGGCCGACCAGCCTTGCGCCTCCTGAATGTGGGCGGCTGCGGTGGCGAAGGCGCTGTAGCGCGCGAGCCCCACATTGCCCTGCAGCAGCCAAGCGCCCACCGGCACCTCCCAAGCGCCCGAGGCAGTGACCACCAACATGCCCGTCTCTGGATAGCGGCTGGCACCCAAGGTGAGCGAGGCAGGGCCACCTGGCGCAGCCGTGGCCACGGCCGCGAGCGAGCCGCCCCACTGGTTCAGGCCCGAGCTGTTCCAGGGATTGATCTGCACCATGCCGGCCATACGCCAGTCCAAGGCCTCTTGAGCCCTACCGAGTCTTTGAACGGCAGACACCGTGGGCGCACGCAGGCCCTGCGGACCCACGTTGGGGTTATGAGGATCCACCTGGAAGCGGTAGGCCATGGGCTGGCTCACCTCCAGCGCCAGGTTCTCTCGCCAGCCCCAGCGAAACCCGGGCGTCACCAGCCCGGTAACGGTGGTCCCCTCATGTCGCAGCATCAGCGACTCAGTGCGGTAATCCGACGCCAACACGCCCAAACGCCCGTTCCACTCCCATTGAGAGGCCTTTGGGAAAAAGGCGATAGAAAACGGCGACACTCCAGGCTCGGCGGCAGCCCAGGGGGAAACCAGGGCGCAGCCCACCGTTGCCGTCAGGCGAATCATGCATCGGGCCACTGAACCACGCATCACCGATTGGTCAAGCTTAAACATATGGAAGCATTGTGCAACAAAGCCTCTGGCCTGCTGGCGGCGGCGCTGGGACGCCACGCCAAGGAGGCCACAGCCAGGGCCGCCAGGATACTGGCGCATGGCCTGCGGGTGCTGCTGTTCTGGCTGGGGTGGGCGCTGTCTGCCGCGGCGGCACCAACCTGGCAGATCGAACATTGCAACAACCCCGGGGTTAAGCAGTTGTCTGAGGCGCTGACCTGTCAGTGGCAGGCCGAACCGCCCCCGCGCAAAGGTTGGGGCGAGGCCAGCCGATGGATACGTGTGCGCATTGCAGCCCAAAGCGATGCCACAGCGCAGGTCATGGTGCTTCAGGTTCAACCGCATTTTCTGGGTCGCATCGATTTGCATCAGCAAAGCCCGGATGGTCATTGGGAGCGCAGATCGGCCGGCAGCCAGCTGCCCGGATCACAACCCTTTGCTGTGCTGGGCGGATACGACTTCCCGGCTCAGTCTCAATCTACGGAGCAGCTGCTGTACCTGGAGGTGCAGTCCCAGAACGTCCACGCCATCGGTCTGAAAGTCAAGACCCAATGGCGGGCCGACCAGGCCGTGCCTGGCTTGGGCCGGGTGGACATTGGCCTGCAGTTGGGCCTGCTGGCCATGGTGGCGCTGCTTGGCCTGATCGGCTTCGTCCTGCACCCGCAAAGGGTCATGGGCCGCTTCACTCTGTCTTCCTTCAACATGCTGGTGGGTATGGCCTCGGGCAGCGGCCTGCTGGCACTGACTTGGTTGCAAGACCATCCCAAGCTGGACGAACTGCTCTTTCACACGCTGGCGTGCCTGCGCGTGAGTTTGTGGATCTGGGTCTCGCAGGCCCTGATCGAAGCCTACAAGCCGCCAGCCTGGTTCGCCAAGGCCTGCGGCGCGCTGCATGCGGCCGTGGCCATGGCAGTGGCCCTGAACCTGCTGGGCTTGCTGGCAGCCACCTACGCGCTGATGTTGCCCGTGTTGCTGACGACCCCCGTGGTGCTGGCGTGGGGAACCTGGCGCACCCAGGGGGTGCCCGCGCCCTTCAAACGCATCCTGACGGGAGGGCCTGTCCTCAGCGGTCTTCTCATCGTGCTGGTATTGGTGCTGGCTCTGCTGCCGCCTTGGGCCTTTGACGCAGCACGCTACGCCGCCTGGATGACCGATGTAGCCAACACCCTGGTTTTGCTGTCGCTGGTGGTGCTGCAGCAGCGCTCGCAACTGGCACAGCTGCAGAACGTGCAGGAAGAATTGATGCGCGCTCGCCTGCAGTCGGACTTCGAGCGGCGTCTGCTGGCCGAACGCCAGGTGTTGATCGACATGCTGGTGCATGAGCTGAAGAATCCGCTGGCCTCCATCCGACTGGCTTTGGGCTCGCTGTTTCCACCTTCGCAAACTCAGGAGCTGGCCAGCGCGAGGCGGCTGCGCAACATTCAACGCTCTATCCAGGACATGACGAGCGTGCTCGAACGCTGCGAGCTGATGAACTCACTGGAGCAAGAACAGGCCAGCACGCAGCGCTCGCAGGTGGATCTGCTCGCGCTGCTGCAGGACCTGGTGAACACCACCGCTGAGCCCCAGCGCTTTCGGCTTAACCTGATGCCTGCCGCCATACGTAGTCAACCCGACTTTTTGCGACTGGTGGCTTCTAACTTGCTGGAGAATGCACTCAAATACTCACCGCCAGAGTCGGACATTGATGTCGAACTCCGCGAGGGAAACACGATGCAATTGATTGTGAGAAACCAGGTCGATCCTGATATGCAGCCCGATCCTCACCAGATCTTCAGCCGCTACTACCGCCACCCCTTGGCCCAGCGGGTGCGTGGCACTGGGCTGGGGCTCTTCCTAGTACGCGAAATCTGCCAGAAGATGGGTGCCCGAATCTATTTCGAAGTTACCCCAAGGCAAGTGCAGTTCACCTTGGAGTTACCCCGGTGAGCGAGAACACGCCCATTCGTGTGGCCATCGTCGAGGACGATGCCATCTTGCGTGAAGAACTGGCCTGGTACCTGAGCCTGAATGGGTGTGAGGTACTGGAGGCCAACAGCGGGCTCGGGCTCGACGACCTCTTGCCGGGTACACAGGTCGACGTGGTGGTGCTGGACCTGAACCTGCCCGGCGAGAGCGGCTTCGAGATTGCCGAGCGCCTCAAGCGACACAACCCCGCCATAGGCGTGGTCATGCTGACTGCCCGTTCTGCCTTGCTCGACCGGGTCAAGGGCTATGCGAGTGGGGCCGACAATTATCTGGCCAAGCCCGTGCCCGCAGAGGAACTCAAGGCGGCCATTGTGAGCCTGCACCGCCGCCTGGGTGGGCAAGGCCAGGCGCCGACCTGGTTGCTCGATCGGGAGCAGGCCCTCATCCGCCCGCCCGCCGGTCATCTGGACATTGCCCTGACCGCAAAGGAGCTGGCCTTTTTACTTTTGTTCGCGCGCGCCGCGCGGGACACACTGGAGAGCACCACGGTATGCGAACTGATGGAGCCTGCAAACTCGACCGAGCCCTTGAGCAAGCGCGCACTGGAGAATATCGTCAGTCGCCTGCGCAAAAAGCTGCAGCCCTTCGCCTTGCCCACGCGCACCCTTATTCGTCCGGTGTGGGGCTCGGGCTACCAACTGTGTTTTGTCTTGAGGGAAACCAGACTGAACGGACCCAGACCAGCCCGTGCGCTTGGGATGGAACCAGAAACCCCTGATTAGTACGTGTTATTTGCGCATGCTGGGGCACGAGGCCCGCGCCCACAGTGCCAGCTGCAGCGATGTCGATCTGGCCCGCCTGGCCCTGGCCGCAGGCCTGACCCTGCCCGATGGCGAAAACCCTTATGTGGGCCAGCGCTACGCCTTGGCCGCCGTCAGCACCACGCTGGCACTGGCCCCCGACCAAGCGCTGCACCCACAACAAAACCGTTGGCAAAGCCACGGCCCAGCCTGGTGGCTGGGCCAGGGCACGCTCAAGGGAGCCTTTCACCGCGATGCTTTTGCCCAGCGCGAGTTTCGCCAAGGTGCGCACCCGTTTGAGACGCTCAAGCGCCGCGACACACCCACCACCTTCATTGACCACGACCGGGTGCCGCGTTTCCTGCAATACACCGGCGGCACCACGGGTGTGGCCAAGGGCGCGGTGCTGACGCACGGCAACATGGTGGCCAACTTGCAGCAGCTCAGTGAATGGATTGCGCATGATTTGAAAGACGGTGAGGAGATCCTGATTTGTCCTTTGCCGCTGTACCACGTCTACGCCCTGACCAGCAGCCTGGTGTTCATGAAGATAGGCGCCAACAATGTGCTCATCACCAACCCGCGCGATATGCCGGCCTTCATTCACGACATGAAGAAGTACCGTTTCTCCGCCATCATCGGAGTCAACACCTTGTACCGGGCGCTGCTGGAAACGCCAGAGTTTGCGCAGGTGGACACGACCCACCTGAAGGTGTCCAGCGCGGGCGGCATGGCGGTGCAGCGCGTCGTGGCTGACCGTTGGCGCCAGGCTACTGGGGTGCCGATTATTGAGGGTTATGGCCTGACCGAGACGGCCCCAGTGGTCATCTCCAACCCCCTGAATATTGCGGAATGGACCGGCATGATTGGCCTGCCAATTCCGTCCACCTTGGCCACCGTGCTTGACGACAACGACCGGGAGCTCCCTTTAGGCGAAGTGGGTGAAATTTGCGTCAAAGGCCCGCAGGTGATGCCGCGCTACTGGAACCGCCCCGATGAAACGGCCAAGGTCTTTACCCCGGACGGCTGGTTTCGCACGGGCGACATGGGCTATGTCGATGAGCGCGGTTTCTTCAAAATCACTGACCGCAAAAAAGACATGATTGTGGTGTCGGGCTTCAAGGTGTTTCCCAACCAGGTGGAAGACGCTGTTGCGCTGCACTCCGGCGTGCTGGAGGTGGCGGCTGTGGGCGTGCCCGAGGAGCGGTCAGGCGAGTTGGTGAAAATTGTGGTGGTTAGAAAAGACCCCGCGCTGACCGAGCTGGCCTTGCTGGCGCATTGCCGGCAACACCTGACCGACTACAAAGTGCCCAAGCTGGTGGAGTTCAGGGACGAGCCCTTGCCTAAAACCAACCTGGGCAAAATCTTGCGCCGCGAGTTGCGCACCACCCCCACAACTTCTACCCCTTCTACCGCCTCTAACGCCGCTGCAACACCGGCTGCTGCCACGACTTAGCCACGAGGTAGCCCCGTCTGTGCCGCACTTTGCACCGCCGTTTTGAGCGCGCCTGATGAGAATCAAGCCAACTCATCTGGCACCGTCAAATGGGCTACTCGAAAACAAATGCAAAGCCCAATTTGATTTGGGCTTTGCATTTGTTTGGATCAGTTCACAATGGCTTGTGAAACCAGATTCTTCATCAACCTGCGGTAACTGGCACGCAATGGGCTGGGGGACTGTGTCATGTAGTCAGCACACAATTTTTCTTTGGGTTCAGCCCAGAAAAAAGTCCCTGCAAATCCAGCCCACATGAACTCGCCCGCCGAGCCATGCACAGGGGCAATGCCGTCTTGTGATCGAACCAGAAATCCCAGTCCAAACGTGTAACCGTTGGTGCCCAATAAGAGTTGACCCGGGTTGGTGGTCGTGTTGATGGCGGTGCCCACACCGCCAGCACCGCCGGAGTCATTGCCGGGCACTTTGGAAACGTCGATCAATACGTTGGCTGCGCCGGTCAATGGATCCTTGGCAAACGCCTCAGCCAAGCGTGATGTATTGGCCGCAGGAACATGAAAACCTGTGTCCTTCATTTTGAGTGGCCCAAACATGCGCTCGTTACCTTGGCCTTGAAGGCCTGGCA
>CAJCCO010000136.1 GCA_903960915.1 uncultured beta proteobacterium
TGATCAAGGTAAAGGCTGGGCCTTGCAGCACCTCGGGCGGACGGAATTCCAGGGCAATATGGCCCCAGATCAGCTGCACCAGCTCCAGAATGACGTAAGACAAACCAAAGGTAATCAACAGCTCTGGCACGTGGCCAAACTTGTGCACCCTGCGCAAAAACAGCCGCTCGAACAAGGCGCCCAGTACCCCCACCACCAGCGGCGCAAGAACCAAAGCGGGCCAAAACCCAACCACACGCGAGATGCTGTAGCCAATGTAGGCACCCAGCATATAAAAGCTGGCGTGCGCAAAATTCAGCACCCCCATCATGCTGAAAATGAGTGTGAGCCCAGAACTCAGCATGAACAACAACAAGCCAAAACTAAGCCCGTTGAGCATTGAGATGATGAAAAATTCCATTGAACTGCGCCTCCCTTATTTTTTAAATGAAAAAAAGCCCGATACGGTTGACCCGTTCGGGCTCCTGCTTTTGGCCTGTCAGATCAGGACGGGCGCTTCATCTGGCAGCTGGTCGGCGTGCTGGACACGTAGTTGGGGTACTCCTTCAAGGGCACCAGGGTCATGCCGGTGTTCTCGGGGCTGTAGGGGAATTTGCCACCGGCTTTTTTCCAGACCGTCATGTAGAGCGGTTGCTGCAACTGGTGGTCTGTCTTGCGCATTTCGACTTCGCCGTTGAAGCTCTTGACCTTCAGGCCTTCCATGGCAGCCGCCACTTTGACCGGGTCAGTGGACTTGGCCTTGGCCATGGCATGGCCCAGCATTTCATACACGCGAACGATGGAGCCGGTGTAGAAGTCGTCGTTGTACTTGGTCTTGAACTCGCGCATCCACTTGTCCATCTGGCCACCCATGTTGTAGTGGCTGTAGGCAATTTGGTAGACGCGGCCGTCGCCGTTGGTGCCCAAGGCGGTGGGGGTTCCTGTGACACCCGTGTAGTAGGTGAAAATTTTGCCTGTAAAGCCGCCTTCATTGGCCGCCTTGATCAGTAAGGACAGGTCAGAACCCCAGTTGCCGGTGACCAGGGTGTCAGCGCCAGAGGCCTTGATCTTGGCAATGTAGGGTGCGAAGTCGCGTACCTGCGCCAGGGGGTGCAAGTCTTCGCCCACAATCTGCACGTCCGGGCGCTTGCGGGCCAGCGTTTCCTTCATGTACTTGGCGACCTGCACACCGTGTGAATAGTTCTGGCCCAGGATGTAGACCTTCTTCACATCAGGCTGGTCTTTCATGAAGCTCGACATGGCTTCCATCTTCATGGAGGTGTCGGCATCAAAACGGAAGTGCCAATAGCTGCACTTGCTGTTGGTGAGGTCGGGGTCTACCGCCGAGTCATTGATGTAGATGACTTCTTTGCCTGGATTGCGCTCGTTGTGCTTAGTAATCGCATCAGTCAAGGCCAAGGCCACCGATGAACCATTGCCCTGAACGATGTAGCGCACACCCTGGTCGATGGCGGCCTTCAAGGCGTTCAAGCTTTCAGCGGGGCTGAGCTTGTTGTCAATGCCCGTGACTTCAAACTTCACACCAGCGGGGTTGCCCGCGCCGCTGAATTTTTCAGCAAAGAATTGGTAGCTCTTGAGCTGATTGACGCCCACTGGTCCGAGCAGACCGGTCTGGGCATCAATACGCACCATTTTGACGACCTCGCCCTTTTGCGCCATAGCGGCGCCGGACAAAGAAACCAGTGCCGCCAAGGCAACCCATTTGATAGCAAATTTCATGACTTATTCCCTGTGTAGATATGTCAGTACTGATGCTACAAGGCTTTGTTAAAAAAATGGCAAGGGATTGCCCTTACTAGGGGGTGAAAACTATCGCGCACGTGACATGAAACAAACTCAAGCCAGGTCGGGCAGCTTGTAGTCCTTGAGCATTTCACGCAGCTTGGTTTTCTGCATCTTGCCGGTGCCGCCCAAAGGAATGGCATCGACAAAGACGACGTCATCCGGCACTTGCCACTTGGCAATTTTGTCGGCGTAAAAAGTCAGCAATTCATCGCGTGTCACCGTGGCGCCCGGTTTCTTGACCACGGCAATGATGGGGCGCTCATCCCACTTGGGGTGCTTCATGCCAATGCAGGCCGCCATGGCCACGCCGGGATGCGCCATGGCAATGTTTTCCACATCAATGGAGCTGATCCACTCGCCGCCGGACTTGATCACGTCTTTGCTGCGGTCGGTGATTTGCATGTAGCCATCAGGGTCAACGGTGGCCACGTCGCCGGTGGGGAACCAACCGTCCACCAGAGGCGCGCCGCCGTCGCCTTTGTAGTAGTCGCTGATGATCCAGTGCCCGCGCACCAGCAGGTCACCATAGGCTTTGCCGTCCCAGGGCAGCTCTTTGCCCTCGGGGTCGACAATTTTCATGTCCACACCAAATATGCCGCGCCCTTGCTTCAGGCGCACCTTCATCTTTTCTGCAGGCGCCAGCGTCAGGTGTTTGTTCTTCAAGGTGCAGACCGTGCCCAGAGGCGACATTTCTGTCATGCCCCAGGCGTGCAGCACTTCAACGCCATAGTCGTCGTTGAAGGCGGCAATCATGGCCGGTGGGCAGGCCGAGCCACCAATCACCGTGCGCTTGAGCGTGGAGAAGCTCAGCTTGCCGGCTTGCATGTGGGCCAGCATCATTTGCCAGACCGTGGGCACGCCCGCCGCAAAGGTGACTTTTTCGCTCTCGATGAGTTCAAAAATGGATTTTCCGTCCATCGCCGGACCGGGGAATACCAGCTTGGCACCCGTCATGGCCGCCGAGTAAGGCAGACCCCAGGCGTTGACGTGGAACATGGGCACCACGGGCAGCAAGCAGTCGCGCGCGCTCATGCTCAGGGCATCGGGCAGTGCGCCCGCCAAGGCGTGCAGCATGGTGGAGCGGTGGCTGTACAGCGCGGCCTTGGGGTTACCTGTGGTGCCGCTGGTGTAGCACATGCTTGAGGCTGAGTTTTCGTCAAACGAGGGCCAGTCATAGGTGCTGGATTGCGCGCCCATCCAGGCTTCATAACTCAGCAAGCCCGGAATGCCGCTGTCTGAGGGCAACTTGTCAGCGTCACACAGGGCGACAAAATGTTTGACGGTTTTACAGTGGCTGTGAATGGCTTTGATGATGGGCAAAAAGCTCATGTCAAAGCAGATGACCGAGTCTTCGGCGTGGTTGGCAATCCAGGCAATTTGCTCAGGATGCAGACGGGGGTTCAAGGTGTGCAGCACACGGCCCGAACCGCTCACGCCAAAATACAACTCCAGGTGACGGTAGCCGTTCCAGGCCAGGGTCGCCACCCGGTCACTGAAACCCAGCTTCATGCCGTCCAGGGCATTGGCCACCTGCCGCGAACGGGCCGCCAACTCTTTGTAGGTGTAACGGTGAATGTCCCCCTCAACCCGGCGCGAGACAATCTCGGCTTCACCGTGGTGGCGTTCAGCGAATTCAATCAGTGATGAAATTAGCAGTTGTTGATGTTGCATCAAGCCAAGCATGGGTCTACCTTTTGTGATTTAGGGTGAAACAGGGGGTGGATAGTACCGCCAATTCACCCTGCTTTGCGGCCTGCCCGACGACTTGGGGACACTTGCGCCAAGCTGCCAGATAACCCCGGAGGCTTTGCGCCAAACCTGACTGCGACACAATGCACAGCATGATTCTGGACACCGACCCTCGTTCGCCTCCCTCAGACATGGCGCCCTTTGACGCAGGCTTGACCTGGCGCAACAGTTTTGCCGCCCTGGGGGACGACTTCTTTACCCACTTACCCGCCCAGCCCTTGCCCCAACCCTATTGGGTGGGCTGCAGCCAGCAGGTGGGCCACCTGCTGGGTCTGCCTGCCAACTGGCACGATGCCCAGGCCTGGTTGGAGGTGCTCAGTGGCAACCGTTCGCTGGCGGGCACCCAGTCATTGGCCAGCGTTTACAGCGGGCATCAGTTTGGTCAATGGGCCGGTCAGCTCGGCGACGGCCGTGCCCTTTTGCTTGGCGAAACAGCCGGCGCCATGGAACTGCAACTCAAAGGCGCAGGCCCAACGCCCTACTCCCGCATGGGCGACGGCCGGGCCGTTCTGCGGTCCAGCATTCGGGAATTTTTGGCCAGCGAGGCCATGCATGGCCTGGGCATGGCGACCTCCCGGGCCTTGAGTGTGGTGGGCTCTGACGCCCCGATTCGGCGCGAAACCATCGAAACCGCTGCCGTGGTCGCACGCGTGGCGCCCAGCTTTCTGCGCTTTGGCCACTTTGAACATTTTTCGTATGCAGAGCAACTGCCGCAGCTTAAAGCCCTGGCCGACTATGTGATTGAGCGCTTCTACCCGGACTGCGCCACGGACGACCAGTTCTCGGGCAATGCCTATGCCAATTTGCTCAACCGGGTGAGCGAGCGCACAGCGCACATGGTGGCGCAATGGCAGTCGGTGGGGTTTTGCCACGGGGTCATGAACACCGACAACATGAGCCTATTGGGTTTGACGATTGACTACGGGCCGTTCCAGTTTATGGACGCTTTTGTCCCGGGCCACATCTGCAACCACTCCGATCACCAAGGCCGCTACGCCTACAACAAGCAGCCCAACGTGGCCTACTGGAACCTGTTTTGCCTGGGACAGGCCTTGCTGCCCCTGATTGAAGAACAGGCGCTGGCACTAGCGGCGCTGGAATCCTACAAAAGCGAATTTCCAACCCGCCTGGAGCAGTTGATGGGTGCCAAGCTGGGTTTGGTGGATGCCCACATTCAACCGCCCGGTCATGACCGTGTGCTGGTGGAAGACCTCTTGAAACTGCTGGCGCAAGACCGCGTGGACTACACCATTTTCTGGCGCCGCCTGAGCCATGGGGCACGCACTGGCTACGGCGATCAGGAAAACCCCTTGGCCCGTGTGCAGGACCTGTTTTTAGACCGGGCGGCGGTGCAAGCCTGGCTGCAGCGCTACACCGAGCGGACCCAAGACCTGCCCCAAGCCCAGCGTTCAGACTTGATGCTTCAAACCAACCCGAAGTTTGTCTTGCGCAACCATTTGGGTGAACAAGCCATTAGAAAAGCCCGGCACAAAGATTTTTCTGAAGTCCATACCCTGCAGATGCTGTTGGAAACACCTTTTGCGGAACACCCCGGTTACGAGGCCTATGCCGACTTTCCGCCTGACTGGGCCAGCAGCATAGAAATCAGTTGCAGTTCTTAGCCGCCTGGTTTCTTTATTATTGACCCCCCTCACGCCCCGCGACAGAAAGCGCCCCAGCCATGACCTACAAAATTCAAAAGACCGACGCCCAGTGGAAAGCACTTTTGCAAGAAAAAGGGGCCGAACCCCTGGCTTTTGAGGTGACCCGCCACGAAGCCACCGAGCGCGCCTATTCCGGCAAACTAGAAGGCAACAAGGCCAACGGCACCTACACCTGTGTGTGCTGCGATAAGCCGCTCTTTGACGCCGCCAGCAAGTACGAGTCCGGCTCGGGCTGGCCCAGCTACTTTCAGCCCCTCAGTCCTGACGCCATAGGCACCAAGGTAGACGGCATGTTGTGGATGAAACGCACCGAGGTGCATTGTGCTGACTGCGGCGCCCACCTGGGCCATGTGTTTGAAGACGGTCCGGCCCCCACCGGCTTGCGCTACTGCATGAACTCGGCTTCGTTAAACTTCAAGCCCACATGAAACTACTGATCGACTTCTTACCCATCCTGCTGTTCTTCGGCGCCTTCAAGTACTACGATATTTATGTGGGAACGGCCGTTTTGATGGCGGCCACTGTGGTGCAAACCGGGCTTATTTACTGGATGGACCGCCGTTTGCAGACCATGCACAAGATCACGCTGGCGCTGGTGCTGCTGTTTGGCACCCTGACACTGACGCTGCATGACGACCGCTTCATCAAATGGAAGCCCACCGTTTTGTACGCGGCCATGGCAATCGGCTTGGCGGTGTCCATCTGGGTGATGAAGAAAAACTTTCTCAAAATAATGCTGGGCAGCCAGCTGGCCTTGCCCGAGCCGATCTGGAAAAAGCTCAATCTGATCTGGGTGGGGTATTGCATCTTCATGGCGGCCATCAACGGCTACGTGGCGGCCTACTACAGCACCGAGGACTGGGTCAACTTCAAACTCTGGGGTTATGCATTTCCCTTGGCCTTCATCGTGGCCCAGGGGTTTTACATTGCACCCCACCTGAAATCAGACGAGGGTAAAGAGTGAACCAAGCGCCCACGGCCGAATTGCTGACCCAGCGACTGCGCGAACGCCTGCAACCTGTCACCCTGGAGGTGCTAGACGAAAGCGCCCAACACCACGGCCATGTGGGCGCCAATGGCACGGGCTGGGGGACACACTTCAAAGTGTGCATAAGTTCACATTTGTTTACCGGCCTGACGCCTGTGATGCGCCACCGCCTTGTGTATGATGCGCTGCAAGATTTCATTGACCAGGGCTTGCACGCACTGGCCATTGAAGCCCGCCTACCCAAGGTTTAGGTCTTTTCAGGCCCCTTTTTTCACCATTTTTTTGCAATTTAGGACTCTCGAATGACTATGAAATTTTTGTCTGCAGTGGCCACGGCCGTGATGCTGTCTACCCTGGCCCCTCTGGCACTGGCGCAAAACGTGGCCATCGTCAATGGCAAGGCGGTTCCCAAGTCGCGCCTGGAGATGTTGTCTCAGCAAGTGGCACGCTCGGGCAAACCCGTGACGCCAGAGATGCAGGGCCAACTGCGCGAAGAAATCATTGCGCGTGAAATCTTCATCCAGGAAGCCCAAAAGTTAGGCCTCGAAGCCACGCCTGACTTCAAAGACCAACTCGAACTGGCGCACCAAACCCTGTTGATTCGCGAGTTGTTCAGCGACTTCCAGAAAAAGAACCCGGTCACCGATGCTGAAGCCAAGGCTGAGTACGACAAGTACGCTGCAGCCAATGGCGGCAAGGAGTACCGGGCGCGCCACATTCTGGTGGAAAAAGAAGAGGCAGCCAAAGCCATCATTGCGCAGCTGAAAAAAGGCGGCAAGTTTGAAGACATCGCCAAAAAATCATCTAAAGATGCAGGCTCTGGCGCCAAAGGTGGCGATCTGGATTGGGCTGCACCCGGCAACTACGTGCCTGAGTTTTCTGAGGCCATGACCAAACTGACCAAAGGCCAGTTGACCGAAAAACCCGTCAAGTCACAGTTTGGTTTTCACATCATCCGCCTGGACGATGTGCGCGATGTGCAACTGCCTAAGTTTGACGATGTGAAACCGCAAATTGCCCAGCAACTGCAACAGCAAAAACTGGGCAAGTTCCAGGAATCACTGCGCGCCAAGGCCAAGGTTGAATAAACGGGCCATGGCCTGAAACAAGAACGCGGCTTAAAGCCGCGTTTTTTTTTGGCCATTCAATTCAACGAAACAGCCAGGTGCCGGCCAATAAAACCCCCAGCATCACCGGCTGATGCAGCAGGTAGTAACTCAAACTCCAGCGCCCCAGCCTATCCAAAGGCTGCCAGCGCTTTGTCATCGCCCAAGACAGAAGATCAGGCTGCCGTTGCACAAGCCAGCCGCCCAAGGCCAGCCCCCACCACATCACACCCAGCCAGGGGAACAAGGGCACGTAATCCTCTGTGACCGGCTTGTGCGTGATAAAGCCTAGCCAATTGAGCTGGGGACTGTTGAAGGCCGCTTCCAGCGCCGCATCGCCCACCAGCCGAAGCGCGGCGTTGACCACCCAGGGCAAGAGCATGGCCGCGCCACCCAGCCACCAAAGCCAACGGCCCCAGGTAGCCGTCAGACGAGCCATCAGCAGCATCACCGCCATGCCGTGCAACACACCAAAGTAAATATAGGTTTGGGGGAACATCAGCCAAGACCCCAAGCTGACCAACACAGCGGCGGCCACCACCTGACGCCAGCGCCGCCAAAAGCGGGGCCAGCTTTGCCCCTGCGCCACCGCCATGGCCTGCCCCAGGCCAGCACACAACAAAAACAAACTCACGATCACCGTGCGCTGAATGGTCCAGAACGGGTCAAGGTAGAGATTGGCTTGGCTCAAGCCCAAGTAAGTCAGGTCAAAGCAGAAATGAAACACCGTCATCCAGAGCATGGCGACACCGCGCAGGGCGTCCAGTGCATCGAAGCGGTTCACGTGGGCATTGGGGGATGACTTCATGGGTTTGAAAAAACTCAATTGGGCTGTGAATACCAAGCGCAAAAAAACGCTATCCAGTTCGGCCGTCAAAAACCGCCTTCAACAAGCGGGCGTAGTTCTCGCTGGCTACTTTTCTCACCACCCCCTCTGGCATATTTTTGCTGAGCATGAGGTTGACGATGCTGCGCAAGCCACTGTAGTTGTCCATCATGGTGGCGCTGGGCGACAGGCCCTGCATATCGGACCCAAAGGCCACATGGTCCGCGCCGATCATGTCTATGGCGGCCTGCAAGCCTTCCACATAGGCGTTGGGGTTGTCAAAGTTGAAGCGGCTTGGCCAGATACCCACCACACCACCTTTGGAGGCCAGCACCTTGGCATTGTCCAGGCTGATGCTCATGATCTGGTTGCCACTGCTGCGCCAGTTGGAGGCAAAGCGGGTGATGTTGCTGTGGGACCAGAGCATGGGCTGGCTCGATATGGCGAGCGCTTGCGCCACGGCCTGGTCCGTGGCGTGCGCCAAATCCACCAAAATGCCCAGCGCATTGCAACGCCGAATCACCTCACCGCCGAAGGCACTCAATCCGCCCAGCTTGGGCATCTCGGTACGAATATCGAGCAAGTCGCCCTCGACAAAATGACCCAGACCAATTTGCCGTACGCCTTGCGCATAGACCGTATCCAGGTAAGCCAGTTCACCGCCCAGGAAATGCGCCCCCTCGGTTGAAAGCACCAAATGCAGCTCGCCGGCCAGGGCCAGGTCTACATCTGCACTGGTTTTGGCCAGGCGCAGGTTCTCACGCCGAATGCGTGCGCCCATCCCCCTGAGCATGCGGGTGTAGACCTCCCGGTATTGCTCTGGCGTAGCTTTGAGGTTCACTTGCATGGCGCCATTGGGCAGCCGTTGAATAAAGGGGCCGTCCGACCCCAAAGCCCAGGACACCAGGCTCACCCGCGCATCGCCCAGCTCGCATTTCAAACACGACTGGTCTTGCGGCCTGAGCATGGAATGCGAGTGGGTGTCAGAAATCAACAGCTCCGCAGACTCTGCGCGCCCACCCCACAGACCGACCCCAGCGGCGCCCAGTAGAGAGGTGAAATGTCTGCGGCGCATCAATCTAAAGGGCTAAGGGCGATGTATCAGCGGGTTATTCCCACTCGATGGTTGCCGGTGGTTTGCTCGACACGTCATAGGTCACGCGGTTGATGCCGCGCACTTCGTTGATGATGCGGCTCGACACTTTCTTGAGGAGTGCATAGGGCAGCTCGGCCCAGTCGGCGGTCATGAAGTCGCTGGTTTGGACGGCGCGCAGGGCCACCACGTAGTCGTAGGTTCGGCCGTCGCCCATCACGCCCACGCTCTTGACCGGCAGGAACACGGTAAAGGCCTGGCTGGTGAGGTCGTACCAAGACTTGCCGGTCTCGGGGTCGATGAAGTTACGCAGTTCTTCGATGAAGATGTGATCGGCCCGGCGCAACAGGTCGGCGAATTCTTTTTTAACTTCACCCAAAATGCGCACGCCCAGACCGGGGCCGGGGAAGGGATGGCGGTACACCATGTGGTAGGGCAAGCCCAGAGCCGCGCCCAGCTCACGCACCTCGTCTTTGAAGAGTTCGCGCAGCGGCTCCAGGAGTTTGAGACCCAACTGCTCGGGCAAGCCGCCCACGTTGTGGTGGCTCTTGATGGTGACGGCCTTCTTGTTGCCAGCACCGCCCGACTCGATCACGTCAGGGTAAATCGTGCCCTGAGCCAGCCATTTGGCGCCCTTGGACGACGCGTCGGCAGCCTTGAGTTTGGCGGCTTCGGTCTTGAACACCTCCACAAACTCACGGCCAATGATCTTGCGCTTGGCCTCGGGGTCGCTGACGCCAGCCAGGTGGCCTAAAAACTGATCGGCCGCATCCACGCGGATGACCTTGGCGTGCAGCTTGCCGACAAACATGTCCATGACCATGTCGCCTTCATTCAGGCGCAACAGGCCGTGGTCGACAAACACACAGGTCAGTTGGTCGCCAATGGCGCGGTGAATAAGCGCAGCCGCCACAGAAGAGTCGACACCGCCAGACAGGCCCAAAATCACTTCTTCGGAGCCCACCTGGGCGCGAATTTTTTCGACCGCCTCGGTGATGTAGTCGCCCATGATCCAGTCGGGTTTGGTGCCACAAATGTCGAGCACAAAGCGTTCCAGAATGGCCGCGCCGCGTTTGGTGTGGGTGACTTCCGGGTGAAACTGCACGCCGTAAAAACGTCGCGCTTCATCGGCCATGCCGGCAATGGGGCAGCTGTCGGTGCTGGCCATCAGATTGAAGCCTGGTGGCAGCTCGGTGACTTTGTCGCCGTGGCTCATCCACACCTGCAGCATGCCGTGACCCATGGGGGTGGCGTAATCCTGAATGCCTTCCAGCAATTGCGTATGGCCGTGGGCGCGCACGTCGGCGTGGCCAAATTCACGGGTGTGGCCGCTTTGCACACGGCCACCTAGCTGGTGCGCCATGGTCTGCATGCCGTAACAAATACCCAGCACCGGAATGCCCAACTCAAACACCACCTGGGGCGCTTTGTCAGTGGTTTCTTCATACACACTGGCGTGGCTGCCAGAGAGGATGATGCCTTTCAGGTTGCCGTCACGCGCGTAGGCACGAATCCAGTCTTCGGACACATCGCAAGAATGCACCTCACAAAATACATGGGCTTCGCGCACACGGCGGGCAATCAGTTGCGTGACTTGCGAACCGAAATCAAGAATGAGAATTTTCTGATGCATAACGGGGGCTTATTCAGCTCTGTAGTTGGGTGCTTCTTTGGTAATTTGCACGTCATGCACATGGCTTTCGCGAATGCCGGCCGCGGTGATTTCCACAAACTCGGCCTTGTTTTGCATCTCTTCCAAGGTGGCGCAACCGCAATAACCCATGCTGGCGCGCACGCCGCCGGCCATCTGAAAAACGATGGCCACCATGGAGCCCTTGTAGGGGACGCGGCCTTCAATGCCTTCGGGCACGAGCTTGTCGGCGTTGGGGTTGCCGGTGGTCGATTCCTGAAAGTAGCGGTCGGCACTGCCCTGCTGCATGGCGCCAATAGAGCCCATGCCACGGTAGCTTTTGTAGCTGCGGCCCTGGTACAAAATAACTTCGCCAGGCGCTTCTTCGGTGCCGGCAAACATGCCGCCCATCATGACGGTGCTGGCACCAGCGGCAATGGCTTTGGAGATGTCGCCGCTGAAGCGAATGCCACCGTCTGCAATCAAGGGCACACCGGTGCCGCGCAAAGCGGTGGCCACGCTGTCAATGGCCATGATCTGGGGCACGCCCACGCCTGCGACGATGCGGGTGGTGCAAATAGAGCCGGGGCCAATGCCCACTTTGACGGCATCGGCACCGGCCTCAACCAGCGCCAGCGCCGCCGCGCCAGTGGCGATGTTGCCGCCAATCACATCAATGTGGGGGTAGTTCTTTTTAACCCAGCGCACCCGTTCAATCACGCCGTGGCTGTGGCCGTGCGCGGTGTCCACCACAATCGCGTCCACCCCGGCACGCGCCAGGGCTTCTACGCGCTCTTCGGTGCCCACGCCAACACCCACGGCCGCACCTACGCGCAACTTGCCTTGCGCGTCACGCGCGGCGTTGGGGAAACTGGTTTGCTTGGTGATGTCTTTCACCGTGATCAGGCCCTTGAGCTCAAAAGCGTCGTTGACCACCAGCAGGCGCTCAATCTTGTACTGGTTAAGCAGCACCTTGGCCTGGGCCAGCGTGGTGCCGTCGGGCACGGTGACCAACTTGTCGCGCTGGGTCATGATCTGGCTGACGGGCAGGTCATAGCGGGTCTCAAAACGCAGGTCGCGCCCGGTGACGATACCCACCACTTTGCCGCCGTCGCAGACCGGAAAACCAGAGACGCCGAGCTGTTCGGACAGTTCCATGACCTGGCGCACCGTGTGGTGCGGGGTGATGACCACGGGATCGCGCAACACACCGGATTCATAGCGCTTGACCTTGGCCACTTGGGCCGCCTGCTCCTGCGCGGTGAGGTTTTTATGCACGATGCCAATACCGCCTTCTTGCGCAATGGCAATGGCCAGACGGGCTTCGGTGACCGTGTCCATGGCGGCTGAGACCAGGGGCAAATTCAACGCGATGTTGCGGGAAAAACGGGTGGCGAGGGAGGTGTCCTTGGGCAGGACTTGGGAGAATGCGGGCACCAACAAGACGTCGTCGAAGGTGAGCGCTTTGCCGATCAGGCGCATAGTCTAAAGCTCCAAATCGCGGATTGTACCCGCGCTGCTTGTGCCGCCCTCCCCTCTGCCGCCGCCGACAGCCAGCAGGGACGAACCTTCAGTCGCGGCTCAGTAGCCGGCCTTGGCGCCCTCGCGCTTTTTGACAAAAAGCCCGGCGGTTTTGGCCCCTTGCTTGGCAAAACGCTCGCGGCGTGCCACTTTGGGGTCTACCGTCAGGTCGCGGTAAACCTCCACCCGGTCCTGCTCGCGCAAGGTTTGGCTGGGCAGGCAACGCCGGCCCCAGACGCCAAAATGCGCACAGGCCAGGTCAATGGTGGGGTAACGCTGCAACAAACCACTTGCCTGCACCGCCTGCAACACGGTGCAGCCCGGGGGCACGGTCAGGGTCAGCTCAAGCACCTCGCGTGCCTTGGCGGAGTACACCAGGATGATGTTCAGTGGCATGTCAGTCGCCATAAACCTGCACCGCACGTTTGACGAAGGCATCCACCATGCTGGCGGCAATTTTGTCAAAAACCGGGCCAACCAGCCGCCCCAAAGTGGCGTTGTCAAAACCGTAGTTCAGGGTCAGCTCCACCTTGCAGGCGCGCTGTGAGCCATCGCCCAAGGGCAAAAAATTCCATTCGCCGTCCAAATTCGAAAAAGGCCCTTTGACCAGAGACATGGCTACGCGCTGATCGGGGGTGTGGGTGTTGCGGGTGGTGAAGGTTTGGCGAATGCCACTGAAAGAAATGCCCACTTCAGCCATCACCCCCAGGTCATCAGCCGCCACAATGCGGGCTTGGTCACACCAAGGCAAAAATTGGGGGTATTGGTCGACTGCGGTCACCAGCAGGTACATCTCTTGCGGGCTGTACCAGAGCAGAACGGACTTCTTGACAGTTTTCATAGAATAGGGGCCTGCGCGGGATTGTAGACAAGCCTTGTACGCACGACTTACAACCCCATCTCCTAGCTCATGGCCAAAAAACCCGAAACCAATTCCCGCATTGCCGACAACAAGAAAGCGGCCTACAACTACTTTTTTGAAGAGCGGTTGGAGGCCGGTTTGGTGCTTGAAGGATGGGAAGTTAAATCGCTGCGCGCCGGCAAAGTGCAGCTGACCGACGGCTACGTGGTCATTCGCCACGGCGAGTTGTTCGTGATCGGCCTTCAAATACAACCGCTGGGCACGGCGTCCACCCACATCAGCCCGGACAAGACCCGCACCAAGAAACTCCTGCTGCACAAAGAAGAGATCAAACGCCTGATTGGCAAAGTGGAGCAAAAAGGCTACACCCTGGTGCCGCTCAACCTGCACTGGAAAGCCGGCAAGATCAAATGCGAAATTGCTTTGGCCAAGGGCAAGGCCGAGCACGACAAGCGCGACACCATCAAAGACCGCGAAGGCAAGCGCGAGGTGGAGCGCGCCATGAAAAGCCGCAGCCGCTAAGACGGCAAGCTAAAAGCCTTAAATCGTCATCGTTCGCGCTACATCCAAAGACAGAAACTCAGAGACTGCGCAGCGGATGCGCGTGTGCCGGCCAAGGACTGTCAAAAAACGGCTGCACCATGTCAGAGCTAACCTCTTCAATACGCTCTGGCGCCCACTTCGGGTGGTGGTCTTTGTCGACTGCCAGCGCCCGAATACCTTCCGTGGTTTCAGAGTGGTGGCCAAAGCGGCCCAAATGTTCGGTGTAAAAACAATGGCGCACCATGTCGCGCTCCATGCGCAAATCCTGCGCGAGCGTCATGCCGCGGGCACGGCGTATTTGTTCCAGCACCACATGCAGCATCAAGGGCGAGCGATGGCGCAAAGTAGCCGCCGTTTGCTGCGCCCAGTCAGCGGTATCGGCTTCCAACGCCTGCACGATGGCGGGCACAGAATCCAGAGAGAAATAACGATCCACCTGGGCGGTTACCGCTGTCAAACCAGGAACTGTCGCCACGGCAAAGTTGGCCTGCCAGGCGCGCAAATCGTCAGGCTGGCAACTGTGCAATGAAGCCAGGGCTTCCCAGGCCGCTGGCAATTGCGCGGCGGGCATGCACACATCAGCCAAGCCCAGTTCAATGGCCTGCGCCGCGTCCAGCGGTGTGCCCGTCAAAGCCAGCCATTCACCGGTGCGCCCGGGGCAGCGGCTTAAAAAGTATCCGCCCCCCACATCGGGGAACAGACCAATATGGGTCTCGGGCATACCCAGTTTGCTGCGCTCGGTCACGATTTTGTGAGAGGCACCCTGGCTTATTCCCATGCCACCGCCCATCACAATGCCGTCCATGAAGGCCAGGTACGGTTTGGGGTAATGGTGAATCAAGTGGTTGAGGGCATACTCTTCTGTGAAGAAGTCTTCCAATGCAGGATTGCCGGCGAGCACGGCCTGGTGAAAAAATCGGATGTCACCGCCAGCACAAAAATGGCCAAAGGGCCCGTGCTTATCAGTGCCCCGAATCGCCACAGCCTGAACTTGCGGGTCATGCTGCCAACGCAGCAGGGCGGCGGTCAAGGCACGCACCATGGGCAGAGTCAGGGCGTTGAGCGCTTTCGGGCGAGCCAGGGTCAACATGCCCACGTGGCCACGAACTTCGGCAATTATTTCGGTACAGCTAAACGCAATCATGGTGAATCTATACGAGTTGGAAAGGGCTGCATTGTGACCGCAAACCTGGCGCTTTAGCCCCCATGGCCAGACTCCGACCTTGTCATAATTCAGCCATGTCTGCACCCTTGCCCCCCCCTGTTGACCTGCCCCGCGTCGTCTCGGCTAAACAGCGGTTTGGCTTTTTACTGGTGCCCAATTTTTCCCTCATCGCACTGAGTTCCGCCATTGACCCCCTGCGCCTGGCGAACACAGCCTTGGGCCGACAAGCTTTTCAGTACGTCACCATCGGCCTGCGAGACGAGCCCGTTCTTTCCAGCGACGGCATACGCGTGCTGCCCGACCAGGTGATGGGGCAAAGCAGTGACTTTGATGTGGTGCTGGTGATTGGCCCCAACCCCATTCCCAAAGTGGGCTATGGCGACACAACCCGATGGCTGAAGCGCTTGGCGGCGCAAGGCATTGCCTTGGGTGGCATCGACACGGGCAGTTATTTTCTAGCCAAGGCCGGGCTACTCAATGGTTACCGTTGCACCATTCACTGGGAAGACCGGGACACCCTGGTGAGCGAATTCCCGGAGCTGATTGTGTCCAGCCGCCTGTTTGAGATTGACCGCGACCGCTACACCTGCAGCGGTGGCGTCAGCCCCCTGGATTTGATGACCTTTGTGCTGCGTCGCCCGCCTGGCAGCCGCGAACTGGCTCAGCAAGTCTCCGACCTGCTGGTGTCGCACCAACGCAGCCCGGACGAGAACCAATCGCTCCCCATGCGCTACCGCTACAACAACCTGCCCGAGGTGTTGCTGGAGGCACTTGAAATCATGGAGAGCAATATTGAAGAGCCTCTGACACCCGGGGAAATTGCCGATTATTTGAAAATATCAAAGCGGCAGTTAGAGCGCATGTTCAAAGAATATCTGGCAACCGCGCCGGCGCGCAAGTACTTGGAGGTTCGGCTGGCCCATGCCCGCCGGGCCGTACTGCGAACCAACCGCCGCATGGACGAGATTGCCATGGCCTGCGGTTTCGCCACCACCGCCCATTTCATTACACGTTACCGCGACATCTACGCCAACACGCCCCAAGCCGAACGCTTGGCGACCCCTCGGGGCTGAGCCTAGCCCGACATTTTTTAACCGGACGGTGCTCTCACCACCCCGATGCACCCGCATGGAATAGGGTGCACCCTAATAGGGAAAACACGCACAGTCTAGGTGCTCCAATTTGCGCAAATCGAAAATTTTTTGACGCAAATATATGATTTGATTTTGTCTCCTGACATAAAGTTTCAGCTTTATTGAAACCCAACGGAGCCCATCTCATGATCGACAACATGCCCCCCCTGATTCGCCTGCGAAACGGTGAAAAAGTCCAAAACACTTTCTCGCTGCATGAGTACGCCAATCGCATGGCCAAGGTGCGCAAGCACATGTCAGAGAACAACATTGATGCGGTGCTCTTTACCTCGTACCACAACATCAATTACTACAGCGATTTTCTGTATTGCTCTTTTGGCCGTTACTACGGCCTGGCCGTCACCCACGACAAATCCACCGTGATCGCCGCCAACATTGATGGCGCACAACCCTGGCGTAAAGGGGTGGCAGACGACATGCTGACCTACACCGACTGGCAGCGTGGCAACTACTTCCGTGCCGTGCAGTCCTGCATTGCCAACAAAGGCCGGGTCGGCGTCGAGTTTGACCATCTGCCCGTGGACCGCCTGGCCATGCTCAAGGCCGCCTTGCCTGGTGTCGAGTTTGTCGACATTGGAGCGGCCTGCATGAAGATGCGCATGGTCAAGAGCGCAGAAGAAATTGAATTCATCGCGCATGGCGCACAAGTTTGCGACATTGGCGGTGCAGCCCTGGTGGCCGCCGTCAAAGAAGGCGTGGCCGAGCACGAGGTGGCACTGGCCTCTACCAACGCCATGGTGCGCGAAATTGCCAAACGCTTCCCGCACACCGAGCTGATGGACACCTGGACCTGGTTTCAGTCCGGCATCAACACCGACGGCGCTCACAACCCCGTGACCACCCGCAAGGTGCAAAAGGGCGACATTCTGAGCCTGAACTGCTTCTCCATGATCTCGGGCTACTACACGGCGCTGGAACGTACGCTGTTTTTAGGCCACGCCTCTGACGAGCACCTGCGCCTGTGGGAGATCAACTGCAAGGTCCACGACGAAGGCAAGAAACTGCTGGTTCCCGGTGCCCGTTGTAGCGACATCGCGCTGGAACTGAACAAGATTTTTGAAGAACACGACCTGCTCAAGTACCGCACCTTTGGTTATGGCCACTCCTTTGGCACGCTGAGCCATTACTACGGCCGTGAGGCGGGGCTGGAATTGCGTGAAGACATTGACACAGTGCTCACACCTGACATGGTGATCTCCATGGAGCCCATGATCATGCTGCCCGAAGGCATGCCTGGTGCGGGCGGCTACCGTGAGCACGACATACTTGTTATCACCAAGGACGGCAACCGCAACCTGACGGCCTTCCCCTACGGTCCAGAGCACAACATCATCAAAGCCTGATCGTCATGTTTGACCGCGTCACGCATTCACTGCAATCTGTAGACCCCGAAATCTGGTCGGTGCTGGGGCAGGAAAACCTGCGTCAGCAAGACCACATCGAGTTGATTGCCTCGGAGAATTACACCTCCCCGGCCGTCATGACGGTTCAGGGTTCGCAACTCACCAACAAGTACGCTGAAGGCTACCCGGGCAAGCGTTACTACGGTGGGTGCGAGTTTGTCGATCAGGCCGAGCAACTGGCTATCGACCGACTCAAGCAGTTGTTTGGCGCGGACAAACACGGCTGGGGCGCCAACGTGCAACCGCACTCTGGCGCCCAGGCCAACGAGGCCGTTTTCATGGCCACCATGAACCCCGGCGACACCTTCATGGGCATGAGCCTGGCTGAAGGGGGACACCTCAGCCATGGCATGGCGCTCAACATGAGCGGCAAGTGGTTCAACGTGGTGTCCTACGGCCTGAACGCCCAGGAAGAGATTGACTACGAAGACATGGAGCGTAAAGCCCATGCCTGCAAGCCCAAACTCATCATTGCGGGTGCCTCCGCCTATTCACTGCGTATTGACTTCGAGCGTTTTGCCCGTGTCGCCAAGGACGTAGGCGCACTGTTGCTGGTGGACATGGCCCACTACGCAGGATTGATTGCGGCGGGCCAATACCCCAACCCGATCCCGCACGCCGACATCGTGACCTCCACCACCCACAAAAGCTTGCGTGGCCCACGCGGCGGCATCATCTTGATGCGCCCTGAATTGGAGAAAGCCATCAACAGCGCCATCTTTCCAGGCCTGCAGGGAGGCCCGTTGATGCACGTCATTGCAGCCAAGGCGGTGGCATTTAAAGAAGCCCTGAACCCGTCATTCAAGGCCTACCAGCAACAGGTGGTCACCAACGCCCGCATTGTGGCCGAGACCCTGATACAGCGCGGTTTGCGCATTGTCAGTGGCCGCACTGAAAGTCATGTGATGCTGGTGGATCTGCGCGCCAAGGGCATCACGGGCAAGGAAGCCGAAGCGGTGCTGGGCCGTGCCCATATGACCATCAATAAAAACGCCATTCCCAACGATCCTGAAAAAGCCATGGTCACCAGTGGCGTTCGCCTGGGAACGCCCGCCATGACCACCCGTGGCTTCAAGGACGAAGAGGCAAGGCAGACCGCCCACCTCATCGCCGATGTACTGGATAAACCGCATGATGCCGAACACATTGACGCCGTGCGCGCCAAAGTACACGCTCTGACCAGCCGTTTTCCGGTGTACCGCTGACTGGGTTTTAGCCATGGCTGCCTGCACCTTTAACCCCTTCATGACAAGCAAACACAAAGCAACTTCTCGTGGCGGCCTGGCTGCCAACGTCGTCGAGCGTTGAAAGTAATCCATGCAAAATTTTTCTATCTGGTCCTTGCTGCGCAACAGCTTGTCCTACCACGAAGGCTGGCAAAAACAGTGGCGCAGCCCTGAGCCCAAGCGCGAGTACGACGCCGTCGTGGTGGGCGCTGGCGGCCACGGCTTGGCCACCGCGTATTACATGGCTAAAGAACACGGCATGCGCAATATTGCCGTAGTGGAACGAGGTTGGCTGGGCGGTGGCAACACCGCGCGCAACACCACCATCGTGCGCTCCAACTACCTGTGGGACGAGTCCACCGCGCTCTACGAGAAAGCCATGGCGCTGTGGGAGGGGCTGTCGCAAGACATCAACTACAACGTCATGTTCAGCCAGCGCGGCGTAATGAACCTAGGCCATTCACTGCAAGACATGCGCGACATTGAGCGCCGGGTTAACGCCAACCGCCTGAACGGTGTGGACGCCGAAGTGGTGACACCCGAGCAGATCAAGGCCATGATTCCTTTCATCAACCTCAACACCCGCTATCCCGTGCTGGGCGCCTCGTTGCAACGTCGTGCTGGCGTGGCCCGGCATGACGCGGTGGCCTGGGGCTTTGCCCGCGCCGCAGACGCCTTGGGGGTGGACATCATCCAAAACTGTGAAGTCACTGGCATCCGGCGCGAAAACGGTGCCGTGGTGGGCCTTGAAACCGCTCGGGGTTTCATCAAAACCCCGAAGGTGGCCATTGTGGCTGCCGGGCATTCCAGCGTGGTGGCCAGCATGGCTGACCTGCGCTTGCCGATCGAGAGCCATCCGCTGCAAGCCTTGGTCTCCGAGCCGCTCAAACCAATCTTTCCTACCGTGGTCATGAGCAACGCCATTCACGCCTACATCAGCCAGTCCGACAAGGGCGACTTGGTCATAGGCGCGGGCATCGACTCTTACGCCGGCTACGGCCAGCGCGGCAGCTACCAAACCATTGAACACACCCTGCAAGCGATTGTGGAAATGTTCCCGCTGTTCTCCCGCGTTCGCATGAACCGCCAGTGGGGCGGCATTGTCGATGTGTCGCCAGACGCCTGCCCCATCATCAGCATGACGCCGGTCAAGGGCCTCTACATCAACTGCGGCTGGGGCACCGGCGGCTTCAAGGCCACGCCCGGTTCAGGTTGGGCCATGGCGCACACCGTCGCGCAAGACCGGCCCCACGCGCTGAACGAGGCCTTCTCGCTGAACCGTTTCTACAACGGCCACCTGATCGACGAACACGGCGCTGCTGCTGTGGCGCACTGAAAGAAGACAACCATGCTATTGATTGAATGCCCTTACTGCGGAGTGCGCGCCGAAACCGAGTTCACCTGCGGTGGCGAAGGCGGCATTGTGCGCCCCACTGAAACCGAAAAAATGAGCGACGAACAGTGGGGTGACTACCTCTTCATGCGCAAGAACCCCAAAGGCATGCACCATGAGCAGTGGCGCCATTCCAGTGGTTGCGGCCGATGGTTCAACGCCCTGCGCGATACCGTGAGCTACCGCTTTGAAGCGGTCTGGAAAATCGGCGAGGCCGCCCCAGCTTCTCTGAAAAAGGAGGCCGCATGAACGCCCGCGCCTCACGCCGCCTGCCCCAGGGTGGGCAAATCAACCGGCAACAAAAGCTGCACTTCAGCTTCAATGGCCGAAGCTATGAAGGCCTGGCCGGCGATACGCTAGCGTCCGCCTTGCTGGCCAATGGCGTGTCCATGGTGGCCCGCAGCTGGAAGTACCACCGCCCGCGCGGCATTCTGAGCGCTGGCGTGGAAGAGCCTAACGCGCTGGTGCAACTGTTTGAGGGCGCACGCACCGTGCCAAATGCCCGCATGACCGAGGTCGCGCTGGTCAACGGACTGAGTGCCCGCTCCATTCATACGACCCCCAGCATCGAGTTTGATATTGGCAGCGTGAATTCACTCTTCTCGCGCATCTTGCCAGCCGGGTTTTATTACAAAACTTTCATGGCCTCGCAAAAGGCCTGGCACTTTTTTGAGCATTTCATCCGCAAGGCCAGCGGCCTGGGTGAGTCGCCACAAGAGGCCGATCCCGACCGTTATGAAAAGCGCTTTGCCTTTTGCGATGTGCTGATCGCCGGCGGCGGCTTGGCGGGCCTCAGTGCCGCGCTGGCTGCCGGTGCCAGCGGCGCGCGTGTCATTCTGGCGGACGAGCAAGCCAGCATGGGCGGCTGGTTACTCTCCAGCGATGCACAGGTTGACGGCCTGCCCGCAGCCCAGTGGGTCGCGCAAGCCTATGCCAAGTTGCAAGCTATGCCCGAGGTCATGCTGCTGCCGCGTACCACGGTGTTTGGTTATCAGGACCACAACCTGCTGACGCTGGCTGAGCGCTGCACCGATCACCTGGAAGCTGCCAATGGCCAGGCGCGTGAACGCATGTGGAAAGTGCGTGCCAAGCAAGTCGTGCTGGCCACTGGAACGCATGAGCGACCACTGGTTTTTTCCAACAATGACCTGCCCGGCATCATGCTGTCGTCGGCCGTGTCTACCTACATCCGGCGCTATGCGGTGCTGCCAGGGAAACAGGCGCTCGTATTTACCAACAACGACACCGCCTATGACGCGGCTCTTGCCCTCCACGCGGCAGGCGCCGCAGTGACCGTGGTCGATGCACGCGCCACACCGGATGGGGACTTGAGCACCCGAGCACGCCAACAAGGCATCACCATCCTGCCCGGCCATGTGGTGGTGCAGGCCAGCGGTGGCAAGGCGGTCAGCGGTGTCACGCTGTACGCGCTCAATGCACAAGGCGGGCTGGGAGCGGCGGCTGGCACCTTGCCCTGCGACCTGGTGGCCATGTCGGGCGGCTTCAGCCCGGTGATTCATTTGTACTGCCAGTCCAACGCCAAAGCCGTTTGGCGTGAAGACCTGGCGTGTTTTATTCCCGGTCAACCCGTGCAGGCGCAACGCTCAGCCGGCGCTTGCCAGTCGCCCACGGACCTGGCGCAATGCGCACTGCAAGGCACCCAGGCCGGCACAGCCGCTGCTGTGGATGCAGGCCTGCTGGCCGTTGACGTGGTGGCACCGGCTGTGCCTTCGGTCAACGCAGGCGCCCTGTGCGTGCTCTGGGAAGTGCCGCACCCGCTGCCCAGCAGCCGCGCCCCAAAGAAGTTTGTCGACTTTCAAAACGACGTGGGCGCCAGCGACATTCACCTGGCTGTGCGCGAAGGCTTCGAGTCCATTGAACACCTCAAGCGCTACACCGCCATGGGGTTTGGTACCGACCAGGGCAAGACCGGCAACATCAACGGCATGGGCATTGCCGCCGGTATTCTGGGGCGCAGCATTTCGCAGGTGGGCACCACCACCTTCCGCCCCAACTACACACCGGTGACCTTTGGCTTGGTGGCCGGTGGCGAACTCGGCGACCTGTTCGACCCCATTCGCACCACCGCAGTGCACGACTGGCATCGCCAACACGGTGCACTGTTTGAAGATGTGGGCCAATGGAAGCGGTCCTGGTATTACCCAAAAAATGGGGAAGATCTGCATGCCGCCGTCGCGCGTGAGGTCTTGGCAGTGCGCCACGGCGTCGGCACCCTGGACGCCTCCACCCTGGGAAAAATTGATATCCAGGGGCCAGATGCGCATGTGCTGCTCAACTGGATGTACAGCAATGCCTGGTCCAAGCTGGCCGTGGGCAAATGCCGTTATGGCTTGATGCTGGATGAAAACGGCATGGTGTTTGATGACGGCGTGACCGTGCGCCTGGCAGACAACCATTTTCTGATGCACACCACCACGGGCGGCGCTGCGCGGGTGCTGGCCTGGATGGAGCGCTGGCTGCAAACCGAGTGGCCGCACCTGAAGGTTTACCTCACCACCGTGACCGACCACTGGGCTACCACCGTGGTGGCCGGTCCCAAGAGCCGTGCGGTGTTGCAGAAAATATGCACCGACGTTGACTTTGACGATGCCGCTTTCCCCTTCATGTCCTGGCGCGCAGGCACAGTCAATGGCGTGGCAGCGCGCATCATGCGCATCAGCTTCTCGGGTGAGCGCAGTTACGAGGTCAATGTGCCGGCAGCAGAGGGGCTGAGCACCTGGCAAGCCATTCACGCGGCCGGTGCTGAATTTGGCATCACGCCCTATGGCACCGAGAGCATGCACGTGCTGCGCGGCGAGAAGGGTTACATCATTGTGGGCCAGGACACCGACGGTTCCATCACCCCCATGGACCTCGGCATGGGCGCTATGGTGACAGCCAGTAAAGACTGTCTGGGCAAGCGTTCATTGAGCCGCGAAGACACCGTGCGCACAGACCGCAAACAGTTGGTGGGTCTGCTCACCGAGAGCCCCCAGGTGGTGTTGCCGGAAGGCGCACAAATGACCGCCAGCGCCGACCTCAGCTTCACGCCTGTGAAGATGCAAGGCCATGTGACATCAAGCTACATGAGCCCAACGCTGGGCCGCTCCATTGCCATGGCCGTACTCAAGGGCGGGCACCAGCGCATGGGCGAGTCGGTGTTCTTGCCCCTGCGCGATGGCCGAACCGTGAAAGCCACGGTCTGCAGTCCTGTATTTTTTGATCCTCAATCGGAGCGGCAAAATGCCTGAAGCCCATCACATGCCCACGCCTGCGCGTGGTCCTCATGCACAGCCTCTGGCGGCCGGTCAAAGCAGCAAGGCCATCATCAATGTGCGTGGCAATGCACACGACCCGGCCTTTGCGCAAGCCGTGCAATCAGCCCTAGGTGTGGCCTTGCCCGTTGAGGCCTGCAGCACCTTGGGTAACAAGCTGCTGCGTATCGTCTGGGCGGGTCCTGACGACTGGTTTGTGATTGCGCAGGCCGGGCAAGAAAACAAATTGATGCAGCAGTTGCAGCAAGCCTTGAGCGGCCAGCACTGTGCGGTGACCGATGTCAGCAGCGGTTATTTTTTGGTCACGCTGGAAGGCCCTCAGGCACGCGACTTGCTATCTCAAGGTTGCCCTATGGACTTTCATGCGCGGGTGTTTCAACCCGGACGCGCCGTAGGGACCCATTTTTTCAAGGTGGGTCTGTATCTCTGGCAGCGCGATGAAAAGCCCACTTTTGAAATGCTGGTCAGGCGCAGTTTTATAGACCATTTTTGGCAACTCATTGACCACTGCACGCTGGGTTACGGCTGGGTGGGCAAGCAAGCGGCATGAGCTAAAGAGAAAGCGCTATGACAAGGAATAAGGAGTAATTAAATGGCTCAACCATTCGTCCAACTCAAGGGCGTGCAAAAAACCTACGACGGTGAGAACCTCGTGGTGCGTGATCTCAACCTGGATATCCAGGAAGGCGAGTTCCTCACCATGTTGGGGCCCTCCGGCTCGGGAAAAACCACCACCCTGATGATGCTGGCAGGTTTCGAGACCGCCACCCATGGAGAAATTTTTCTCGATGGCAAACCCATCAACCGCCTGGCCCCTGAGGACCGCAATATCGGCATGGTGTTTCAAAGCTACGCGCTTTTTCCACACATGACCGTGGCCGAGAACGTGGCCTTTCCCTTAATGGTTCGCGGCGTCCCCAAAGCAGGACTCGCCGAGCGCGTCACGAAAGCGCTGGCCATGGTGGGCCTGAAAGGTTACGAGGATCGCAGGCCCGCGCAACTCTCCGGCGGCCAGCAGCAGCGTGTGGCCGTCTCCCGCGCGCTGGTGTTTGAACCCAAACTGGTGCTGATGGACGAACCCCTGTCTGCCCTGGACAAACAGCTGCGCGAGCAAATGCAGTACGAAATCAAACAGCTGCACCACCGCCTGGGCGTGACGGTGGTGTATGTCACGCACGACCAGGGCGAGGCATTGACCATGTCGGACCGGGTGGCCGTATTCAACAACGGCGTGGTTCAGCAACTCGACACGCCAGAGCGCTTGTACGAGCAACCCGGCAATGCGTTTGTAGCCAGCTTCATTGGCGAGAACAACAAATTGCGCGGTGAGGTGATGTCGCTGGACGCGCCCTGGTGCAGCGTCAAGCTTGCCGATGGCTCCCTGATCAAGGCACGCGCCGTGGCGGCTGGTGCCGTGGGCTCGCGCACCATGCTGTCTCTGCGCCCAGAGCGCATTGTGATTAATCCTCCGGCGGGCAGTTGCGACATCGTGGCGCCCGCCCGTGTTAGCGATGTCACCTACCTCGGCGACCACTTGCGTGTGCGCGCGCAGGCTTTCGGGGAACAAACCATGGTTGTGAAAGTACCCAATGCGTCGAAAGACCGCATCGTGGGCATTGATCACGACATACAAATCGGCTGGCGTGCGGAAGATTGCCACGCGCTGGACGTATCGGCTTAGCAGATGAGGCCCCTATGCCCTGTTTGCCAAACCGGAGTAAGAAGCACGGTTCACTGTGCATATTTAAACCTGCAGGTTAGTCAACTCATCCATTGGAGAAAAACGTGAAACTTCAGTTCAACAAATTGACCGCTCTGGCTGCTGCCATCGGTGCAACTCTCGCCCTGGGTGTGCAAGCCCAGACACTCACCGTGACGTCCTGGGGTGGTGCCTACACCAAGAGCCAGGTCGCTGTCATGCACGAGCCCTTCACCGCCAAAACCGGCATCAAGATCCTGAGCGAAGATTACAACGGTGGCTTGGCCGAAATCAGTGCCCAGGTGAAAACCGGTAACGTGAAATGGGACGTGGTGGACGTTGAGCTGGCTGAAGCCTTGCGCGGCTGCGACGAAGGCCTGTTTGAAAAGATTGACGCCAGCAAACTGCCCAAAGGCGCTGATGGCAGCGATGCCAAAGCCGACTTCTTGCCCGGCATGGTCAATGCTTGCGCCATTGCCAACATTTCTTACGCCAACGTGGTGGCTTATGACAAGGCCAAGCTCGGTGCCAACGTCCCAACCCGTCTGGAAGATTTCTTTGACCTGAAGAAATTCCCCGGCAAACGTGGCCTGAAAAAAGAAGCCAACGTCAACCTTGAATGGGCGCTGATGGCCGATGGCGTGGCAGCTGCCGATGTCTACAAAGTCTTGTCAACACCCGCTGGTCTGGACCGTGCGTTCAAGAAACTTGACACCATCAAATCATCTGTGGTCTGGTGGAGCGCTGGCGCACAGCCGCCCCAGTTGCTGGCCTCGGGTGAAGTGGTCATGACCTCGGTCTACCACGGCCGTATTTTCGATGCCAACATCAAAGACAACAAAAACTTTGCCGTGATGTGGGACGGTCAGATCACCGTGCCTGACTTGTTTGCTGTGGTCAAAGGCTCCAAAAATGTGAAAGCTGCGATGGAATTTGTCATGTTCGCCACCGGCACCAAGCCACTGGGCGACCAAACAAAGTACATCCCTTACGCCCCTGCCCGTAAGTCTTCTATGGCCTTGGTTGATGACAAAACAAAACCCTGGTTGCCAGGCCCTGCCCACAGCGGCCGTGGCTTCCAAACCAACGCCGCCTGGTGGTCTGACAACGCTGACCAATTGAACCAGAAATTCGCTGCCTGGTTGGCCAAGTAATGCCAACAGTCCGGGTGGGTTCTCACCCACCCGCCCGGACGTTGTGTTGCTTCACACAAGGAAACACCGCATGAGTTCTCACACCCTGGCCAGCGCAGACACTGCGTTCGTGCCCGATACCAGCCAGCTCAAAGCGCGACTCAGAAAAGCAGAGTCTCGGCAAAGGCTGCGTGCCTATGCCTTGATCCTGCCCTTGCTGGTGTTTACCTTGATTACATTTTTGGTGCCGATTGGGCTCATGCTCTACAACAGCGTGCATGACCCAGTGGTACATGACGCCCTGCCCCGCACATCGGCCCTGATGAAGAACATTCCCCAAGGTGCAGGGGTGCCTGATGAGGCCGTATTTGCCGCTCTGGCCGCCGACATGAAATTGGCCGCAGAGAACCAACTCAGCAGCAAGGTGGCGGCACGCCTGAACTTTGAAGGCGGTGGTCTTCGCACCATCTTTATGAAAACCAGCCGCAAGGTGGTGACCCAGGAGACCGGCCCCTGGAAACCCGTTTTTCTAGAAATTGACGCCTCCTGGGGCGAACCCAAAATTTGGTCGGTATTGCGCCAGTTACGCCATGAATACACCTTTGATTACTACTTGCACGCGCTGGACCTGACGCGTGACGAACAAGGCGCCATCGTCAGATACCAGGAGAATGACCGCCTGTACCTGAACGTCTTTGGCCGCACCCTGCTGGTCAGTCTTTCCGTCACGCTGCTGGCGCTGGCTATTGGCTACCCGCTGTCTTTCTGGCTCGCACACCTGCCTGCCAAGACCAGCAATCTGATGATGATGCTGGTGTTACTGCCCTTCTGGACCTCGCTGCTGGTGCGCACCACAGCCTGGGTGGTGCTGTTGCAAAAAGAAGGCGTGATCAACTCAGCCCTTATGAACCTGGGCCTGATACAGGACCCATTGGCACTGATCTTCAACCGCTTTGGCGTGGTGATCGCCATGACGCATATTTTGCTGCCCTTCATGATCTTGCCGCTGTACTCGGTGATGCGCCAGATTCCACCGAGCTATGTGCGTGCTGCCCGCTCACTGGGGGCGGGGCCGTTCACAGCTTTTTGGAAAGTCTATTTTCCGCAGTCACTGGCAGGCATCAGTGCAGGTGTGCTGCTGGTATTTATTCTCGCCATTGGCTACTACATCACACCGGCCTTGGTGGGTGGTGCAGGTGACCAGATGATGAGTTACTTTATTGCCGACCACCTGACGCGCAGTTTGAACTGGGGCCTGGCCTCGGCGCTGGGTGGTTTGCTACTGGCGGGCGTGCTGCTTTTGTACGCCTTGTACGATCGTTTTGTGGGGATTGCCAATGTCCGCCTTGGTTGAAAAAATGCCGCGCTTTGCCCCTTATGTCACGTTCTGGGGCAAGGTCAAACACTATGCGCTGTTTGGGTTTTGTATGGCTGCGCTTATATTTCTGATTGCCCCGGTGCTGGTGGTGATTCCATTGGCTTTTAATGCCGATCCCTATTTCACCTACCCCATCAAAACCTGGAGCCTGAAATGGTTTGTGGAGTTTTTCACCAATGAGGTGTGGCAAACCGCTGTTAAAAACAGCTTTGTCATTGCCCTGATTGCCACGCTGATTGCCACCACACTGGGCACGATGGCGTCTGTTGGGCTGGTGCACCGCAACTTGCCCGGGCGCTCGTTCATCACCGCTGTGTTGGTCTCGCCCATGATTGTTCCCATCGTGATCGTGGCCGTAGGGGCGTATTTCTTTTACTCCACCCTGGGCATTGCCAACAACCTGACGGGCATTGTGCTGGCCCACGCGGTGTTGGGCACACCCTTTGTTGTGATCACGGTAACGGCCACGCTGGCGGGATTTGATCAAGCTTTGTTTAGGGCTGCACGCAGCTTGGGGGCCTCCCCGCTGACCGCCTTCAGACGCATCACGCTGCCCATCATCTGGCCCGGCGTTTTCTCCGGGGCCCTGTTTGCTTTTGCGACGTCTTTTGACGAAGTGGTGGTGGTTCTGTTCCTGGGCAGTGTGGAGCAACGCACCATTCCGCGCCAAATGTGGACCGGCTTGCGCGAGCAACTGAGCCCCACCATTCTGGCGGCTGCCGTGGTGCTTATTTTGATTTCCTTGGGCATGCTGTTGACACTGGAAGCCCTGCGGCGGCGCAACGCCAAAATGCGTGGTCTGGTGGACTGACGAATTGACTGTCTGACTGACTGACTGACTGACTGACTGACTGATGATCTGATGGCCTTGCGCTCCAAATGGACGGTTCGGGTCGACTCACTGCAAACCGAGCTGTGTGTGGGCATTTATGCCCATGAGAAAAAGCCCCAGCCCATCGTACTGAGCTTGCTGATCAGTGGCATGGCCGAAACTGCACCTTCGCAGTTGGCGCAGTGTTTTGACTATGAACCCATTTGCCGCTGGGTGATCGATGTATGGCCTCACAGTGCCCACACGCCCTTGCTGGAAACCCGGCTCAATGAATTGGCTGAGCAAATCTTCAGCAGTGACAAGCGCGTCATGGATGTCTGGGTGGGCATCTACAAGACGCAAGCCTTTCCCGAAGCGCAACGCGTTGGCTTGGAGCGAGGCATCAACCGGCGTCAGTTTGAAGAGCTGCACCAACACCAGCAAGACTTGCTGACCCACCCGGCAGTACTGGCCGCCAAAAGCAGGCTCAGGCTGCGTAAACCACACGCATTGGCCCCATGAAAACGACGACCAGGCAGATTGCAGGGTCGTCGTTTAGATGGGTGGGCCCTTAAGCGTCTGGGCCCTGAAAGCGCCGCTTAGAAACGGCCTGCGCGTTTACGCTCGCTCTCTGTCAGGTAGCGCTTGCGCAGACGGATGGACTTGGGGGTGATCTCGACCAACTCGTCGTCCTCAATAAATTCCACGCCGTATTCAAGTGTGCAATCAATGGGAGGCGTGATCTTGATCGCATCTTCCTTGCCCGATACGCGGAAGTTGGTGAGCTGCTTGGTGCGCGTGGCATTGACCACCAGGTCGTTGTCACGGCTGTGGATGCCCACAATCATGCCTTCATACACCGGATCATTCGCCTTGACGAACATGCGGCCACGGTCGTCTAGTTTGCCCAGGGCATAGGTAAAGATTTCACCAGCATCCATGGAAATCAGCACGCCATTTTTACGGCCACCAATTTCACCTTTGTGCGGCTCGTAGCTGTCAAAGATGTTGGAGATCAGGCCAGAGCCGCGCGTCAAATTCAAAAATTCGTTGGTAAAACCAATCAAACCACGCGCAGGAATGCGGTACTCCAGGCGCACACGGCCACGGCCGTCCGGTTCCATGTTGACCAGGTCGCCCTTGCGCTCGCCCAAGGCCTGCATGACGCCGCCCTGGTGTTGCTCTTCGATGTCGGCAGTGACCAACTCGATAGGCTCATGCTTCTCGCCATTGACCTCACGAATCACCACTCGGGGTTTGGACACAGCGAGCTCGTAGCCTTCGCGGCGCATGTTTTCCAACAGAATGGTCAGGTGCAACTCGCCACGGCCCATGACTTCGAAGATACCTTCTTCGTCGGTTTCTTTGACACGCAAGGCCACGTTGTGTTGCAGTTCTTTTTGCAGGCGGTCCCAGATTTGACGGCTGGTGACGTACTTGCCTTCGCGTCCGGCCAATGGGCTGGTGTTGACGCAGAAATTCATGGTCAGGGTTGGCTCATCCACCTTGAGCATGGGCAAGGGCATGGGGGTGATGGGGTCGGTGATGGTGACGCCAATACCGATGTCGGTCAGGCCGTTGATCAGCACAATTTCGCCAGGACCGGCTTCGGTGGCCTGCACGCGTTCCAGTCCCTGGAAGGTCAGAACCTGGTTGATGCGGCCTTTGATCGCCTTGCCGTCCGTGCCTTCCATGACCACCACGTCCATCATGGGCTTGATGGTGCCCTGGCTGATGCGGCCCACGCCAATGCGGCCCACGAAGGTGGAGAAATCGAGCGCAGAAATTTGCAGTTGCAGCGGCGCAGCCGGGTCACCCTTTTGTGCGGGAACGTGCTTGAGCACGGTGTTGAACAGGGCCGACATGTCGGGACCCCACTGCTCGCCCGCAGCGCCCTCTTCCATGGAAGACCAGCCGTTGATGCCCGAGGCGTAAACCACGGGGAAATCAAGCTGTTCGTCGGTGGCACCGAGTTTGTCAAACAAATCAAAAGCAGCGTTAACCACAAAGTCAGGGCGCGCACCGGGCTTGTCCACCTTGTTGACCACCAGAATGGGCTTGAGGCCCAGGGCCAGGGCTTTCTTGGTCACAAAACGGGTTTGTGGCATGGGGCCTTCCTGGGCGTCGATCAAGAGCACCACACCGTCCACCATGGACAAAGCGCGTTCCACTTCACCGCCGAAGTCAGCGTGTCCGGGCGTGTCGACGATGTTGATGTGGGTGCCTTCCCAGGTGACGGCGCAGTTCTTGGCCAGAATCGTGATGCCACGTTCTTTTTCGATGGCGTTGTTGTCCATCACGGTGTCCACCACTTTTTCGTGCTCGGCAAAGGTGCCGGACTGGCGCAACAACTGGTCGACCATGGTGGTCTTTCCGTGGTCAACGTGGGCAATGATGGCAATATTTCGGATCTGTTTAATGGTCATGGTTCACTTTCTCTTTAATCTCAAATTTTTCAAAAATCTCAAAGTCTCAAAACTCTTTCAATGGGCCTGGGGCCTCTATTTGCATGAACCTGGTTCACTCAAGCTGCTTTCACAATCTTGCCTTCAGTTGGACTGTTTTGGCCCGTTTGAAAGTAGCTTGAATGGGCTCTCTCATCTAATCATTTGCTCGATCTCCAAGGGGCTTAACAAGCGCCCAGGTATCAACTCACCGGCTTTGACGTGGGCTGTGCCCAGTAATACCTTGGCCACCGCCACCGCACCTGTGCCACCTGTCCCAGGTGTCCCAGGTGTCCCACCCGTCGCCCCAACTGGCGCGGGGCCATACACGGCCACCTGCTCGTTATCAGCCCAATCGCCCCGGCGCCGTACACCGCTCAGAAAACGTCCCGCGTTCTCGGCATCGAGGGTCACCACAGTGTGCTTTACCAACAGCGAATCCACCGGCATTAAACACGCCATGCGCTGTTCTTCAGTCATGGCTTCAAGCGCTTCCAGGGTGACGCATTGCGTCACTTCAAACCCACCCGTTCCGACACGGCGCAAGGCGCTCAAATGGGCGCCACACCCCAAAGCCTCACCTACATCCTCGCCCAGGGTGCGGATGTAAGTTCCTTTGCTGCATTGCACGACCATCTTGATGGCGGGCGGCACAAGCTCCTGTGGATCCTGCGCTTTGACAAGTGTCATTTCCAGTGCGTAAATCGTCACTTCACGCGCTTCGCGCTCAATCTCTATGCCGGCCCGCGCATATTCATACAAGGCCTTGCCATCCTTCTTCAAGGCACTGTGCATGGGCGGTATTTGCCGAATCAAGCCGGTATACCGTGCAGCCACCTCGGGCAAGTCTCGATCGGTGACCTGCACAGCGCGCTCTTCAATCACTTCGCCTTCAGCGTCTGCCGTGCTGGTCTTGATACCCAGCCGCGCTATCGCTTCGTACGTTTTGTCAGCGTCCAGTTGGAGCTGACTGAATTTGGTAGCTGCCCCAAAACACAGGGGCAAAACACCGGTGGCCAAAGGGTCGAGGGTGCCGGTGTGACCGGCTTTTTCGGCCCTGAGTAACCATTTCACTTTTTGCAAGGCGTCGTTGCTGGACCAACCCAAGGGCTTGTCAAGCAACAGCACCCCATGCACGGGGCGCCTGGCAACCCGTGCACGTGGCGCGTTCATGCCTTAGTCCTCTTTGGCGCGGGAGGCCACTGCACGCGCTATCAGCGCGTTCATGTCAGCGGCGCGCTCGGTCGTCTGATCGAACAGGAAGTGCAAGGTCGGCACGGTGTGAATGTGCAAGCGCTTGAACAAACCCGCCCGCAAGAAACCAGCAGCCTGGTTCAGCCCCTCCGTACAGGCTTTGGGGTCGCCTGCCAGCAGACTGAAATAGACCTTCGCATGCGCGTAGTCCGGGGTGACTTCAACACCTTGAATGGTCACCATGCCCACCCGCGGGTCTTTCAACTCGCGCGCGATCAGCTCCGTCAGATCACGCTGAATCTGATCGGCAACCTTGAAGCTCCGGTTGGGGGTACTTGATTTTTTTCGCACGTTCTACTTCAGACACATCACAGCGTACGGGCCACTTCGCGAATCTCGAAGAACTCCAGCACGTCACCCTCTTGGATGTCGTTGTAATTCTTGATGTTCAAGCCGCAATCAAAGCCTTCGCGCACTTCTTTGGCGTCGTCCTTGAAACGCTTGAGCGAGTCGAGTTCGCCGGAGTAGATGACCAGGTTTTCGCGCAGCAAGCGAAGACGGGCAGAACGGCGGACCACACCAGCGGTAACCATACAACCGGCAATGGAGCCGATCTTGGAGACCTTGAAAATCTGGCGAATCTCGGCAGTGCCAATGACCTCTTCTTTCTTGTCTGGGGTCAGCATGCCGGACATGGCGAGTTTGAGTTCGTCCACGGCGTCATAAATGATGTCGTAGTAGCGAATGTCAACGCCGTTGTTCTCGGCCAACTTGCGCGCGCCGGCATCGGCACGGGTGTTGAAACCAATGATGACCGCCTTGGAGGCAATGGCCAGGTTGACATCGGACTCGCTGATGGCGCCCACAGCGGTGTACACCAGTTGCACTTTGACCTCTTCTGTGGAGAGCTTGAGCAGAGACTGCGCCAGCGCTTCCTGCGAGCCCTGAACGTCGGCCTTGACGATGATGGGCACCATCTTGACTTCGCCAGCGGCCATGTCGGTGAACATGTTCTCCAACTTGGCGGCTTGTTGCTTGGCCAACTTGGTGTGGCGGAACTTGCCGGCACGGTAAGTGGCGATCTCGCGGGCACGCCGCTCATCGGACATGACCATGAACTCGTCACCGGCTTGCGGCACTTCGGTCAGGCCCTGGATTTCGACCGGAATCGAAGGACCCGCCGATTTGATGGTTTTGCCGTTCTCGTCCAGCATGGCGCGCACGCGGCCGTAGGTAGAACCCGCCAGCACGATGTCGCCGGTTTTGAGCGTGCCTGATTGAACCAAAATGGTGGCAACCGGGCCGCGGCCCTTGTCGAGCTGGGCCTCAATCACCAAGCCCTTGGCCATGGCATCAACCGGTGCACGCAACTCCAGCACCTCGGCTTGCAAAAGCACTTGCTCCAAAAGCTCGTCAATGCCTTTGCCGGTTTTGGCCGAAACCGACACGAAGGGTGATTCACCACCAAACTCTTCAGGCACCACCTCTTCCACCACCAGCTCGTTTTTCACGCGTTCTGGGTTGGCATCGGGTTTGTCAATCTTGTTGATGGCCACCACGATAGGAACCCCAGCCGCCTTGGCGTGCTTGATGGCCTCTTTGGTTTGTGGCATCACGCCATCGTCTGCAGCGACCACCAGAATCACAATGTCGGTGGCCTTGGCACCGCGCGCACGCATGGCCGTGAAGGCCTCGTGACCGGGCGTGTCCAGGAAGGAGATCATGCCCCGTGGGGTTTCCACGTGGTAGGCGCCGATGTGTTGGGTAATGCCGCCAGCTTCACCAGAGGCTACCTTCGCACGGCGAATGTAATCGAGCAAGGAGGTCTTGCCATGGTCAACGTGCCCCATGACAGTCACTACCGGTGCGCGCGGCAAGGACTCGGATTGTTGTTGCAAGACTTCGTCGTCAGTGAACGCTTCCGGATCGTCCAGCGCAGCCACGATAGCCTTGTGGCCCATTTCTTCCACCAAAATCATGGCGGTGTCTTGGTCCAAGGGCTGGTTGATGGTGACCATCTGGCCAAGTTTCATCAAGTGTTTGATGACCTCGGATGCCTTGACGGCCATCTTGTGCGCCAACTCGGCGACGGTAATGGTCTCTGGCACGTGCACCTCAATAATGCGCGCTTCCACTGGGGCTGCCGCTTGTGCGTGGTCATCCCGATCACGGTCGTTGCTGCCACGTTTTCCACGCGGCCCACCGCGCCAGTTACTGCCACGACCAACGCCTGCGCCGGTATCACCCCGTGTGGGGATGGCTTTCTTCTTGGCCGGATCACCCGCCCAGCTGCTAGAGAGCTTGGCAGACTTGACTTCCTTGCCCGCTACGGTTGCTGCAGGAACTGCAGGCGCGCCTGGACGTGCTGGTTTGGCCGCCACCGTACCTGCTGCGGGTTTGTGCAGCGTGCCTTTGATAGCACCTGGCGCAGGTTTAACTTCTTCGGGTTTTTTGACGGGCGGCGCAGGCTTCTTCGCTGGGGCCGACATCATCATGCGAATGGCTGCTGCTTCGGCTTCGGCCTTGCGGCGACGGTCACCCAGGTCAGCGGCGCGCACCACGTCTTCAGCGGCACGGGCTTGGGAATCTGCGGCAGCTTTTTCACGGGCTTGCACTTGTTCAAGCGCCAGGGTCTCGGCCTTTTCTGCGGCTTGTGCGGCTTTGGCTGCTGCCAGATTCAGGGCTTCTGCGGCAGGGGCTGCGGCAGATTTATCAACAGCGGCCACATATTTAGCAGCTCGCTCGGCATCAGCAGCCGCTTTGACTGCGGCCTGCTCTGCCGTTTCACGGGCTTTAGCTTCTTGCGCTTCGCGCTCTTGACGCCGCTGGGCCAATTCTTCTTCCTGACGGCGAATGAATTCAGCCTGGTGACGGGCCTCTTCTTCACGACGCGCCAGTTCGGCATTGTCAATCAGGGGCTGTCCATCGTGCGCGGCCTGTTGCGACTCTGAGCTGGCCTCGACAGATGTTTCCGGCACTTCAAGACCATCTTCACGACGGATGAAGGTGCGTTTTTTACGCACTTCCACCTGGATGGTGCGCGCTTTGCCCGTGGCGTCGGCCTGCTTGATTTCGCTGGTCGATTTTTTGACGAGCGTAATTTTTTTGCGCTCAGGGCTGGCAGTGCCATGGCTGGCCTGCAAGTAGCCGAGCAGTTGCTGCTTGTCAGCATCTGTCAGCTTGTCAGACGCTGCCGCTTTGGCAACGCCCGCCGATTTCAACTGCTCAAGCAGTGTGTCGGTTGATTTTTTGAGTTCTGTTGCAAACTCGGCGACGGTCGTACTGGACATTTCTTGGGTAACCTTTAGTTCGGCATAACAAGCCCGAAGGGCAATTGCTGGCCATCACTGAAACTTCGCATTCATGATGCGCTGGACTCTTCTGAGGCGGCGTCATTGGTGAACCAATGCTCGCGTGCCTTCATGATCAAGGCCTTGGCATCATCGGCAGACTGCCCCGTGATGTCGGTGAGTTCGTCAACGGCCAGGTCGGCCAGGTCGTCACGGTTGTGAACGCCACTGTCGGCCAGTTTGCTGATCAACTCAGGCGTGAGTCCGGGCAAATCGCGCAACTCCAGCGATACCTCTTCCACGCTCTCTTCATGCGCAATTTCCATGGTCAACAGCGCATCTTTAGCCCGGTTGCGAAGTTCATTGACGGTGTCTTCGTCAAAGCTTTCGATCTCAAGCATTTCTTCCAGCGGCACATACGCCACCTGCTCCAGACTGGTGAAGCCTTCAGCGATCAGCAGATCGGCGATTTCTTCATCGACATCCAGCTTTTCCATGAACAGCTTGCGACCCGAGTCGGTCTCATTGGCTTGCTTCTGCGCCGATTCAGCGGCGTCCAGAATATTGATTTTCCAGCCGGTCAACTCCGAGGCCAAACGCACGTTTTGACCGCCACGGCCAATGGCAATGGCCAGGTTTTCCTCGTCCACCACCACGTCCATGGCGTGACGCTCTTCATCCACCACGATGGAGGACACGTTGGCAGGCGCCAGGGCGCCAATCACAAACTGAGCAGGGTCTTCGCTCCACAGCACAATGTCCACACGCTCGCCAGCGAGCTCGTTGGTGACACCGTTGACACGGGTACCACGCACGCCAACACAGGTGCCGATGGGGTCCACGCGTTTGTCGTGCGAGAGCACGGCAATCTTGGCGCGAGAACCCGCATCACGGGCGCAGGATTTGATCTCCAGCAGACCTTGTTCAATCTCGGGCACTTCCTGGCGGAACAGCTCCACCATGAAATCAGGGGCTGAGCGCGACAGGATGATGGGGGCGCCGCGCAAGGTCAGGTCGACTTCCATGATCATGGCGCGTACGCGGTCACCGGTGCGCAAGTTTTCCTTGGGAATCATCTCGCCACGGCGCAGACGACCTTCAACGCGACCGCTTTCGACAATGATGTCGCCCTTGTCCATGCGTTTGACGGTGCCGACAAAAATCTTGTCGCCGCGTGACATGAAGTCGTTGAGCAGCATCTCGCGCTCGGCGTCCCTGATTTTTTGCAGAATGACCTGCTTGGCGGCCATGGCGCCAATGCGGCCAATGGCCACCGACTCCACGGTTTCCTCAATGTATTCATCGACCTCGATGTCGGGAATCTGCTCTTTGGCTTCAAACAGCAAAATTTCCTGGTCGGGCAATTGCAGGCCGGCTTCATCGGGAACCACATGCCAGCGGCGGAAAGTTTCGTAACTTCCGTTGTCACGGTCCACGGCAACGCGGATATCCACATCGCCCTGGTGCAGCTTTTTAGAGGCTTGCGCCAGTGCAGCCTCAACGGCGGCAAACACCACATCACGTTCCACGTTCTTCTCGCGTGAGATGGCCTCTACCAGCATTAACATTTCGCGATTCATGCCATGTGTCTCCTGTTTCAATTCAATCTAAATTTACGTCTGGGGTGTCGGCATCTGCCGCAGCACCTCTGCCCTTGAAGCTGACAATGGGTGCCAGCCGGGCTTCTTTCAATTCATCGAGCGTAAAACCCAGCGCCTGCAAAGGTGCGGGAACCCGCTTCTTGCTGATGCGCTGACCCGGTTTAACCGCAGGCTCATCGCTCCAGACGATTTGCCAGGCCGACACCGTGTCACCCGCCTCAGGCTTTTCAAGCGTGCCCCTGAATTTCTTGCGGGTGGCACTGACCTGCCCGGCCGCCGCAGCCACGCCCATGGGCACTTTCAGGGTGATGTCGATCACCTGGCCGACAAAACGCTCAAAATCTTTTTCATGCCGCAAGGGGCGATCAATACCGGGCGAGGAGACCTCAAGCCGCTTGTATTCAATGTTGTCAACTTCCAGGGCAAATTGCAACTGGCGGTTCACCTTCTCGCAGTCTTCCACATTGATGAATTGCTCAGGCGCCGAGTTTTCTGTTGGCGCCACCCAGGGCAAATCAATCGTGATGCGCAGCAAACCCGCTGCGGAACGGTCAATTTCCACCAGGTCATAGCCCAAGCCGGCTACGATTTGTTCAACAATTTCCTTAAGTGCCACGTGCGTAAAGTTGTCTTTTATGGATGCATCTAAAAACAATCGACCAAAAAAAACGGGCGGTAATTACCCGCCCGTTTGGTCGTGAAGCGTTGGATTGTACTCCAAAAGTAAGGTCAAGTCCTTTGATTTTTAAGGATTTTATGACTCTGCAGCCAGCAGCGTTCGGGTGTACGCATGCCGGGGCGTGGCCAGTACCTGCGCGATCGGACCCGTCTCGAGCACCTCGCCATCTTTCATGACCAGCAGGTGGTGGGCCATGGCTCGAATAACCGCTATGTCATGGGTAATCAGCAAAAAACTCAGGCCGTGGGCAAGCTGAAGCTGCTGCAGCAGCTCGAGCACCTGCTTTTGAATGGTGACATCGAGCGCACTGGTGGGCTCGTCGAGTACCAAGACACGGGGCTTGATGATCAAAGCCCGGGCAATAGCCAGGCGTTGACGCTGACCGCCAGAAAACTCATGCGGGTAGCGCAGCAACAGCGCCTGTTGCTCCTGTTCGGACAAGCCTTTGTCCAGGCCAACCTCGCGCAAGGCCTGCACGACGGCTTGGCGGCGTTGCGCCTTGGACATCTCGGGCGCGTGCACCAGCAGGCCCTCACCCACAATTTCTTCCACTGTCAATCGCGGAGACAAAGAAGAAAACGGGTCTTGAAAAACCACCTGCACGGTGCTGCGCAGGGCCAGGTCGCTGGCAGCGCCCTGCCCCCAGGCCCGGCCGGTGATCTGCAATTGGCCTTGAAATGGCAGCAAGCCCAAGGCCGCCAGCGCCAGCGTGGTTTTGCCCGAGCCGGATTCACCGATCACACCCAGCGTCTGGCCCTGAGGCAGCACGAAGTCCGCGCCCTGGACAGCTACAAACTCGTTCTTGCCAAACCAGCCTCTGAAACCTGGCTTGGGCACCGCGTAGCTGACCCGCAGTGCCTGGCTGCGCATCAATACCTCAGGTGCGCCACCCTTTTCATCACCCCGTACACCACCCAGCGAACCACTTGGAGCGACCTCGCCGGCCTCGCTGACTTCGCTGACTTCGCGAACTTTGCGCACGGGCTGGCTGTCCATCAACCGCTGGGTGTAAGGGTGCGCAGGCCGGGCAAAGACTTCGCGCACCGGGCCTTGCTCCACGATATGGCCGTTCTCCATGATCACCACGCGGTCTGCAAAACGCCGCACCAGATTCAGGTCATGGGTAATCAGCAGCACGGCCATGCCATTTTTGGCTTGCAAGGCCGACAACAGGTCAAGAATTTGCCCGCGCAAGGAAACATCCAGCGCGGTGGTGGGCTCGTCAGCCAGCAGCAGTTGCGGCTGACAGGCCAGTGCCATGGCAATCATGGCGCGCTGGCGCTGCCCACCACTGAGCTGGTGAGGAAACGCCTGGGCTCGGCGGGCGGGCTCGGTCATGCCCGTCTCAGCAATCAAGGCCACTGCCGCCTCTTTGGCCTGCACGGAGGACAAACCACGCTTGAGCGTCAAGACTTCGGCAATCTGCTCTCCCACCGTGTACAGCGGGTTGAGCGCAGTCATCGGCTCCTGAAAAATCATGGCGATGTTTTGGCCCCGTATGGCACGCAGCGCAGGCTCGGGCAAGGCCAGTAAATCCTGGCCCTGAAACACCGCCTGGCCCGACAGGCTGGCGTTTTGCACCAGCCGCAACAAACTCATGGCTGTCACCGTCTTGCCCGAGCCCGACTCGCCCACCAGCGCCACTTTTTCGCCCGCGTTCACCTGAAAATGAATGCCATGCACCACCTCCCGCCCGGCAAAAGCCACGCGCAGGTCGCGTACGTCCAGCAAAGTCTGGGGGCTGCTCATACGTCAGACTTTCTGGGGTCCAGGGCATCGCGCAACGCGTCCCCCATGAAGGTGAGCAGCAACAAGGTGACCACCAACACACAGAAAGTAGCCAGCGAAATCCACCAGGCATCGATATTGTTTTTGCCCTGCGACAGCAACTCACCGAGGGACGGGGTGCCGGGTGGCACGCCCAGGCCCAAAAAGTCCAGCGAGGTCAGCGCCAAAATAGCGCCGCTCATGCGAAACGGCAAGAAAGTCACCACGGGGGTCAGGCTGTTGGGCAAGATATGGCGGCGAATGATTTGCCAGTTGCTCACGCCCAAGGCGCGGGCAGCACGCACATAGTCCAGCTGGCGGTTGCGCAAAAACTCGGCCCGCACATAGTCGGACAAACCCATCCAGCCGAACAGGCTGAGCAACACCAGCAACAAGCCCACACTGGGCGCGAAGATGGCGCTAAAGATGATCAGCAGGTAAAGTTCTGGCATGGAACTCCAGATCTCGATGAAACGCTGGAACGCCAGGTCCGTGCGTCCGCCAAAAAAACCTTGTACCGCGCCCGTTAACACCCCCAGTAACACGCCAGTGAAGGTCAAGGCCAGAGAAAACAGCACGCTCACACGAAAGCCATAAATGAGCTGGGCCAGCAAATCGCGGCCGCGGTCGTCCGTTCCAAGCCAGTTATCCAGGCTGGGGGCGGATGGGTTGGGCGCTTTGGCAAAGTAGTTCAAGGTTTGTGCGCCGTACGGATTCGGTGCGTACAGCGCCCAATTGCCGGGCTCGCGCAGCTTGGCGCGAATAAAAGGGTCCAGGTAGTCGGTGGGGGTGTCAAAGTCGCCGCCAAACAGCGTTTCCGGGTAATCCTGCACGATGGGAAAATAGGTCGCGCCCTGGTAGCGCACCACCAGCGGCCGGTCGTTAGAGACCAGTTCAGCCGCAAGACTCAAGCCCACCAACACAGCAAAAATAACCAGGCTCCAGTAGCCCAGACGGTTGCGTTTGAAGCGCAGCCAGGCACGCCGACCCGGGGATGGCGAGGGCACCACCTCGGCTGGGCGTTGGCCTGTGGCCATCTCAATGGGTTTAGTCAAACCTGACACGTGGGTCCACCCAAAGATAGGACAAATCGGAAATCAGCTTGGTGACCAAGCCGATCAAGGTAAAGAAGTACAGCGTGCCCAGTACCACCGGGTAGTCGCGTCGGATCACGCTCTCGTAGCTCAACAGGCCCAGGCCATCCAGCGAAAACAGGGTTTCTATCAACAAAGAACCGGTGAAAAAAGCACCGATGAAGGCCGCCGGGAAGCCGGTGATGATAGGAATCAAGGCATTTCGAAACACATGTTTCCACAGCACCTGGCGTTCACTCAGGCCCTTGGCCCGGGCGGTAACCACATACTGCTTGCGAATTTCTTCCAAAAATGCATTTTTTGTGAGCATGGCCGTCACAGCAAAACTGCCAAGCACCATGGCGCTGACGGGCAACACAATGTGCCAGAGGTAATCCACCACGCGCGCCCCCCAGCTCAGCTCGTCCCAATTGCTAGACGTTAAGCCTCGCAGGGGAAACCATTGCAACTGCCCGCCAAACACCACCAACAACGCCACGCCCAGCACAAAACCCGGAATGGCATAACCCAACAGCACCAGCAATGTGGTGAGCAGGTCAAAGCGGGAGCCCGCGCGCACCGCCTTGGCCACGCCCAGCGGCACAGCCACCAGGTAGCTGATGAAAAATGTCCAGAGCCCCAAGCTGATGGAGACCGGCAGTTTTTCCCAGATCAGCTGCGAGACGCTTTTGTTCTGGAAAAAGCTCTTGCCAAGGTCAAAGCGTGCAAATTGGCCCAGCATCTGCAAAAACCGCTCGTGGGCAGGCTTGTCAAAGCCGTACAAGGCCTTGATCTGTGCAATGCGTTTGGGGTCTACGCCCTGGGCGCCCCGGTAAGCCAGGCCCCCGCCTTCAGCGCTGACACCGGCTCCGGCCTTGGCCTCGGCCAGGTACTGTTCTACCGGGCCACCCGGCACAAACTGCACCACCATGAAGGTAATCAGCAGCACGCCCAACAAAGTGGGCACCATCAGCAAGATGCGTTTTAAGACGTAGACCAGCATGTTATTGCGCCCACCAAGTAGCAATGGCCCAGGATTCGCCCGGGGCGTAAGCGGGCATGGCCGAAGGCCGTGCCAGCCGCCGGCTGTTGTACACCATGCGGTGCGTGCTGGCCGCCCATTGCGGCACCAGCAGGTGGCTGTGGCTCACCACGCGTTCCAGCGCGCGGCAGGCGGGCAACAAGTCGGCCTTGGTTTTGGCCTGGGTCATCTGCCCAATCAAGGCATCCAGTGCCGGGCTTTGAACGCCGGATAAATTGCCAGAATCTTCGGTCAGCGCGGCTTTGGCGCCAAACATATCGGCATATTCCTGACCCGGGTTGTGGGTGCCCCCATAGGCCAGGGAGGTGATGTCAAATTCAAATTTTTGCAGCCGTTGCTGGTACAAGGCGAAATCGACCGGCCGGAAGTTGAGCTTGATGCCCAGCTTTTCCAGGTTGCGCGCCCAAGGCGTGACCACCCGCGCACTGCCCTCGTTGCTGTCCAGGTACTCCACCACAAACGCTTGCCCCTGGGCATTGCGCAAGGCCCCGTTTTGTACCGTCCAGCCCGCCGCTTTCAAAAGCGCCTGGGCCTGCCGCAAGTTATCACGCAAGGACGCGGTGCCATCGGTGCGCACAGGCTCGGTCATGGGGCCAAAGGCCGCAGCCGGAATGGTTTGGCGAAACGGCGCCATAAGGGCTAATTCTTGCGGGCTGGGCAAGCCCTGGGCCTGGCAATCGGTATTGCCAAAGAGGCCGTTGACGCGCTGGTAGGCGTTGTAGAACAACTGGCGATTCATCCACTCGTAGTCCAGTGCCAACCCCAGCGCCTGGCGCACCCGCACGTCCTTGAAATGGCTACGCCGGGTGTTGAGCACATAGCTCTGAAAACCCGTCGGCAAACGGTGCTTGAACTCGGCCTTGACCAACTCGCCGCTGTCAAAGCGCTTACCGTTGACGCGTCGAGCCCAGTCGCCGGCTGAGAAAAAACGCATCAGGTCGAATTCACCCGCCTTGAGGGCCTCTAGCCGGGCGGTGTTGTCCTTGTAGATTTTGACGGTGATGCGGTCGAAGTTGGCGCTGCCGCGTTTGACGTTCAGGTCTTTGGCCCAGTAGTCCGGATCGCGCACATAGGTGATGTCCTTGCCAAAGCGCACTGGGCCTATTTTGTAGGGACCGCTGCCTATGGGGGTGTCGGTCACCACCTGGTCAAACGGTTTGGCTTTGCCGTTTTCAAGCCCCCATTGGTGGCTAAATACCGGCAGGCCGCCTACGGTCAGCGGCAACTCACGGTTGGGTTTCTTGAAACGGTAGCGAATGCTGCGCTCGCTCAACACGTCAATGCCCGCCACATCTTCCAGCAAGGTTTTGTAACCCGGCGAGGTATGCGGCCCCATCAGGGTGTCAAAACTGTGTTTAACGTCTTTCGCCAGCACCGGTGAGCCGTTGTGAAAACGGGCGTTTTCGCGCAGGGTAAAGGTGGCACTCAGGCCGTCAGCGGCCACCTCCACGTTCTGGGCCAACAAACCATAGCCCGCGCCGGTTTCGTCCAGGGCGCCCGTGAGCAAGGCATCAAACATCAGCTCCGAGAGGTAAGCCGGTGCCGAGCCCTTGATGGTGAAGGGGTTGTACTTGTCAAAAGTGGAAACCCGCAGGTTGCTGACCAGGCGCAACTCGCCGCCCTTGGGCGCCAGAGGGTTGACGTAGTCAAAGTGGGCAAATCCGGGCGCATATTTGAGGTCGCCCCAAAGCGCATAGCCATGCGCCGCCCAAGAGGGAGCGGCCACGACCCACAACAGACATATCAACAAACTGCGCATGCCACAATTCTGCATCAACTGGGGCGCTGCCGCCGGAACCAGGCCCTGCGGAAAATGTGGGTTATTGCCCGCCAACACCGACGAATGAATGAGAGAGAAGACCTTATGGGATTTTTGACAGGGAAAAAATTACTGATTACCGGCGTGTTGTCGAACCGGTCTATTGCCTACGGCATAGCCAAGGCTTGCCGCGCTCAGGGTGCCGAACTGGCGTTCAGCTACGTGGGCGAGCGCTTCAAAGAGCGTATTACCGAATTCGCGGCTGACTTTGACTCCCCATTGATTTTTGACTGTGACGTGGGCGACGACGCGCAGATAGAGCGTTTGTTTGCCGACCTGTCAGCGCATTGGCCCACGTTTGACGGCTTTGTGCACAGCATTGGCTTTGCCCCGCGTGAGGCGATTGCCGGTAATTTTTTGGATGGCCTGACGCGTGAAAACTTCAAAATTGCCCACGACATCAGCGCCTACAGCTTTCCGGCCATGGCCAAGGTTGCCCTGCCCTACCTGAATGACAAAGCTGCCTTGCTGACCCTGAGCTACTTGGGTGCCGAGCGCATCATTCCCCACTACAACACCATGGGGCTGGCCAAAGCCTCCCTGGAAGCGTCGGTGCGCTATTTGGCCGAGGCCGTGGGCAGCCTGCCCGATGGCCGCTCCATCCGTGTCAATGGCATCAGCGCCGGTCCGATCAAGACCCTGGCGGCCAGTGGCATCAAAGACTTTGGCAAGCTGTTGAACTACGTGGCAGCGGCTAATCCGCTGCGCCGCAATGTGACAATTGAAGACGTGGGCCATGTGGCCGCCTTCATGCTGAGCGATCTGGCCGGCGGCGTAACGGCCGAAATCACCTATGTGGACGGCGGCCACAGCAAAACCATGGGCGCGGTGGCGGCTGACTGAACCTGAAAAGTAATAATACAAACATGAACACACCTATTCCTTTGCACCAACTTCCCCAACAGACTATTTATCGCCCTGGCGACGTTTTTGTGTTGTTTGGCGAGCTCTTTGGCCGCGGCTATGCCAATGGCTTGGTCAACGAAGCACGCCAGGCCGGCATGACCATCGTTGGCATCACCGTAGGCCGTCGTGACGCCAACAACGCCCTGCGCCCTCTGAATGACGAAGAACTGGCAACCGCTGAGCACAACCTGGGCGGCAAGATCATCAATGTGCCGCTGATGGCTGGCTTTGATGCCGATGCCCCCGCCGGCGAACCCACCCCCACCGACCTGCTGAGTAGCCTGACCCTCAAAAGCTGGACCGAGGACAAGCTGGACTGGACACACATTGAGAAGTGCCGGGCTATCGGCGTGAAGCGCTTTACGGATGCCCTGGCTGAAGTGATGCACACCTTGAGCGGCATGATTCCCGAGGGCCGCAACGTCTTTTTTGCCCACACCATGGCCGGTGGTATTCCCAAGGCCAAGGTGTTTCTGGCGATTGCCAACCGCGTCTACAAAGGCCGAGGCGAGCGTTTCATGTCGTCGCAAACCCTGCTCGACAGCGATCTGGGCAAGCTGATCCTGATGAACTTTGATGAAGTCTCGGCCAACACCTTCGGCCACCTGATTCAAGCCAGTGCCGAGATCCGTGCGCGCGCTGAAAGCTCAGGCGCGCAGGTGCGCTACTCGGCCTACGGCTACCACGGCACCGAGATCCTCATTGACGACAACTACCACTGGCAAACCTACACCAACTACACGCAGGGCCTGGCCAAGATGCGGCTGGAGCATATTGCCGAGACCGCGTGGAGCCAGCGCATCCAGGCCACGGTCTACAACTGCCCTGAAATACGCACCAACTCGTCTGACATTTTTGCCGGGGTCGAGCTGCCACTTATTCCTCTGCTCAACGCCCTGAAAAAGGAAAACGGCGGCGCGTGGGCGCAGGCGCAATGGCAGGCCTGCGAAGCCCTGCTGGCCGACGGCATCACGCTGGACCAGGTGCTGAACAAGGTACTGGACTTCCAGCGCAACCCCGTGATGCAAGCCTTCCGCAATTTTGCGGCCTGGCCCATGCCCAACAGCCAACTGCAAGCTGACCTGACGATTGGCACCTCGGACGAGGTGCAGAAAATGCACCGCGACAACAAAGCGCTGATCACCGACCTCCTCAGTGGTCTGGTGATTGAGGCCACCGGCCCGCTGATCTTCCGCGAGTCATCGGCACCCAGCGGCCCCGTGTTGTGGCTTAACCATGACATCATTGCGCGCCAACTCAATCTGATGCACGCCTGATAACCGCATAGGCTGGGGGTCGGAGCGTTCTGCGGAGGGGCTTACTCGCGCACGCAATCGGCGAAGTAATGCACCTTGCCGTCTGCGTCCTGCTCTTCCACCAGGCCGTGAATATCGGTCTCAAAGCCAGGGCACTGGGCGTTGAACTCGCGCGAAAACTTGAGGTAATCCACGATCTTCTTGTTGAACACCTCGCCCGGAATGAGCAGCGGAATACCGGGCGGGTAAGGCGTGACCAGGCCCACGGTGATGCGGCCTTCAAGCTTGTCAATTTCCACGCGCTCAGTCCTGCGCTGCGCAATGTGTGCGTAGGCGTCGCTGGGCTTCATGGCAGGCGTGAGGTCACTCAAGTACATGTCGGTGGTGAGCCGCGCAATGTCATATTTGGCGTACAGCGTATGCAAATGCTGGCACAAGTCGGCCAGGCCCATTTTTTCGTAGCGCGGGTGTTTCTGGCAGAACTCCGGCAGGATGCGCCACATAGGCTGGTTCTTGTCGTAGTCGTCCTTGAACTGCTGCAAGGCCGTCAACATGCTGTTCCAGCGGCCCTTGGTGATGCCGATGGTGAACATGATGAAAAAGCTGTACAGACCGGTTTTCTCCACCACCACGCCGTGCTCGGCCAGAAACTTGGTGACGATGCTGGCAGGAATGCCGGTCTTGGCAAACTTGCCATTCAGGTCCATGCCGGGTGTGACGATGGTGGCCTTGATGGGGTCGAGCATGTTGAAGCCGGTAGCCATCTTGCCGAAACCATGCCAGTTGGCGGTGGTGTTGGCCTTGGCGCTCTTACTCTCCCCTTTGAGCACCCAGTCGGTGGCGCGGCCAATGCCTTCGTCGGCCATTTTGTCCGGCCCCCACACCTTGAACCACCAGTCGGTGCCGTACTCTTCATCCACCTTGCGCATGGCGCGGCGGAAGTCCAGCGCCTCGGCAATGCTTTCCTCAACCAGCGCGGTGCCGCCGGGCGGCTCCATCATGGCGGCGGCGACGTCGCAGCTGGCAATGATGCTGTACTGCGGGGAGGTCGAGGTGTGCATCAGGTACGCCTCGTTGAACAAGGGGCGGTCGAGCTTGACGGTTTGCGAATCTTGCACCAGCACGTGGCTGGCCTGGCTGATACCGGCCAGCAGCTTGTGAATGGACTGGGTGGAATAGACCACCGCCTCTTTGGGACGCGCGCGCCGCTTGCCCATGGCATGGTAGGTGCCGTAGAACGGGTGAAAAGCGGCGTGGGGCAGCCAGGCTTCGTCAAAGTGCAGGTTGTCCACGTAGCCATCGAGCATTTTCTTGATGGTTTCGGTGTTGTAGAGCACCCCGTCATAGGTGGACTGGGTCAGGGTCAGCACGCGCGGCTTGACCTTCTTGGCGTCTACGCCCTTGAGCAGCGGGTTGGCCTTGATCTTGGCCTGGATGGCGGCCTTCTCAAACTCTTCTTTTGGAATGGGGCCAATGATGCCAAAGTGGTTGCGCGTGGGCTTCAAAAACACGGGAATGGACCCGGTCATGATGATGGCGTGGAGAATAGATTTGTGGCAGTTGCGGTCGACCACCACCACATCGCCCGGCGCCACCGTGTGGTGCCAAACCATCTTGTTACTGGTACTGGTTCCGTTGGTTACAAAGAAACAGTGGTCGGCATTGAAAATGCGCGCTGCGTTGCGTTCGCTTGCCCCAATGGCGCCGTCGTGGTCCAGCAGTTGGCCCAACTCTTCAACCGCATTGCAGACGTCGGCACGCAGCATGTTTTCGCCAAAAAACTGGTGAAACATTTGGCCCACCGGGCTCTTCAAGAACGCCACGCCACCCGAATGGCCGGGGCAATGCCAGGAGTAGGAGCCGTCTTCGGCGTAATCGAGCAAGGCCTTGAAAAACGGCGGTTGCACGCCCTCGAGGTAGCTCTTGGCTTCACGGATGATGTGGCGCGCCACAAATTCGGGTGTGTCCTCAAACATGTGAATGAAGCCGTGTAGCTCACGCAGGATGTCGTTGGGAATGTGGCGCGAGGTCTTTGTCTCGCCATAGACGTAAATGGGCACGTCCAGGTTTTTGCGACGCACTTCGGCAATGAAGTGGCGCAGGTTCAAAACGGCAGGGTCCAGATCAGGACCGGGCGTGAACTCTTCGTCGTCAATGGACAGAATAAACGCGCTGGCACGGCTTTGCTGCTGGGCAAACTGGCTCAAATCGCCGTAGCTGGTGACACCCAGCACCTCAAAGCCTTCAGTCTCAATCGCCTGGGCAAGCGCGCGAATGCCCAAGCCAGAGGTGTTCTCAGAGCGAAAGTCCTCGTCGATGATGACAATGGGGAAGCGAAATTTCATGCGGGCACTCCAGCCTATCTCGGTAAAAAAGGAAACAGGCGCGAAGTGTAAGGACTAATTAAGTCAGAACTCTTGCACTGCCGGCCATTTGCCCCAAAATGTCTCGTCACACACACATTCAGGAAGAAATATGGCGGATTCAACAATTTGGTGGCTGCTGGTGGGGGCCGCAGTTGCGGTCGAACTGGTCACCGGCACCTTTTACCTGCTCATGATCAGCATAGGTATGGCCGCAGCTGCGCTGGCCGCCCATGCAGGCGCGAGTATGACCGTTCAACTGGTTACGGCCGCCGTGCTGGGCGGTGGCAGTGTGGCCGCCTGGCGCAGTTACAAACTCAGACAACCCTCCCCGCCACAGGCCAGCGCCAACCGTGATGTCAACCTGGACATTGGTGAGACGGTGCAAGTCGATGCCTGGCTCCCTAACGGAACCGGCTCGGTCAAATACCGTGGCGCGCATTGGGATACCTCCCTGGAGCCTGGCGCTGTGGCCGCACCGGGCAGCCACACGATTGTGGAAGTGGTGGGCAACCGTTTGATCCTCAGGAAAAACTGATGCCAGAAAACGCCGCCGTCACCCTACCCCCTGTTTCGCAAAACGACACCCACCTTTAAGGAAAACCCCATGGAAATTGCAATCATCCTGATCGTCATCGCGGCGATATTTATTACCCAGTCGGTCAAAATCGTGCCCCAGCAACATGCCTGGGTCGTGGAGCGACTCGGCAAATACTACGCCACGCTCACCCCTGGCCTGAACTTTTTAATGCCTTTTGTCGACAAGGTGGCCTACAAACACTTGCTTAAGGAAGTGCCGCTGGACATTCCTAGCCAGGTCTGCATTACCCGGGACAACACCCAGTTGCAAGTGGACGGCATTCTGTACTTTCAGGTGACCGACGCCATGCGGGCCAGCTACGGCTCCAGCAACTACATCATTGCCATCTCGCAACTGGCGCAAACCTCGCTGCGTTCGGTGATCGGCAAGCTGGAGCTGGACAAAACTTTTGAAGAACGCGACATCATCAACGCCCAAGTGGTGCAAGCCATTGATGAGGCGGCCTTGAATTGGGGCGTGAAAGTGCTGCGCTATGAGATCAAGGATTTAACGCCCCCGAAGGAAATTCTGCACGCCATGCAACAGCAAATTACGGCCGAGCGTGAAAAACGTGCCTTGATTGCCGCCTCGGAAGGCCGGCGCCAGGAACAGATCAACATTGCCACTGGTGAACGCGAGGCCTTCATTGCCCGCTCTGAGGGTGAAATGCAAGCCGTGATCAACAAGGCTGAAGGTGACGCCAAATCCATCACCGCCGTGGCTGAAGCCACCGCCCAAGCGATTGAACGCATTGCCAGCGCCATTAGACAACCCGGTGGCTCAGAAGCTGTGCAACTCAAAGTGGCAGAAAAAGCGGTGGACGCCTACGCCAAAGTGGCCGCTGACGCCAACACGACCTTGATTGTTCCCAGCAACATGACCGAAGTGTCAGCACTCATTTCATCGGCCATGAAGATGGTGCAAACCCAAAAGTAAATCCCCTACCACCCAGCACCCAGCACCCAGCACCCAGCAGATTCAGCCCTGAAAAAAACCCCCGCAGGGATGACCCTGCGGGGGTTTTTTCTGGCGGCACAGGGTCGCAGTTACATCAAGAACGGGCCTTGGTATTTTCGGGGTCGTACAAGGCCCCGTAACCAACGGCTTCCACCTTGACTGGGTAGACGTCAGTAAAGTACTGAACCTGCAACTCACGCCCCACCTGGCAATACGCATAGGGCAAATAGGCCAGCGCAATGTTCTTGCCGATGCTGGGGCCAAAGGCAATGCTGGTGGTGTACGAGCGGCGGCCCAGTTCGTCAATCAGCGTGGCACCCGTAGCAGGGTCCATCACCGCCAAATTGCCCAGGGGATAGCGCGCCACGCCGGTGCTGTCGATGTTGCTGGTCATGGTCAGCGTACACAGCATGGCCGGTTGGTGCTCGCGCTCGCGGAACTTCATGTGGGCTTCCTTGCCGTGGAAGTCGGCGGCCTTCACCTTGGGGCGGGCCAGATCGGCTTCAAACAAGTTGTACTCGGTCAGTAAATCGCCGTTTTGCAGGCGCAGGCTCTTCTCCATACGGCGGCTGTTGGCATAGGTTTCCACGCCAACCGGTGTCACACCCAGGGCGTACAGCGCATCCCACAAGGCCAGGCCGTCTTCGTACTTGAAGTGCAGCTCCCAGCCTTGCTCGCCCACATACGAAATGTGAAAAGCCAGCACCGGCACGCCGGCGATCTTCAAATCGCGCAAGGCCGCAAAAGGGAAGTTCTCATTGGTCCAGGCCTCTGGCTCATCGGCAATTTTCTGGATGGTGGCGCGGGCGTTAGGGCCCCACACCCCCAAACAGCCGTACACCGTGGTGGTGTCGGTGATCTTGACGTTGGCACCGCGGTCTTGCGCCATGCGGCGCACCCAGGTCAGGTCGCGGTGGCCGGCGTCGGCGCCGTCCACAATGCGGTAGTGCTCCTGCCCCAGTCGCAACACGGTCAGGTCGGCGCGTACGCCGCCCTTGGCGTCCAAAAAGTGGGTGTAAACCCCTTTGCCAACGGCCGTGTCGCCGCCCACTTTGGCCACGCAGATGTATTCCAGCAGGTCGGCCGCGTCGGGGCCTTCCACATCAAACTCGGCAAAGTGCGAGACATTGATCATGCCCACGTCTTCCGACATCTTCAAATGCTCGGCATTCGATACGCGCCAGAAATGGCGGTTGTCCCATTCGTTGGCACGCACCGGCACCTTGTCGCCGTAGACCTCAAACAGATGCTCGTTGCTGGCGTAGCCATGCGCACGTTCCCAGCCGCTGAGTTCCATAAAATAAGCACCCAGCGCTTTTTCGCGCTCGTAGAACGGGCTCTTGAAGATGCCGCGCCCGGCGCTATAGGGCTCGCGGTTGTGCACGGGCGGGTTGTAAATCTTGAAGGCGCCTTCGTAGCAGCGGTCGTGAATGTACTGTTCTTCCTGCTGATACGGGTAGAAGCGGGCCACGTCGATGCGGGCATGGTCCAGGTGCGTGTAGCCATCGGTCATCCAGTCGGCCAGCAGCTTGCCCACGCCAGGGCCGTCTTTCACCCACACCGCTTCGGCGTACCACAGGCCGCGCACTTTGGACGATTCGCCAATCGATGGGTTGCCATCGGTGGTCACTTGCAACAGGCCGTTGAACGAGTATTTGTCGTCATAGCCGAGTTCGGCCAAGATGGGCGTGAGTTCCATGGCACGCTCCAGCGGCGCCATGATTTGCTCCAGTTCCAGGTCGCGTTGCGAGGGGCTCAGGCGCGCCTGTTCTTTCTCCAACAAATCGCGCGGGTGGCACATGCGCGGGTTTTTCTCTTCGTAGTAGCCCCATTCGATCTGACCGCCTTCGGGGGTTTTTGGATCCCCGGTGTCGCGCAAATAGGCCGAGTTGCCTTGGTCGCGCAAGAGCGGATAGCCAATGTCTTTGCCCGTGCCCGCAAATTCGAGGTAGGGTTTGAAAAAAGTCAGCGGGTGGTCCACCGGCATGATAGGCAGGTCTTCACCGGCCATGCCTGCAATCAGGCGGCCCCACAAGCCGGCGCACACCACCACGTGTTCTGCGGCAATAAAGCCCTTGGTGGTTTCCACGCCCTGGATGCGGCCGTTCTCAATGCGCAAGCCGGTGCAGGCCGTGTTGGCAAAAGACAGCAGCTTGCCCGTGGCCACGGCGGCGTCGACCAACTCACCCGCCACCATTTGCGAGCGGGGCTTGACCAAACCAGCGTCCGGGTCCCACAGGGCGCCCTGGATCATGTCTTCTTCGAGCAGCGGAAATTTAGCTTTGGCCTCTGCCGGCGTGATCATTTCCACCCGATTGCCAAAAGCCTTGCCCGAGGCCACGCGGCGCTTGAGCTCGACCATGCGTTCGTCATCGCCCACGCGGGCAACTTCGATGCCGCCGATGCGTTCGTAGCGGCCTAGCTTGTAGTAGAAGTCGATGCTGTATTTGGTGGTGAAAATCGTCATCTGATCGTGCATCGTATTGAAGCAAAAATCAGAGGCGTGGGCCGTGGAGCCAACGTCGGTGGGAATGGCGGATTTGTCGATACCGACGATGTTGTCCCAGCCACGTTCAATCAAGTGGTGCACCACGGAGGCGCCGACAATGCCGCCTTGGCCAATGATGACGACCTTGGCTCGTTCAGGAAATTTGGCCATGTTGCGCTTAGCTCCTAGGGGGATGGGTAGGGTGTAGAAATAACAATAAAGTATATGCCCCGTGGGGTGCGTAAGCACTGTAAATGCGACTACGGTTTTCGCAATAACGGCGGGAAATAGCAGGCCAGCACCCGCGGCAACAAGCCAGGTTGCGTGGTCTCCCCACCCTGTTGACCGGCCTGGAAGGTATTGGTGCGGGTACCGCCTACCCCCAATCACCCCGACTCAAGCCGAGGCCACATGGCTTGTAGGTTAATAGGCTTAAAGGTTCAAAGGCTCAAAACAAAACCCCGCATGGATTGCGCCATGCGGGGTTTGGTTTTTTCTGGCGGAACAGGCGGGATTCGAACCCGCGGAAGGTTTTACCCTTCGCACGCTTTCCAGGCGTGTGACTTAAACCGCTCATCCACCGTTCCAGAGTGGCAGATTCTACCCGAGCAAATTGCGACAACTCTCGCGACGCATGTTTTCGGCATAAAAAAGGCCACCCGAAGGTGGCCATTCAAAAAGTGGCGAACTAGTCGCCAACTTTCCAAGGGCTATTAACGAATAACAGCGAGGTCGACAGGCTTGCCACCACGGTATGTTTTCAGTGTCAAAGCACCACCTTTGATGTCGCCCTTTTCGTCAAACGAAATGGGGCCAGTCACGCCTTGGTAGTTGCTGGTTTTAGCCAACACAGGCAGGTATTTAGCTGGGTCTGAAGAGTTAGCCTTCACCATGGCTGCCACCATCACGTTGACGGAGTCATACACATAAGGAGCGTAAATCTGCACTTCAGCGCCAAACTTGGCTTTGAACTTGGTTTTGAAAGCTTCCATGCCAGCTTTTTGCTGACCTTCAACACCACCGGCTTCAGCGCAGTAGACCTGATCGTCGGCCATGGCATCACCAGCGAGTTTGGCCAGCTCGGAAGAGCAAATGCCGTCACCGCCCATGAACTTGGCATTGATACCAAGCGATTTCATCTGACGCAACATGGGGCCGGCCACAGCGTCCATACCGCCGAAGAACACGATATCGGGCTTCTTGGCCTTCAGTGTGGTCAGGATGGACATGAAGTCAGTGGCTTTGTCGGTCGTGAATTCACGGCCAACTACAGTGCCTTTACCGGCCTTGACAGCTTTTTCGAACTCGTCAGCCACACCTTGGCCGTAAGCGGTACGGTCATCAATCACAGCAATGGACTTGCCTTTGAGTGTGTTGACAGCGTATTTGCCCAGGGTGCCGCCCAGATGCACGTCATCAGCCACCACGCGGAACGTGGTTTTGTAGCCTTGGCGTGTGTACTTGGGGTTGGTGGCGGAAGGCGAAATCTGAGGAATGCCAGCGTCGCTGTAAATTTTGGAAGCGGGGATGGACGTGCCTGAGTTCAGGTGACCGACAACGCCTTTGACTTTTTGGTCAGCCAATTTTTGCGCGACGGTAGTGCCTTGCTTTGGATCGCCTGCATCATCTTCGGTCAACAGTTCAAATTTGACGGTCTTGCCGCCAATTTTGACGCCTTTGGCATTGAGTTCATCAATAGCCATCTTGGCACCGTTTTCGTTGTCTTTACCCAGGTGAGCGATGCCGCCTGATGTAGGACCCACGTGACCGATTTTGACGACTTCTTGGGCCATCGAAATGCCAGCGGCAACAGCAAGCGCAGCAGCTACGGTAATTTTCAACTTCATTTGCATAAAAAACTCCATAAATTAAAAATGTGAAATATTTCTCCACACCCTGAACGTTAACGCAATTTTTGGAGCAAAAACATAGGGTAGACACCAAGATTGCCCGTTAATGGCACATGAGAGCCCCTAATAATCCACAAAATCCCTCTGAAATTCAGTGTTCTTGACAACAACCGACGGTTAAAAAAATAACAATCATTTTGAATTAAAGTCATGCCGGGTGATGGAATACCCGTGATCCATATAGTGCTTCCAGCGCCTTCGGGCAGCTTGGCGCTCGTCTTCTTCGAGCCCGACCAGCTCGATAAGCCGCTCAAAGCGCTCAAAACCGGCTGGCACCTCAAGACCTAAATTGAGCAATACCTGCTGGTGTGCCAATGTGTCCAGGGAAGCGGCAAGCACCACCGGCGAAAACGCTAGCAGGCGGGCATCACTGTCAGCAAAACAGTGCGGCACAAAATCCAGTTCTGAAAAGGTCCACAAGGCGCTATCCAGGGCAACCAACGTCTCCGGTCGCGCCAAAACCACCACCTTGGCCCCGCTGGCTACAGCTTTTCGCAGCAAACGACAGGCGTAGGGCACCAGCTCCGGCACATTGAAGTGGAAATCCAGCTCGGTCACTTGGTTTTGGGCGATTGCAACAAGTAATCAAGCAGCAAAGCCACCGGGCGACCGGTGGCGCCTTTGGCTGCACCACTTTTCCAGGCGGTGCCGGCAATATCCAGGTGCGCCCACGGAAATTTGGCAGTGAATCGCTGTAGAAACTTGGCCGCCGTGACAGCCCCGCCAGCACGACCGGCCACATTGGCGACGTCGGCAAAATTGGTCTTGAGGCCTTCTGCGTACTCGTCATCCAGGGGCAGGCGCCAGCACAAATCAAGCGACGATTCGCCCGAAGAGAGCAAGGCAGCAGCGAGCTCTTCATTGGACGAGAACAGGCCCGAGCGCACGGCCCCCAGGGCCACCACGCAGGCGCCAGTCAAGGTAGCAATATCCACCACAGCACGCGGCTTGAAGCGTTCGGCATAGGTCAGGGCGTCGCAGAGCACCAGGCGCCCTTCTGCGTCTGTGTTCAGGATTTCAATGGTTTGCCCGCTCATGCTAGTCACCACATCGCCGGGCTTGACAGCACGGCCATTGATCAAATTTTCACAAGCGGGAATGAGGCCCACCACGTTGATCTTGGGCTTCAAATCAGCCAAGGCCTTGAAGACGCCCAGCACGCTGGCTGCGCCAGACATGTCAAATTTCATCTCGTCCATTTCAGCCGCAGGCTTGATGGAAATGCCGCCACTGTCAAAAGTAATGCCTTTGCCTACCAATACGGTGGGCGCCACCGTTTGAGCCGCACCGTTGTAGTGCAGCACGATAAATTGCAAGGGCTCATCAGAGCCCTGGGCCACAGCCAAAAATGAGCCCATGCCCAGCTTGGCGACTTGTTTGGGGCCCAAGACTTCGCATTTGATGCGGGCATGCTTGGCCAGCGACTTGGCGGCCTGCGCCAACAAGGTGGGCGTGGCATGGTTGGCGGGGCGGTTGGCCCATTCCTTGGCAAACTCAATGCCGCCCACAAAGGCAACAGCTTCAGCAAAAGCAGCCTGGCTGCCCGCGACGTTGGCCACACCCACGCTGATGCTTTGCAACTGCCGGCCTTCCGGTTTGGACTTGGTGCTGGTGTAAACATAGCTGGCTTCGGCCACGGCCAGCACGGCAGCTCGCACGGCACCGGTCTGCGGTTCCGTAGTAAAGCCTAAGTGCAGGGTCTTGATCTTGTCAGACTTGACGGCAGCAACGGCCGTGGCCACCGCTTTGCGGACCTCTTTGGCAGAACCTTCGCCAATACCAAGCAGCACCACACGGCTGGAAGCCAAGCCGGCGGGACGGTAAATAAGCAGTGTTTTACCCACTTTGGTCTCAAAATCACCGGCCTTCAGGGTTTGGGCAACCAAGACAGAAAGCGCATCTTTGGCAGGCTTGAAAGAGGCGCTTACCAGAATAATCTGCGCATCGCATTTTTCTTTGGCAGCGGTGCTCAGGGCAAAAGTGTGGAGTTCAAAGTTCATAATTGGGTTTTTCCTTCTTTCCTGATGTTATTCCATTCCTCCATCCGCAAGGAACTGGCCCGCAGCTTTGGTGCCACGCTGATTGTGCTGTCTACCGTCATCATGACCATGACGCTCATTCGCACGCTCGGTCAGGCCTCGCGTGGCAGTTTTGACCCGTCTGATGTGATGCTCATCATGGGCTACACGGTGCTGGCTTATATGCCAACCATTCTGACCATGAGCCTTTTCATCGCCACCATTGCCACCCTTTCACGCATGTATGGTGACAGCGAGATGGTGATCTGGTTTGGCGGTGGCAAAGGCTTGTCGGCGCTGATCGCCCCCTTATTTCGGTTTGCCTGGCCGGTGCTGGTGGTGGTGGTGCTGTTGTCGCTGCTGGTATTGCCCTGGTCGAACGGGAAAATTGAAAGCCTCAAGCACCAATACGAAAAACGCGGTGACATTGAGCGTATCGAACCCGGCCAGTTTCAGGAATCCGCAGGGGGCAAAAGAGTCTTTTTTGTAGAGAAAAACACCTCGGCCAACCAAACGGGTAGCAACGTCTTCATTGCCACCAACGAAAACGGCAAGGAAACCATCACCTCGGCACGCAGCGGTCGGGTTCAGACCCAGGTCAACGCCCGCTTCCTGATGCTTAACAATGGACAACGACTTGAACTCACGGTGGGTCAGGGTGATCTCAAAATTAGCGAATTCGAAGAATATGGCACCCAGATTGAGGGCGACCTATTGGGCGCGGCGAATTACATTCCCGTCAACACCCTGCCGACCCTGGAGTTGCTCACCAACCGAACGCCGGCTTACATGGCAGAGCTGTCCTGGCGTCTGGGCATGATCTTCGCGGCCATCAACTTCATCATCATCGGCATCGCCGCCTCCAGTGTGAACCCGCGCATGGGACGCAGCTCCAACTTGGTTTTTGCGCTTTTTTGCTTCATCTTTTATTACAACCTGTTGAATCTGGGTCAAAACTGGATCGCCAATGGCGCCATGAGCCTGGCAGGCTTCATGCTGGCGCTGCATGGTGGCGCCTTAGGGGCGGGACTTTTATGGCTGGCAAAACGCCACCATAACTGGCAATGGCGGGACCTGATGCGTCCAGCCCGCCTGTTAAGAAAGTCAACCCTGTGAAAACCATTCGCCGGCTGATCTACGGCGAGGTGCTGCATGCCGTGGTGTTTGTCACCTTGGCCTTTCTTTCGCTGTTCTTTTTCTTTGACCTGGTCGACGAAATTCAGAACCTGAGCCGCTACGCAGCCAGCGGCTACCGGCTGGTTCACGCGCTGGCCTATGTCGGGTTGATGGTACCCAGCCATCTCTACGAACTCATGCCCATTGCCGTGCTGATTGGCACCATTTTTGTGATGGCCAAGTTTGCCCAAACCTCGCAGTTCACCATTTTGCGCACCAGCGGGCTCGGCCCGGCGCGCGCGCTGAAAACCTTGCTCTTGATGGGCCTGGCCTTTGGCCTGCTGACCTTTGCTATTGGCGACTACATATCTCCAGCTGCAGACCGAACAGCCCAGTTGCTCAAGGCCCGCTACAAGGGCAACATCACCGTCGGGCAAACCGGCGCCTGGCTCAAAGACAAACAGCCTTACTCGCAGTACGCCGTTAATGTGAACGCCATGTCGCCAGACGGCAGCATGAGCGGGGTGCGACTTTTCGAGTTCGACAACCAGGGGTTTTTAATGTCCATGGTGCAAGCCCAAAAAGCCGCTTTTGCAGACGACGATTCCTGGCAATTGCGGGGGGTTGAGCGCACCGAGTTCCCAGCTAAAGGCGCTACTTCAGCCCGTATTGAAAGAACCCACCTGGAGAGTTTGCGCTGGCCCACGCAAATCAGCGCTGAAATGGTGTCTGCTTCCCTGCTCAAGCCCGAGCGCATGCGCACCATTGACCTGTTTGAATACATACAACACCTGCGCGCCAATGTGCAAAGCGCGCAGCGCTATGAAATCGAGTTTTGGAAAAAAGTCTTTTACCCCTTGAGCTGCCTGGTCATGGTGGTTCTGGCGCTGCCTTTTGCTTACCTGCACTTCCGCTCGGGCGGCATTTCGGCCTATGTATTTGGCGGTGTCATGGCAGGCATCAGCTTCTTCCTGCTCAACAACGTGTTTGGATATATTGGCAATTTACAAAACTGGCAGCCTTGGTTGACGGCCGCGTTGCCGGGCATGATTTACTCCGTCATCTCCTTATCCGCTTTTGGCTGGCTGGTGCTGAGACGATGAAAGCGACCGCGTGAAAGCCACCATGAATTCAACCTCACCACCCCCTGTCCTACCCCCATCGCCTCGCGGCACCATTCTGTTTGCCCATGGCTCACGCGACCCCTTGTGGCGCAAGCCCATTGAAACGGTGGCCCAAACCATCGCGCGTCTGGACCCTGAAGGACAGGTGTCATGCGCCTTTCTTGAACTCTGTGAGCCCGACTTGCCTACGTGTGTCGACCACATGGTGGCCAGCGGCGCCCTGCAACTGACGGTCGTGCCCATGTTTCTGGGCGTTGGCAAACATGCGCGTGAGGACTTGCCGGTGCTGATGCAGGCCTTGAAGGAGCGTCATCCGCAAGTCAGCTTCATTTTGAAAGCGGCCATTGGCGAAGAACCGCAATTGATTGAACTGATGGCGCGCTTGGCTATTGCCTGATTTTTATAGACGATTGGGGCATAATAAACTTCATCTTTAGTTGAAATTCGTTATGAACTTACACCAATTCCGCTTTGTGCAAGAAGCCGTGCGGCGTAACCTCAATCTGACCGAGGCTGCCCGGGCGCTGCACACGTCACAGCCCGGGGTGTCCAAAGCCATCATTGAGCTTGAAGAAGAGCTGGGCATAGAGATTTTTGCCCGCCATGGCAAGCGACTCAAACGCGTCACCGAGCCGGGCCAGCATGTGCTGAAAAGCATCGAGCTGATACTGCGCGAAGTAGGCAACCTCAAACGCATTGGTGAGCAATTCAGCGCTGAAGACAGCGGTACCCTGTCCATTGCCACCACCCACACGCAGGCGCGCTATGTTTTGCCAGAGCCCGTGGCCAAGCTGCGGCTGGCCTACCCTAAGGTGAACGTGAGCCTGCACCAAGGTTCGCCCGAACAAGTGGCGCGCATGCTGATTGACGAAGTCGCCGAGATTGGCATTGCCACCGAAGCCCTCGCCGGCTACGCAGAACTGGTCACCCTGCCCTGCTACGAATGGCAGCATGTGCTGGTACTGCCGGTGGGCCACCCGCTGTGCCTCAAGGAGCACCTGACTCTGGAGGACATTGCGCAAGAGCCGCTCATTACCTACCACCCAAGTTATACCGGGCGCACCAAGATTGACCGGGCCTTTGCCAGCCTCAAACTCGAACCGCGAATTGCCCTGGAAGCGATTGACTCAGACGTCATCAAAACCTATGTGCGTCTGGGACTGGGCGTGGGCATTGCCGCTGAAATGGCCGTGCGCGACGTCATCGCCGACGGCGACAAGAGCGACCTGGTGGTGCGCCCCGCAGGCCACCTGTTTGGCCAAAACGTGACCCGCGTGGCTTTTAAACGCGGTGCCTACCTGCGCAATTTTGTGTATAAATTTGCAGAACTTTTAAGCGACCGCCTGAGCCGTGATCTGGTGGCCAAAGCCATGTCCGGGCATTTCAACGATTCAGATATTTGACGGCTTGGCGCTGTCATCCTCCGCCCCCCTCAACGCCCCTCACCCCTCACCCGTTTTTAACGCGCACCCTGCCATGAGCCACCCCCAGACCCCTCACCTGCAATCCAGACTGCCCCAGGTGGGCACCACCATCTTCACCGTCATGTCGACCCTGGCCGCAGAGAAAAATGCGGTCAACCTGGGCCAGGGATTTCCAGACTTCAACTGCGACCCACGGCTGGTGGATGCGGTCACCGCGTCCATGCAACAAGGGCAAAACCAGTACCCGCCCATGCCCGGTGTGCCCGTGCTGCGTGAAGCGGTATCACTCAAAATTGAAGCCCTGTACGGTCGCCACTACGCGCCGGCCACCGAGATCACCATCACCGCGGGCGCTACCCAGGCCATCATCACCATCATCCTGGCGGTCGTGCACCCCGGTGACGAGGTCATCGTGCTGGAACCCTGCTACGACAGCTACGTGCCCAACATAGCACTGGCGGGCGGCACCACCGTGCGCGTGCCGCTGACCCCCGGCACCTTCCGACCCGACTTTGACCAGATCAGCGCTGCCATCACGCCCAAAACCCGGGCCATTCTGATCAATTCACCGCATAACCCAAGTGGCATGGTCTGGACTGACCAGGAGATGCTGCGTCTGCAAGAGCTATTGGCGCCTACCAACGTGCTGCTCATCAGCGACGAGGTCTACGAGCACATGGTGTTTGACGGCCAGCCCCACCAAAGCGCGGCCCGCTACCCCGGTTTGGCGGCACGTGCTTTCATCGTGTCGAGCTTTGGCAAGACCTACCATGTCACCGGCTGGAAAGTGGGCTATGTGGCGGCACCCGCCGCCATGAGCGCCGAGTTTCGCAAGGTCCATCAGTTCAATGTCTTCACCGTCAACACCCCGGTGCAGTACGCGCTGGCCGCCTACATGGCGGATGCCCAGCCCTACCTCGGCCTGCCCGCTTTTTACCAGCGCAAACGCGACCTGTTTCGCCAAGGCCTGGCACAAACCCGCTTTAAACTGCTGCCCGGCGAAGGCACCTACTTTCAGTGTGTGGACATATCCGACGTGAGCGACCTGGGCGAGTTTGAGTTTTGCCAGTGGCTCACCAGCGAGATCGGCGTGGCGGCCATTCCCTTGTCGGCCTTTTATGGCAACAGCTTTGACCAGAGCGTGGTGCGCTTTTGCTTTGCCAAGAAGGACGAAACCTTGCTCGCTGCGCTTGAGCGCTTGCAGACCCTCTGACGCACCGGACACACCTGACGGTCCTGACGCAGCTAGCGCACCTGGCGCGCGCTGCTCCTCAGCCCAATTGCGCCCACGCCTTCTCCAGGCGTTTGACACTGACTGGCTGCGGCGTGCGCAGTTCTTGTGCAAAGAAGCTCACGCGCAGTTCCTCAAGCAACCACCTGAACTCGTTCATGCGCTCATCATTCACGCCTTTGCGTTCAGCCACCAGGCGCCAGTAACGTTGCTCCAGCGGACGCAGTTCGGCCAGTCGAGCCGCGTCACGGGCCGGGTCAGCGCGGTATTTTTCCAGGCGGGCCGTCATGGCCTTTTGGTAACGCGCAAAGTGCTGCAAAGGCCCCCAGGGGGTGACGGCCAAAAAGCGCTTGGGCATCAGACGCGCCAGTTGCTGGGCTGCGTCGGCAGTGGCTTCAGGCGCATTTTTTGTATCTTTGATCTTGCGAGCAGCGACGGCGTACTCCGCCAGAATACTGGCCGCCAGACGCGCCACCTCGTTGGCGATCAGCGTCAGTCGGCCCCGGCCCTCGTCCACGCGGCGTTTGAAAGACAGCTCGTCCGTTGGCAGGGGCGCCAGCAAAAACGCCCGGTCCAGCGCCACCGCAATGATTTGCTCGCGCAAGGCCTCCAGGGTACCGCCACCTGATCCATCGGCGCTCTTGCCAACCTGCAGATAGGTAACGGCCATTTTTTGCAGATCAGGAATATTCTTTTCAAGGTACTTCAGCGCGTCTTTGATTTGCAGCGAAAACAGGCGGCGCAGGCCTGCGCGGTGCTTGGCGGCAGCCACCTCGGGTTCGTCAAAGACCTCGATGGTGACGGCCTCGCCGGCATCAATCAAGCCGGGGTAGCCAATCAGCGTTTGCCCTCCTTTTTGAATTTCCAACAGTTCAGGTAACTCACCAAACGTCCAGGCGGTGTAGCGCTGGCCAGCCGGTGCAGGGGGCGCCATGTGGCTCTGTGCTTCTTTGGAGCTGCTGACACGGTTGACAGGCGCTGCGTCCTTGGCCGGCGCAGCGGCGACTGCATCGCGCGCCAATTTGAGCCCGGCCAGCGCCTGAAACGCCCCACGCGCCTGCGCACCCAGTTCCGCCTTCAAAGCACCCAGGTTGCGCCCTGTACTCAGCTGGCGGCCGTGTTCGTCCACCACGCGAAAGTTCATGAAGAAGTGGGGGCTCAACATGTCGACCTTGATGTCTGCGCGTACGACGTCCAGCGCGGTGGCCTGACGCACCAGTTTCAGCACCGCGTCCACTAAAGAACCGTGGCCAAAGACCTCGGGCGCGTTGAGCGTCTGGGCCATCTGGTTGGCCGTCTCTGGCAAGGGCACCAGGCGCGAACGCGGCCGTTGGTGCAGGGTTTTGAGCAAGGCCTGAATCTTGTCCTTGAGCATGCCGGGCACCAGCCACTCGCAGCGCTCGTCGTTCACCTGGTTCAGCACAAACAAGGGCACGGTAACGGTCAGGCCATCTTTGGCGTCACCCGGCTCGTGCAGGTAAGTGGCGGCGCAGTCCACGCCCCCCAGACGCAACGTTTTAGGGAATGACTGGGTGGTGATGCCGGCGGCCTCATGGCGCATCAGCTCTTCGCGGGACAACAGCAAAAGCTGGGGATTGTTCTTGATGGCTTCGCGGTACCAGTTCTCAAAACTGAAGCCGCTGCACACATCGGCGGGCAACTGCTGGTCGTAGAAGGCAAAAATCAATTCTTCGTCCACCAACACGTCCTGGCGCCGGGCTTTGTGCTCCAGGTCTTCCACTTGTTGAATGAGCTTCTGATTGGCCGCCAGAAACGGCAGCTTGGTTTCCCACTGGCCATCCACCAGCGCTTGGCGGATGAAGATCTCGCGTGCGCCCACCAGGTCAACCCGGCCGAAGTTAACGCGCCGTCCGCTATAGATAACCAAGCCATACAGCGTGGCGCGCTCCAGCGCGGTGACCTCGGCCACCTTTTTTTCCCAATGCGGATCCAGCAGTTGTTTCTTGAGCAGGTGGCCAGCCACCTGCTCCAGCCACTGCGGCTCAATGCCGGCAATGCCACGGCCAAACAGGCGGGTGGTTTCCACCAACTCGGAGGCCACAATCCAGCGCCCCGGTTTCTTCACCAAATGGGCGCCTGGATGGGCAAAAAACTTGATGCCCCGGGCCCCCAGGTACTCGCCAGTGGCGCCCTCGCCTTCGAGCTTGCAGCCAATATTGCCAAGTAGCCCGGACAGCATCGACAGGTGCAACTGCTCATAGTTGGCCGGCAGGGTGTTGAGCCGCCACTTGTGCTCGGCCACCACGGTATGCAGTTGCGAATGGATGTCGCGCCACTCGCGCACACGGCGGATATTGACAAAATTTTGACGCAGCAATTGCTCGTACTGGCGGTTGCTGAGTTTGTGTTCTGCGCCCTGGCCGCCGCGGGCGGTATCGAGCCATTTCCAGAGTTTCAAGTAGCCGCTGAATTCGCTCTTTTCATCGTCAAACTTCACGTGCGCCTGGTCGGCCTGTTGTTGCGCCTCCATCGGGCGGTCGCGCACGTCCTGCACGCTCAAGGCACTGGCGATCACCAGCACTTCGTCCAGTGCGCCCCGGCTGCGGGCCTCCAGAATCATGCGGCCCACACGCGGGTCCAGCGGCAGTTTGGCCAGTTCCTGGCCCATCGGGGTGAGTTCGTTGGCATCGTCCACCGCACCGAGCTCATTGAGCAACTGGTAGCCGTCGGCAATGGCGCGGCTTGACGGTTTCTCGATGAATGGGAAATCTTCCACCAGCCCCATATGCAGCGACTTCATGCGCAAAATCACACCGGCCAAGGAGCTGCGCAAAATTTCGGGGTCGGTGAAGCGCGGGCGGCCATTGAAGTCTTTTTCGTCATACAGCCGGATGCAGATGCCGTTGGCAACACGCCCGCATCGCCCGGCGCGCTGGTTGGCCGAGCTCTGGCTCACCGGCTCCACCAGCAACTGCTCCACTTTGCTTCGAAAGCTGTAGCGCTTCATGCGCGCGGTGCCCGCATCAATCACGTAACGAATGCCCGGCACCGTGAGCGAGGTCTCCGCCACATTGGTGGCCAGCACAATGCGGCGCCCGGTGTGGCCGTCAAAAATGCGGTCCTGCTCGGCCTGGCTCAGGCGTGCAAACAAGGGCAACACTTCAGCATTGCGAAACAAGGGCTGGTGGCTCAGATGGCGGCGCAAATGGTCGGCCGCCTCACGGATCTCGCGCTCGCCCGGCAGAAACACCAGAATGTCGCCGCTGTTGTGCGCGTCGCGCCACAGCTCATCCACGCCGTCGGCAATGGCCGAGTTCAAATCGTATTCACGCGATTCTTCAAACGGTCGGTAGCGCTGCTCCACCGGAAACATGCGGCCCGACACCATGATGACCGGCGCAGGGCCGTGCCGGGACGCAAAGTGGTCGGCAAAGCGCTGGGCGTCAATCGTGGCCGAGGTGACGATGATTTTCAGGTCAGGGCGGCGCGGCAGAATTTGGCGCAGGTAGCCCAGCAAAAAGTCGATGTTGAGGCTGCGCTCATGCGCCTCGTCAATGATGATGGTGTCGTAGGCCTTGAGCAGCGGGTCGGTCTGGGTCTCGGCCAGCAAGATACCGTCGGTCATCAGTTTGACCGAGGCGTCGCGGCTCAGTCGGTCTTGAAAGCGCACCTTGAAACCCACCACATCGCCCAAGGGGGTTTTGAGCTCTTCGGCAATGCGCTTGGCCACGCTGCTGGCGGCAATGCGCCGGGGCTGGGTGTGGCCAATGAGTTTGCCCTGGCCAGGCGGGGCATTGAGCTTGCCGCGCCCCATGGCCAGCGCGATCTTGGGCAACTGGGTGGTTTTGCCGGAGCCGGTCTCGCCACAGACAATGATGACCTGGTGCGCGGCCAGGGCGGCCATGATTTCCTCGCGCTTGCCTGAGACGGGCAGGGTTTCGGGAAATTCGATTTGAAGGGTCTGGGCAGTCAAGGCAATAACTTCGTAGAGAATCGAGGATTATCCCCGCCCTGTTACCAACCCACGGTCCTTCTCCGCATGTCCTCAGTTTTCAACTTCACCTTTGTGCCCTGGTTCCGGTCTGTGGCACCTTACATCCACAAATTTCGCAACCAGACCTTTGTGGTGGGCATTGCCGGAGAAGCCATCGCCGCCGGCAAATTGCCGCACCTGGCGCAAGACCTGGCAATGATTCAGAGCATGGGTGTCAAGGTGGTGCTGGTGCACGGTTTTCGCCCGCAGGTCAACGAGCAACTCCAGGCCAAAGGCCATTCGCCGCGCTACTCGCACGGCCTGCGCATTACCGACGAAGTGGCGCTGGACTGCGCCCAGGAAGCTGCCGGGCAATTGCGCTACGAAATTGAAGCGGCCTTCAGCCAAGGCTTGCCCAACACCCCCATGGCAGGCTCCACGGTACGCGTGCTGTCGGGCAACTTCTTAACGGCCCGGCCAGTAGGCATTGTGGATGGCATTGATTTTCAGCACTCAGGCTTGGTGCGCAAGGTCGACACGTCGGGCATCATGCGCACGCTGGACATGGGCGCCATGGTGCTGCTGTCGCCCTTTGGCTTCTCGCCCACCGGCGAAGCTTTCAACCTGACGATGGAAGAGGTGGCCACCTCGGTGGCGACCGCCTTGCAGGCCGACAAACTTATTTTTGTGACCGAGGTGCCCGGCATTCGCTTGCGCCCGAGCGAGCCAGAGAGTGAAGACAACCCCATCGACACCGAGCTGCCTTTGGCCATGGCCGAAAAACTGCTGGCAGAACTGCCCAGCGCCAACCTGCCCACCGACACAGCGTTCTACCTGCAACACTGCGTCAAAGCCTGTAAAAGTGGCGTGGAGCGCAGCCACATCATCCCGTTTGCCGTGGACGGAGCCATTCTGCTGGAAGTTTACGTACACGACGGCATTGGCACCATGGTGGTGGACGAGAAGCTGGAAAGCCTGCGTGAAGCCTCGGTGGACGATGTGGGCGGCATTTTGCAATTGATTGAACCGTTTGAAAAAGACGGGACTTTGGTCAAACGCAGCCGCACCGAGATTGAGCGAGATGTAGGCAATTACACGGTGATCGAGCACGACGGCGTAATCTTTGCCTGTGCCGCGCTCTACGCCTACCCGGAAGCGCGCACCGCTGAGATGGCGGCACTCACGGTGTCTCCCGAGGTGCAGGGGCAAGGCGATGGCGAGCGGGTCTTGAAACGCATTGAACAGCGCGCCAGAGCGGCCGGACTTGAAAGCATTTTTGTGCTGACCACCCGCACCACCCACTGGTTCCTTAAGCGCGGCTTTGTACTGGTAGACCCGGAATGGTTGCCCGAAGCCCGCAAACGCAAGTACAACTGGGACCGCAAGAGCCAGGTGCTGGTGAAGAAACTGGGAAATTCCTGAAGGGCGAAAGCGGGAGCGCTGGCCCCGAGGCTTAAGCCTTCAGGGCTCGCAGGCGGGTCAGGTCGCCTGGCGTTTGATGAACTGTCGCCCTAAAAACAGCAGCATCAAAGCCGCCAAGCCGACAAAACACAGAAAAGACCAATTGGCGATGGAGCCGCCCAGAAAGGTCCAGTCGACTTTGGAGCAGTCACCACCGCCCTTGAAGACCATGGGAATGACGCGCTGCATGGGGAAATTTTCGATCATGCCGTAGAGATCACGTCCGCAACTCACCACCTCAGGCGGGTACCACTGCAACCAACTCTGCCGCGCGGCCACAAAAGCACCAAAGCCAGCGGCCAACAAGGTCAACAAGGCCATGAGGAGGTGCAAGCCCCTGGGCTTGCTCAGGGCCGCCAAGGCACAAAAGACAGTGACCAGCACCAAGGCATACCTTTGCACGATGCACATGGGGCAGGGCTCAAGCCCAAGCACATGCTGCAAGTACAGACCGAATGCCAGCATGGCCAGGCAGGCCAGGCTCAGCAGGGCGAAGAAACGCCTGGGCGTCTTGTCCAGCACAGCCATGAAAGGTTGAAACAGCATGAAGAAGATGAAAGCCGGAGCCATGCAGCCCCGGGAAACCTAGCTTTTGGCTTCGTCCAGCGCCTTGCAGGAAGGCGCACATACAGCCTGCGACTTGCCCAGGATCTTTTTGGAGACCATTTGCGAGCGGGCACGGTGCTTGCCGCACATGAAGCAGGACATGGTTGCCGCGCCAAACGACGTTGCCGCCGTGAAAGGGGAACCAGATACTTTGGATTTGTAACGCAGCCCGTCGGCCAGCATTGTCGTTTTGGTGTCAGCTTTTGCCATAAGTTAGATCATACTTGGGCCAGACTTGGGAACTGGCCATTATTAGGGGTAAAACGAGATTGAATAAGATCTCTCAGACCGATATTAGGCCACTGTTTCGAAAAGCAAGCAAAACCGACCCTGCAATGGGCCTGGAAAAGGTAAAGCTTGCTAAAGTCCACCTCCTGTAGAAAACCTCCCCCTATCGTCGAAAGTGTCAAATGGCTCGTACTGTGAATTGCATCAAACTTGGCCGCGAAGCCGAAGGTCTTGATTTCCCACCCTACCCCGGTGAACTCGGCAAACGCCTGTGGGAAAGCGTCAGCAAAGAGGCCTGGGCAGCCTGGATGAAGCACCAAACTATGCTGGTCAACGAGAACCGCCTGAACTTGGCCGATGCCCGCGCCCGCCAGTACTTGGCGCGTCAGATGGAAAATCATTTTTTTGGCGATGGCGCAGACGCCGCCCAAGGCTACGTGCCCCCCAATCCCTGACACCTGTCATGTGCGCCCTGGCCAGTGGCTGACGCCTTGTTGGCCCCCCTCGGTCTTTCGCAGGCTTGGGCGGATCAGCCCGTCTGGCGAATTCTCGACACCCGATTTGACCCGGGGCTGCGTTTTCTAAGCGTCTGGCAAGCCTGGCGAAGCGATCCGCAGCGCCCGCGCGTGCTGCATTACGTGGCACTCACCCCCCATGCGCCCGACCTTCAGGCGCTGTTGGCGCTGGCCAATAGCGAACCCCACTTGGAGCCACTGGCACCTGACTTGACCAGCCAGTGGTTTGGCCTGATGCCAGGCTTTCACCGGCTCATGTTTGAGGGCGGCCAGGTCATGCTGACCCTGTGCGTAGGTGAAACGCTGGGGCTGCTGCGCGACCAGCAGTTTCACGCCGACAGCATTTTTTTAGATCCCGGCCCCGAAGGGGGCAGTTGCTGGAACATCTGGACCACCAAGGCCCTGGCGCGCTGTAGCCGCCGCGGCACCCACCTGGCCAACCTTTCACCAGCCCCCGAACGCCGGGCCGATCTGCTGCAATGCGGATTTGTGCCCAACGCAGACGGCACAATCGCAGCTGCCATCACCCGGCTTGAACACTTTGAATACCAACCGCGTTGGGTCATCCAACACAGCCGCAGCCGCCTGGGCCAAGCCATCGCTGAGCCAGGCACGTGCGCCGTGGTTGGCGCAGGTGTGGCCGGGGCCAGCGTGGCCGCAGCCCTGGCCCGGCGTGGCTGGCAAGTCCAGGTGTTGGACCAAGCCGATGCACCCGCCGCAGGGGCGTCGGGGCTGCCGGTAGGCTTGGTGGTGCCGCATGTGTCCGGCGACGACTGCGCTCTGTCGCGGCTCTCGCGCGCTGGTGTGCGTCTGATGCTGCACCAGGCCCGCACGCTGCTGCAAGCCGGCCTCGACTGGGACCAGACAGGCACGCTGGAGCGCTGTCTTGAGGGCATCACCACCCTGCCCCACGCTGACTCGGCTTACGCACAAGAATGGAGCCGCCTGGTCTCGGGGGAATCTTCTCCACAGTCACATCAAAGCTGGGCTGACGTTTTGCAGCCCGGCACCGGCCACCAGGCGCTTTGGCACACCCAAGCTGCCTGGCTCAAGCCAGCCCAGTTAATTAAAGCCTGGTTGCGCCAGCCGGGTGTCCGGTTTCAGGGAAGCAGCCAGGTCGCTGGGCTGCGTCTGGCAGCCGGTCAATGGGAACTGCTTGACGCCCAAGGCCAACTGCTGGCACGGGCCCAGCGCGTGGTGCTGGCCAACGCCATTGAGGCACGCCGCCTGGTCGCGCAGTTGCACCCGCAACTGGCACCCCACCCGGGTCGTGAGCGCCAGATGGCGGCCCTGCACGGCATGCACGGGCAACTGTCCTGGGGCCGTCATGTAGACACCGACGCGAAGGAGGACAAAGCCAGCTTTGCGCCCTACCCCGTGAACGGTGCAGGCAGCGTAGTGGCCCACGTGCCCACCGACTTGGGACCGGCCTGGTTTGTCGGCGCCAGCTACACGCCAGACCGACAGCCGCCACCTAGCCCAGCGCAACTGCACGCCTACAACCTCCAGCGTTTGCAGCGTATTCAACCGCAAACCGCACGCGTGCTGGCTGCCCGGTTTGACTCAGGCGCTGTCAACGCCTGGTCCAACACCCGATGCGTCACCCTGGACCGCCTACCCCTGGTCGGACCGCTCGACGCTGATGACCACGCGGGCGTTTGGATGTGCGCTGGCATGGGCTCGCGGGGCCTGAGCCTGTCGGTGCTTTCTGCTGAACTTCTGGCCGCTCAGTGGGGCGGCGAACCGCTCCCCCTGGAGGCGACGCTGGCCGCCAGTTTGCATGCCTTGCGAGGCGGATAGTCCGCCATAATGAATGTCCCCAATCCTTCTGGAACGCGTTAATCATGAACTTCAAATCTCTCTCACTGATCGCCAGCGCCACTTTGTTGACCCTGGGCGCGCAGGCGGCCGACCCCAAACTCGCGGTCATTTACGGCGGCGGTGGCAAGTTTGACAAGTCATTCAACCAGTCTGCCTACGAGGGCGCGGAGCGCTTCAAGAAAGAGACCAAGATCAATTACCTGGAAGCGCAAATCACGGCAGACGCCCAAAGCGAGCAAGTCTTGCGCAGCATGGCCCGCAAAAATGTCGACCTGGTCATTTCCATCGGGTTCTCCATGACCAGCGCGGTTGCCACCGTCTCCAAAGAATTCCCCAAAGTCAAGTTCATGATCGTGGACGATGAAGTCAAAGGCGACAACGTCAACTCCGTCAAATTCAAGGAGCAAGAAGGCTCCTACCTGGTGGGCGTGGCTGCCGCACTGGCCAGCAAGAGCCACAAGGTGGGCTTTGTAGGTGGCATGGATATTCCGCTGATTCGCGCCTTTGGTTGCGGCTACGCGCAAGGGGCCAAGGCGGCCGATGCCAAGGTTGAAATCACGCAGAACATGGTGGGCACCACCCCAGCCGCTTGGAGCGATCCGGCCAAAGGTGGCGAACTGGCACGCGCCCAGTTTGACCGTGGCGTGGACGTGGTGTTTGCAGCCGCCGGCGGCAGCGGCATGGGCGCCTTGCAAGCGGCCAAAGACAAAAACAAACTCGGCATTGGCGTGGACTCCAACCAGAACCCGCTGTTCCCCGGCTTCATCCTGACCTCCATGCTCAAGCGCGTGGACAACGCGGTCTATGACGGCTTCATGAGCGTCAAAAAAGGAACCTGGAAAGCTGGCGTGACCGAAAAAGGCCTGAAGGAAGGTGGCGTGGACTGGGCGCTTGACGAGAACAACCGCAAACTCATCACCCCCGCCATGGAAGCCCGCATCAAGCAGGCCAGCCAGGACATTTTGTCGGGCAAAGTCAAGGTGGTGGACTACCGCGCCGCCAACAGCTGCCCCGTCTAAGTCCTTGTTTTGAAGCCCTTGCTTCGCGCCTGATGCCTTGACCGCACCATGACCACGGCTGTTGCCTTTCACAACATCAGCAAGCAGTTTGGGGCCGTCAAGGCCAATCATGCGGTGAGCTTTGCCATTCGCAAAGGCTCGATTCATGGCGTGGTAGGTGAAAACGGCGCGGGCAAATCTACCTTGATGAGCATTCTGTACGGCTATTACCAGGCCGACAGTGGCGACATAGAGCTAGACGGTCAGCGGGTTGCCATTCGCAGCAGCACCGACGCCATCGCCCACGGCATTGGCATGGTGCACCAGCACTTCATGCTGGTGGACAACTTCACCGTGCTGGAAAACATCATGCTGGGCTTTGAAGGCGCCGGCGTTTTGAGCCAGCGCTTCAAGGCCGCAGAAATTAGGCTGCGCAGCATTTGCGCCCAGTACGCTTTGCAAGTAGACCCGCAGGCGCTGGTCAGCAGCCTGTCGGTGGGGGCGCAGCAGCGGGTAGAGATTTTGAAGCTGATTTTTCGCGGTGCCGCGGTGCTCATTCTGGATGAACCCACCGCCGTGCTCACGCCCCAAGAAACCGATTCGCTGTTTGAAATACTGCGGCTGTTTCGTGACCAGGGCAAAACCATCATTCTCATCACCCACAAGTTGCAGGAAATCTTTGCACTCACCGACCGCGTGACGGTGATGCGCGCAGGCCAGGTGGTGGGCGAAGTTGACACCCAAAGCAGCAGCCGCGAGGCCGTTGCCCGCCTGATGATTGGCCGACAGATTGAAAGTCACCTGAGCCGTGCTGCCTTTGCACCCGGCGCTGACGTGCTGCAAGTGCAACACCTGTGCCTTCACAACGCGCAAGGCTACGCGCTGCTTGATGACCTGAGTTTCACCGTGCGTGCCGGCGAGATTGTGGCGATTGCAGGGGTTTCCGGCAACGGCCAAACCGAGTTGCTTGAAGTGCTGGCCGGCATGAAGCTGCCCAGCGCCGGCGAACTCACACTTTCAGGCCAAACCCTGCCCTATGTCGGCAAAACCCAGGCCGATGGGCTGCCCGGTATTTATCGGCAACTCGGCATTGCCCACGCGCCAGAAGACCGCCTGCGCGATGGCCTGGTCAAAGAACACAGCGTCATGCTCAACACCATCTTGGGTCAGCAAGACAAGCCGGCATTCAAGCAGGGCCTGCTGCTGGTGCCGCAAAAAATACTGGCGCACGCGGTACAACTGATCAAGGCGTTTGACGTGCGTCCAGCCGACCCGCAATTGCGCGTGGGCCAGTTGTCCGGCGGCAACCAGCAAAAAGTGGTGTTGGCGCGCGAAGTATCCAGCGCCCCCCGACTTCTATTGGTGGGGCAAGCCACGCGCGGTGTGGACATTGGTTCGGTGGAGACCATCCACCGGCGCTTGCTTGAACTGCGCGACGCCGGCATTGCCATCGTCCTGGTCTCGGTTGAGCTGGAAGAAATTCGCGCCCTGGCTGACCGCATTCTGGTCATGTGCGCCGGCAAGATCACGGGTGAACTCCAGGCCCATGAATTTGACACCACCCGCATTGGCCTGCTGATGGGCGGGGTGAGCCCATGAACCCGCACAACCTGCCGCGCTGGGCCACCGGCTTGCTCTTGCCCGTGCTCAACCTGCTGTCAGCCCTGCTGGTGGCCGGGTTGGTGATTCTGGCATTGGGCGAGAGCCCCACCGAGTCACTGGCCATTTTGGTAAATAGCGCCTACCTCAACCCGGAAGGCCTGGGTTACACCCTGTTTTACGCCACCACCTTTCTGTTTACCGGGTTAGCGGTGGCGTTTGCGCTGCATGCCGGCTTGTTCAATATTGGCGGCGAAGGCCAGATGTACCTGGGCGGCCTGGGCATGGGCCTGGTACTGCTGGCGCTGGACAGCCGCCTGCCGGGCTACCTGCTGATTCCACTGGCCTTGATCGGGAGTGCCGCTTTTGGCGCTGCCTGGGCCTTTGTGCCAGGCTATTTGCAGGCCAAACGTGGCAGCCACATTGTGGTGACCACCATCATGTTCAACTTCATCGCCGCCAACCTGATGAATTACGTGATCGTCAGCTTGCTGGTACCGGTGGGGCAGCAAACCACCGCTAGCCGCGAATTTGCCAAGAGCGCCTGGCTGCCACGCCTCAATGAGTGGCTGCCGGGCCTGGGACAGACGCCCTTGAACATCAGCTTCCTGCTGGCCCTGTTGGCCGCAGCAGGCTACGCCGTGCTGGTGTGGCGCACCTCCTGGGGCTACCGGGTGCGCACCGTGGGCGCCAACCCGCAGGCGGCGCACTACGCCGGCATCTCGATACAGAACACCCTTATCTCGGTCATGGCGATATCCGGTGCGCTGGCCGGGGTGGCGGCCCTCAACAGTGAGATGGGCTCAACGCACCGCCTCGGTCTTAACTTCACCGCGGGCGCCGGCTTTGTCGGTATTGCGGTGGCCTTGATGGGGCGCAAGCATCCACTGGGCATGTTTTTTTCTGCGCTGCTGTTTGGTGGCCTGATTCAGGGCGGGTTTGATCTTTCCCTGGAAAAACCCAATATTCCACCCGAGACCTTTGTCTTCATTCAGGGCCTGATCATCCTGTTCTGTGGCGCGCTAGAGAACCTCTACGCCCCAGCCCTGGCGGCGCTGCTGGCGCGTTGGCCTACCCGCACCGCCACCACCTCTTTGAGTGAACGCTGATGGACGACCTGCAACTCTCCAGCATTCTGGTGGCCATGGTGCGCAGTGCGCCGGTGCTGATTTTTGCGGCGCTGGGGGGCTTGTTTGCCGAGCGCGCGGGCGTGGTGGACTTGTGCCTCGAAGGCAAGATTCTGGTGGCGGCCTTCACCGCTGCGGCGGTGGCGCATGTCACGCAAAACCCCTGGCTTGGCTTGCTGGCGGCCATTTTCGCGACCTGCTTGGTGGCCTTGCTGCACGCTTATGTCTGCATCAACCAACAAGGCAACCAATTGATCTCGGGCATGGCCATCAACATCACGGCCAGCGGCCTGACCTTTGTGCTGGCGCAGTTTTTCTTTCAACTCGGTGGGCGCACGCCCAACCTGGACGCCGGCCGTTTTGCCGTGCTCAATTTTCCCGGCGCAGCCAGCGTGGCAGACCTACCGCTTGTGGGCTGGCTGTATGGCCATTTGCTCGGTGGGCACACGGCACTGGTGTACCTGGCGTTTTTGCTGATTCCCCTGGTGCACTGGATCATTCAGCACACCCGCTTTGGGCTGCGCCTGCGTGCCGTGGGTGAGAACCCGCATGCGGCCGACACAGCGGGCGTCAGTGTGCACGGTGTGCGCTATGCCGCGCTGTTGTGCGGGGGGCTGCTGTGTGCGTTTTCAGGCACTTACCTGGCCATTGTGCAAAGCGGCTTTTTCTTGCGCGACATGTCGGCCGGCAACGGTTTTTTAGCCCTGGCCGCCTTGGTATTTGGCAGTTGGCGCCCGGTACACACGGCGCTAGGCTGCTTGATGTTTGGTTTTTTCAATGCCTTGCAAATGCAGGCTGAAGGCCTGGTTTTCCCATGGATCGGCAAAGTCCCCGGCTCGCTGATTCAGATGATTCCTTATGTCTTCACGGTGGTGATACTGGCCGGGCTCATGGCGCGCTCGGTTGCGCCCAAGGCCATTGGTGTGCCGTTTGTTAAATCACGGTAACACGTTCTTTACAGCCTCGTTTTGCAGCCCTGTAATTCACAACCTACTTCCACTTGCCCTGAACCATGATTCTTGTAGCCGGCTCTGCCAACCTCGACTTTGTGGTGCGTGCCCCGCACATTCCCGCTCCGGGTGAAACCGTCATGGGGCGGGACTTCCAGACCTTTCCCGGTGGCAAGGGCGCCAACCAGGCCGTGGCCTGCGCCCGCGCCGGAGGTGCGCCTACCCACATTCTGCTGGCTTTGGGATCGGACGTTTACGCCACACCGCTGGAGGCCTCCTTGCAGCAAGCTGGTGTGGGCCTGCACATCAAACGCAGCAGCGACCAGCCCACCGGCACCGCCTTCATCTGTGTATCGGACGATGCAGAAAACGCCATCACGGTCGCACCCGGCGCCAACGCCACCTTAGGCCCCGAGGACTTGCCCACTCTGCAAGGCGTGACGCACTTGCTCATGCAACTGGAAATTCCTGTGGAGAGCGTCACCGCCTACGCGCTGGCGGCACGCGCCCAAGGGGTGCAGGTGGTGCTCAACGCAGCACCCGCCTGCCCCTTGCCTGCCGAATTGCTGGCAGCGGTGGACATCCTGATCGTCAACGAGGGCGAGCTGGCTCTGATGGCCGCGCACCAAGGAACGGTAAAGGCCTGCCTGGAGCGGCTGCAGGTGCCGTGCGTGGTGGTAACCCTGGGTCACCACGGCTGTTGCGCACGGAGGGGTTCAGACTTTTTCTTTGTGCCCGCCTTTGAGGTGCAGCCGCTAGACACCACAGGCGCTGGGGACACATTTTGTGGCGCACTGGTGGCCGCCTTGTGCCAGGGCGACCCTTTGGCGCAAGCGCTGGTTCAGGCCAGTGCGGCCGGCGCATTGGCCTGCACCCAGCTGGGGGCGCAGTCCAGCATTCCTACCCGTGCAGAGGTCGCGGCTTTTATGCAGCAGCAGCCGTCAGACCAAGACCCCGACCCAGGGCAAGCCAAGCGGCAAGCATTACGCCACTTTTGTGGTTTTCCCACGCAAGAAACACCCTCCCCATGAACCAGCCACACAAAGTCATTTACGACACCGACCCCGGTGTGGACGACGCCATGGCGCTGTATTTCGCCATGGCCCACCCCGACATTGAGTTGCTGGGCATCACCACCACATTTGGCAACGTCACGGTGGCGCAAGCCGCCACCAACGCCTTGTACCTGACTGCGATTGCTGGCCAGTCCATTCCTGTGACCCAGGGCGTGGCCGCGCCCTGGTGCATGCCTGTGCAGGCGCCGCCGGCGCATATTCATGGGGCAGACGGTCTCGGCAATCTGGAGGGCCGTGTGCTCACCCACAACACGCTGGACCCCCGCTCTTCCGCCCAGTTCATCGTCGACATGGCGCGCGCCCACCCCGGCGAGATCACGCTGGTGGCGGTTGGCCCGCTGGGCAACCTGAGCCTGGCCTTGAAACTGGAGCCGCGTTTGCCGCAACTGGTTAAACAAGTGATCCTGATGGGGGGCACGGTGCTGGAGCCGGGCAATGTGTCGCCGGTAGCCGAGGCCAATATCTGGAACGATCCGCACGCTGCCGACCTGGTGTTTACTGCAGGCTGGAAACTCACCATGGTGGGGCTGGATGTGACGCACCGGGTCATCCTGCCGGTGGCCATGTTTAAACGCATTGCGCAGGCGCAGCAGCACCTGGCCACGGATACCTTGCACCACGCAGTAGGTTTTTACGCCCATTTTTACAGCGGCCTGTACCCGCATGTGGCCGAAATTCATGGCTGCTTCGGGCACGATGTGCTGGCCTTCATTTTTCTGGTCAATCCTGAGCTGTTCACGCTGGAAAACGGCCGCATCCGGGTCGTCACCGACGGGCTGGCGCAAGGCCAAACCATCATGAAACGCAAAGACTTTGTGCCCTACCCGCACCCGGGCTGGGAAAACGACAAACCCATGAGCCAGGTCTGCATGCACGTGCAAGCCCAGGCCTGCCAGGAGGTTCTTGAAAGAACCTTGAGCGGCCCCTGGCTCACTACCCAGGAGCGTGCGGCATGAGCTTCCCCATTGTGGATTACCGCGCGCCCAATGCCGCCCAGCAGTTTGGTCGCAGCCTGCACGAGACTGGCTTTGCCGTCCTGTCCAACCACCCGCTGGACCAGCAATTGGTCTCTGGCATTTACGCCGAATGGCTCGCCTTCTTTGGCACAGAAAGCAAACACCAGTACGCCTTTGACCCGAAAAGCGGCGACGGCTATTTTTCGCCCGCCGTGTCTGAAACAGCCAAGAACCACAGCCAGCGCGATCTGAAAGAATTTTTTCATCTGTTCCCCTGGGGCCGTTACCCCACCGAGGTTTCTGACGCCGCTAGTCGCTATTACCAGGCAGGCAGCGCCCTGGCGGCCGAACTGCTGCAATGGGTACAAGACCAGTCGCCGCCGGTGGTACGTGACAGCTACAGCCTGCCTTTGCCGCAAATGATTGAAGGCTGCGAGCAAACGCTGCTGCGCATCCTGCACTACCCACCGCTTCAGGGCACCGAGCCGGAAGGCGCCCTGCGCGCTGCCGCACATGGCGACATCAACCTGCTGACCCTGCTGCCCGCCGCCAATGAGCCGGGCTTGCAGGTGCTGGGCAAAAACGGCGACTGGATCGACGTTCCCTGCGACTTCGGGCTGCTGATCGTGAATATTGGCGACATGCTGGCCGAAGCCTCGGGCAATTACTACCCCTCGACGGTGCACCGCGTGCTCAACCCGACGGGTGAGGGTCGCTTCAAATCGCGCATTTCCATGCCCCTGTTCTTGCATCCACGGCGCGACATCGTGTTGTCTGAGCGCTACACCGTGGGCAGTTATTTCGATGAGCGCATGCGCGAGCTGCGGAACAGAAGCTAAGCGGTCCAGAACGGGTCGTGTCAGCCCATGCTGACCACACACCCCCGCCTCCTTATATTCCAGGCGAATATAAAAATCATAAAAAAGTAGTTTGCCGCATAACGCAGAGACCCTACAGTCGCCCCTGCGCCTGAAGCTGCGCGCCTGAGCCCCCCTGTTATGCACCCAGTTGCCTACAGAACTGAATGGGCAGCGCAGACCCAGCCACTTTTTTACTTTTGACCGATGGCGCCAGTCCCTGAAGGACGCGCCAAGTCTTGGATAACAGCATGTACCAATACACCGACTTTGACCGCCAATTTGTTCGTAACCGGGCCGCCCAGTACCGCGACCAGCTCGAGCGCAACCTGGCTGGCAGCTTGACGGACGACGACTTTCGCCCCCTGCGCCTGCAAAACGGCTGGTACGTGCAGCGCTACGCCCCCATGCTGCGCGTGGCCGTGCCCTACGGCGAACTGGCAAGCGCGCAATTGCGCGTGTTGGCCCAAATTGCCCGCGAGTACGACCAACCCAACGCCCAGGTCTATGCGCAGGCCCAAGCGGCGCAAGGTCTGCTGGGCACCACCCACATGCCCACAGGCTACGCCCACTTCACCACGCGACAGAACGCCCAGTTCAACTGGATTCCCCTGGAAAAAAGTGCCGATGTGATGGACCTGTTGGCCAGCGTGAACATGCACGGCATCCAGACCAGCGGCAACTGTATTCGCAACATCACCAGCGACGAGCGCGCGGGTATTGCCGTGGACGAAGTGGTTGACCCGCGCCCGTTTTGCGAAATTTTGCGTCAGTGGAGCACCCTGCACCCCGAATTTGCCTTTCTGCCGCGTAAATTCAAAATTGCCGTCTCTGGCGCCCAAGAAGACCGCGCCGCCACCTTTTGGCATGACGTGGGCCTGCATGTGCAGCGCAATGCTGAAGGCGAGGTTGGCTTCAAGGTGTTGGTAGGTGGCGGCATGGGGCGCACCCCCGTGATAGCCAGCACCATCCGCAGCTTCCTGCCCTGGAACCAGATCTTGAACTACCTGGAGGCGGTGGTGCGGGTCTACAACCGCTGGGGGCGTCGCGACAACATTTACAAAGCGCGTATCAAAATTTTGGTCAAGGCCGAAGGCCAGCGCTTCACAGACGAGGTGGAGGCCGAGTACCAGCAAATCCTGACCCTGGATGGCGCACCGCACACCATCAGCCAGGCCGAGCTCGACCGTGTCAGCGCCTCTTTTGTGCCGCCCGCCTTGAACGCAGGCATCGCAACAGCTGCCCCCCACGCGCTCCAAGCCCTGAACGCTGACGAACAACTGGCCTACGCCCGCTGGTTGAAGCAAAACGTGGCCGCGCACAAGAACCCGGCGCTACGCGCTGTCACCTTGTCCTTCAAACGCCTGGGTCAGGCGCCGGGCGACGCCACCGCCAAACAACTGGACATTGCCGCCGACCTGGCCGACCAATTTTCAGCCGGTGAAGTGCGCGTCACGCACGACCAAAACCTGTTGCTGCCCTGGGTGAACAACGAACAACTGCCCGCCTTATGGGCAGCAGCCCGCCAAGCCGGGTTGGCCAATTCCAACATCCGCTTGTTGACCGACATGATTGCTTGCCCAGGTGGGGACTTTTGTGCCCTGGCCAACGCCCGCTCCCTGCCCATTGCAGAGGCCATTACCGAGCGTTACCAAGACATGGACGAACTGCACGACCTGGGCGAGATTGACCTGCACATCAGCGGCTGCATCAACTCCTGCGGACACCATCACAGCGGTCACATTGGCATTTTGGGCGTCGACAAGGATGGCAAGGAGTGGTACCAGGTATCGCTGGGCGGCTCTGACGGCTCCACCTTAAGCGGTGCAAGCGTGGCAGGCAAAGTCGTAGGCCCCTCGTTTGGTGCGGCCGAAGTGCCCGATGTGATCGAGGCCTTGCTCGACACCTACCGCAGTGAACGCCAGAACGGCGAGACCTTTATCGCCACCTTCAAACGCGTGGGCATCGACACCTACAAAGCCGCAGCCAACCAGGTGCGCCACAGTGCCGCCGCCGAATTTGCCTGATTCTGGACATACACCCCATGAAACTCCTCACCCACCAAGAACACCTGGCCGGCCCCGTTCCCACCGATGTGCTGGAACTCGGCAACGAGGCTGACCCACGTTCCCTGAATCTGGCCGATGTGGCCCGCATTGACCTGCACTTTCCCAAATTTACCGATGGACGGGCCTACAGCCAGGCTTTTTTGCTGCGCCGTCGCTTGGGGTTCCAAGGCGAATTGCGCGCCACCGGCGATGTGCTGATTGACCAACTGGTGCAAATGCAACGCAGTGGTTTTGACTCGGCCGTGCTGCGCGAGGACCAGGACATGGCCCATGCAAAGCGCCAGTTCGACCGCTTTGCGGCCTTTTACCAAGGCGATGCCGTGATGGTTCAGCCCCACTTTGCCGCTACCCAGTCAGCAGTTTGAACTCGCTTAACGGGAGCCAGTTCACGTCATTCCTGACCCACTTACCTAAGGGTTTGCGAAACCCAATAAAATACAGGGTTTCCACCCGTACGTCGAAAACAACAACATGACCCATACCGTCACCGAAGCCTGCATCAAGTGCAAATTTACCGATTGCGTCGACGTTTGCCCCGTGGATTGTTTCCGCGAAGGCCCAAACTTTTTGACCATTGACCCCGATGAATGCATTGATTGCGCCGTGTGCATTCCTGAATGCCCGGTCAATGCCATTTATGCAGAAGAAGATGTGCCCGCTGATCAGCAGCACATGACCAAACTCAACGCCGAACTGGCGCGTCTGCCCACCTGGAAAAGCATCACCAAGCGCAAGGAGCCCTTGCCTGATGCCGACGAATGGAAAGAAAAGACCGACAAACTGGCGTTTCTGATCCGATAAATTGCAGAGAAATTAATGGAACCTCAACTCAACCAAGAAGTGGTGAACACCGCCCAGGCCCACGAAGGCCCAATTGAAACCGATGCCGTGATCGTGGGTGCTGGCCCAGTGGGCCTGTTCCAGGTCTTCGAACTTGGGCTGCTGGAAATCAAGGCCCATGTCATTGACTCCTTGGCTTACCCAGGTGGGCAGTGTGTTGAGTTGTATCCCGATAAGCCAATTTATGACATTCCCGCCGTGCCCGTGTGCACCGGCCAGGAGTTGACCGACAACCTGCTCAAGCAGATAGAGCCCTTTGGCGCAACCTTCCATTTTGGGCAAGAAGTCACCACGGTTCAAAAACAAACCGATGGCAGGTTTTTTGTTGAAACCTCCAAAGGCACCCGCTTTCTAACCAAAACCATCTTCATTGCAGCGGGCGTGGGCGCGTTTCAGCCCCGTACCCTCAAGGTAGATGGCTTGGACGCCTTCGAAGACAGTCAGCTCTTTTACCGCGTTAAAAACCCCGATGACTTTGCAGGCAAAAACCTGGTGATCGTAGGCGGCGGCGATTCGGCACTGGACTGGGCGCTGGACTTTGTGAAAGACAGCCCGCACAAGGCCGAGAGCGTCATCCTGATTCACCGCCGTGATGGCTTCAAGGCCGCCCCAGCCAATGTAGCCAAAATGAAAGAGCTCTGTGATGCATTCGAGATGCAATTCATCGTCGGCCAAGTCACCGGTTATGAAGAACAGAATGGGAAAATAACCGGCGCAAAAGTCACTGGCGCCGATGGCGTCACCCGCGTGGTGCCGCTGGATGTCTTGCTGGTTTTCTTTGGCTTGAGCCCCAAACTGGGCCCAATCGCCCAATGGGGCCTGGACATCGAACGCAAACAACTCAAAGTGGATACTGAAAAGTTTTCTACCAGCGAGACTGGCATTTTTGCTGTGGGTGACATCAACATTTACCCCGGCAAAAAGAAACTGATCCTGAGTGGCTTCCATGAATGCGCCTTGGCCGCCTTTGGCGCCATGCCCATCATCTCCCCCGAGAAAAAAGTCTTTTTGCAATACACCACCACCAGCCCCAAACTGCACAAAGTGCTGGGCGTTGAGAGCCCTGTGTTCGACTGACATATATCAGCGTTTTTTTCATACTAGGCCCCACCTGTGGCTCAGGGAGTGAAGAATCGACGCTATAATTTAAGGCTTGTTCCTCGATAGCTCAGTTGGTAGAGCGCCGGACTGTTAATCCGTAGGTCCCTGGTTCGAGCCCAGGTCGAGGAGCCAAA
>CAJCCO010000137.1 GCA_903960915.1 uncultured beta proteobacterium
CACCTGTTGGCCGAGTGCTGGCAAATGGACGAGGCCGAGCAGGTGCTGCAAGAAGCCGAGAGGCTGGGCCCCATGCCCGGTGCCAAGAGCATGCGTGCCTCGATTGCCGGGCGCCAGGGCGATGCCGACACGGCGCTGCGCTTGTACCGCGAGCTGGCGTCTGAATCGGGCGAGCAAGGCAAGTTTGCCTCCAGTTCGGCCATGTCTTCGCTTTACAGCGACCAACTTTCTGCACAAGAAGTAGCCGATTTGCACCGCGAATTGTTTGCGCCGCTGGGGCAGGGGGCACGAGCGCGTGAGAGTTTTGTACGGGCACCGCTGGACGGGCGTCGCATCAAGCTCGGCATTGTGAGCGCAGATTTTCACCACCAGCATCCGGTGAACATCTTCATGCAGCCGTTGCTGCGTGAGATTGACCGCAGCCGTTTTGAGGTGTTTTTGTATTTCACGGGTGTGAGCTACGACGAGCAAACGCGTCTGGCGCAGCAGCGCATCGAACACTGGGTGGAAGCCACCACGCTGAACGACACGCAATTGGCCAAGCGGATCGATGCCGACGGCATTGACCTGCTGCTTGATTTGGCAGGCCACACCGGCCAGCAGCGCATGAGCTTGTTTGCCAAACGCGTGGCACCCGTGCAAGCCACGTATTTGGGCTACCCCGGCTCCACTGGTGTGCCCAACATGGACTGGGTGCTGGGCGACGATGTGGTGACACCCTTGGGTAGCGAAAGTCTGTACTCAGAGCGCATTGCGCGTTTGCCGGGCACGGTATTTTGTTTTGCACCCGAGGTGGATTACCCGTATCCGGCTTTTGCAGACGAAATGGCGCAGCGTCCATTAACCTTTGGCTCGTTCAACAACGTGCCCAAACTGACCCCGCGCACTTTGCGTTTGTGGGCGCAGATTTTGAAGGCCGTGCCCGATTCACGTTTGCTGCTGAAAGCACCCAGTTTTTCTGACGGTGGTGCGGTGCGTTTGTTTGGTGAGCGGCTGCAAAAGCTGGGCGTCGATTTGGCCCGCGTGGAGTTTCGCGGACCCACAGGCTTGACCGACATGATGGCCGAATACGCCGATGTGGACATTGCGCTGGACCCTGTGCCCTACAACGGTGGCACCACCAGCCTGCAAGCCATGTGGATGGGGGTGCCCGTGGTGTCGCAGCGTGGCCACAATTTTGTGTCACGCATGGGCGCGAGCTTCATGACGGCGGCGGGCCTGCCCGAGTGGGTAGCCGATGACGACGAGGGCTATGTGCGCGTGGCGGTGCAGATGGCGCAAGACCGGGTGGCCTTGTTGGCGCTGAAAGGCGGCTTGCGCGTGCGTCTCAAGGCCCTGCGTGGCTGGGACGTGGTGGCGCACACAAGAGCGATGGAAGCGGCGTTTGAGGGGATGGTGCGTGCGTGACGTGCCCACCTTTGTCTTGTCGGCCGTGTGTGAGTTTTGCCCAGCCGATGCCTGCATTCGGCGAGTGGACAAGTACCGCTTCAAGATCCAGTCTCGGAATGCACAAGCGCTGTCGTTGTTCACCCACCGGCGCTCGCTCGAGTTGGTGCTCAATGAACCCTTGGTTAAATCCTTTCAGTGGGCCATTTCTTCGGGTGATCAAGCGTCTTTGTTCTCCTACTCAGAGAACCTGCGCCTGCAGGTGATGCAACAGCTCACTGGGCGTGACGGCGAACTTGAATTGATCATCCATTTGGCGTGATCCCTTTTACCTGTAGTAGCTAGCCTGCAAGCGATATCCGAGCCGATCCTTTCTCCACAGCCAGTCACCAACGCGTAGCGTTTCCCTGGCTGCATCAGGTCATGTTCTGCAGAAAGGCTACTTGCAAGCTCATTGACTTCCCGAGTGAGTTGGCTCATTTGTAGGCGATCAGCCATGGCACTCTGGGTGTAAAACCCGTGCTTTGTCGGGCGTCCAGTGCTCTTGCCTCCATGCATCCGACAGCGGCCGTTGAGCATCGGGAAGTTCAAGCAAGGATGACCCGTTGTACGGCAATGAGCGCCGCAACGGTCTTGCATGGGGTTTCCTTTCATCACGTCTGTCCTACCCCCGAGTTGACCGTGCCGACGACCGCTTGCCCCCCGGCACCCACGTTGACGTGTTGAACCAGAATGTGCTGGCGCTTGTCGTCTCGCACACGATGGAGCGTTGCCATGGCCCCTTGGTAGGCGGTGCTCGCCTTGATCGCCGCATTCACGTACTTGACCGAATGGTCGGCGTCTTGCATCAGGTTAGCGCGGTGGAGCATTTTCATGCTCGCCTGATGGAGGCCCGCCATCTGGTGGGCTAGCATTTTCTCCAGACTGTTACCTGCGTTGATGGTGTCGGCCGCATCCAAGGCCATGGCTGCGATGTCTGTGCCCAATTGGGTCAGCAGCTCAGTGCGGTGGTTCGAGGCCTCCAAGGCTGCAACGGTGGGTTCGGTCAGGGTGTTGACCATTCCTGCGTGCTTTTGGTTGATGGCTTCACCACCACTCACGAGCTTGATGTTTGGCTTAGCTGAAGACAAGTCCTCCAACATCAATGTGTCACTTTCCAAAGCATATTGCTGTTCATCCGGGCTGAGGTGGGTTTCCCGTTGACCAGTCAATACATCGCACTGAAGTTGATCACGACGACGTTTGGCTTTGAGCGAGCGTGAGGTGTTGTCGCGGCCTTCACGGGTGGTTTGAGCGCATACCTCGCAGACCAGACCTCCGTCGCAAGCGATGATTTCTCGATCATGGGTGCCGCATATTGAGCAGGTGCGTTCCTGAAGCGAAAGAGGCGCCTTCATTCTTTGGCTCCGCGCTTGTTAAAGGGAGCGCTGAAATGGCCTTGTCCTACACAGGATAGGTCTTGTCCCATTTGGATGCGACGATCCTCATCGGTTTTTTTGCCGGTACTCGTGAAGATCTGCGCCATCGTTCTTGTCGCTTTATGGGCCGTATGTGGCATCTCTAAGCCCAAGACCTCGAGAAAATCTTGAGGTGCATGCTTGATTCGCTCGGCAACGACTCTCCAGACGCGGCTGGTGATCACTGGATCAGATTGCCTGCTCAGGTGATCAATGACCAGGTTAAACGCTGCTGTGCGTTGGGTTACATGTACCTTGGGCTTGGACTTGAAGGACAGGCCGTATGGCTTGCCCACGTCATCAGCAAACCGGTTGATTAACTTCGGCAAGTTTGTCTTGCCGATGGGGGCACCACCTTGGTAATGACCGTTTACAAATGGAAGGATCAAGGCGTGCATGTGCGGCTCTGACTCGTCGTAGTGAACCACCACGCTCAAAAGCATTTCATGTCCAAAGACTTCGATGAACCAGCGTTTGCTGGCCATGAAATAAGCCATCTCGTCGATGATTGAGTCACTGCGGACACTGATGACGAATTCGAGAGCCTGAACATGGTCTTCCCGGAGCTTTCGCTTGGGCACCGCGTACTTGATCATCAATCCGTTGGCCATATCGACAATGTCCGAAGCTCGCGTAGGACCGTGAAGGATGATGTTGCGATGGCTATGCTCAAGCATGATGTTCTCAGCGGCACCGAATTCAGCATGATGCTCGCGTAAATTGTGCTTCGCGGCCATCAACAGGGTTTGTGGTTTGCGGCCACTTCGTTTGGACATGCTGATTGATTTGGCTGCGAAATAGAGGGGAGTACTCATGATGCAGCTCCAACCAAGGCGCGGATCTCTGACACTGCCCATGCCAAGCGACCATGAATACGGCGAGGGTGGATCGGCCCGTTTCCGTAGCATGCCCAACCGCGAAGTGTCTGTGGGCGACGGCTAAGGTAGTACGCGGCTTCTTGAGTGGTTACTGTTGGGCGGTTGACATGCTCAAGTGGAGGCAGGTGATGGCCGATGAACGTGGTCATTTCTTGCTTTCAACCCGACGGCACGGGCCGGGTGTACGCGTACACTGCCAACTCCTCTTTCTAGCGGTGAACTCCGGAGTTTTGAAAATGTTGACCTGTCAACGATTTCAAGCTGTTGGGGGTTGAAAACTGGAGTTTGTCCTTGGAGTTTTCGGTGGCATCAGTGTTCTGCGATGTTGTCGGCTTCAAAGTCTTTCCAGAGTTCAAGCCATTCTTGAAGAAGAGGCAGGGTCCTGAACCTTGCTCGTATCTGTGGAGCCTTGGCATAACCGCTGGTAATCAACTTGAAACCGATCCAGACGGGTGACCATCTGATTTCTTGTTTCCCTTGAATACCAGGTATCAAGATCGCAGTCAAAGCCCAGGGTGGCTTTTTCCCAAGTACTTTTTTTCCAGCTTGAGTTGTCTTCCATCGGAAGTCGCAAAAGCACTCGGCAATTTGACTTGTCGTCAGGGGGGCGGGAAGGGCGTGTCCGTTTTTCGGCTCGGAGCAGTCACCGGGTTCCTTGGGAGGTGGGGTTGTCTCGATAAGGAACTGGCTGTTGATCTTGAAGCCGAGTTCATCCGCCCATTTTCGCCACTCAGAAGGCGTATCGGGTTTTGATGAGCTTGCATCGGCAATAGCCATCATCTTGTGGGCAAGGTTGAGTACCTTGTCGACAGCGTTTTTGTTGGTGCCCGGACGGTGCCCCTTAAAAACACTTGGGTCGAGGCCGTTCATGAGCAGACACGCTTGTTCTGAGTTCAAGGTCTTCATGTTTCGCAGCCAGTGATTCCAGTCGATGAAATCACCATTGAGGTCATGCTCGTTCCAAGCGTCCCCGTATTGCTCTGTGCCCATCATGCCCTCCTGGATCATTTGCCAGTGTAGATGACTCTTTTTGGGTTTGTGCTGGCGGCCATGCGCAAATGCGTTGTCTGCGCGGAGCCTGTAATTGGGGCGTTTATCAGAGCAAAACTTGGCACTGCAGTCTGTAAACAGTCTGTAAGAGCTTCAGACAAGAAAAAAGGCCAACCTGTGAGGGTTGGCCTTGATTCGCTTGGAACCCGCATGGATGCTAGGTTTCCAGAGATGGTGCCCGGGGCCGGACTCGAACCGGCACGCCTTGCGGCGGGGGATTTTGAGTCCCCTGCGTCTACCAATTTCACCACCCGGGCAGGTACTAGCGAAGACCGAAATTATGGCACAGTGTGGGGCATGAAATTTCCTTCCCTGGAAGTTTCCATTGCAAACAAACCGCCAACTGAATCAAATGGGCGCTTGTTGCATGCGCAGCCCAACCATTTTGTGGGGTGATGCAGTTAAAAACATTTCCCTCCGTGCTTGCAGACTTGTCACTGCCAACCTTGCCCTTCAAGAAAGACTTTCCATGAAACCTGTAGCTGTAGGCGCCTTAAAAATCTCGTTGTTAACTGTGGTGCTGCTGTGCAGCGGATGCGCCGTGGTTGCTGTGGTGGACACGGTGGTGGTGGCTGGGGCAACCGTCGTTAAAACGGCGGTCAAGGCGACAGGTGCGGTTATTGATACGGTGATACCCGAGCCCAAAAAGTAGAAGTCTCAAGCAAGCCCCAAGACCAACAGCCTAATGGTGAAGGTAAAAGCTGAAATATGGCACAGTGTGGGCTATGAAATATCCCACCCTCGAAGATTCCATTGGAAAAACCCCGCTGGTTAGATTGCAGCGTCTCTCTGCTGCTGAAAACGAACTGCGTACTAACGTGATTTTGGGCAAGCTTGAAGGTAACAACCCGGCGGGTTCGGTCAAGGACCGACCGGCTTTGTCCATGATTCGGCGGGCACAGGAGCGCGGTGAGGTCAAACCGGGCGACACCTTGATTGAGGCAACCTCGGGCAACACGGGCATTGCGCTGGCCATGGCGGCGGCCATCATGGGCTACAGAATGGTTTTGATCATGCCGGAGGACTTGTCCATTGAGCGGGCCCAGACCATGAAGGCATTTGGTGCCGAGCTGATTTTGACGCCCAAGAGTGGCGGCATAGAGTACGCGCGCGACCTGGCGCAGCAAATGCAGCAGGACGGCAAAGGCCGGGTGCTGGACCAGTTCTCCAACCCCGACAACCCGCGTATTCACTACGAGACCACAGGCCCCGAAATTTGGGCTGACACGCAAGGCGAAATCACGCATTTTGTCAGCGCCATGGGCACAACGGGCACCATCACGGGGGTGTCGCAGTTTCTCAAAGAGAAGAACCCGAAGATAAAAATTGTGGGCGTGCAACCGCATGAAGGCTCACGTATTCCTGGCATACGCAAGTGGCCGCAAGAATACCTGCCCAGCATTTACAACGCCGCCAATGTCGACGAGCTGCGCTTTGTCAGCCAGCAAACAGCCGAAGACATGTGCCGCCGTTTGGCGCGTGAAGAAGGTATTTTTGCGGGCATTTCAGCCGCCGGTGCTTGTGCCGTGGCTCAGGAAATTGCGCGTGAAACCACCAACGCCACCATTGTGTTCATCGTCTGTGACCGGGGTGACCGCTACCTCTCCACCGGCGTATTTCCCGCCTAAGGGCCAAAAAAAGGTTTTTCAATGACGCAACTTTTCAAGTTTTGTCCGCAGTGCGCCACTGCGCTCGAGTTCATTTCAGCGTTGGAAGACGGGGGCGAGAAAGAGCGACTGCGCTGTGTGGCCTGCGGCTTCACGCACTGGAACAACCCCACGCCCGTGCTGGCGGCGGTGATTGAGTACAACGGGCAGATTTTGCTGGCGCAGAACGCGGCCTGGTCGGGCAAGATGTTTGCGCTGATCACTGGCTTTATGGAGGCGGGTGAAACGCCCCAGGGCGGCATTAGCCGCGAAATCAAGGAAGAAACCAACCTGGAAACCAGCGCGCTGGACCTGATTGGTGTGTACGATTTTCAGCGGATGAACCAGATCATCATTGCCTACCATGCGGTGTGCCACGGCGAGGTCAAGCTCTCGCCTGAGCTGGTGGATTACCGGCTGTATGACTTTGACCAGGTCAAGTGCTGGCCGTCGGGTACGGGCTATGCGTTGGCAGATTGGCTGCGCACCCAGGGGCATGAGCCGCAGTTCATTGAGTTTCCTAAACGCAGCTAAGCGCTTCTGTTTGAACGTTGCCAAGCCTGCGAGTCTTTAAAATCGCCGGCATTCCAAGGAGCATTGATGCACATCGATAAAGAACTCGATACGCGAGGCCTGAACTGTCCGCTGCCTATTTTGAAAGCCAAAAAGGCACTGACCGACATGCTCAGCGGCCAGTTGCTACGGGTGGTGTCTACCGACGCCGGCTCCTTGCGCGATTTCCAGGCTTTTGCCAAGCAAACCGGCAATGAGTTGGTGGAGCAGCAAACGGCGGGTGCTGACTACATCCACGTGATGCGGCGTCGCTGAGGCTGCAAAAGTCCAGGCCTTCCATCAGCCCAAGCGTGCCAATTGGTCTTTGACTTTGCTGACCGTGGCCACAAAGTCGGCCATGCGTTGGCGTTCTAGGTCAATCACTGCGGCGGGGGCGCGGGCTACGAAGGACTCGTTGCTTAGCTTGCCTTCGGTTTTGACAATCTCGCCTTCCAGGCGCGCGAGTTCCTTGCCCAGGCGCAGCTTCTCCGCCGCCACGTCAATTTCCATGTGCAGGCAAATGCGTGACTGGCCTACCACCGCCACGGGTGCCGCTTGTGCGGCGGCGGCCCAGGCGGCTTCGTCGTCAAACACGCGTACTTCGTTCAGTTTGGCAAGGGCTTGCAACACCGGTGCGGACAGGCGCAAAAAGGCGGCTTCATCGGCGTTGCTGGCAATCACAAACAAGGGCAGGCGGGTGGCGGGTGACACGCTCATTTCGCCGCGCAAATTGCGGCAGGCGTCCACCAGCAGTTTGAGTTTGCCCACATAGGCCATGGCCGCCTCGTCAATGCGCTCGGGTTGGCTCACGGGGTAGTTGGCAATCGACACGGATTCGCCAGCACGGCCCGCCACCGGCGCCACTTTTTGCCACAGCTCTTCGGTAATGAAGGGAATAACCGGGTGGGCCAAGCGCATGATGGTCTCCAGTGTGCGGATCAGCGTGCGACGGGTGGCGCGTTTTTGCGCGTCGCTGCCCGTTTGGATCTGCACCTTGGCAATTTCTAGGTACCAGTCGCAAAACTCGTTCCAGACAAAGTCGTAAATGCTGCTGGCCACGTTGTCCAGGCGGTAGTCTTCAAAACCGCGCGTGACGTCGGCCTCCACCTTTTGCAGCAGCGAGCTGATCCAGCGGTCGCTGGCGCTGAAGTCCAGGTAGCCGGCTGCCGAGCCCCCGGCTTCGCACTCTGCTTTGGTGTGCTCGCGCAGGCCACAGTCCTGCCCTTCGCAGTTCATCAGCACAAATCGGGTGGCGTTCCAGAGCTTGTTGCAAAAGTTGCGGTAACCCTCGCAGCGCTTGGCATCAAAGTTGATGCTGCGGCCCAAAGAGGCCAGCGAGGCAAAGGTGAAGCGCAGGGCATCCGCGCCAAAGGCCGGAATGCCCGCGGGAAACTCTTTCTCGGTGTTCTTGCGTACTTGGGGCGCGGTCTCGGGCTTGCGCAGGCCTTCAGAGCGTTTGGCCAATAACTCGGGCAGGGCAATGCCGTCTATCAGGTCGACCGGGTCGAGCACATTGCCTTCAGACTTGCTCATCTTCTTGCCTTGTGCGTCTCGCACCAGCCCATGTATGTAAACGTGCTTGAAGGGCACACGCCCGGTGAAATGCGTGGTCATCATGATCATCCGGGCGACCCAGAAGAAGATGATGTCGTAGCCAGTCACCAGCACGCTGCTGGGCAGGTAGAGGTCAAAGTCATCCGTTTTTTCGGGCCAGCCCATGGTGCTGAAGGGCACCAGCGCGGAGGAGTACCAGGTGTCGAGCACGTCTTCGTCACGCGTGAGAGTTTTGCCGGGTGACACCTTGTCGGCCTGGGCCTGGGCGTCTGCTTCGTTGCGCGCCACATACACCCGGCCGTCTTCGTCGTACCAGGCTGGAATTTGGTGGCCCCACCACAACTGGCGCGAAATGCACCAATCCTGGATGTTGTTCATCCACTGGTTGTAGGTGTTGACCCAGTTTTCGGGCACAAACTTCACCTCGCCGGACTGCACCGCGTCGATGGCTTTCTGGGCGATGGATTTACCGGTGGGGTCTTGCTCGCTGACCTTGGTCATGGCCACAAACCACTGGTCGGTCAACATGGGCTCAATCACCTGACCGGTGCGGGCGCAACGCGGCACCATGAGCTTGTGTTTTTTGACCTCCACCAGCAGACCCAGCGCGTCGAGGTCGGCAACAATTTTTTTGCGCGCCACAAAGCGGTCCAGCCCCTGGTAGACCTCGGGGGCTTCGCTGTTGATCTTGGCGTCCAGCGTCAGAATGCAAATCAGAGGCAGCTTGTGGCGCTGACCCACCGCGTAGTCGTTCTGGTCGTGCGCGGGCGTGACCTTCACCACGCCGGTACCAAACGCTTTGTCCACGTAGTCGTCGGCAATCACGGGAATGGTGCGCCCGCACAGGGGCAGGGTAACTTGCTGGCCAACCAGGTGGGCGTAACGCTCGTCTTCAGGGTGCACCATCAAGGCCACGTCGCCCAGCATGGTTTCAGGCCGGGTAGTAGCCACCGTCAAGGAGCCCGACCCATCGGCCAGCGGGTAGCGAATGTGCCACAGCGAGCCGTCTTCTTCTTCGCTCTCCACTTCCAGGTCGGACACCGCGCTTTGCAGCACGGGGTCCCAATTGACCAGGCGCTTGCCGCGGTAGATCAGGCCTTGCTCAAAGAGTTGCACAAAGGTCTCGGTCACCGTTTTGGACAGTTTAGGGTCCATGGTGAAGTACTCGCGGCTCCAGTCCACGCTGTCGCCCATGCGGCGCATTTGGGTGGTGATGGTGTTGCCGCTTTTTTCTTTCCACTCCCAGATCTTGGCCACAAAGTTTTTGCGGCCCAGGTCGTGGCGGCTGAGCTTTTGATCCTGCAACTGACGTTCCACCACGATTTGCGTGGCAATGCCGGCGTGGTCGGTGCCGGGCACCCAGACGGTGTTGTCGCCACGCATGCGGTGGTAACGCGTCAGGCTGTCCATGATGGTCTGGTTGAAAGCGTGCCCCATGTGCAGCGTGCCGGTGACATTGGGGGGCGGCAACTGAATGGCAAAAGACTCGGCCCCGGCCTTGGGCGCTTGCGTACCCCGGTGGCCTGCCAAGCCGTAGCCACGGCGCTCCCATTCCGGTCCCCAATGGGCTTCCAGGGCGGCGGGCTCGAAAGATTTGGACAGGCTGTTGAGGCCAGGTTGTTGCAGTTCTTCGTTCATGGTGTCTTTGGCTGGGATCGTTGCCGGGCCCGAGATGGGCGCGGGGCAAACGAAAGTGGCAGGCTCTGAAAGCCAGGTGCCACGGGGATCTCGCAGATTTTATTCGACGCGCTTGAGCCCATTGGCCGGGTTTGCTTTGATATTTATCGAAAACCAATTTTCATAGTCAAAGCCAATGAGCGGGATTAAGTCAGCCAATTAGACCTGGTGACTTAACCCAGCTAAGCTCTCTCGGTCTTTGATCATTCTTTGTTCAAAGCAAACGCGTTTTCTTTAACCTCTAGGAGATTTCCATGGCAGCACTCAAAGGCTCCAGGACGGAAGACAACCTGAAAGCCGCCTTCGCAGGCGAATCTCAGGCCAATCGCCGCTACCTGTATTTCGCTAACAAGGCCGACGTTGAAGGCCAACCAGACGTGGCAGCGTTGTTCCGCTCCACTGCTGAAGGTGAAACCGGCCACGCGCACGGTCACCTGGAATGGCTTGAGCAGTGCGGTGATCCCGCCACTGGCATGCCCATTGGCAGCACCCGTGACAACCTCGCTTCTGCAGTGGCAGGCGAGACCCACGAGTACACCGACATGTACCCCGGCATGGCCAAAACGGCCCGTGACGAAGGTCATGACGAAGTAGCAGACTGGTTTGAAACCTTGGCCAAAGCCGAGCGCTCACACGCCAACCGCTACGCCAAAGCCCTGACCGAACTGGTGGATTGATTCGCCCTGTTTAGTCTGTGTTGGGCGTTGCTTGCAGCGCCCAATGCAGAACATACAAGGCACAGCGCACGCTGTCCCCCCCCCTCTCTAGACCCCAATTGACGCGAGACCGCACCATGGCAACCGAAGGCAACCTGCAAGCTCCGACCCGCCACCCCATCGACTGGAAAGGGCCCGACTACTACGACGAGGCCGCCACCTTTCATGAGATGGAGCGAATTTTTGACATTTGCCACGGCTGCCGCCGCTGTGTCAGCCTGTGCGGCTCTTTTCCCACGCTGTTTGACCTGGTGGACGAGAGCAAGACCATGGAGGTCGATGGGGTTGATAAAAAGGATTACTGGAAAGTAGTGGACCAGTGCTACCTGTGTGACCTGTGCTACCTGACCAAGTGCCCCTACGTACCGCCGCACGAATTTAACTTGGACTTTCCGCACACCATGCTGCGTGCCAAGGCCATCAAATTCAAGAAGGGCGAAGTCTCCCTGGGCGAAAAACTGCTGGCTTCCACCGATGTGCACGGCCAGTTTGCCGGTATTCCTATCGTGGTGCAGGCCGTCAACGCCATCAACAAAACCGAAGTGGCCCGCGGGGTGATGGAGTCCACCCTGGGGCTGGACAAAGACGCCTGGCTCCCGTCCCTGGCCACCAAACGTTTTCGCTCTGGCACCCCCAAAGCAAAAGCCACCGTGGTCAAAGACGGCGCCAAAACGCCAGGCAAAGTGGCCATTTACGCCACCTGCTATATCAATTACAACGAACCCGGCATTGGCCTGGACCTGCTCAAAATTCTTGACCACAACGAGGTGCCTTACGTCATCGTTGAGAAAGAAAAATGCTGCGGCATGCCCAAGCTCGAACTCGGTGACCTGGAGTCGGTCAACGCCAGCAAGGAAGCCAATATTCCGGTGCTGGCGCGCTACGCCAAAGAGGGCTACGCCATTCTGGCCGCTGTGCCCAGTTGCGCCCTGATGTTCAAGCAGGAAATCCCGCTGATGTACCCCCTAGAAGCCGATGTGCAGTTGGTAAAAGAGGCGGTTTGGGACCCGTTTGAATACTTCATGCAGCGCAAGCGTGACGGCTTGCTCAAGACCGAGTTCCCGGTGGCGCTGGGCAACGTGAGCTACCAGATACCGTGCCACGGCAGGGTGCAGAACATCGGCAAGAAAACCGAAGAAATGCTCAAGATGGTTCCTGGAACCACGGTCAACACGCACGAGCGCTGCTCCGGCCATGCCGGTACCTTTGGCGTTAAAAAGGCCACCCATGCACAGTCCATGAAGATCGGCAAACCGTTGTTCAAGGCCATGGCCAACATGAAAGACGGCTCCAAGCCCGACTTCATCAGCTCCGACTGCCCGCTGGGCGGCCACCATATTGCCCAGGGCTTTGAAGTCAACGGCCTGGGCGCCCCCGAGTTGCAGCACCCGCTCTCCCTGGTGCGCAAGGCCTACGGCCTGAAATAAAGCATTGAATCAAGGAACACCATGCAATTAACTGGACACATTACCCCCGACAACCTGATGTCGCTGGAGGCCTACACCAAATTCCGCAAGGCGCACAAGGCCGACATCATGGCCCACCGCAAACTGCGCAGCGTGTTGCTGGGTGAGCACATCAACCTGCAGTTCGAGTCGGAAACCACGATTCGTTACCAAATTCAGGAGATGCTGCGCATCGAGAAAGTCTTTGAAGAAGAAGGCATCGTGCAAGAGATTGAGGCCTACGCGCCCCTGGTGCCCGAGGGCAGCAACTGGAAAGCCACGATGATGATCGAATACCCCGACATCAACGAGCGCAAGCGCGAACTGGCCCGCCTCATTGGCGTGGAAGACCGCTTGTTTGTCGAGGTGGAGGGGCAAGCCCGCGTTTACGCCATTGCCGACGAAGACCTGGACCGCGAGAACGATGAAAAAACTTCGGCCGTGCACTTTGTGCGTTTTGAGTTGACCCCCGCCATGTGCGCTGCCGTCAAGGCTGGCGGCCATGTCAAGCTGGGCTGCGACCACACCAACTACCCGGCGCACGTCAGTATTGGCGCCGAGACCCTGGCCTCTTTGGCGGGTGACCTGAAATAAAGATTGAGGCCTAAGGTCACGATAATGAAGGCTTCTTGAGGAAGCCTTTTTTTTCGCTTCCTCTCAGTTCAGCCAGTTCACTGTTTCAAGCCAGTTCATTACATCGGGTTATTGCCATGCTGTTTCTGCTCTCACCTGCCAAGTCGCTGGATTACGACACTCCCCTGGGCGACGTGCCCCATACCCAGCCGCTGTTTGTGCCGCAATCGGCGCAGCTGATTGACATCCTGAAGGACAAGTCGCCGCAGCAAATTGCCGAGCTCATGAGCTTGAGCGACGCGCTGTCTGGCCTCAACGTGGCCCGCTACCAGGCCTGGAAGCCCAAGTCGACCGCCAAGAACGCCCGCCAGGCGGTGCTGGCTTTCAATGGTGACGTCTACGACGGCCTGAACGCCAAAACCCTGAAAGCCGAAGAACTCGACTGGATGCAGCACCATGTGTGCATTCTGAGCGGCCTGTACGGGGTGTTGCGGCCGCTGGACTACATGCAGCCCTACCGGCTTGAAATGGGCACGGCGCTAGCCAATCCGCAGGGCAAAGACTTGTACCGGTTTTGGGGCTCGCAACTCTCCGACTACCTGAACCAGCAGCTGCAGAACGAGGTGACGCCTGTGGTGGTGAACCTGGCCTCGCAGGAGTACTTCAAGGCGGTGGACCGCAAGGTGCTCAAAGCGCGCGTGATGGAGTGCGTGTTTGAAGACTACAAGAACGGGCAGTACAAGATCATCAGCTTCTTTGCCAAGCGGGCGCGCGGCCTGATGGCACGCTACGCAGCGCAGCACCGTGTCAACACGCCCAGCCAGTTGGAAGCCTTCAATGCCGACGGATATGCCTTAGACGAGGCGGCCTCAGAAACCGGGCGGCTGGTGTTTCGCCGCCGACTGGCGTCATAAAAACGGAGAACTGAACATGCAAATTCGCGCCAATCAGCTCGCCATTGAAGTGGAAGACAGCGGCCCCGGTGCGCCTGGTGAAAACCGTCCGGTGGTGATGCTCATCATGGGCCTGGGCATGCAGCTCATTGCCTGGCCCCCCGCGCTGGTGCAGGCGCTGGTTGACGCCGGGTTTCGGGTCATACGCCACGACAACCGCGATGTAGGTTTGAGCCAGCGCATGCAGGCGCTGGGCAAGCCCAACATGGTTTGGGAAATGCTCAAACTCAAAATGGGTTTCAAGCCCAAGGCGCCCTACAGCCTGCGTGACATGGCGGCAGATGCGCTTGGCGTGCTGGATGCGTTGGGCGTGGACAAAGCCCACATCATGGGTGCCAGCATGGGCGGCATGATTGCCCAGCGGGTCGCCTTGGCCGCCCCTAAACGCACCCTGAGCTTGACCAGCATCATGAGCAGCAGCGGTGCCCCAGGTCTGCCGGCACCCCGCCCCGAGGTGCTGCGCACCTTGATGCAACGCCCATCCGGCAAGAGTCAGGAGGCGGTGGTGGCGCATTACGTCAAGCTCTTTCAGGTGATTGGCAGCCCCGCCTTTGAAACCCCTGCCACTGAAATGCGCGAACGCATTCTGGCCAGCGCCCAACGTGGGTTTTACCCCGAAGGCACGATGCGCCAGATGCTGGCCATCGTGAGTGACCGCACACGCGCCCTTGAGCTGCAAAACTTGCAACTTCCCACGCTGGTGATTCACGGCAAGGCCGACCCGCTGGTGCCCTATGCTTGCGGCGAAGACGCTGCGCGGCGCATTGCCGGTGCCCAATTAATAGGCATTGAAGGCATGGGCCACGACCTGCCACCCGCGGTGGTGCAGCACGTATTACCCGCCCTTATTGAACATCTGAAGTCGGCCAACCCTCGGCCCGTTTGAATCTTTTCTGTACCTGCATGAACACCCCTGAACAATCCCAACTCGGCAAGGCCTCGGCCTATGTCGACCAGTACGACGCCTCGCTGCTGTTTCCTATTGCCCGCGCCGGTAAGCGCGCCGAAATTGGCTTGACGGGTGCACTGCCCTTCATGGGGGCGGATATGTGGACGGCCTTTGAGCTGAGCTGGCTCAACCTCAAAGGCAAGCCGCAAGTGGCGCTGGCGCATGTCACCGTACCGTGTGACACGCTCAACATTGTGGAGAGCAAGTCGTTCAAGCTGTACCTCAACAGTTTCAACAACACCCGCCTGGCCGATGCCGAGGCGGTCAAAACCCTGTTGCGTAACGATTTGAGCGAGGCCGTCTGGCGGGACGCTGCGCGCAGCGGGCCACCTTTGTCCACAGTGGGCGTGCGCCTGTTGTTGCCCGAGATGTTTGACCGCGAACCCGTGCAAGAGCTGGACGGCCTGAACCTTGACCGGCTCGACATTGAATGCGACCGCTACACCCCGGCGCCCGAGTTGCTGCGCGTGCTGGCTGACGAAGCCCCGGTGAACGAGGTGCTAACCAGTCGCCTGCTGAAAAGTAATTGCCTGGTCACCGGCCAGCCCGACTGGGGTAGCGTGCAGATCAGCTACAGCGGCGCACCGATTCACCAGGAGGGCTTGTTGCAATACCTGGTGAGCTTTCGCAACCACAACGAGTTTCATGAGCAGTGCGTGGAGCGCATCTTCATGGACATCTGGCGCCAGTGCCAGCCCACGCGTCTGGCCGTGTACGCCCGCTACACGCGCCGGGGCGGCCTGGACATCAACCCGTTTCGCACCAGCTACGCGCAGGGACTGCCGGCCAATATCCGCACGGCCCGGCAGTAAGCGCTACATCTGCAGCGCCCAGCTTTAGGGATCGGAGTTCAGAGCTCGCGAAAGCTGTGCAGCGCAGTCAAAGGCGTGAAGCTGCCCTGGCGTTTTTCCTTCATGGCACTCACGGCTTCGCGCACATGGGCGTTGCTCCAGACAGCGCCTTGCAACCAGCCCATTTGTTTCAGGGACTCGTCCACCGAGTGGTCGCGCGCGTAGTGCACCGCCTGCTTGGTGCCCCAAATAGCCACCGGGGGTTTGCTGGCAATCTCGGCGGCGCATTGCAGCGCGGCCGCCAGCATGGCTTCGCGGGTGTCAAACACGTCGTTGACCAGACCATAGGCCAGTGCTTTGGCCGCGGGCAAGCGCCGCCCGGTGTAGGCCAGCTCTTTCACCACGGCCAGCGGGATGAGTTTGGGCAGGCGCTGTAAGGTGCCGACGTCGGCCACCATGCCAATGTTGATTTCCTGAATACAGAAGAAGGCGTCGGCCGTGGCGTAGCGCAGGCAGCAGGCCGTCACCATGTCGACCGCGCCGCCAATGCAGCCGCCGTGAATGGCTGCAATCACCGGCATGCGCAGCGTCTCGAGCTTGGTGAAGGTGGCCTGCATGTCGCCCAGCATGTCAAACATGGCGGCACGCCCTTCGGGGCTTTGGTCGTCCATGGTGATGGCGCCGCCAAAGGTTTCCAGCGCCATGCCGGCGCTGAAATGCTTGCCAGTGCTGCTGATGACCAGCACGCGCGCCGTGCCCTCTTTGTGCAACCGGGTTAACACCTCATCAAGCTCGCGCCAGAAAGTCGGGTGCATGGTGTTGAGCGCCTCGGGCTGGTTGAGCACCAGGTGGGCAATGTGTTGGTCTTGGCTCAGGCTAAAGCAGGTGAGGGCGGTCATGGGCAGGTCTCGTGGTGGCTTAAGCGCAAACTTTAGTGCAAGTTGGCGGTGGGGAGAGTCGCTTACGTGGCTATGGCTATGGCTATGGCTATGGCTATGGCTATGGCTATTTCTTGCAGGTGTAGAGCCAGCCTTTCAAAACAGCTGACCGGTGCCCGAGTCGCCAGACACGCTCGGGCCCGAGGTTTCGCGGCTTGGCAACAGGTACTCACCGGGTGATTCAGACGCGCTCACCGAATCAGCCCGCGCCAGCGTGCCCACCCGCACGCCCAGCAGGCGCAGTCGTTGCTTCAGGGGCACGCGCTTGAGGCACTGCCCGGCAATTTGGCGAATGGTCTGGGCGTTGGCGGTGTAACTGGGCAGCGTTTGGTCGCGCGTCACGGTTTTAAAGTCTTCGTATTTCAGCTTGATGCCAATGGTTTTTCCCACATAGCCTTTGCGCTGCAAGTCATCGGCCACGCGCTCGCACAGGTCGGTGAACATGGCGCCCAGCTCGGCTTTGTCGCGTACGGCGTGCAGGTCGCGCTCGAAAGAGGTTTCGCGGCTCATGCTCACCGGCTCGCTCTCCAGCACGATGGGCCGCTCATCGTGGCCCCTGGCCACATCGTGCATCCAGGCGCCGGTCCGCTGGCCAAAGTGGTCAATCAGCCATTGCAGGTCTTTCTCGGCCAGTTCGCCAATGGTGTGTACGCCCAGGCCCTGCAGCTTCTCATCGGCCTTGGGGCCAATACCGTTGATTTTGCGGCAGGCCAGTGGCCATATTTTGGGCTGTAAGTCTGCTTCAAAAACAATGGAAATACCGTTGGGCTTGTTGAATTCACTGGCCATCTTAGCCAGCAGCTTGTTGGGCGCTACGCCCACCGAGCAGGTCAAACCGGTGGCATCCGCAATGGCTTTCTGGATCAGGCGCGCCAGCACGCGCCCGCCCTCGCGCTGGCCGCCGGGCACGTCGGTGAAGTCGATGTACACCTCGTCCACACCCCGGTCTTCCATCAGCGGGGCAATCTCGGTGACGATGGCCTTGAAGGTGCGCGAGTAATGCCGGTATTGCGCGAAATCGACCGGCAGCAAAATGGCCTGCGGGCACAGCTTGGCGGCTTTCATAAGCCCCATGGCCGAGCCCACGCCAAACTGGCGTGCCGCGTAAGTGGCGGTGGTGATCACGCCGCGCCCGGTGTAGTCGGCCAGGCGGGGGAAAAAATCAACAGGAATGCGCGCCAGGTCGGCGCTGGTCCAGGCGCGTTCGGGCTGCGCGGCGTTCAGGCGCCCCAGCAGGTCGTCCTCACTGCGCCGCCCGCCGCCTATGACCACCGGCATGCCCTTGAGCTGTGGGTAGCGCAACAACTCCACGGACGCATAAAAAGCGTCCATGTCGAGGTGGGCAATGCGGCGTATCTTTTCGCTCATGCCCCAAGGATAGCAAGCTCCGCCGGGCTCAGAAAGTGCCGGGCAGGAGAATGCTGTGGTCTACCGTGTCAATCTGCGTGCGGCCGCAAAAGGCCATGGTCAAGTCCAGCTCCTTGTGGATGATTTCAAGGGTTTTGGTGACACCCGCCTCGCCCATCGCCCCCAGTCCATACAGGAAAGAGCGGCCAATGTAAGTGCCACGGGCGCCTAGGGCGCGGGCCTTCAGCACGTCTTGGCCCGAGCGAATGCCGCCGTCCATGTGCACTTCAATCTGGCTGCCCACCGCATCCACAATGGCCGGCAGGGCACCGATGCTGGACTGGGCGCCATCGAGCTGGCGGCCACCGTGGTTGGACACGATCAGCGCATCGGCCCCGCTGTTGACGCCCAAGCGCGCGTCTTCCACGTCCTGAATGCCCTTCAGAATGATCTTGCCGCCCCAGCGGTTTTTGATCCACTCCACGTCGCCCCAGTTCAGCGCGGGGTCAAACTGTTTGGCAGTCCACTCCGACAAGCTGCCCATGTTGTCAACCCCTTTCACATGGCCCACGATATTGCCAAACTGCCGGCGCGACGTGCCCAGCATGCCCAAGGCCCAGCGCGGCTTGCTGGCAATGTTGATGAGGTTGGCCAGCGTCATTTTGGGCGGCGCGCTGAGGCCGTTTTTCAGGTCTTTGTGGCGCTGTCCCAAAATTTGCAGGTCGAGGGTGATCACTAAGGCCGAGCAATTCGCGGCTTTGGCGCGGTCAATCAGGCGGGCAATGAAGTCACGGTCCTTCATCATGTACAGCTGAAACCAGAAGGGGTGACCACTAGTAGCTTCGGCAATGTCTTCAATAGAGCAAATGCTCATGGTGGACAGCGTGAACGGAATGCCAAATTTTTTGGCCGCTTGTGCACCCAAAATTTCCCCATCAGCGTGCTGCATGCCGGTCAGACCGGTAGGCGCAATGGCCACGGGCATGGCCACCTCCTGCCCAATCATGGTGCTGCGCGTGCTGCGGTTCTCCATGTTCACGGCCACACGCTGGCGCAGTTTGATTTTTTGAAAATCGCTCTCGTTGGCGCGGTAGGTGCTCTCGGTCCAGGAGCCGGAGTCGGCATAGTCGTAAAACATGCGCGGCACGCGTTTTTGGGCCAAAACGCGCAAGTCTTCAATAGTGGTGATCACAGCCATGGGGTCTCCTTTGGTTTGCCAGCATGTTACGGGCTTGTCTTGGGCCCGCACATGAAATCTGCCAGTCTGGCTTTGAAATTTTTTGTGAAGCGCCTCAAGTCCATGGCCCAATCGCCTTTTTACAGACGGGCGCTAACTGCAACTCACGCTGCCACATCCTGACACCACGACGTGGCGCACCCGGCTCGGGTCGGCCAGGGTTTCGCTCACGCTGTCAAAGCCAACGCTGCTGAGGTGCTGGGCCAGTCCGGCGTCCATGCTGGCCGCGTGGCCGTCAAACCACTCGGCCAGCGCCTGGCACATGCGGCTAAGCATCTCGGTTTGCCCACTTTGGTAATGCGCCACCACAGATTGCATGGTTTCGAGCACCATCTGGTGCTGCTCGGTGTGGCAGTTGTCGACGGTGAAGCCGGTGGCCTGCATCCAGCGGTCTTCTTGCGCAAAGTGATCTCTGGTGTGCTGCAAGAAGGTTTGGTACAGGGGCAGTTGCCCGGCCTCAGGCGTTGCCAGAATTTGGTTGAGAAGTTGCGCAAATTCGACATGCGTGCCGTCCATGCGCGCATCACCCGTGAGCAGACGCGCTGACCAGGCCACGCCACCGGCAGGGGTTTCCAGGGTAGCGTCGGTAGTAGCTGAAGCACGATCCATTACATGAGCTCCTCAATACAGGGAGCTGGCATTTTAGGGGCGGCTTGTGTGGTGTTGGCGGGGGGTGTTGGTGGGGGGTGTTGTGCGCTACTGCGCGTGTCCGGCCCTTTATGGCTTTAAATTGGCACAGCCGTCGCGCTTGGCATTGGGCAGGGTCAACTGGCCTTTCTCCTTGGCGCGGGCAGCCATTTTTTCGTGGTGCTCGCTCTGGTAGGCCTTGCAGTCGTCGTAATTCGTCATGGTACGCATTTTTTTGCGGTGCTCGTTGCGCTCTTTCCAGCTCATCATCGCCCAGCCGGGCGTCACGTCGGAGCCCCACCACGCGGGTGATTTTCTGGATTTAGAAGGGTCAGGGGCGGACGCCTTGTCAGATGGCGCACTGGTCGCGCTGGCGCCAGAGCCGGAGTCTGGGCTGGCCTTGGTTTGCGCCCAAGCGCCGCTGCCAGCTACGCTGAAGGCCAGCGCCAGCAAGAACGAGAACGCTAACGACAAACTTTTGAAGTTGGATACACGCATTTCACACGCCAAACATGAACTAGTAAGGAGAAGATTTGACGCGCCAGCCCGACAACTGGGCTTGCGAATTGTTGAAGATTGAACGGGCCGCAGCCCGTCCCTTTCAAGCCAGGCGTTGCTGGTGCCGCGCTATTTGCAGGCGCACCTGCTGGGGTGCCGTTCCGCCCAGAATGTTGCGCGCGTTGAGCGAGCCGCGCAGGCTCAAGACCTCGTACACATCTTTTTCGATGCTGGGGTTGAAGCCTTGCAGCACGGCCAGTGGCAGTTCTGATAAATCCACCTGGTGCCCAATGGCGGCTTTGACGGCGTGGGCGACGATTTCATGGGCGTCTCGGAAGGGCAGGCCCTTTTTCACCAGGTAGTCGGCCAGATCGGTGGCGGTGGCGTAGCCCTTGAGGGCGGCGCGTTCCATGGCTTCGGGTTTGACGGTGATGCCGCCTTCCTTCAGGCCCGTGGCCGGGTTGAGTTGACCGCCCACCATCTCGGCAAAAATACGCAGCGTGTCCTTGAGCGTGTCCACGGTGTCAAACAAGGGCTCTTTGTCTTCCTGGTTGTCTTTGTTGTAGGCCAGCGGCTGGCCTTTCATGAGGGTGATCAGGCCCATCAAATGACCCACCACACGGCCGGTCTTGCCGCGTGCCAACTCGGGGACGTCGGGGTTTTTCTTCTGCGGCATGATGGAGCTACCGGTGGTGAAGCGGTCGGCAATCTGGATGAAACCGAAGTTCTGGCTCATCCACAAAATCAGCTCTTCGCTCATTCGGCTGATGTGCACCATGCACAGGCTGGCGGCGGCGGTGAACTCGATGGCGAAGTCGCGGTCGCTCACCGCGTCCAGGCTGTTTTGGCAGACTTGGGGCTGGCCTTGCGCGTCCACCATGCCCAGCGTGCGGGCCACGCGTTCGCGGTCCAGCGGGTAGGTGGTGCCGGCCAGCGCGGCCGAGCCCAGTGGCAGGCGGTTGGTGCGGCGGCGCACGTCTTGCAGGCGTTCGGCGTCACGCGCAAACATTTCTACATAAGCCAGCAGGTGGTGCGCAAAGCTCACGGGCTGGGCCACTTGCAGGTGGGTGAAGCCGGGCATGATGACTTCGACGTTGTGCTCAGCCACGTCCACCAGTGACTTTTGCAGGTCGGCCAGCAGGTCGATGATGAGGTCCATCTCGCCGCGCAGCCACAGGCGCACGTCGGTGGCAACCTGGTCGTTCCTAGAGCGGCCGGTGTGCAGGCGCTTGCCGGCGTCGCCCACCAGCTGGGTCAGGCGCGCTTCGATGTTGAGGTGAACGTCTTCGAGGTCCAGCTTCCACTCAAAGGCCCCGGACTCGATCTCGGCGGTGATCTGCGCCATGCCGCGCTGGATGTCGGCATGGTCGGCCGTGCCGATGATGC
>CAJCCO010000138.1 GCA_903960915.1 uncultured beta proteobacterium
TGTGCGCTCGATGGCATGCTGTTCTACGTCTTCTTTGAAGCCACGCTGATCCCGATGTACCTGATCATCGGCATCTGGGGCGGCCCCAACAAGATCTACGCGGCCTTCAAGTTCTTTCTGTACACCTTGCTCGGCTCCTTGTTGATGCTGATTGCGCTGATCTTCCTGTACACCAAGTCGGGTGGCAGCTTTGATTTGCTCACCTGGCACAAGCTTCCTTTGGGCAGCACCACCCAGACCTTGCTGTTCTTTGCCTTCTTTGCAGCCTTTGCGGTCAAAGTGCCCATGTGGCCGGTCCACACCTGGTTGCCAGATGTGCACGTGGAAGCGCCCACCGGTGGATCTGCTGTGCTGGCTGCCATCATGCTCAAACTGGGTGCTTATGGCTTTTTGCGGTTCTCCATGCCCATTGCGCCTGACGCAGCACGGGAGTGGGCGCCGTTCATGATTGCTTTGTCTCTGATTGCTGTGGTCTATGTCGGTCTCGTGGCTATGGTGCAGCGGGACATGAAAAAGCTGGTGGCGTATTCGTCAGTGGCGCACATGGGCTTTGTCACACTGGGCTTCTTCATCTTCAATGATCTGGGCGTTGCGGGCGGTTTGGTGCAGATGATCGCGCACGGCTTTGTGTCGGCCGCCATGTTCCTGTCCATTGGCGTTTTGTACGACCGTGTACACTCGCGAGAAATCGCCAGTTACGGTGGCGTCGTCAACACCATGCCCAAGTTTGCTGCTTTTGCCTTGTTGTTCGCCATGGCCAACTGCGGCCTGCCAGGAACAGCCGGCTTCGTGGGCGAGTGGATGGTGATTCTGGGCGCTGTCAAAGCGAACTTCTGGTTGGGTTTTGCGGCCGCCAGTGCGCTGATTTTTGGCGCTGCGTACACCCTGTGGATGTACAAGCGCGTTTACTTAGGGCCTGTGGCCAATGACGATGTCAAAGAACTCAAGGACATCAACAGCCGTGAGTTCCTGATGCTGGCCTTGCTGGCCGTGCCCGTCTTGTACATGGGCCTTTATCCGAAGCCGTTTACCGACATCATGAACTCGTCGGTAGCGGAGTTGCTCAAGCACGTGGCCTTGTCCAAGCTGAATTGATCAGTCTGAATTGACCCCAATGAACGAAGAGATGGAACATGATCGATAACCTCAGTTGGATCTCGGTATACCCAGAAATCATCCTGCTTGTCATGGCTTGCGTGATTGCGCTGGTTGACCTGGGTGTGCACAGTGTCAAACGCACCCGCACTTATTTACTCACCCTGCTAACCCTTGCTGTGGTGGCGGCCTTGCAGGCCAGTTACGCCCTGGGTGGCGCCACCATTCACGGCTTTGGCAACATGGTGCTCAGCGACCCTATGGGCAATTGGCTCAAGTGTTTTGCAACGGTCGCTGTCATGGTCACCCTGGTCTATGGTCGCCCCTATGCGGCCGATCGCGACATGATGCGCGGTGGCGAGTTGTTCACGCTGGGTTTGTTTGCGCTCCTGGGCATGTTTGTCATGATCTCGGGCAGCCATTTCCTGGTGATCTATATGGGCCTGGAGTTGTTGACTCTTTCGAGCTACGCCCTGGTGGCCCTGCGCCGCGACAACGCCAACTCGACAGAGGCCGCCATGAAGTACTTTGTACTCGGTGCGCTGGCTTCTGGCTTCCTGCTCTACGGCCTGTCCATGATTTATGGCGCCACCGGATCGCTGGACGTCAACACCGTGCTCAAAGCCATCAACACCGGGCAAATCAAGCACCAAGTGCTGATCTTTGGACTGGTCTTTGTGGTGGCTGGTCTGGCTTTCAAGCTGGGCGTGGTGCCGTTTCACATGTGGATTCCTGACGTCTACCAAGGCGCCCCCACTGCCGCCACCTTGATGATTGGTGGCGCACCCAAACTGGCCGCCTTTGCCATCTTCATCCGCTTGCTGGTTGAGGGCTTGTTGCCGCTCGCCATTGACTGGCAGCAAATGCTCATGGTGCTCTCCATCGGTTCCTTGTTGATTGGCAACCTGGCAGCCATTGCCCAGACCAACCTCAAGCGCATGCTGGCCTTTTCTACCATTTCACAAATGGGTTTTGTGCTGCTTGGTTTGATGTCAGGGGTGGTCAACGGCAACCTGGAGTCAACGGCCAATGCGTACAGCTCGTCCATGTTTTATGTCATCACCTATGTGTTGACCACGTTGGCCAGTTTTGGCGTCATCATGCTGCTGGCGCGTGAAGGTTTTGAGTCCGAAGAGATTTCTGATTTTTCGGGTCTGAATCAGCGCAGCCCACTCTACGCGGCCATCATGGCCATCTGCCTCTTCTCGTTAGCGGGTATTCCCCCCATGGTGGGTTTTTATGCCAAGCTGTCGGTCTTGCAGGCCTTGATCGCTTCAGGCCAAACAATGCACATTGCCCTGGCCGTTTTTGCCGTGATGATGTCCCTGATTGGTGCTTTCTATTACCTGCGCGTGATCAAGGTCATGTACTTTGACGAACCGCTGAGCCAGGGCGAGATTGTTGCTTCGCTCGATGTGCGGGTGGTGTTGACGGTCAATGGCGCGCTGGTGTTGGTGCTGGGCTTGATGCCGGGTGGCTTGATGACTCTGTGCGCCACCTCCATCCTGCAGATGCTCAACACTTGATGGTTGATTGGCTTTTTCAGCCGCGCTTTGTGAGCCCAAGCTTGTGAGCCAAACCATTTCCATCTGGGTGCTGGTGGCCGTTGCGCTGGTCGCGGCCAACTTGCCCTTTATCAGCCAGAAAATACTCGGGCTGTGGTCGCTTCAAGCGGGCAAAACCTTTGGCCTGCGCTTGCTGGAGTTGCTGGCCTGTTATTTCTTGACAGGCGCCCTGGCTTTGTTCCTGGAGCAAAGAGCGGGACAGATTGCCCCGCAAGGCTGGGAGTTTTATGCCATCACGGCCACGCTCTTTATCACCTTGGCGTTTCCCGGCTTTATTTACCGCTATTTACTTCGCCACCGTGATTGATGGCCTGCCATGGGCCTGAGTGACCGCCACCTGATAGAAGAGCGCGTGTCCAGCGAAGAATTGCTCCAAGGCAACTTCCTGCATGTTTTGCGCGATACCGTGCGCCTGCCCGATGGCCTGTTGGCTACCCGTGAATACGCGGTCCACCCCGGCGCTGTCATGGTGGTACCGCTGACGCAAGACGCCACGGGTCAGACCGTGGTGGTGCTGGAGCGGCAATTTCGATATCCCATTGGGCAAGTAATGGTCGAGTTCCCTGCCGGCAAGCGCGATGCGGATGAAGATTTGATGCGCTGCGCCCAGCGTGAACTGCGTGAAGAAACCGGTTTTGTTGCTGCAGAGTGGGCCCACGCCGGCGTGTTGCACCCGTGCATTTCGTATTCCACCGAGTACATCGATATCTGGTTTGCCCGTGGCCTGTCGCCTGGCCCAAGCCAGCTCGATCCCGGTGAGTTTCTGGAGGTGTTTACCGCCACCCCTGCGCAGTTACTGGCCTGGTGCCGCGACGGCCAGGTCACTGATGCCAAGACCTTGACGGCGGCGCTGTGGTTGCAAAATGTCCTGACGGGTGCCTGGTCTCTGGACTGGCAAGCGACTGCCGCGTGACAAGCCCCGCATAATGCCCGCATGAAAGTGTTAGACCTTCAGTGCCCGGACCTTCATGTCTTTGAAGGCTGGTTTGCGTCCGAAGCTGATTTCATCAGCCAGCTCGAACGTGGCCTGGTGACCTGCCCGGTGTGTGGCCATGCCAAGCTTTCTAAAAAACTCAGTGCACCACGTTTGAACCTGGGTGCGGCCCCGCCTGCAACGAGCCATCCAGACCAGCAAGTTGCCAGCCCTGAGCCCAGCTTGCAAGCGGTCTGGATGGCGGTCGCCAAAAGCATAGTGGCCAATACCGAAGACGTGGGGACCGAGTTTGCAGAAGAGGCCCGCAAAATGCATTACGGCGAGTCCCAGGTGCGTGGCATTCGCGGCCACGCCTCTGCCGATGAAACAGCAGCCCTGCAGGATGAGGGCATTGAAGTCATGCCTTTTATGCTGCCGCAGGCCCTCAAGCAAACCTTGCAATAACTACTGTTTAAATACGGTTTAACTGCAGTTTTCCCCGGTTTCAGGGGTACAAGCCGCGCAACTCACGCGCATGCAATATGCGCTTGCACGCCACAATGAACGTGGCGGTTCGCAGCGTTACTTTGTTGTCTTGTGCCACTTCCCATACCCCGGCAAACGCCTCTTTCATGATGCGCACCAGGCGGGCGTTGATTTCGTCTTCGCTCCAGAAAAAGCTGGAGAAATCCTGCACCCATTCAAAGTAGCTGACCGTCACGCCGCCGGCATTGGCGATCACATCGGGCAGCACCAAAATTTTGCGTTCTTGCAAGATGTCATCGGCTTGCGGCGTCGTGGGGCCATTGGCGCCTTCAATCACCATCCGGGCCTTGATGCGCCCGGCGTTCTCGTGGGTGATCTGTTGCTCCAACGCAGCGGGAATCAGAATGTCGCAGTCCACGTCCCAGAACAGGTCATTGGCCAGCACCTCGGCTTGCAAAAAGCCCGCTACCGTGCCAGCTTGGGCCACATGGGCCAGCAGCGAGGGCACATCCAGCCCGGCTTCACGGTAAATGGTGCCGCCGTGGTCTTGCACCGCCACCACGCGTGCCCCCGCCTGGGCAAACAAGCGGGCTGCCACGCCCCCCACATTGCCAAAGCCTTGCACTGCCAAGCGGGAGGTGGCTATGTCCAGGCCAATATGCCGGGCGGCTTCCACCCCCACGGTGTAGACGCCGCGGCCCGTGGCGTCGCGCCGGCCCAGTGAGCCGCCCAGGTCAATCGGCTTGCCCGTGACCACGCCGGTGGCGGTTGCGCCTTCGTTCATGGAGTAGGTGTCCATCATCCAGGCCATGATTTGCTCGTTGGTGTTCACGTCAGGCGCCGGAATGTCCTTGGTGGGTCCGATGATGATGCCGATCTCGCTGGTGTAGCGGCGCGTCATGCGTTCCAACTCCCCGCGCGACAGCAGGCTCGGGTCTACCCGAATACCGCCCTTGGCGCCGCCGTAGGGCACGTTCACCGCAGCATTCTTAATCGACATCCAGGCTGACAGCGCCATCACTTCTGACAGCGTCACGTCCTGGTGAAAGCGCACGCCGCCCTTGCCCGGACCGCGTGAGGTGTTGTGTTGCACGCGGTAGCCCTCAAAGTGGGCCACCGTGCCGTTGTCGAGTTGAATGGGCACATCCACAATCAAGGCCCGCTTGGGCCGGCGCAGGGTTTCAGCCCAGCGGGCCAGGTTGCCCAAGTAGGGCAGTACCCGGTCAACTTGTTGAAGGTAAATCCCCCATGGGCCAAGGTTGTCGGCTTGCAGGTAGGACGGAATAGAAGAGGAGAGGGCGTTGCTGGCCGGTGTTGGGCTAGGCTGCTTTGACATGTACGTTCCTTTTGGGTGGGTCAAGCCCCGCACTGTAGGTGTCTGCTGCCAGCCTGTCTAAGGCCGAGTTGCTTTGTATCTATGCAAAAAATTAATAAGCATCTCTATTGGCGCCTCTATTAGCGCCCCTATTAGCGCCCCTATTGGGCTGCCAAAGCCTTGGGCTTGCCCAGACCTCGCTTCAGGCATTGAACTGCAAGGCCGCCAGTCCGGCATAGACGCCACCGCGCGCCACCAGTTCGGCATGGGTGCCTTGCTCCACCAGCAGGCCTTGGTCCAGCACCACGATGTGGTCGGCTTTTTGTACCGTGGCCAGGCGGTGGGCAATCACCAGCGTGGTGCGCCCGGCCATGGCCGATTCCAGCGCGGCTTGCACCATGCGCTCGCTTTCTGCATCCAACGCGCTGGTGGCTTCGTCCAGCAGCAGCAGAGGCGGATTTTTCAGCATGGCACGCGCGATGGCAATGCGCTGACGCTGGCCACCACTCAAACGCACACCGCGTTCGCCCAGAAAGGTGTCGTAGCCTTCAGGCAACAGCTGGATGAATTCGTGTGCGAAAGCGGCTTGGGCGGCTGCCTTGACTTCCGCGTCACTGGCTTCAGGGCGTCCGTAGCGAATGTTTTCCAGCGCGCTACTGGAGAAAATCACCGCGTCTTGCGGCACGATGCCTATGCGTTGGCGCAGCGTGTCCAAGGCCATCTCGCGCGTGTTCACGCCGTCCAACGTGATGCTGCCCGAGGCCGGGTCATAAAAACGCAGCAGCAGTTGAAACACCGTGCTCTTGCCGGCGCCACTGGGCCCCACAATGGCCACCGTTTGACCTGGCTTCACGTCCATTGAGAAATCAGCCAGTGCCGCTTGCTTGGGCCGCGACGGGTAATGAAAATGGATGGCCTGCAGCCGTATGGCGCTGCCGCCTTCCGGGGCTGGCGCAAAGGCGGGAGCGGCCGGCGACACAATGGGCGAATGGGTGGCCAGCAACTCCATCAAGCGTTCGGTCGCACCGGCGGCGCGCAGCAACTCGCCATAGACTTCGCCGAGTACGGCAAAGGCACTGGCCAAAATGATCACGTAGACCACAGTCTGGCCCAGGTGACCTGCGCTGATGCGTCCTTCCATGACCGCTTGCGTGCCCTGGTACAGACCCCAGAGCAGGGCCGCAGAGGTGGCGATGATGATGAAAGCCACCAGTACCGAGCGCGCCCGGGTACGCCTCACCGCCGTGCTGAACGCGTTGTCTGTAGATTGGTTGAAGCGCTCCGATTCGCGCCCTTCGGCGGTGTAGCTTTGCACCACCGTCACGGCATTGAGCACCTCAGCTGCAATCGCGCTGGAGTCAGCCACCCGGTCTTGGCTGGCGCGTGAGAGCTTGCGCACACGCCGGCCGTACCAGACCGAGGGCAGCACAATCAGCACCAGCACCAGGGTCACCTGCAGCATCACATAGGGGTTGGTCCATACCAGCATGCCCAGGGCGCCTAAGCCCATCACGGTGTTGCGCAGCCCCATGGACAGGGACGAGCCCACCACCGTCTGCACCAGCGTGGTATCGACCGTCAGTCGCGACAGCACTTCGCCGGTTTGCGTGGTCTCAAAAAACTCCGGACTTTGATTGAGCACATGGCGGTACACCGCATTGCGCAAATCCGCCGTAACCCGTTCGCCCAGCCAACTCACCAGATAAAACCGGAACGCAGAGAACAAACCCAGCGCCACGGCCACACCAAACAGGGCCGCAAAGTGTTCACGCAAGGCCATCACCTGCTCGCCCTTGTCGGTTGTCACCATGCCGCCATCAATCAGACTGCGCAGCGCCACCGGAAAGGCCAGGGTGGCCACGGCGGCGAGCACCAAAAACACCAGCGCCATGGCGATGCGGACCCGGTACGGACGCAAAAAAGGCAGCAGACCCGACAGGGAGCGGGGCGAGGCTTTCACCGGCAGGGCCGCAGCCTCGGTGTGGGTTGGGGCAGCAGAAAGGGGGAGAGGTGTTGACATGCCAGTGAGTGTAGCCACCGCTCACTCGCCACTAGCTGTTCAAACGCAGCGCGCTGGCGTAGCCAGTCATCTCCAGGTAGCCGCGCCCAACCAGACGGCCTTCGCTGTCCAGCAGGTCGCTCAAGCCTTCCCAGTAAATGGCGCCGGTAGAGAGGCGGCTGTCAAGCTCCTGGTTGTCCACCGCGGCCTGCACGCTGAAGACCCCGGCTGGTGTGCGCACCCGCCATGCCACCGGGTAGCGTGTTTGGCTGCTGGGACTGGTCCACCAGCGCAGCGGCGTGAATTGAACCTGGTCAGCCGCAAACACCTGCGGTGTGGCGCCCGGGTTTGCGCTGCGAAACGAGCCACCCCCCCACAATGCCTGGCCGCTGGCATCGCGCATCTGAAACACAGTGAGGGCGCTGCCGTCGAGCAGGTTCATGCCCAGCCAGTCCCAACCCACCGCCTGCGGGTGCATCAGGGCCTGGCTCCATTCGTGGTCCAGCCAGGCGCTGCCCTGCACCGGCAAAAGCTGCGAGCCCAAACGCAGCTGGCCCTTCACCTGCAGCTGCGGCACCGAGTAGTAATAACTGGCTTGCTCAGGCTGCGGCCCCTTGCGTGACAGGCCTTGTTCGCCTTGCAGCAACAGCGGCTGGGTAGGTGTCAAGGCCAGGTCAAAAGCAAAGTTGGCGCCCTGGGCCACGGCCTGGTAAGGGGCGGCCCACGCACCGGGCTGGCGTTTCAGGGACCAGTCGCGCAGCTTGACGTCGGTGTCGTGGGTGGCTGCGTACGCCACACCAAAGCCGGCGCGGGCGATGCGCTGGTCGTGCCACAACTGCTGCTTGCGCACATCGGTCACCGCGGCATGCGCAAAGACCAGTTGCTTGGCGGCAAAAGAAGAGTCGAGCGCTTGTGTGGCCGCAACCCGCGCGCGAAAGAAGGTGATCTGAAAACCAAAGACTTCAGCTTTGCTGCCAGAGCCCGCGTTGAGTTGCCCGGTGCAGTACCACCACTCAGTCGCGACCTCAGGGTGGCTGCCCAAATCGGCTGGAAACTGCAAGGCGCGTTGGGGCAGGGCTCGCGCGGGCGAAGCAGCCCCCGCGCCCAGAGGCGCCGCCAGCGCGGCTAACAGCACCTGGCGCCGGGAGGCAGCGGCTGTGCTGGCGGAGGTGGTCTCAAAAGCAAGGCGCATAGCAGGGTGCATAGGCTTTCTCACCAGTCTTCCTTCACCGCCAACACGGCGTCTTGTCCGGCTGCCGCGCGGCCCGCCAGCCAGGCGGTCAGGGTGCCTGCCACCACCACCGCCAGACACAAGCCCAGCAAGCGCGTCATGGGCAGCATCAGGTCCATGGTCCAGTGAAAACTTTGCGGGTTGACCACATGCACCAGCACCACCGCCACCGCCAGCCCAAGGCCCAGACCGGCCAGGGCGCCCAGGCTGGTCCAAGCCAGGCCTTCAAGGGCCACCACGCCCAGAATTTGGCGACGCGTGAACCCGAGGTGCGCCAGCAAACCAAACTCCTTGCGCCGGGCCAGCACTTGGGCACTGAAGCTGGCGGCCACGCCAAACAAACCCATGCCAATGGCGACCGCTTGCAGCCAGTAGGTCACGGCAAAACTGCGGTCAAAAATGCGCAGCGAGGTGGCGCGAATCTGGCGCGAGGTGCCAAACTCCAGCAACTGGCCAGCGGCCTGGCCGTCCTGGTTGGCCAACAGGCGCAAGCCCTGCTCCACGTACTCAGTCGGCGTGCCGTCTTTGAGCCACAGGGCCAGGTCGTTGGCCCGTTGGTCGCCGGTCAGGCGCTCAAACGCAGCCTTGTCCAAGGCAATCGTGCCGGACTGGCGGGCGTAGTCTCGCCAGATGCCGGCCACATAAAAAACGGGCGCTGCTGTGCTTCGTCCGGCGGTCAGGGGGGTGAGGGGGGTGAGGGCGTCTGACAGCGGCTGAAAAGTCTTGCCCAGCGCAGCCGCGTGCAGGTCAATCACGGCTTCGCTGACATAAATGCCCACCTGACCAGGTGGCACCGGCAGCGGCTCGGCCAGCAGCGGCAGGCTTTGCGCCGGGTCGGTCAGGTCGCGTGCCATCAAGGTCACAGCTGGGCGCGACGGATCCAGCAGTAGCGGCAATAAGCGCAGGGCTTGCACGCTTTGCACGCCGGGCAATTGGCGGGCCTGGTCTACAAAACGGGGGGTGAAATACGCGGTGTCGCTGGCGCTTAATGCATTGGCGCTGCGCACGTACAGGTCGGCGGGCAGCACGCGGTCCAGCCATTGCGTGACCGATTCCCGAAAGCTCGCCACCATCACCGTCAGCGCCACCGCCAGGCTCAGTGCCGCCACCACGCCACTGACGGCCACCGCCGCGCTTTCGCGCTGGCGCCGTGCCCGCTCCACCGCCAGCATGGGCAGCAACTGGCGCGCCACCCAGGGGCTGGCCCGGTTGAGCAGGGCGGCAATCAGGGTTGGTAGGCCGGTGATTCCGCCCACCAGCAGCAAGGCAATGGAGAGGTAAGCCGCCAGCGGTATGCCCCACACCGGCGGTGCCGTGGCGAGGGCAAGCGCCAGCGCAATCAGCAAGGGGCTGATCCAGCGCTGGCCTCGCAAGTCGAGGGCGCCGCCCAGCCCTTTGAGTGTTTGGGCCGGTGGCAACTGGCTCGCCTGGCGCGCCGGCCACCAACCACCTGCCAGTGCAGCGGCCACGCCCAGCAGACCGTAGGCCAGTGCGGCGGTGCTGTCCCATTGCAGGCTGGGGGCGCTGCCGGCAAAAAAGCCGCCGCCCAGATCACCCCCCAGCAGCCTCAAGGCCAACGCAGCCAGCGCGGTGCCCACTGCCAGGCCCACCGCGCTGCCCAGCACGCCCAGCGCCAGTGACTCCCACAGCACCAGCCGCAACCGGTTGCGCGCACTCAAGCCCAGCACACCGAGCAGGGCAAACTGTTGCGCCCGTTTGGCCACGCTCAAAGACAGCACCGAGAACACCAAAAACGCGCCCGTGAACAAGGCCACCAAGGCCAGCACCGTCAGGTTCACCCGGTAGGCGCGTGACAGGTTGTTGACGCGCGCTTGCGCGTCGGCCGGTGGCGCCAGCGTCAGGCCGCCTGGCCAGTTGGCAGCACTTTGCAACTGGCGCACAAAGGCCGTGCGGTCGGTGCCGGCTTGTAATTTCAAGTCAATTCGGCTGAGCTGCCCGCCCTTGCCAAACAGCGCTTGTGCCGCGCCAATGTCCATCACCGCCAGGGGTGCGCCACCGGCCGCCACCGTACCGGCAACACTGACGCTTTTGAGCGCCATGCCGCTTTGCAGTTGCAGTGTGCCCACGCCAAACCCCAAGCCCAAGCCCAAACGCTGTCGTGCGCTGGCATTGAGGAACACGGTAGCGGGCGCCAGCAGGGCCAGTCGGTCGGCGCCGGTGTTGGGCTGGGGCATCAGGTCTGGGGCCAGCCCCGCCACCACCAGCGCATCAATGCCCATAACCCGCAAGCTGACCCGCTCCGAACCCGCAACAGCCTGGGTGTTGAGCTCCAGCACGGGCGAGGCCAGCGCTACTTGGGGATGGTTTGCCAGTTGTTCAAACACGGTTTCGTCAAAACTGCCTTGGGCGGCGCGCAGCTCCAGGTCGCTTTGGCCGCTGACCGAGCGCACCGCCTGAGAAAACTCGTCGAGTGCGCTGGCATTGATCAGGTGTACCGAGAACGCCAGCGCCACGCCCAGCATCACCGCCACGATGGCTGCGGCGTTGCGCCAGGGGTGGTGGCGCAGTTCTTGCCAAGAGAAGGTTTTAAGCAGATCAAGCATGGTGGGAGGTGCCCGATTGTGCCGCCCTGCGCAGCGCCCTGCAGGGGTGCGCCACAACACCTTGGCGAGCGACCGGCCAGTGGGTTTGCGAATACGCAATAGCCACCGCCCAGCAGGCTTGAGAATTGAAATTGATAAGGCGGCCAATCCAGTGCACGTCAGAACCCGATGAAGGATGGTCCATGAAGTTACCGGTTCATATTCAGTTTCAGGGCCTAGCCCCCTCACCTGCGCTGGAGGAGAGCGCCAGAACGCATGCGCAAAAGCTGGAGTTGATGGCGGGCGACCTCATGGCCTGCCGCGTCCATATTGACCAGACCCAGAAACACCAGCAGCAGGGGCGTCCTTTTGAAGTGCGCATTGACCTGACCTTGCCAGGACAGGAGTTGGTGGTGAACCATGTGCAAAACGAAGATGTGTACGTGGCCTTGCGCGATGCCTTTGACAGCATGAAGCGCCAATTGGAAGACGTGGTGCGCAAGCGCCGCGGTCAGAAAAAATTGCATGTGCAGCCCCTGCATGGCGAGGTAGTGCGCCTGGACGACTCGGGTGGGTTTGGCTTCATCCGCACCCCCTCTGGCGATGAGTATTACTTCAGCCGTGACAACCTGGCCGATACGCCGTTTGAACACATGCAAACCGGCGTGGCGGTGCAGTTCATTCCCGACCTGGGTCGGGAGGGCTTGCAAGCCCGCCGCGTTGGCAGCGGCAAGCACCGTTTTGGCTGACTGGGCTGACTTGACTGGTAGCAGCCCCACTAATTATTCATGTCACACACCGCCTAGCTTCTGGCCGGGCTTGAATTCAAGGAGAAAAACATGTGCGAACGCCTGACCGTTGGGGAAGTTTGCAGCCGCAGCGTGACCTTCGCCTTCCGACGAACCACGCTCACGGGCGCGGCCAAGCTGATGCGCGAGAACCATGTGGGCAGTCTGGTGGTGGTGGACGAAACCGGGGGACTGCGCGTGGTGGTGGGGCTGCTGACCGACCGTGACATCGTGACCGCTGTGGTGGCCGCCGAACTCGACCCCGTCACCTTGCGGGTGGAAGACGTGATGAGCATCGACCTAGTCACTGCGCGCGAAGACGATTCGCTGATTGATGTGATGCGCACCATGCGCCGAAAAGGCGTGCGCCGCGTGCCGGTGGTGGGCGGGCAGGGGGAGCTGATCGGACTGATTTCGCTGGACGATGTGCTCGATGTGCTGTCGCAAGAACTCGCCCTGCTGGTGGCCGCCATTGACAGCGAAGGCCAGCGCGAGCGAAACATGCGCAAGTAGGCCGGGCCTGTGCCAGAGAGGCGGCCTCACCAGTTCAACAGGTAGCTGCCGTTTCTGCGTTGGCGCAAGCTGGTGTTGAAGGGCTGGCAAGCCGCATCCAACTGGGCCCGTAGCTTCTGGCGTTGCGAATGGGTGGTGTTTTTCAGCTGGAAGTGGCGCAGCTGAAAAGGCACTATTTCAAGCTGCTGCAGCTGCCCAGAGTCCGCATCGAGCTTGACGAAATACAGACACACCAGACTGGGGTCAAAAGGCGCGGGATGGGTGATGCCCTCGTAGTCGTTGATGAGGTCGCCGCAGCCGTAAAGAATCAGGCAACCCCGGTACACCTCCATCGGGCGCGGATGGTGGGACGAGTGCCCATGCACCAGGTCGACCGCACCCAGCTCGATGAGGCGCTGGGCAAACAGCCGCTGCGCCTCCGGTATGTCCATGCCCCAGTTGTTGCCCCAATGCAGCGACACCAGCACACGGTCACCGGTTTGGCGAAAGGCGCTGATGTGGGCCGTGAGGCGCTGCGCATCGGCCTCTTTCAGGTCGGGCAGCAAGGCGATGCCGCTGCGCACGGGGGTGGCGCCCCAACTGGCGGGCACGCCACAGTCCAGGGTGGCCCAAGAGAACATCAGCAGCCGCTGGCCATCGCCCAGTGGGAGCACCGCAGGCGCCTGCGCCGCCGCTGCATCGACGCCCGCGCCGGCGCTGTGAATGCCCGCCTGGCGCAAGGTATGCAGGGTTTGGGTGAGCCCCGGCCGGCCCCAGTCCAGCACATGGTTGTTGGCCAGGCTGCAAGCGTTGATTTGCGCAGCACTCAGGCTGGCCATGTTGGCCGGGTGCATACGGTAGTGCACGTTCTTGTCGGGCCAGGCCTGCATGGAGGTGGTGGCGGCGGTTTCCAGGTTCACCAGCCGCAACGCGGGCAGACGCCGGTCCATCTCGGCCAGCGCATCGCCCCAGATATAGGCCGGAGACACGGGCGCTGGGATGCGGCCATGCGCCTGTTCGGCCAGCCGTACATAGTCACGCGCGTCATGCACCTTTTCCTCATAGAGTTGGGGCGCCAGCGGCCGGGCCTGAATCTGGTCTATGCCACGCCCGGTCATCACATCGCCACCGAGGCAAAGGGTGAGGGTGCGCATCAAAGCAGGGGTTGGCTGCAGCTGATCGCGCGCTGGGCGCAAGACAGGCTGGCCACAGCGGGCCATGAAATCAGCAGCATGGTGGTTTCCTTTGCTTGAGGGGGGTGCGCTACAAAGTTTGAGTTGTAAGCGCCCCGAACCCCTGCGGGCTTGGGTTAAGTCAAGCCGGCTGCATCAGACCCCAAAGGGGTCAGCTTGGCTCAGGCCAGTGCGTCGTGTTGGTGGCGAGGCTGGAACGCCAGCCCGCCTTGCAGATGGCGCACCTGGGTGTGGCCGTGGGCCAGTAAATGTTCCACCGCTTTTTGGCTGCGATGCCCACTGCGGCAAAAGAACACAAGCGGCGCGCCAGACTGCAGCCACTGCGGCACCCAGTCGCCCAGACGGCTCAGCGGCACATTAACAGCGACGTTCATCGGAACGATGCTCTGGACGTTCGGCAAGTCGCTGCTGGCGGCGTGTTCAAAGGCCTCGCGCACATCCACCAGTTGCGCGGCGGGGTGCTGGTGCAAAAAGTTGGCCAGCGCTGCCCAGGACAGCGTGCAGTCGGCCTCGAGCGCGGCCCAGTCCAGGGCCGGAAGCAGCGCCGTTGGGGCTGCCGTCGGTGGCTGTGCCGCGGCGTCGGGCGAATGGCGCAGCACCTGCCCGCAACGGGCAATGGCGGCACAGGCTTGGTCGACCAGGGCGGGGGGCGTCAGCGGCCCGAACGACAAGCGCACGGCGGAACGCGTTTGCGCCTCGGGCAGGCCCATGGCTTCCAACACAAAACTGGGCGCTGCCTGCGCGGCGCTGGACGCGTTGCAGGCGCTGCCCGCGCTCACGCGCAGGCTGGCGGCGTCAAACAAGTCCAGCAACTGCTTGCTGCTGACCCCGGGGACGGAAAAATTCAAGGTGGTGGGCAGACAGGCCTCAGGTGCCACGTTGAACACCAGCCCTGGAAAAGCCTGTTGCAGGCTCTGCGCCAGGCGCGACTGGTAGCCTCGCAGCGTGGGCAGCGAGGCAAAGGTGTGGTTCTGGTTCAGGGCCTCCAGCACCGCGCCCAAGGCGGCAATGCCGGCCATGTTTTCAGTCCCGCTGCGCAGGCCTTGCTCTTGCCCACCGCCGGTCATCAGTGGCGTAAAAGGCGCCCCCTCGCGCACATAAAGCAGGCCCACCCCTTTAGGGGCATACAGCTTGTGGCCGGAGAAGGGCGCGTAATCAATGCCTGTGGCCTGCAGGTTCAGGGGCATTTTGCCCAAGGCTTGCACGCTGTCCACCAGCCACAAGGCGGGGCTGGCCGTGGCTTGCAACAGTTGCTCGATCTCGGACAAGCGCGTGACCACGCCAGTCTCGTTATTGGCCGCCATGGTGCACAACAGGGCTACATCGGGCAGGTGTTTGGCCAGAAAGTCCAGGTCATGCGCGCCCTGCGCGTTGACCGGCAGCGTGCAAATCTCCAGGTCCAGTTCGAGCAAGCTGTTCCAGTGCGCCAGGCTTTGTGGCACGGCTTTGTGTTCGGTGGCGCCCACCATCAGAAGGCGCCCGCCGGGCTCGCCGCGGCGGCGTTGTGCACGAATGGCGCACAAGGCGGACAAGACCGCGGTTTGTATGCCTTCGGTGGCGCCGCTGGTAAACATGAGGTGGCCGTTACCGGCACCCAGGGCTTGCTGGGCATGGGCGCGCGCCTGCGACAGCACCGCCTGTGCCACCAGGCCGTCGCAATGGGTGCTGCTGGGGTTGCCAAACTGCGTCGACATCACGCGCAGCGCTGCTGCAGCGGCGACCGGCATAACCTGGGTGGTGGCATTGGCGTCGAGGTAAAGCGTGTCGGTCATGGTGGTGTGGGTCGGGCAGGTTCGAAGGTATCGGGCGGGGTGGGCCGGTCCGTTGGGCGGCGAGTCGGCAGTGTAGAAGCCAGAGCAGGTTTTAATTTTCTTAAAATTTGCAGATTTGGCCTATTTAAGGTAATAATTTTCTTCAATTTAATAAATTAGTAGAAATAAATGCTGGACAGACTGGATATTGAGATATTGACGGCTTTGCAACACAACGCCGCGCTGTCCATGGCCGAGTTGGGTGAGCGCGTAGGGCGCTCCAGCACGCCGTGCTGGAAGCGCGTCAAACGGCTGGAAGACGAGGGCTACATCGAGCGGCGGGTGGCCATCGTCAACCGCAAGAAAGTGGGCTTGCCGGTGACGGTGTTTGTGAGCCTTAAAACCGGCCAGCACGATGAAAAATGGCTCACCTCTTTTGCTGCGCTGGTAGCCGCCATGCCGGAGGTGCAGGAGTTTCACCGCATGAGCGGCGATGTGGATTACCTGCTCAAGGTGGTGACTTCAAGCATTGAGGGTTACGACCGGTTTTACAAGCAACTGATTCAGTTGGCCCAGCTCTCGGGCGTGTCCTCGGCGTTTTCCATGGAGCAGATCAAGAGCACCACGGCCTTGCCGCTGCATTTGGGCGCGGGCTGAAAGCGCCCCACTTTTTCAGGCTGGCATCGCCACCAAGCCCGCGCGGGTGAGTTGCAGCACGCGGTCGGCGCGTTGCGCGGCGGCTTTGGCGTGGGTGACCAGCACCAGCGCGCTTTGGCATTGGCGGGTTTGCGTGACCAGCAAATCAAGTACCCGCGCGGCAGTGTCGGGGTCGAGGTTGCCGGTGGGCTCGTCGGCCAGCAACAAGCGCGGGCGGTGCACCAGGGCGCGGGCAATCGCCACGCGTTGCAACTGCCCGCCGCTGAGTTGCTGGGGCAGGCGCTGGCCCAGGCCGGCCAGGCCAGTGGCCTCCAGCATGGCCTGCACGCGGGCGTCGTCGCGCTGACCCAGCAGCATCAAAGGCAGGGCCACGTTTTGCGCCACATCCAGGTGGGGCAGCACGTGAAAGGCCTGGAAAACAAAGCCAATGGCTTCGCGCCGCAGTTGGGCCAGGCCGGTGTCATCCAGAGCGCCTAGGTCGACACCGCCGAGTTGCACTGAGCCGCTGTCCCAGGTGTCCAGGCCCGCCAGGCAGTTGAGCAGGGTGGACTTGCCCACGCCTGACTCGCCCACGATAGCTACAAACTCGCCCGGTGCTACCGTCAAGGAGACGTGGCTGAACACCGGCACGTCGGCGTAATGTTTGCTCAGGTTGGAGACCACCAGGTTCATGTGAGGTCCTTGAAAAATGCGCTTGCAAACACCTCGGCGTGGGCCAACACCTGGTCCAAGGCATCGGGCGCATCGCAAGCCACCACGCGCCGCTGGGGCATGGCGCGCAGCCAGGTGAGCTGGCGTTTGGCCAGTTGGCGGGTGGCAAAAATACCTTTGTCACGCAACTCGGCCAGCGGCCACAAACCGTCCAGCGCTTCCCAAGCCTGCCGGTAGCCCACGCAGCGCATGGCGGGCAAGTCGGGGTGCAGGTCACCACGCGCACGCAGTGCTTTGACCTCGTCAAGAAAGCCCTGGGTCAACATGGCGTCAAAACGCTGGGCAATGCGCGCGTGCAGCCAGGCGCGATCAAAGGGCTCCAGGGAGATCAGTGCTTGCCCGGCGGGTGCCTTGTCTTGCGCCGTGTCGCCAGGCACGGGCTTGGCGGTGTGAAAGGCAGACAGGGGCTGGCCCGACACCCGGTAGACCTCCAGAGCGCGCTGAATTCGCTGACCGTCAGCCGGGTTCAGGCGCGCAGCGGTCACGGGGTCGACACGGGCCAATTGGGCATGAAGCGCGGGCCAGCCGTGTTGCTGGGCTTCAGCTTCAATCACCGCGCGCACACCAGCGTCGGCCCGGGGCATGTCGTCCAGGCCGTGCATCAGGGCCTTGAAATACAGCATGGTGCCGCCCACCAGCAGGGGCAGTTTGCCGCGCGCGCTGATGTCGCCAATCAGGCGCCGTGCATCGTGTTCAAACTCGGCGGCGCTGTAGGCTTGCAAGGGGTCACGGAGGTTGATCAGGTGGTGTGGCACGGTGGCCAACTCGGCGGCGCTTGGTTTGGCGGTGCCAATGTCCATGCTGCGGTAGACCAGCGCGGAGTCGACACTGATGATCTCCACCGGGTGCTGGCGGGCGATGGCCAGCGCCGCGGCTGTCTTACCGCTGGCAGTGGGGCCGGCCAGCGCCAGGTAGCGCAGGGCGGGCCTGGCGGTTGAAAGGTGGTCAGTCGCCACGGGTTTGCCCATGTTTTTGCACCAGGGTCCAGGCCGACAGCGTGATCAACACGCTCCAGAACCAGATGCCGTAGACCAGCGGATACACCGTGTTGTCGAGGTGCGTCCCTAGCCAGCTGCCCATGAAAAAGGCGGCCAGCATCATCAAAAAACCATTCAGTGCCGAGGCGGCACCCGCTGCCTGAGGGAACGGGCCTACCGCACCGCTTTGGCCGCAGGGCTGATGAATGCCGTGGCCCAGCATGAAGCCAAACATGGGCAGCATGATGGCCAGGCTGCTGTGAACCCCCAGCAAGGCCAGCACACCCATGGTGGTGCCGGCCGTGAGCGTGATGGCGCCGGCTATGGCGACGGTGCGGCGGACGCCAAAGCGCGTGAGCAAGCTGCGGCATAAAAACGTGCCCGACAGGTACACCACCGAGGTGCACAGCATCAACAGCCCGTAGTGTGTCTTGCTAAATCCATGCACCTTGATAAAGACAAAAGACGACGAAGCCAGAAAGGTGAACAGACCGCCATACGAGCTCACCGACAGCGCGGAGAAAGCGGCAAACGTGGGGTTGCGCAAAATCGTCCACCAGGTGGCCAGTAGGACGGTGGGCCGGAGTGCCTGCAGATTTTTTTGGGGTGCGGTTTCTTCGTAGCGCAGCACGATCACAGCCAGGCAGCCGGCCCCAAAAACGGCCAGCACCGCAAGCGCCACACGCCAGTTGTACAGGTCTGACAGCAAGCCGCCCAGCGGAGCGCTCAAGCAGGCCACCACGGCCAGGCCGCTGAGTCCCTTGGACATGACGCGCGCACCTTGCGCGGGCGGGTACAGGTCACGCACGATCGCCCGCGCGCACACCACAGCGGCGCCCATGGCCGCCCCTTGCAGGGCGCGCCAGACAATCAGCAGCTGCATGCTGGGCGACAGCACGCAACCCACCGAGGCCAGCACATAGGCCGCCAAGCCCACCAACAGCACCGGGCGCCGACCAAAACGGTCAGACAGCGGGCCCCAGATCAATTGCGAACTGCCAAAGGCCAGCAGCAGCGCCGTGAGGGTGAGTTGTGCTTGCACCATCGGCGCAGCAAAACCTTCAGTCAATGCGGGCAGTGCCGGCAGGTAGAGGTCGGTCGTCAGGGGTTGCAAGCCCAGCAGCAAGGACAAAATGAAGACGATCAGGCCGGGCTGCATGGGCGCGTTTGTTGTTTTCAAAGGCATCCCGTGTTCATGTTTTCAGGGCGCCCGCGCAACTAAGCCGTGCAATGCGCCGCAGCAGCAGGGCCAGGCTGATGGCGGCAATCATCAGGCCCACCACCAGCGCCAGCCAGAAGCCTTGTGCCCCCATGGGTTGCTGGGGTGACCAGGGAAACCAGCTCGGGGCCAGGCCCAGCACATAACCCAGTGGCAAGGACACCCCCCAAAAAGCGGCCAGGTGAATGACCATGGGTGCGCGCGTGACCTTGTAGCCACGGATGGCACTGCTGGTCGCCACCTGGCAGGCATCGGACAACTGGAACACGGCGGCCAGCATCAGCAAATCAGCCGCCAGGGTCGCCACGAGGGCGTCGTTGGTGTAAGCCTGGGCAATCTGCTGGTTGAACACCGCCATGAACACAGCCGCCACGGCTGCGAACACCAGCGCTGTGGCAACACCCACCCAGGCACGGTAGCGTGCGGCAACCGGGTCGCGTGCGCCCAGCGATTGGCCCACGCGCGTCAAAATCGCCACCCCCATGCTCATGGGCAGCATGAAGGTGAGGGAGGCAAAGTTCAGCGCAATCTGGTGCGCCGCCACCTGATTGCTGCCCAGCTTGGCCACCAGCAGCGCAATCAGGCTGAAGGCGCTGGCTTCGGCAAAGTAGGTCACGCCAATGGGCAGGCCCAGCTTGAACAGGGCGCGCAATTGGGGCCAGTGCGGCGCCTCAAACTGTTGCAAGGGCCAGGTGCGCCGGTAGGCCGGGCTGCGCTTCATCCACCACAGCAAGGCCAGCAGGTTGAACCAGACGCAAATCAGCGTGGACCAAGCGCAACCCAGGCCGCCCATCCTTGGAAAGCCCCAATGGCCGAAGATCAGCAGCCAGTTGATCAAGCCGTTGAGCACCAGCGCGCACAGGGCGATGCCCATCAGCGGGCGGCTCTGGCCCAGGCTGGTGCTGTAGCCGTAGAGCACACGGTAGGCGGCAAAAGCGGGCAGGGCCAGGCTGGTGATGCGTATGAAGCCCTGGGCCAGCACGCGTACCTCAGGCTCCAGCGTCATGTAGTCAAAAATCAGGGCGCCCAGATTGGCCAGCAGCATGGCCACCAGTCCCACGATCAAGGCTTTCCAGAGGCCTTGACGCACCACATGCGGCACTTTGTCAAACTCCTGGGCGCCCACATGGTGGGCCACGGTGGGGCTGACCGACATCAGCAAACCCATCAGCGTGATGATGACGATGAACCAGATGGACACGCCCAGCGATACCCCGGCCAGGTCTTGCGCCGAGGCGTGCCCAGCCATGGCGACGTCGAGCACGGCCATGCCGATATTGGCCAGTTGGGCCACCAAAATTGGCCAGGCCAGCGTCCACAGGGCCCGTACTTCCAGGTGGACGCGGCTGCGTTGGGCCGGGGTTGCCATGAGGAAAAGCATGGGTCAGGCGCGGATCAGCGCCCGCGCATGAACAAGGCGTCGAGTTCACGTACCTTGATCTGGCGCCAGGTGGGGCGGCCGTGGTTGCACTGGTCGGAGCGTTCGGTGGCTTCCATCTGGCGCAACAGGGCATTCATCTCTTCAAGTGTGAGGCGCCGGTTGGCGCGCACGGCGCCGTGGCAGGCCATGGTGGCCAGCAGTTCATTCTGGGCGCGCTCAATCACCCGGCTGGCGTCGTGCTGGGCCAGTTCGGCCAGCACACTGCGCGCCAGCTCGGTGGCATCACCCTGCGCCAAGGTGGTGGGGACGGCACGCACCGCCAGGGTTTTGGGTGAAAACGGGGTGATCTCCAGCCCCAGCGTCAGCAGGGTTTGCTGGTGGGCCTCGGCAGTGGCTACCTCGGCTGGGGTGGCCGCAAAAGTGGCCGGAATCAGCAGGGGTTGGCTGCTCAGGCCCTGGGCTGCATCGGCGTGGTTGAGCTGGTTTTTGAGACGCTCATAAACAATGCGCTCGTGCGCGGCGTGCATGTCCACAACCACCAGGCCTTCGGTGTTCTCTGCCAGGATGTAAATGCCCTGCAACTGCGCAATGGCCCGGCCCAGCGGCCAGTCGCCCGGCGGCAACGAGGCCGCGGGTGCCCAGGCGGCCGAGTCAGGTGAGGCGGGATTTGGCGCTGTGAATTGTTCGGCGGCGTTGGCTTGGTTTGCTGCGCCGTTGCTGGCGTTGGCGTTGGTGTTGGTGTTGGTGTTGGTGCCCCACAGCAGGCCCAGGTCGCTGACCCGGTGGCCGGGCGCTGCGTCAAACGGCATGCTGCCTTGGCCCCAGGGCTTGGCCGTCTGCCAAGAATGGGGGTCTGGCGCGCTAGCGGCATCGCCGTCTGCCGCCGCGTTGGCCGCCAAGGCCGCCAGCGCTGCGCGCGGCACGGCCAGCGCGTCTTCAATGGCGTGGCGCACGGCCTGGTGCACTTCGCGGCTGTCGCGAAAGCGCACCTCGATTTTGGTGGGGTGCACGTTGACGTCCACCCGCGTGGGGTCGATCTCGATGTACAGCGCATACACCGGTTGGCGGTGGCCGTGCAGCACATCTTCGTAGGCGCTGCGTGCGGCGTGCGTGATCACCTTGTCGCGCACAAAGCGGCCGTTGACGTAGCAAAACTGCTGGTCGGCGCGCGAGCGGGCGGCGTCTGGAATGCCGGCGCGGCCCCACACGCGCACGGGCAGGGCGTGGTCCGCGCGGTTGGCGCTGCTTTGGTAGTCCACCCACACCGAGCGCTCGACAAAGTCTGCGCCCAGCACGTCGGCCAGGCGTTGCTCTAACGCGGGCAGCGCTATGGTTTGGGGGTCGGCGCGGCGCCATTGCTCCACCAAGCGGCCTTCGTGCCAGATGGCAAAGCCCACGTCTGGCCGGGCCAGCGCATGGCGACGCACGGCTTCCACGCAATGGGCGAGCTCGGTGGCATCGGTTTTTAAAAATTTGCGGCGCGCCGGGGTGCTGAAAAATAGCTCCTTCACCTCGACCGTGGTGCCGGTGCTGCGCGCCACCGGGCTCAACTCGCCGCTGTGACCGTCCAGGCTAAAGGCCTGCGCCTCGCCCTGCGCACGGGAGTAAATGCAGCAGTCAGCAATCGAGTTGATGGCGGCCAGCGCCTCGCCCCTGAAGCCCATGGTGCCCACAGATTCCAGTTCGTGCAGGTTGCTGATCTTGCTGGTGGCGTGGCGTTTGAGGGCCATGGGCAGCTCTTCGCGCAAAATGCCCGCCCCATCGTCTTCCACCGCAATCAGGCGCACGCCGCCGGCCAGCAAGCGTACGGTGACCTGGGTGGCGCCGGCGTCCAGCGCGTTGTCCACCAACTCTCGCACCACCGAGGCGGGCCGCTCCACCACCTCGCCGGCGGCAATCTGGCTGATCAGCGCGTCGGGCAGTTCACGAATGGGGCGGCGCAAAGGGGAGGGTGGGACTAGGTTCACAAGGGCTATTCTAGGTTTGTCGGCTAGCGGTCTTTGGCGCACAGGGATAATCCGGCCCATGGAACTTATCAGCTTTATTCTTGACTTTATTCTTCATGTCGACAAATACCTCGAGGCCTTTGTCCAAAGCTACGGCTTGTGGGTTTACGCGCTGCTCTTTGCGATCATCTTTGTCGAGACTGGCGTGGTGATCATGCCCTTCCTGCCGGGTGACTCGCTGCTGTTTGTGGTGGGCGCCATGTGCGGGGTGGGGCTGATGAACTATCCCCTGACTGTGGGGCTGTTGCTGGCGGCGGCTATTTTGGGCAACCAATCCAATTACACCGTGGGGCGTTACTTTGGGCCCCGGGTTTTTCAATGGGAAGACTCGCGTTTGTTCAACAAAGCAGCGTTTGAACGGGCGCACCTTTTTTACGAGCGCTACGGCGGCATCACCCTGGTGGCGGCACGCTTCATGCCGTTTTTGCGCACGTTTGCGCCGTTTGTGGCGGGCGTGGCCCAGATGAACCGTGCCAAGTTCACTTTTTATGATGTAACAGGCGGCGCGCTGTGGGTCGGTGGCATCGTGACGATTGGCTACTTCTTCGGCAATATTCCTTTTGTCAAAGCCCACCTGGACAAAATAATCTGGGCGCTTATTTTTGTGCCGGGCTTGCTCATTTTGCTAGGCGCCTGGCGTGCGCGGCAGACTAAATCCAACACTTGAACAGGGAAGAAAATCGCATGGCAATCAGCTGGCTCAGCGCCCTCAAACTCGTTCCGTGGTCTGACGTCATCAGCAACGCGCCTCTGGTGGCCGAAGGCGCCAAAAAACTGTGGGGCGCGGTGGTCAAGCCCGGCACGCCGCCAGAATCCGACCTGGCGGCGGCGACTGCTACCGACAGTGAGATGCCTCAGATGGCGCAACTACAAGCCGAGGTGGCAGGCCTGCGCGGCGAGGTGAGCGACCTGCACCGCCAGATGGTGGACTCATCGGCGCTGATCAAGGCCCTGGCCGAGCAAAACGCCCAGTTGGTAGCCCAGGTGCAAAGCACCCGCGTGCGCCTGCGTTGGTTGGCAGCGTTGGCCGGTTTGGCCATTCTCTTGGCCGGCGCCAGTCTGTGGTACGGGCTGACGGCAGCCGTTGGCAGGGGCTGAGGCCAGATGAACGCCGCACCCCAGAGTGTTGAGCCCCAAGCCTTTCACTTTCTGGTGCTGCCTGAGTTTTCATTTCTGGGCCTGTTGTCGGCGCTGGAGCCCTTGCGCATTGCCAACCACTTCAAACCCAACAGCTACCGCTGGCACCTGGTCAGCACCGATGGCGGGCCGGTGGTGGCCACCAATGGCATGTTGTTGCCCACGGAGGGCTCATTTTTGGAGGCGCAGGACGTCTCGACGGTGTTTGTGATCTCCGGTTTCAATACCTTGACCTACTACCGCGCCGACATGGGGCAGTGGCTGCGAAGGGTACAAAGCCAGGGCGCCACACTGGGCGCCATTGATGGCGGTGCCTTTGTGCTGGCCGAGGCGGATTTGCTGGCCTCTGAAGCCATTGCCCTGCATTGGGACTCGCACGCTTCTTTCATGGAGCGCTACCCGGCCACCCGGCTTGGCACCTCCTTGTTTGAAATTGGCCAGCGCTGCATCACCTGCGCCGGGGGCACGGCGTCCATTGACATGATGCTGGCCCTGATTGGCAAGCAGCACGGGCAGGCCCTGGCCACCCAAATCTCGGACTGGATCATTCTGGGACGCATTCGGCACCCCACGGACCACCAGCGGTTGGAAATTTCTTCGCGCTTTGGCCTGCACAACCCCAAGGCCATCGCGGCCGTCGAGTTGATGCAGGCGCACATTGAAGACCTGATTGCCATTGACGATTTGGCGCGCCGAGTGGCCATCACCCGGCGGCAACTTGAGCGCCTGTTCAGCGCCCACTTGAAGTGCACCCCTTCGCAGTTTTATTTGCAAGTGCGGCTGGACCGGGCGCGTGAGTTGCTGCAGCAAACAGCGCTGAGCGTGACCGATGTCAGCGTGGCCTGCGGCTTTGGTTCGTCGTCGTATTTTTCACGCGCCTACCGCGCGCGCTTTAAGACCAGCCCCAAGGACGACCGGGTAGAAGACGCCCAGAACCGACAACAGGTTCAAAAATTCAAGGCCACCGCAAACATCGGGAACACCGGAATACAGGGTTAACTGTTCAAAGGGTTTCGGTGTTGCCGTCCACGATCAGGTCTTGCCCCGAAATGCGGGCGCCTTTTTCTGAGGTGACGAACACAATCATGTCGGCTATGTCCTGCGCCAGGATAAAAGTTTTCAAGGATGCGGACTGGGCCAGAAAAGTGCGCACTTCGTCCTCGGACTGCCCGGTTTTTTTCGCCTCGGCGGCAATGACCCGGTCAATGCGCTCACCCGCCACCGAGCCTGGGCAGATGCAGTTGACGCGCACCCCGGCGGGCCCGAGTTCTTGCGCCAGGGTTTTGGTCAAGCCCCGAATGGCCCACTTGGCACTGGCATAGGGCGCGCGCCTTGGAAAGCCGTACAAACCTGCCGTGGACGCCATGTTGACGATCGACCCGCTGCCTTGCTTGCGCAGAATGCGCGCGGCCTGGCGGGCGCATAAAAATGCCGCATCGAGGTTGACCGCCAGGCACTGGCGCCAGTCTTGCAGGCTGATGTCTTCGATCAGCGCCGTAGGCCCAGCAATGCCCGCGTTGTTCACCAAGATGTCGAGGCCACCCAGGGTTTGAAGCGCCACCTCAAACAGGCCGGCCACCTGGGCTTCGTCACTGACGTCGCAGACCATGCCCGCCATCAGCGGCTGCTCCTGGAGCGTGCGGGCAAGCTGTTCGGCGTTGACATCGCAAATGAAGACCTTGGCACCTGCGGCCAAAAAGCCCTGCGCCGTGGCCAGGCCAATGCCGCTGGCCGCCGCCGTGATGAGCACGCGCTGGTTGGTGTGGGTCAAGGCAGACGAGGCAGACGAGGCAGAAGTGGCGCCCGCTGCGGTGGGGTGGGTGGTGGAAGACATGGTTTGATTTTTACACTTTGACGCTGATCGACTTGGTGGACAGGTAGGCCGCCAGGCCTTCCTGGCCTTTTTCGCGGCCATAGCCCGATTGCTTGTTGCCGCCAAACGGCACGGACACGCCACCGGCCCAGTAGTCGTTGATGGTGACTTGCCCCGCATCGAGGTCGCGGGCCAGACGCAAGGCGCGGCTGATGTCCTGGGTGAAGATGCCGGCGTACAACCCAAACGCGGTGCCGTTGGCCGCAGCCAGGGCTTCTTCGTCATCGTCCACCACTTGAACGGCCAGCACCGGGCCAAAAATTTCTTCCTGCACGCAGGGGTCGTTGTGGGGCAGGTCATCCAAAATGGTGGGGCGGTAAAACCAGCCGGTGTCCAGTGGGTTGTCGGCGCCCGAATGGCCCCCCACTGGAATGGCGGCACCACGTGCCCGAGCCGCATCAACGTGCCCGGCAATTTTTGCCAGCTGTTGACCGGAGTTGATGGCGCCCACATCGAGGTCGCGCAGACCGTGGCCCACCCTGAGCAGGCTCGTTTTGCGCACCAGCGCCTCCAGCAAGGCGCTGTGGATACTGCGTTGCACCACCAAGCGCGAGCCGGCCGAACAGATTTGCCCGGCGTTGGAGTAAATGGCCCACAGGGCGGCGTCTGCCGTGGTGTCAATATTGCAATCCGACAAGGCGATCAGCGGCGACTTGCCACCCAGCTCCAGCGTCAGGCTGGCCACGTGGGGTGCGGCCGACTGCGCCACCGTCACACCGCTTTGGACCGATCCGGTGAACGTGATGTGGCGCACCTTGGGGTGCTGCGCCAGGGCGGCGCCTACCACGGGCCCTAAGCCGGTGACGACATTGACCACGCCCGCAGGCAGCCCCGCCTTGGCCAGCAGTTGGCCCATCAGCAAGGCGGTGAAGGGGGTGGTTTCTGCCGGTTTGGCCACCACGGTGCAGCCGGCAGCCAATGCCGGTGCCACGCTGCGGGCAAAGGTGGAGGTGGGGTAGTTCCAGGGAATGATGTGCGCGGTCACGCCGACGGGCTCGCGCAGGGTCCAGCTCATGTGCTGGGCATCGGTGGGCAGGGCGCGCCCCTCCAGCGTGCGGGCCACGCTGGCGTAGTAGGCAAAGAAGTTGGCGGCGCTGCGTAAATCACCGCGCGCCTCGGTCAGGGTTTTGCCAGAGTCGAGCGACTCAAAGAAGGCCAGTGTTTCTAGGTCCTCCAGCAGCAAGGCCGCCATGCGGTTCAACAGGTGACTGCGCTGCTCGGGGGTGGAGTGGCGCCAGTCTTTCAGGGCGGTGTTAGCCGCCTCTACCGCACGCGCCACATCCTGAGCCGTGCCAGCGCTGAAGCTGGCAAAGGCCCGGCCCAGCCCGGGGTCAAAGCTCTCCATCGCAGAGCCCGCTGAGTGGCAAAAAGCCCCGTTTATCCAGTGGCCTGTGGGCAGTTTGGACAAATCTGGCAGTTGCCCCTTGCTCAGGTAAGCCTGCGCAAACTGGCTGGCGCTTATCGTCACGCCTTCACCTCGCTGGCCTGGTAGCTGGCGGTTTGCAGCCACGTGGGGTTCACCTCAACGCCCCAGCCGGGGCCGGCGGGAATGCTGGCCTTGCCGTCGGTGATGGCAAATGGATCGCCCAGGAACAGGTTTTCTTGCCACGGGTAGTAATCAGGCCCTTCAATGGAAAACTCCAGGTACTTGCCGGCATTGGGAATGGCGCCAAGCAAATGCATGGTGCAAATGGTGACCAGCGACAAATTGGCGCTGTGCGGGGTGCAGGGCAAGCCGGCCTGGGCCGCCATGGCGGCCACTTGCAGGGTGCGCGAGAGGCCGCCCATGTACATCACGTCGGGTTGCACAATGTCCACCGCGCGCATCTCGATCATGCGCGCCCAGGTAGACAGGTCCCAGTCCTGTTCGCCCCCGGTGACATCGAGCGTCAGCGCCTCGGTGACTTGCCGGCTTTGTTCCAGATGCCAGTAGGGGCAGGGCTCTTCAAAATGGCTGATGCCTTCGGCCTGCAGCAACTGGCCGACCTCAATGGCGCGTTTGACCGAGAAGCCGCTGTTGGCGTCCACCAGCTTGGCAATGCCATCGCCCAGCGCGCGCGCCACCACCGGAACGACTTCTTCGGTGCGGCCGGGCCATTCGTCCACATCGGCGCCGCACTCGGCGGCTACCCGCCATTTAAAGGCGTCAAACCCTTTTTCATCGCGCAGGCGCACCAGGCGCGCCGCTTCATCCTGCGGCGTGATGTCACGCTTCATGGACGAGGCGTAGGCGCGCAGCGGCCCGGCGGTGCCGCCCAGCAATTCGACCACCGGCTTTTGCGCCAGCTTGCCGCGCAGATCCCACATAGCGGTGTCCAGTCCGGCCACGGCGCGGCAGCGGTAACTGCCTGGGTATTTGTGTTCGCGCCGCTCGATGATGTTGACCAGGGTGTCGATGTCCAGCGCGTCAGCGCCCAGCGCCCAGGGCGCAACCTGCCGGTGAAAAATGGTGGCGGTGATGTCGGCGTTGTAGGTGGAGGTCTGACCCCAGCCAACATGGCCGGTATCGGTGGTGAGTTTGACGAAACAGACAAACTCGTTGGCAAAGGTTTCTAGCTTGGCAATGTGGTGCGCGCTGTGCGTCATGGTCTCGGGTCCTTGGGGTAAGTTTGCTGGATATAACGGGCCGCCTGCGCCGCCACCATCACCGTGGGGGCGTGGGTATTGGCTGAGGTGATGTTGGGAAAAATGGAGGCGTCCACCACGCGCAAGGCTTGCACGCCATGCACGCGCAATTGCGCATCGACCACGCCGCCCTGGTTGGCCGGCGCCATACGGCAGGTGCCACACGGGTGGTAGACGGTGCCACTGCGGGCCCGAAAGTCGTCCAAAATTTGCGCGTCACTGGCATTGGCCAGGTCAATCTCGGGTTGTCCCACGATGAGTTGCCGCATGGACGGTGTGCTGTGCAACTGGCCAATCAGCCGGGCACCGGCCAGCACCCCGGCGATGTCTTGCGGGGCGCTCAAATAATGGGGCCGAATGAGGGGGTCGTCCTGGGGCCGGGCGGAGGCAATCTCGATGTGTCCGGTGCTCAGCGGTCGGCAAGGGTTGAAGCCGATGATGAAGCCCGGGTAGGGGTCGGGTTTGAGCAACTGGCGCTTGCCCACTTGCTCGGTGGAATAACTCACCGGGGTGAAATACAGCTGCACATCGGGGCGGTCGAGTTGGGCCGAGCTTTTGACCATGCCCCCCATTTGGTTGACGCTCAAGCTCAAGGGGCCGGAGCGCAGCAGCACATAGCGCAGGCCCGCCGCCAAGCGGCCCGACCAGCTACCCAGTACCCCGTTCAAGGTGGGTTGGGTGGCGCGGTAGGTGTAGTTGATGCCCAAATGGTCTTGCAAGCCGGCGCCCACAAAGGGGTTGTCATGCACCACTGGCAGGCCGTGCTTTTGGAGCAGGGCTGCCGGCCCAATGCCCGAGAGTTGCAGCAACTTGGGTGAATTCACCGCCCCGGCGCACAGCAGCACTTCCAGCCTGGCGCTGGCTTGCACTACCTGCCCGTTCACCTCGTATTCCACCCCGGTGGCCCGGCGGTCTTGCAGCAAGACGCGGTGAACCAGGGCATGGGTTTGAAGCTTGACCTTGGGCCGGCGCAGCGCCGGCCTTAAAAACGCATCTGCCGATGAAAACCGCAAGCCCCTGTAAGTGTTGGTCTGGTAAGCCCCCACGCCCTCTGGCGCCGCTCCGTTCATGTCGCTGGTCAGTGGCAGGCCGGCCTCCTGGGCGCCGGCGATAAAAAAGCGTTTGATCGGGTGGTACTGAGGTTCCCGGTCTGATACATACAGGGCGCCCATGCCATCCAGGCCCGTGGCCGCCGACGCTTGAATAGAACCATCTGGGCGCACACGTTTTTCCAGGCGCGCAAAGACCGGTGCCACATCCTTCCAGGACCAACCCGGGTTGCCAGCCTGGTGCCAGTCGTCGTAGTCGTTGGGCAGGCCGCGGCAGTAGACCATCGCATTGATGGAGCTGGAGCCCCCCAGCACCTTGCCACGCGGCCAGTAGCTGTTGCGTCCAGCCAAGCCGGGATCGGGCTGGGTAGAGAACTTCCAGTTCACACGCGCATCGAAGAAAGTCTTGCCGTAGCCAATCGGGGTTTTGATCCAGAAGCGGCGCTCGTCCCCGCCGGCCTCCAGCAGCAGCACGGTTTTTTGACCATCTGCGCTGAGGGCATCGGCCAGCAGGCATCCGGCCGAGCCAGCGCCCACAATAATGAAGTCGAAAGTTTCCAAAGCCGTGGTTTCCTCCCCAAAAGATGGCCGCCAAACGGTGGCGGCCAAGCCGGTTTGTCAGGCTCTGACCATAAGGCAATGCGCCCCAGGCAGTTGACCTGATGCGACGCGCGTCTTTCATGCCACGTCTTGTTTCACTAGGACATTCCCCAGCTAAAGAACTGGACGGCAGTGACTACAGTACAGCTACGACTGACGAACTGAAAGTATTCCCTATGTTTGGTATCACCCCTTCTGCACGGCTACGGCCTTCCCCGTTCTACGAGGCCACCCTGACCGAGGGGGTCACGGCATTTACCACCTACAACCACATGCTAATGCCCACCAGCTTTGGCCATCCGGAGGCGGAGTACTGGCGTCTGATACAGGGCGTTTCTCAGTGGGACGTGGCGGTTGAACGTCAGGTGCAACTGGAGGGGCCGGACGCCGCCCGGTTGGCGCAAATTTTGTGCACGCGCGATTTGTCCAAATGCCAGGTAGGGCAGGGCAAGTACGTGCCGCTGTGCAACCATGAGGGTGTGCTGATCAACGACCCGATTTTGCTGAAGCTCGACGACAACAAGTTCTGGTTGTCCATCGCCGACTCCAATATCTGGTTCTGGGCGCGCGCCATTGCGGCCGAGCGCGGGCTGCGGGTCAAGGTCAGCGAGCCCGATGTGTCGCCCCTGGCCGTGCAAGGCCCCAAGGCGGTGGAGGTCATCGCCGCCCTGTTTGGCGACTGGGTGCGAGACCTCAAGTACTTCTGGTTCAAGGAAACGTCGATCAGCGGCATTCCGGTGGTGTTGGCACGCTCGGGTTGGTCCAAGCAGGGTGGCTTTGAGATTTACCTGATGGACGGCGCGCAGGGCACCAAGCTGTGGAACCTGGTGCGCGAGGCCGGCAAGCCCTGGGACATAGGCCCGGGCAACCCCAGCTTTTGTGAGCGGGTGGAAAGCGGCCTGATCTCCTACGGTGGCGATACCGACGAGACTACCAACCCGTTTGAGGTGCGGCTGGACAAATACATTGACCTGGACGTGGCTGACGATGTGGTGGGTATTGGGGCCTTGCGCCAGATCAAGGCCAGCGGCGTGAAGCGCCAGCAATTGGGGGTGATGCTGGAAGGCGATCAACCCACGCAGCTGGGTTTTCATTGGCACGGCATTTACCAGCACGGCCAGAAGGTAGGCAACTTGACCAACTGCGTCTGGTCGTACCGGCTGCAAAAAAACATCGGCTTTGGCCTGGTGGCCGCCACCTGCGCGGCAGGCGATGAGGTCACGGTACAGAAAGAGGGCCAGACCCTCAAGGCGCGTCTGACGACCCTGCCCTTTATTTGAAGGCGGCGCGGCCGAAGCGCCCACCGCATTACCGCCGCACCACCACCTCCGCTATATCGACCGGTTGCGCGCCAGCGGCGGGTTTTTAGAGAAGTAGCTCTCAATGCCGCGCATCAGGGCGTTGGCCAGCTGGTCCTGGTAGTCGTCGCTGTTGAGCTTGGCTTCTTCGTCCGGGTTGCTGATGAAGGCGGCCTCCACCAGCACGCTGGGAATATCGGGCGCCTTCAGCACGGCAAAGCCGGCTTGCTCCACCTGGCCTTTGTGCAGCTTGCCCACGCGACCCATTTCACCCAGCATCGCACTGCCGAGTTTGAGACTGTCCTTGATCTGGGCAGTGGTCAGCATGTCGTGAAAGACCTGCTTGATCTGGGCGTCTTTGGCTTTGATGTTGAGGCCACCAATCTGGTCGGCCTTGTTTTCCTTGGCGGCCATCCAACGCGCCGCCGTGCTGGAGGCGCCGTCCTGGCTCAAGGCGAACACGCTGGCGCCTTGCGGTCGGGGCGTGAAAAACGCATCGGCGTGAATGCTGATCATCAGGTCGGCCTGCACGTGGCGGGCTTTTTGCACGCGCACATGCAAGGGCACAAAGTAGTCGGCATCGCGCGTGAGGTAGGCGCGCATGGGGCTGCCGTTGAGGTTGGTTTGGTTGATGCGGTCGCGCAGGCGGTGCGCCAGGCGCAGCACCACGTCTTTTTCACGCGTGCCCCCAGGTCCGATGGCGCCCGGGTCTTCTCCGCCGTGGCCAGGATCCAGCGCAATGATGATGAGCCGGTCGGTGGCCTCTTTTTTGCCGCTGCCTGGCGCAGCCGCCACCAGGGGTTCGGGTGGGGCGGGCAGGGCGGGCAAAGCGGGCAAAGCGGGCAAAGCGGGTGCCGCTGGCGAGCTGGATTTCTGGCTTTGTCGGGCAATCAATTCGCCCAGCGCATCGATGGGTGCGGCGGGCTCTGATTTGGCTTGCAGGCGCTGGGCAATCAAGGCCTCTAGCGGGTCGACCACCTGGGTCGGGTAGAGGTCAAACACCAGGCGATGCTGGTAGGCGGCAATGGGTGTGAGGGTGAAAACCTGGGGCCGAATGGCCTGCTTCAAGTCAATCACCAGACGCACCCGGCCCGGCGCGTTTTGCCCCACGCGGATGCCGGCAATGGTCGGGTCGTCGGCCCGCACCTTGGCCACCAGCTCCTTCAGGGCCGGGTTCAGGTCAATGCCCTCAATGTCCACCGCCAGCCGGGGCGGGTTCTCCACCAGTTGCGGTGCGGCGCTCAGCGCTGTATCGGATTCGATGGTGACGCGTGTGTAGTCTGGCGCTGGCCACAGCCGCACCGCCAAAATGCTGGCGCCTCGAGCCAGCTGCCCGGCGCCCAGGGTCAGCACCAGGGTGCCAGCTTGCAAAAGGTGGCGGCGTTTCATGGCGGCAGCAGCGCGCGCCCGAGGGCGCTATAGGCCGTCAGGGTGACCTGGCGGGCTTCGTCACCGGGGGTGGTAGAGGTGTCGTCGCTGTGGGCAACTACCAGCTCAATGACGCAGTCTGGCGTGGGAATAAAGCCGGCGGCTTTGTCGGCCCATTCGGCGAGTTTGAGGCCAGGGCTGGCAAAGATGTCGCGAAAACCGGCGTCTTCCCATTCCCGCGGGTCGCTGAAACGGTAAAAGTCAAAGTGCCAGATGCACAAGCCGGGCAACTCGTAGGGCTCCACCACCGCGTAGGTCGGGCTTTTAATGCGGCCCGTCACGCCCAGCGCCTGCAGCAAATGGCGCACCAGCGTGGTTTTGCCAGCACCTAATTCACCCCGCAATTCAATAAAGGCCTGGCCCAGCGCGGGCACCTGGGCCAGGGTGGCGGCAAAGCGCTGCGTGGCTGCTTCATCGTGCCAGTGCAGAGTTTTTACAATCGGGGTGTGATCCCCTCCAACATTCAAATCAACAGCAGTCAATTGGTGTCCAACATGCAGGCCTGGGGCCGGGAACTGGGATTTTCTCAAATTGGCGTCGCCGGTGTGGATTTGTCGTCATCAGAACCCGGATTATCGGCTTGGCTGGCCCAGGGCTTTCATGGCGACATGGCCTATATGGCGGCGCACGGCCTGAAGCGCGCGCGTCCGGCCGAGCTGCTGCCTGGCACCCTGAGCGTCATCACCGCCCGCATGGACTACCTGCCGCAGCAGGCGCCCGCCGACTGGCAGCGTGTGGAGTGGGCGCGGCTTGAGCGCCCCACCGAGGGCGTGGTGTCGGTCTACGCCCGGGGGCGTGATTACCACAAGGTGCTGCGCAGCCGCCTGCAACAGTTGAGCGAGCGCATTGCCCGCGAGATTGGCCCGTTTGGCCACCGGGTGTTCACCGATTCAGCGCCGGTACTGGAGGCTGAACTGGCCAGCCGCAGCGGGCAGGGCTGGCGTGGCAAAAATACCTTGCTGCTCAACCGCGAGGCCGGCTCGATGTTTTTTCTGGGTGAAATTTTTGTCGACCTGGCCTTGCCGCCCAGTACGCCCGTGACCGAGCATTGCGGCAGTTGCCAGGCCTGCTTGGATGTCTGTCCCACCCAGGCCTTCACGGCAGCGCATCAACTCGATGCGCGGCGCTGCATTTCTTACTTGACGATTGAACACGCTGGCGCCATTCCCCTGGAACTGCGCCCCCTGATGGGCAATCGCATTTATGGCTGCGACGACTGCCAGCTTATCTGCCCCTGGAACAAGTTTGCCCAGCGCAGTGCTTTGCCCGACTTTGACGAGCGCCAGGGCCTGAGCGGCCAGCAGCTCGCTACGCTGTTCTCCTGGACCGAGGCTGAGTTTTTGCGCTTCACTGAAGGCAGCCCGATTCGGCGCATTGGCCACGAGCGCTGGCTGCGCAACATAGCTGTGGCCATGGGCAATGCGCTGCACGCGGCTGCGCCCGTGCGCGAGGAGGCCTTGGTGCAGGCCCTGCAGTTGCGCGCCGAGCACCCCAGCGCCCTGGTGCGCGAGCATGTGGCCTGGGCTTTGGCCTTGGCGAGTTAAGCCGCAGCCCAGGCGTCTGCTGGCGTCATCTGGCGGTGCAAGAGGCTTGCACGGTCTGACAAATTTAATTCAAGCCGGTGTAATTTTTTACGATTGTGGTGGGGCGGGCCTGTCCCTAGGATACGGCCTTCAACACACCACGCCGCCTTGACCATGACGCTGAATATCCCGGATTTTTGCCTTTCGCCCGACATTGAAAAGCAGGCCGCCGTGGAGCGCCTGGCCCGGCTGCGCCAAGTGCTGGCGGCCAACCACATAGGCGCTGCTATTTACTTTGATGCGGTCAACATCCGTTACGCCTGCGGTGTACGCAACATGCAAATCAACACCACGCGCAACCCGGGCCGCTACCTGTTTGTGCCGGTGTTTGGTCCGGTGGTGCTGTTTGAGTACATGAGTTGCGCGCACCTCGCTGAGGGCTACCCCACCGTGGACGAAGTGCGACCGGCCAAGGGCGTTCACCCGTTTTACTCGGGTGACCACCACGCCGAACACCTGGCCGCTTTTGTGCAGGATATTCAGGACCTGATGGCGCAATGCGGTCTGCGCGGCGCCCGCCTTGGGGTGGAGCGCGCGCCGATTGACGTGGTGCCTGCGCTGATGCGTGCCGGCTTGACGGTGGTGGACGCCTCCATTTCGATCGACCGCGCCAAGTCCATCAAAACGCCGGCTGAACTGCAACTGGTGCGCGCCTCGGTGGCCGGCACGCAAGCAGCGGTGGCCTACATGGAGCAGAACCTGCTGCCCGGGCGCACCGAAAACCAGGTGTTTGGCGATTTGCACCAGGCGCTGATTGCTGGCGGTGGCGAATACATTGAAACCCGGCTGTTCAACTCCGGGCACCGCACCAACCCCTGGTTTCAGGAAACGGGCAACAAGGTGATTCAGGCCGGTGAACTGGTGTGTCTGGACACCGATGCCATTGGCTGCCACGGCTACTACACCGACATGTCACGCACCTTTCTGGCGGGCGACGGTCCGGCCACGCCGGTTCAGCGTGAGCTCTACGGCCTGGCCTACGAGCAGTTGCAGCACAACATGGCGTTGCTGAAGGTGGGCCTGTCGTTCCGCGAGTTTGCCAACAAGACCTGGCCTATTCCGGACAAGTACGTGGACCACCGTTACCTGTGCCCCATCCACGGCAACGGCATGACGGGGGAGTACCCCATCATTCCTTACCCGGACATTTTTCACCTGTGCGGCCAGGACGGTGAATTTGAAGCCAACATGACCGTCTGTGTGGAAAGCTTTGTGGGTGACCGCGATGGCGGCGAAGGCGTCAAGTTGGAAGAGCAGGTGCTGATCACGCCGCAAGGCGTGGAGCGGCTGACCACCTACCCCTACGAGTCACGCTTGTTGTGAAATAAGCACTGCATCAGTCATGCCAGGGTCGTGCTGGGCAGCGTCTTGTGCCTGCACATTGAGCCATTGGGCAAAGGCCTTAACCGCAGGGTTGCGTACTGAACTGTCAGACAGGTGCAGTGTGTAGGCAAAACCAGTGGGAATGGACCGTTCACTCAAGGAAATGAGCCGTCCATCGGCGAGGTGTCCCAGCGCAAAGGGGCTTCTTCCCATCGCGGCGCCTAGCCCGCTTTCTGCGGCTTGCAAGGACAGGGCGCGGGTATCCACATTGAGTATGCGCAGGGGACGCACGCCGGTGAGCTTGGCCTGGCTGAGCCAATCATCCCATTCTGTAGGACTGGTCTGGCAGTGGATGAGCGTGAAGTTGCCCAGTGTCCCCTCGTTTTCCAGCAAGCCAGTCTGTTCGGCGTACGATCTGGAGCAGACGGGGTAACACGACTCGCGAAACAATACGGTAGAGCTTGGTGCCAGGGCACTGATGGGTTCGTACCGTATTTCCATGTCCATCGGACCCGAGCGAAAACCCAGCGGCTCCAGCGAGGTCACGATGTTGACGTCCACCAAAGGGTGCTTGTCGTAGAAACTGCCCAGCCTTGGCATCAACCACAACACCGCCAGCGAGGGCACCAGGTTGATCGAGATGCGGGTGGTGTTGCGTATGGCCTCGGTGCGCGCCGTGGTGGAGGCAATCAGGTCCAGCGCTTGCGCCAAGACCAGCATGTAGTCCCGTCCCACGTCGGTGAGTTCCAGGCTGTTGTGGGTGCGAATAAACAGTTGCACGCCCAGGAATTGCTCCAGCGAACGCACCTGGTGGCTCACGGCGGAGACCGACAAGAAAAGCTCTTCGCCTGCCGCCCGTAAATTACAGTGCCGGCCGGCCGCCTCGAAGGCGCGAATGGCAGCAAAGGGGGGAAGTCGTCTGGCCAAGGAATTCTCCGAAAAGGATGGGCAGTAGGATAAACCGTAGCGGCGATTACAAAAATCGGAGCACGCCCAATGCAAAAGGCAGGCTCAACATGCCCAAGCCCACCGACAGCGTGACCAGCGCGGCCACATAAGCGCCGTCATAGCCCATGCGTGCGGCCAGTACGTAGCAGCTGGAGGCCGTTGGGAGTGCTGAAAAAATAAGCAGAACGGTGGTTTGCAGGGGACTCAGATGAAACAGCTGCGCCACCCCCAGTGCGACCAGGGGCAAGATGAAATGCCGAATCCCCAGCAAGGCCACTCCCAGGGTTTTACCCCGGTTTAGGGCGCTGAATTGCATGCCGGCACCGGCGGACATCAAGCCCAAGGCCAGTGACGCAGCCCCAATGCGCGAGACAGAAGGCTCCAGCCACAGCGGTATCGACAGCCCCAGCAGATTGGCGAGTAAACCAGAGGCGGTGCCAATGATCAGTGGGTTGCGCAGCAGCTCGCGCAAAAATCCGCGTTTCGCCTGGCGTGCCATGGGCCAGACCGCGGCCACGTTGTAAAGCGGCACACACACGCCAATCAGCACGGCGATCAACTGCAAACCGGCTGGGCCGGCCAAGCGGTCGGCCAGGGCCAAGCCAATAAAGGAGTTGAAGCGAAACGCCACCTGGGTGCTGGCGGCATGCAGGCGCTGCGGCATGTGCTGGCCCAGCCAGGGCCAATGCGGCAGCGAGTAGGCCAGCGCAATACCTACCGCGCCCAGGCTCCAGCCCGCGCCAATCAGGCTGGAGGTGGTGCCCAGGTCCAGCGGGCTCTTCACAATGGACTGAAACAGCAGCACAGGAAACAAAAAGTAGTAGACCAGGCCCTCAATCGGCTCCCAGACCTTGCGGTCCAGCGCGGTGAAGCGGCAGACCAGATAGCCACACAGAATCAGGGAAAAGTCGGGGACGAGGAGTTGGGCGTAATTCACCGGGGCAAGAATAGCAGCGAAAGTGGGCGTTTCTTGGTGTTTGCCCTAGGGAAAGAGGTTTGGGCGCGCCCAGGCTGCGGGGTACCATGACGTGCGTTCATATTTTGTTTTCTAGGAGCCTTTTCATGTTTCGTCACACACTCATTGCTGCTGGTCTGGTAGCTGTTGCGGGCAGCACCTTGGCGCAGGGTTACCCCAACAAGGTCATCAGGCTGCAGGTGCCGTTTGCGCCTGGCGGCACCACCGACATCATCGCCCGCGTGATTGCCGAGCCGCTGGGCAAGGCCCTGGGCCAGACCGTGTTGATTGAAAACAAGGCTGGCGGCGGCGGCGTGGTGGGTGCCAATGAAACCGCCAAGGCCGCGCCCGATGGTTATTCCCTCGGTATGGCCACCGTGTCCACCACGGCGGCCAATCCGGCGATCAACCCGAAGATGCCCTACAACGCGATGACCGATTTCACCCCCATCATCAACATTGCGGCCACGCCCAATGTGATTGCGGTGCACCCTGGTTTTCCGGCCAAGGATCACAAAGGTTTCCTGGCTGAACTGAAGAAAAATCCGGGCAAGTATTCGTATTCTTCATCGGGTACCGGGGGCATTGGGCATTTGCAGATGGAGTTGTACAAAAACCTGAGCGGCACCTATATCACCCACATTCCTTACCGTGGTGCTGGCCCGGCGCTCAACGACACGGTGGCAGGCCAGGTGCCCATGACCTTTGACAACCTGCCTTCAGCATTGCCTTTCATCCAGAGCAACCGGCTGGTGCCTATTGTGGTGGCAGCCCCGCAGCGTCTGGCGCAGCTGCCCCAGGTGCCTACGTTCAAAGAGGTGGGGCTGGAGCCGGTGAACCGCATGGCTTATTACGGCATTTATGGCCCCAAGGGTATGCCGCGTGACATTGTGGACAAGATCAATGCCGGCGTGCGCAAGGCGCTGGAAGATCCGGCGGTGAGAAAGCGCATTGAGGACACCGGCTCAATCATCATTGCCAACACGCCAGAGCAGTTTGGCGAGCAGATCAAAGCCGAGTTTGAGGTGTACAAAAAAGTGGTGGACTCCGCCAAACTTAAACTCGATTGACCGCGCCTTGCCAGACCCGCTCATCGATCAATTCACGGATGCCTTGTGGCTGGAGGAGGGGCTGTCCAAAAATACTTTGGCGGCCTACCGGCGTGACCTGACGCTGTTCGAGGCCTGGCTCAAGACCCGGCAGCAGGCCTTGTTGCATGTTGTTGAGCATGACCTGAACGGCTACTTTGCAGACCGCCACAGCACCAGCAAAGCCACCACGGCGAACCGGCGCTTGACGGTGTTCAAACGGTTTTTTCGCTGGGCCTTGCGTGAGCGCATGCTCAGCGCCGACCCCACCTTGAAGCTGCAATCGGCCCGCCAGGCCTTGCGGGTTCCCAAGACCTTGTCCGAGGCGCAGGTTGAAGCCCTGCTAGCCGCCCCAGATACAGGGAGCGCGCAAGGCCTGCGCGACCGCGCCATGCTGGAGCTGATGTACGCCAGTGGTCTCAGGGTAAGCGAGCTGGTGGGGTTGACGGTGTTGAACCTGAGTCTGTCTGACAACGTGCTGCGGGTATTTGGCAAGGGCAACAAGGAGCGGCTGGTGCCGTTTGGCGAGGTGGCCAGTCTGTGGGTGGGGCGTTACCTGTCGCAGGGTCGCCCCGAGCTGCTGGCGGGCAAGCAGAGTGACGATTTGTTTGTGACGAGCCGCGGGCCTAAAACCGGCACGGCCATGAGCCGGGTGCGCTTCTGGGTGATTGTGAAGCAGCACGCGCTGGCGGCGGGCATTACCGCACCTTTGTCCCCGCACACCTTGCGCCATGCCTTTGCCACCCATTTGCTGAACCACGGCGCCGATTTGCGTGCGGTACAAATGCTGCTGGGCCATGCCGATATTTCGACCACCACGATTTACACCCATGTGGCGCGTGAGCGGCTGAAAAGCCTGCATGCCCAACACCACCCCCGGGGGTGAGGGGCGCGGTACCCCGGTTTAAGAGCCGAGCTGCGCCAGTTCGACCTCGTCAAAACCGGCGGCGCGGCGCGCATCGAGGTTGAACGGCCCTTTGAGCTGGGGGGCGCCATAGCGTTTTGCCAAATCGGCGTAGGTTTGGATGTGGTCGAGCCCCTGCTGGACGCAGAGGTGGCGGTACCACCGGTTGCCTACGGCCACATGCCCAATTTCATCGCGCAGGATGAGGCTCAGAATGTCGGCGCCGGCCCGGTCCCCCACTGAAATGAGCTTGTTGCGTACGGCCGGAGATGCGTCAAGCCCGCGTGCTTCCAGCGTGCGGGGTACCAGCGCCAGTCGGGCCAGCAGGCTGTCCTTGGTTTTTTCGGCCATGTCCCACAGGCCGTCATGCGCGGCAAAGTCGCCATAGGCAAAGCCCAGGCTATTGAGGTGCGCATCGAGCAACTGAAAATGCAGCGCTTCTTCTTGCGCCACTTGCCACCAGTCCAGGTAAAAGCGCTCGGGCATGCCGCTAAAACGCCACAGAATGTCGAGCGCCAAATTGACCGCGTTGGCCTCTATGTGCGCGAGGGCATGAATCAGCATGGCACGGCCTTCCAGGGTGCCTACGGCGCGGTGTTTCATCTGCGTGGCATGCACCAATTCAAGCCGCTCGGGCCGCCCGGGAATACCAGGCAGGGTTGCTATGGGTTCGTGCGGCAGGTTAAGCAGGCGCTCGGGCTCCAACTGACGCAAGGCAGCGGCTTTTTCATGGGGGTTGCACAGGCGAATGATGTGCAGGGCAGCACCTCTGAGGGTGTTTGGGTTGGGCGCGTTGAGTTGAGCGTTCATGTGAGGAGTTCCATCCTTACAATTCTAGGCAACTGAACGCGACAACTTCGCGTTGCACCTGAACCCGGCAATTGAGTTTGCCATTTGAAGCAAAGGACGAGATATGGCCATTTATGCACTCGACGGGGCGGCCCCGAAAATAGCAGAATCTGCCTGGGTGGCTGACAGTGCCCAGGTCATGGGCAATGTGGTGCTTGCAGAAGACGTCAGCATCTGGTTTGGCGTGGTGATTCGGGGCGATACCGAAACCATTCGCATCGGGCGCGGCAGCAATATCCAGGACTTGAGTGTGTTGCACGCCGACCATGGTATGCCCCTGACTGTGGGCGAGGACGTCACCGTAGGCCACCAGGTGATGTTGCACGGTTGCACCGTGGGTGACGGTTCGCTCATCGGCATTGGTGCGGTGGTGCTCAATGGCGCCAAGATTGGCAAGGGGTGCCTGGTTGGTGCGGGTTCTTTGGTGACCGAGGGCAAGGAATTTCCCGATGGTTCCATGATTTTGGGCAGCCCGGCCAAGGTGGTGCGCCAGTTGACCCCCGAGCAGCTGGAAGGCTTGCGCCAGAGTGCCAAACACTACGTGGACAATGCGCGGCGATTCCGCACGGGTTTGAAAAAGATAGCCTGATTTTTTTGCATGATGAATGCCCCGCTTCTGGTTGGGGCATGAAGGAACATTTGAGTGTCTGAACTTCACAAGTTTTTATTTGATGGCCTGCCGGTACGCGGTGTGCTGGTGCGCGTGACAGACGCCTGGACTGACATCCTGGCGCGGCGCAACTCGGGTAACGCCGAGGGGGCTTACCCGCTGCCGGTGCAAAACATGCTGGGCGAGATGGTGGCTGCAGCCACCTTGATGCAGTCCAACATCAAGTTCAATGGGTCGCTGATCATGCAGATTTTTGGAGACGGCCCGGTCAAGCTGGCCGTGGTGGAGGTGAAGTCTGACTTGGGCCTGCGTGCGACCGCCAAGGTCAGCGGTACGCTGTCCAGCGATGCCAGCCTGAGCATGATGGTCAATGTCAACAACGAAGGCAAGTGCGCCATCACGCTGGACCCCGCCAACAAGTTCCCTGGCCAGCAGCCTTACCAGGGCGTGGTGCCCTTGTTTGGCGATCAGCATGAAAAGTTGGAAAGCCTGAGTCAGGTGTTGGAGCATTACATGCTGCAAAGTGAACAGCTCGATACCACCCTGGTGCTGGCGGCAGACGACAAGGTGGCCGCAGGCTTGCTGATTCAGCGCCTGCCATTGGAAGGCGTGGGCAACCTGGCCGGCAGTTTGGTCAGCCAGGCCAATGAAGATGAAATTGGCGTGAACGAGCACTACAACCGGATTGCGATATTGGCCTCCAGCCTCAAGCGCGAGGAGCTGCTGACGCTGGATGTGGACACCATTTTGCGCCGCCTCTTTTGGGAAGAAAGCCTAGTGCGCTTCGAGCCTTTGGTGGGTGAGCAAGCGCCGCATTTTTCTTGCAGTTGCAGCCGGGAGCGCGTGGTCAATATGATCCGTGGCCTGGGCCTTGAAGAGGCGCAAAGTATTCTGACGGAGCGTCCGGACGTTGAGGTGGCGTGTGAGTTTTGCGGCGAACATTACCGCTTTGACCCGGTGGACGTCGCGCACATATTTGCGCCCCCGGGCGATGTGCCACCCGGCACGACCTCAGTTCAATAATCGACTGAAAAGTTGATGTTCACACTCGGGGTCGCTGCATTTTTCGCAAGGCCAGCGCCAAGCCGATGCGGTGGGCTTATGTGGCGCTTGTGCTACCTCTGCAAGGTGGGTAATGCGTTGCAGTGCGCAGGCCGTGCGCTCAGGCCCCTGGCCATAGACCACGGCGTAGGGCAAGGCGTGCTGCTGTAACACCTCCCTCAAGCGGCTGTCAAACGCTTCTCGGGCTTTTAGGCCGTCGCGTTGCAGGCCATCCGGTACCCAGGCTATGTCCAGGCCGGTGACCAGGGTCAGGTCGTAAATTTTTTGATGTTCCAAGGCCATGGGGTACAGGCTGCTGTCCTGAAACAGCAGGTCGCTGTAAATGGCTGTCAGTAAGGGGCTGGTGTCGGCCAATAAAAACCCGGTGGGTGCGGCGTGGCGCACGGCTTGCAGTTGGGCTTGTGCAATGGCGAGTTGCTCATGCGCTTGCGGCGTTCTCTGGTGCAGCGCGCACCAGGTGCGCAGGGCTTCTGGCAGCCACTGGGCGCCATTGGGCTGGCTTTGCAGCTGGTCTGCGAGCGCTTGGGCGAGGGTGGTTTTGCCGGTGCATTCGGCCCCCAAAATAGCAACTTTGAACGCCATGAGGCAGGGTCAGCCGGGCTTGGCGTGTCTTATTTGGAGATCTGGACGAAGATCTCGTTGGACTTGACCATGCCAAGCTCCATGCGGGCGCGCTCTTCCACCATTTCAAGCCCCTCCTTGAGGTCGCGTACCTCAGCGGAGAGGCGGTTATTGGCCAGCAGGGCTTCCTGGTTTTTTTTGTTTTGCTCGTCGAGCTGGTCGTGCAGATGGGCCACGTTGGGAATGCTACCGCGGCCAAACCACAGCTGCGCGTGAATGATCACGAGCAGTGCGGTGAGTGCGAGGGGGACAAAACGGTTGCCCATGGCTTGAATTAACGCAGGTTGTAAAAGGCAGCGCGGCCTGGGTAGGTGGCGATATCACCGAGGTCTTCTTCAATGCGCAGCAACTGGTTGTACTTGGCCATGCGGTCAGAACGGCTCAAGCTGCCTGTCTTGATCTGACCGGCGTTGGTGCCCACCGCGATGTCGGCAATGGTGGAGTCTTCTGTCTCGCCTGAACGATGGCTGATGACGGCGGTGTAACCCGCCCGTTTGGCCATCTCGATGGCGGCGAAGGTTTCGGTCAGCGTGCCAATCTGGTTGATCTTGATCAGGATGGAGTTGGCAATGCCTTTGCTGATGCCTTCCTGGAAGATCTTGGTGTTGGTGACGAACAGATCGTCTCCCACGATTTGCACCTTTTTACCCAAGCGGTCGGTCAGAGTCTTCCAGCCGTCCCAGTCGTTTTCGGCCATGCCGTCTTCAATGCTGATGATGGGGTATTTGTCGACCCAATTGGCCAGCATGTCGGTCCATTCTTCAGAGCTCAACACCAGGCCTTCGCCTTCGAGGTGGTACTTGCCGTCTTTGTAGAACTCGCTGGCGGCGCAGTCCAGGCCCAGGGCAATTTGTTCACCGGCGACAAAACCGGCCTTGTCGATGGCTTCCAGAATCAACTGAATGGCGGCTTCATGACTGGGCACGTTGGGGGCAAAGCCACCTTCGTCGCCCACCGCCACGCTCATGTTCTTGTCGTGCAAAATTTTCTTCAGGGCGTGGAACACCTCGGCGCCATAGCGAACGGCTTCGCGAAAGCTGGGTGCGCCCACGGGGATGATCATCAGCTCTTGCAGGTCGAGGTTGTTGTTGGCGTGGGCGCCGCCGTTGACCACGTTCATCATGGGCACAGGCATTTGCGTGGCGCCCATGCCGCCAAAGTAGCGGTACAGGGGCAAGCCTGATTCTTCAGCCGCAGCGCGGGCTACGGCCATGGAGACCGCCAGCATGGCGTTGGCGCCCAGGCGGCTTTTGTTCTCGGTGCCGTCCAGGTCAATCAGTGTCTTGTCCAGAAAGGCCTGCTCGGAGGCGTCCAGGCCCAGCACGGCTTCAGAAATCTCGGTGTTGATGTGTTCTACGGCTTTGAGTACGCCTTTACCCAGGTAGCGTTTTGCGTCACCGTCACGCAGTTCAATGGCTTCACGGCTACCGGTGGAGGCGCCAGACGGCACGGCTGCGCGGCCCATGGTGCCGGACTCCAGCAAGACGTCGCATTCGACGGTGGGGTTGCCGCGTGAATCAAGAATCTCACGGCCTACGATATCAACAATTGCACTCATTAATTTCCCTTAGGTCCAAAAATATAAAAACAAAATAGATAGACATCAGACGCCTTCCGCCACGACCATGATGGCCGCGCTGGACCATTTTTTGGCCGCTTCGTCCTGGTCCGCATCCGCGTCTGAGTCGTTGGCGTTGATGTAGGCGCTGGGCATGGCAGGGCGGGTTTAGTCGTTGAAGTGGTTTTCAAGAAAACCATTCTTTTTGGTGACGCCGTCCAGCGCCACCAGCGTTTCCAGCAAGGCGCGCATGTGTTTCAGCGGCACGGCATTGGGGCCGTCGCTCAGGGCTTGTGCCGGGTTGGGATGGGTTTCCATGAACAGACCCGCCACGCCCACCGCCACGGCCGCGCGGGCCAGCACCGGCACCATGTCGCGCTGTCCGCCGCTGCTGGTGCCTTGGCCGCCTGGCAACTGTACCGAATGGGTGGCGTCAAAGACGACCGGGGCGCCCGTTTCGCGCATGATGGCCAGGCTGCGCATATCGGAGACGAGGTTGTTGTAGCCAAAACTGGCGCCGCGCTCGCAGGCCATGAAGTTGTCTTCTTCCAAGCCCATCTCGCGTGCCGCGGCACGGGCTTTGTCGATGACGTTTTTCATGTCACCCGGGGCCAGAAACTGCCCCTTTTTGATGTTCACCGGTTTGCCCGATTGCGCTACCGCCCGAATGAAGTCCGTTTGGCGGCAGAGGAAAGCCGGGGTTTGCAGCACGTCCACCACCGAGGCGACCTGCGCAATTTGATCTTCGCTGTGCACGTCAGTCAGGATGGGTAATTGAAGTTCGCGCTTGACCTTGGCTAGGATCTCCAGACCCTTGTCCAGACCCGGCCCCCGAAAAGTGCTGCCGCTGGAGCGGTTGGCCTTGTCAAAGCTGCTTTTGAAAATGAAGGGAATGCCCAAACTGGCCGTGATTTCCTTCAGCGTGCCCGCTGTGTCCATTTGCAATTGCTCGGACTCAATCACACAAGGCCCAGCGATCAAGAAGAAGCGTTGATCGAGTCCAATGTTGAATCCGCACAACTTCATCAGGCCACCGCTTTCAGTGTCTTGCCTTCATTGTGGTGGTCCAGTCCGGCCTTGATGAAGGCGTTGAACAGGGGGTGGCCGTTCCATGGCGTTGATTTAAATTCGGGGTGAAATTGCACGCCGATGAACCAGGGGTGAACCGTTTGTGGCAACTCGACAATTTCAGTCAGTTGTTCACGCTGGGTCAGGGCAGAAATCACCAGACCGGCCGCACGCAATTGGTCGAGGAAGTTGACGTTGGCCTCATAACGGTGACGGTGGCGCTCGGTCACTACATCGCCGTAGATCTGGTGCGCCAGCGTGTTTTTGGCGACGTCTGAGCTCTGGGCGCCCAGGCGCATGGTGCCGCCCAAGTCAGAGTTGGCATTGCGCGTCTTGATGGTGCCGTCTTCGTCTTTCCACTCGGTAATCAGGGCGATCACGGGGTTGGGGCTCTCGGGTTCGAACTCGGTGCTGTTGGCATCTTTCAAGCCGGCCACGTGGCGGGCAAATTCGATGGTGGCCACCTGCATGCCCAGGCAAATGCCCAAATATGGCAGCTTGTTTTCACGGGCAAAGCGGGCTGCACAGATCTTGCCTTCAATGCCGCGCTTGCCAAAGCCGCCGGGTACCAGCACGGCGTCAAACTTGGCCAATTGGGTGACGTTCTCTGGCGTGATGGTTTCCGAGTCGATGTACTCAATCTTGACACGCACATGGTTTTTCATGCCCGCGTGGCGCAGCGCTTCGTTGACAGACTTGTAGCTGTCGCTCAACTCGACGTACTTGCCCACCATGGCGACGGTGACTTCGCCTGTGGGGTGCGCGGTTTCGTACACCAAATCATCCCAGCGTTTCAAATTGGCTGGTGGTGTGTTCAGGCGCAGCTTGTCGCAAATCAGGCCGTCCAAGCCTTGCTCGTGCAGCATGCGGGGTACTTTGTAGATGGTGTCCACGTCCCACATAGAAATGACGGCCCAGTCTGGCACGTTGGAGAACAGCGAGATTTTTTGCCGTTCTTCTTCGGGAATAGGGCGGTCGGCCCGGCACAACAGCGCATCAGCTTGAATGCCGATTTCGCGCAATTGCTTGGCCGTGTGTTGGGTGGGTTTTGTTTTGAGTTCGCCGGCTGCAGCAATCCAGGGCACGTAGCTCAAGTGCACAAAAGCGCTGTTGTTGGGGCCGAGTTTGAGGCTCATCTGGCGTACGGCTTCTAGGAAGGGGAGGGACTCGATGTCACCCACTGTTCCGCCAATTTCAACAATGGCCACATCGACTGCTTCGGGTGTGTCCATACGGGCACCGCGGCGGATGAAGTCCTGGATTTCATTGGTCACGTGGGGGATCACCTGCACGGTTTTGCCAAGGTAGTCGCCACGGCGTTCTTTTTCAAGCACGCTTTTGTAAATTTGACCGGTGGTGAAATTGTTGGCCTTGCGCATGCGGGTTTCCACAAAACGCTCGTAATGCCCCAGGTCCAGGTCGGTCTCTGCGCCATCGTCGGTGACGAAGACTTCTCCATGCTGGAAGGGGGACATCGTGCCTGGGTCCACATTCAAGTAGGGGTCCAGCTTGATGAGAGTGACTTTGAGGCCTCGCGATTCAAGAATCGCAGCTAAGGAGGCTGAGGCGATTCCCTTGCCAAGGGAAGACACCACACCGCCGGTGACGAAGACAAATTTGGTCATGTCAGAGGGAGCTTAAAGCTCGGGGAGGTGGTAAAGCGAGATTATAGGCGGGCAAAAAGCAGCTTCTGGTCTGATACATTGCGAGCCATGAACGAACTTGCTGGAAAACACATTGTTTTGGGCCTGACCGGTGGTATTGCCTGTTACAAGGCGGCGGAGTTGTGCCGCGCCCTGATCAAGGCGGATGCCACGGTGCAGGTGGTCATGACGGCCGCAGCCGAGCAATTCATTACGGCGGTGACCTTGCAGGCTTTGAGTAATCGGCCGGTTTATGACTCGCAGTGGGATTCGCGCGAGCCCAACAACATGCCGCATATCAATTTAAGCCGCGAAGCCGATGCTATTTTGATCGCGCCCTGCAGCGCAGATTTCATGGCCAAACTGCTGCATGGCCGTGCCGACGATTTACTCAGCCTGATGTGCCTGGCGCGCCCCCTGGAAAAAGTACCCCTGTTGATTGCACCAGCCATGAACCGCGAAATGTGGTCCCATCCCGCCACGCAACGCAACCTGATTCAATTGCAAGCCGATGGCGCCACCGTTTTTGGGGTAGGCCATGGCGACCAGGCCTGCGGTGAAACCGGTGACGGTCGCATGCTTGAAGCCCAGGAATTGCTCGAAGAAGTTGTCGCTTTCTTTCAACCCAAAATTTTGTTGGGGCAGCATGTGCTGATCACCGCCGGCCCCACCTATGAGGCAATTGACCCTGTGCGCGGCATCACGAACCGCTCAAGCGGCAAGATGGGTTTTGCACTGGCCCGGGCGGCCCGCGAAGCCGGTGCTGAAGTGACGTTGGTGGCAGGCCCGGTTAGCCTGGCCGAGCCACGTGGCGTTCGACGTTTCGATGTGCGGTCTGCCCTGGAGATGGCGCAAGCGGTTGAAGGCGCTGTGCCTGCCGCCACCGTGTTCATTGCCACGGCTGCCGTGGCGGATTGGCGCCCAGCCCTGGCGGCCGATAAAAAAATGAAAAAAGATGGTTCAGGTCGCGTGCCCGAATTGAGCTTTGTGGAAAACCCGGACATTTTGGCCGGCGTGGCGAAGTCGCCCCGAGCCCGCAGCCGGCAACTCTATTGCGTAGGCTTTGCGGCTGAAAGCCATGATTTGCTGACCAACGCCCAAGAAAAACTGCTGCGCAAAGACGTGCCCTTGTTGGTGGCCAACATTGGCCCAGAAACCTTTGGACGAGACGACAACGCCTTGTTGCTGGTAGATGCGCACGGCACCCAGGATTTGGGTCGTGATTCGAAAATAAATCTAGCCCGAAAATTAATCGCAGAAATAGCCAGCCGCCTCAAGGCGGGAGAGCCAAAAAATGAAAATTGACGTCAAAATAATCGATGCCCGAATGGCGGAGCAATTACCGTTCTACGCCACCCCTGGCAGTGCCGGGCTAGACCTGCGGGCCTGTTTGCAAGAGCCGCTTACCCTGTCGCCCAATGCGTGGCAACTGGTGCCCACAGGCATTGCCATTTACTTGAAAGACCCCAATTTTGCTGCCATCATCCTGCCGCGCTCAGGTTTGGGACACAAGCATGGCATTGTGCTGGGCAACCTGGTGGGTTTGATTGACAGCGATTACCAGGGGCAACTGATGGTCAGTGCCTGGAACCGCAGTGACAAATCCTTCACGATTGAGCCGATGGAGCGTATTGCGCAACTCGTTGTTGTTCCCGTGGTTCAGGCGCAGTTCAACGTGGTGACTGAATTCCCGACCAGCCAGCGTGGCGAGGGCGGGTACGGTTCCACGGGCAAGTCCTGATTCAATGCAAGGTGCGGTCGCCGGATGTGCCCTCGGGCAAGGCCTGAATCTTGAAAAAACCAGTACCTGCTGAGCCAGCCTTTATTTCTTCTGGGGTCGCATCTCGGACTGACTCAATCGTCAGGTTCAATCGCAGGGCAATACCTGACAAGGGGTGGTTGCCGTCCAGCACGATGTGCTCAGGGTAAATGTCGGTGACAACATAAATGGCATCCTGCTTCGCGTCGGGGTTGCAACCGACTGGCAATGCGTTGCCCTCGAAGATCATGCCTTCTTCTATCTCGGCCGGGAACAGTTTTCGCGGTTCCAGCAGAACCAATTGCTCATTGAAGTCACCAAAGCCCTGTTCAGGTTCAATTTGCAGCTCTACCTTGCCGCCGGCTTGATGCCCAAGAAGTGCCGCTTCAATCACGTCCAGTAAGTCAGCGCCGCCCACCAAAAATTCGACGGCTTCGTCGAGCACATCCAATTCTTCACCAAGGGTATCCTTGAGGGTCCAGGTCAGAGCAACGACACAGGGTTGTTTGATTTCCATACGAGAATGTCCAGTGAGAGAAAGTGAAAAGTGAAAAAGTGAAAAATGATGACACCAAAGAATGGGAGACCCACATGCATGTGAATCAGCCTTTGCAATTGTTGGGCGGCATGACCCCCCAATTATTCATGAAGCGCCATTGGCAAAAGAAACCGCTGGTCATTCGGCAGGCTTTTCCTGGCTTTACCCCCTTGCTCAATCGGAGCGAACTTTTCACTTTAGCGGCCCAGCAAGAGGTTCAGTCCAGGCTGTTGATCCAAAACGCTGGCCGTGCAAAGCAAGGTTGGCAATTTAAACAAGGTCCGTTTGATAGGCGCGAACTGCCTGCGCTCAAGCGTCCGGGCTGGTCGCTTCTGGTTCAGGGCGTTGATTTGCACCGTGATTCGGTGCATGGGTTGATGAATCAATTTCGATTTATTCCCGATGGCCGTCTTGATGACCTGATGATCAGCTATGCCACCGATGGTGGGGGTGTGGGGCCGCACTTTGACAGCTACGACGTGTTCCTGTTGCAGGCACATGGTCGTCGGCGCTGGCGGATTGGGCGCCAGAAAGATCTGTCTTTGCAGGAGGGGATGCCACTAAAAATATTGGCAAATTTTGAGCCCGAAGAGGAGTTTGTTCTGGAGCCGGGCGACATGTTGTATTTGCCGCCCAAATACGCTCACGATGGCATTGCGCTTGGCGAATGTATGACGTATTCCATTGGCTTCAGGTCGCCCAGCAGAGGGGAAATTGCGCAAGAATTGCTGCAGCGTATCGCTGATCAGGCGCAAGACACCGCCGGCAGTACGCTCTACAAAGACCCGCGCCAGGAGGCTGTTGAGAATCCAGCAGAAATTCCCGCTGGCATGTTGTTTTTTGCCCAGGATGCGCTGGCACGGGCCCTGAATGATCCCTTGATCATGGCGCGTGCTTTGGGTGAGTATTTGACGGAGCCCAAGGCGGATGTCTGGTTTGAGTCAATGGTTGCGTCAGCGCCAGAACACCCTGGTCCTTTACAACTGGACCGAAAGACCAAAATGATGTTTGATGCCTCGCACATCTTCATCAACGGCGAAAGCTTTTTGGCATCGGGCAAAGATGCAAAAATTATGCGCCAACTTGCCAACGACCGTGTCCTGGATGGTGGTGCATTCGACAAACTAACTGCACAAGCGCAAGAACTGCTGCTGGATTGGCAAGACGCAGGCTGGATTCAATGGGGTGCCGAATAACCCTATGACTTTCAACCTGATAAAAAAGCCGCTTAAATCGTCTTATAATTAGAAGCTAAGCAAAAATGCTCGAGTCAATTTTGCTTAGTCTTGGCAGATCATCTGCTTTGACAATTTCCGGAAATTGTTTCGTTAACTTACTAGGTATATACAAATGAATAAATCGCTCGTATTGGCTGCTGTGATCGCTGCTGCTGCTTTGGCCGCTTGTGGTAAAAAAGAAGAGGCTCCTGCTGCTTCTGAAGCTGCTCCTGCCGCTGCTGCACCAGCATCTGCTGCATCCAAGTAATCAGTTCACTACTGATTGAAAAAAAGCCACCTTCGGGTGGCTTTTTTTTGTCCATGCCCTTTCAGAGGGCAGTTGGTTTACTGAAGATCTTCTGCGATGACTTTCAAGATTCGCTGTGTGTTAGCAGAAGTCTCGGGCGCACCTTCCGAATTTTGGACAGAAACTGTCGTTATTTCATTGAGGCTTGCCACCGTAATTCTGAGTTTCAGCGGTTTCGCATCAGCTTTGGAGCCTGAGATGAGCTTGCTGAAAAAACCAGGCTCCGACTTGTCTGCGTTGGGTTCTACGTAGCGAACGTAATAGATGCCCAAGTTTCGGTTGCGGTCTTCAACCGTGAATCCGGTGCGGTCCAGAGACAAGCCAACCCTTCGCCAAGCCCGGTCGAAACCGTCCTGAATTTGCAGCACGGACTGACCATTGACAGAAGTGATCGCCGAGCTCTTGGTGCTTTTGAGAGCTGCCACTGGACTACTCGCCGTTTCTTGCTTGCCCCCTAATTTCACCATCAGTCGGCGTAGAAATTCTGTCTCCAATTCTTCATCGGCAGGACGTGGTTGCCATTTTGTTGCATCTTTTTGTGAGCTGGTGTAAGTCTCTACCATGCCTCTGTGGCTGATGAAAATATCTGTTCCGCCATTGGCGTTGGTCTCTAGCCGGGTGCGAAATTTATCGCGCTCACCCGAGGAATACAAAGAGTCCAGTACTTTTCCCAGCGTGCTTCGAATGAAGTCTTGCGGAATTTTGGCTCGATTTTCAGCCCAGTCTGTTTCCATGATGCCCAGATTGGCCTGGTCCAATGTGAGAACAAAACCATTGTCACGCCAGAACTCGCGTAAGGGTTCCCAAAGATTTTGCGCTGGACGGTTGATGACCAACCATCGCTGGTTACCCGCACGTTCAATGCGCACATCCCCTATCGCACTTGCGGCGACAGGTGCGTTCGATTGCCCCGTGGTTTGGCCGCTTGATGCACTGACAGTTCCCGCGGTAACGGTGTAACGGCTGTCCCTAGACAACTGGGTCAGATCAGGGGGGATGTCTAAAGTTGGCGTGACGCTGGAGCTTTTGTAGTCGATCTTGTTGTCGTTCAGTACCGTGCATGCAGACAGCAGGGATACAGCACCCCAAAGCGTAATTTTGGATAAATAGTTCACAAGAAAGTCCCTAAAGAATATTGATCCTGAGCGCGGCAGACTCATTCAATGAGTTTCGTGGCACGCAAGGCTTGAAGAACGGTGCCTTCGTTGGCGGCAGTTAAGGGCGTCATCGGCAGACGCAGGGTGGGGCCGCACAAACCCATGTGGGCCATGGCCCATTTAACTGGAATCGGATTGGCTTCAACAAACAGGCCCTTGTGCAAGGGCAGCAGCTTGAATTGAATTTCAATGGCCCGCTTGGTATCACCCGCGATAGCTGCCATGCAGAGCTCATGCATCAAACGAGGTGCCACGTTGGCTGTGACGCTCACGTTGCCATGTCCACCGCACAGCATCAGGGCAACCGCAGTTGGGTCATCGCCTGAATAGATGGCGAAATTTTTCGGTGCTTCGCGAATCAACCATTGGGCGCGTTCAATGTTGCCAGTGGCTTCCTTGATGCCCACAATACCCGCGACTTGGGCTAGGCGCAGCACGGTGTCGTGGGCCATATCAGCAACCGATCGACCGGGTACGTTGTAGAGGACCATGGGCAGGTCAACAGCCTCTGCAATCGCCTTGAAGTGCAAATACTGGCCTTCCTGGGTCGGTTTGTTGTAGTAGGGGACAACCTGGAGTTGGCAGTCTGCACCTACTTTTTTGGCGAACCGGGTCAGTTCAATGGCTTCTGCGGTTGAGTTGGCGCCACAACCCGCCATGATGGGAACGCGCTTGGCCGCTTGTTCAACAGACACGCGGATGATTTCGCAATGCTCATCTACATTGACCGTCGGGGACTCTCCAGTGGTGCCGACCACGCCGATGCAATCAGTGCCCTCGTCAATGTGCCAGTCAATCAATTTGCGCAAGGCGGGATAGTCCACGCTGCCGTCTTCGTGCATGGGGGTGACGAGTGCAACAATGCTGCCCGTAATTTGGCCGATGGATGTGGTCATGTCCGAACGTGTAAACAGAAAAGATGCATTCTAACTAGAGCGGGTAACTAGGTGGCAGGGAACTCGCCCCCTCTGAAACAGGGCCTTGAACAGCCACAATTCTCTGCACAATGCGCGGTGGGTTGTCAAGGAAACCCTCTTCAAATGCAATGACGCGCATGGCGCGTGCGATAGAAAGCAGTTCACCCGGGGCCAACAAAAAATCAGGGTTGGAGGGTTTTCCGAATGCGCCATTGCCTTGTGCAAATGTTTCGTAGATCAGGATTCCCCCAGGGGAAAGACTTTGGGTGATGACTGGAAACAGGGCTCGCCAAAGGTAATTGGTGACGACGACCGCATCAAACTGGCTTACAGAACCATCGCTTTGTAAAGGCCACGGACCCTGTTCAATGTCGGCATGGACAGTAACTCCAAATAATTTGGCCGATGCCAAGGCTTCCTCTGACCGGTCAATGCCGAGCGTCGCATGTCCTTGCTCGGCAAACCATTTCATGTGACGCCCGTGTCCGCAGGCAATATCCAGCACATGACCGCCGGGCTTGACGAGCCGCCCCCACCGCGCCACCCAGTCAGAAGGCTTGACTGAGCTATGTGCGGTCATATTCATGGAAGTGGTCATGGCGAAACAACTAGAAGCAGCCCCACACCTGGTTGGCCATGGTGAGGAAAAAGCTGGGCTGTGTGTAAGCCCAGAACACCAAGCCCAGCACCCCAAAGGCACAGGCATACAAGAAAAACTGGCGACCTTTGTTCACAGTTCAAACCCCTGGCGCCACCGTCAGCCTGTTGATGGACGCTTCTTTGACTTGCAAGTTGACGAGGGCAGCAAAAACGCCGAGCGCGATGGCCAGATACCAGACAACATCGTAACTACCCGTCTTGTCGTACAAGTAGCCACCCAGCCAAACCCCCATGAAAGAGCCAATTTGATGGCTGAAAAACACAAAGCCTCCCAACATGGATAAATGGGCCACGCCAAAAATTTGCGCCACGGTGGCATTGGTAACGGGCACCGTGGAGAGCCACAGCAAACCCATGACTGAAGAAAAAACATAAACACTGGCCGGTGACAAAGGAACAATCAAAAACAAGGCTATGGCCACCGCCCTGGCTAGGTAAATAAACGCCAGGATATTCTTCTTGGGCAGTCTTTGACCCAGAACACCCGCCGAATAAGTGCCCAAGATATTAAACAAACCAATCAATGCCAGCGCGTAGCTGGCCACTTGGGGCGAGAGCCCTTTGTCTTTCAAGTAGCTGGGCATGTGGATGCCAATGAAGACGACTTGAAAGCCACACACAAAGTAACCCGCCATCAACCATTGAAAACTGGGGTACTTGAGGGCTTCCCGCAGGGCTTCAACAATGGATTGCTCGCGCGGGACGAAAGCCCCCCCGTGAAAGCCAGGTTCGCGCAAGCCCCAGGCCAAAGGCATGATGAAAAGAGACACCACACCCAACATCACCAAGGCTTGCTGCCAGCCCAGGCTGCTGATCAGGAACCCTTCAGTGGGTACCATTAAAAACTGGCCAAATGAGCCAGCTGCTGCGGCGATTCCCATAGCCCAGGAGCGTTTCTCGGCAGGCACATTGCGCCCAATCACGCCATAAACAATGGCGTAAGTGGTACCGGCCTGGGCCAAGCCAATCAATACCCCCGCGGTCATTGAAAAAATCCACGGCTTATCGGCATAGGCCATGCCCACCAAACCCAGCGCATAACAAATGGCGCCAATGATCAAGACTTTGAAGGCGCCAAAACGGTCGGCCACCATGCCGGCAAAAATACCGGCGATGCCCCAGACCAGGTTTTGAATGGCAATTGCCATCGCAAAGTTTTCACGGTTCCAGCCCTGACTTTGTGTGATCGGCTGCAACCAAAGCCCAAAACCATGTCGTATGCCCATGGAAATGGACACGATGACGGCACCGCAAAGTAAAACTTGCGTGATGGAGAGTGTTTTTGAGGGCGAGGACATGACATTAATGTAGCCAATCTAAGAAGGCTGCATTTTCTTCAAGCGCAAGCACTTCACTGAGAGCTGTAATTGCATACAGTGAAATGGTGCATTGCAGACTACAATTCGAAGCTATGGCAACAAAACCAAGCAGTGAATATTCAGAAGGCTCCATCCGCGTCCTGAAAGGACTGGAGCCCGTCAAGCAGCGTCCGGGCATGTACACCCGCACCGACAATCCTCTGCACGTTATCCAGGAAGTGCTGGACAACGCGGCCGATGAAGCCTTGGCCGGCCACGGCAAAAAAATCAAGGTCATATTGCATGCCGATGGTTCCATCTCCATTGATGACGATGGCCGCGGTATTCCGTTTGGCATGCACCCAGAAGAAAACGCGCCGGTGATCGAACTGGTATTCACCCAGTTGCATGCGGGCGGTAAGTTCGAAAAAGGTAAAGGGGGTGCTTACAGCTTCTCCGGCGGCCTGCATGGCGTCGGGGTTAGTGTGACCAACGCGCTGGCCAAACGTCTGGAAGCCACAACCTATCGAGAGGGCAAGGTAGCGCACCTCGCTTTTGAAGGCGGCGACGTAGTGGACCCCTTGCAAATCAGGCCCGCGGCCGAGGGCGACCGCAAGTCGGGCACCTCTGTGCGCGTGTGGCCCGATGGGAAATATTTCGAAACCTTGGCCATTCCCATGGCGGAGTTGGCCCACCTGTTGCGCAGCAAAGCGGTGCTGATGCCAGGGGTGACGGTCTCTTTGGCTAATGAAAAAACCAAAGAGATTCAAACCTGGATCTACAAAGGCGGTCTGAACGACTACCTGATGCAGACGCTGAACGGCGAGTTGGTGATTCCTGTTTTTGAAGGTGAAGGCTTCGCCGATGCACAAAGCGATAACTTTGCAGAAGGTGAGGGCGCCGCTTGGTGCGTCGCTTTTACTGAAGAGGGCGCCACCGTACGCGAGAGCTATGTCAACCTGATTCCCACCAGCGCAGGCGGCACCCATGAAAGTGGCTTGCGCGACGGCTTGTTCAATGCTGTCAAAAACTTTGTTGAAATCCATTCTTTGTTGCCCAAAGGGGTGAAGCTGCTGCCCGAAGATGTGTTCGCCCGGGCCAGCTATGTGCTGTCTGCCAAAGTGCTGGACCCCCAGTTTCAAGGGCAAATCAAGGAGCGTTTGAACTCCCGCGATGCCGTGCGTCTGGTGTCGAGTTTTGTGCGTCCCAGCCTGGACCTTTGGCTGAACCAGCATGTGGAGTTTGGCAAAAAGTTGGCGGCACTGGCCATCAAGGCGGCCCAAAGCCGGCAGAAGGCGGGGCAAAAAATTGAGAAGCGCAAAGGCTCCGGCGTGGCGGTTTTGCCGGGCAAACTGACCGATTGCGAAAGCCGTGATCTGGCCCACAACGAAGTCTTCTTGGTGGAAGGGGACTCGGCCGGCGGCAGTGCCAAGATGGGCCGTAACAAGGAAAGTCAAGCCATTTTGCCTTTGCGCGGCAAGGTACTTAACACCTGGGAGGTTGAGCGCGACCGGCTCTTTGCCAATACCGAAATTCACGATATTTCAGTTGCCATAGGCGTGGACCCGCACGGCCCCGATGACACCCCGGATTTGAGCGGCCTGCGCTACGGAAAAGTTTGCATTCTGTCCGATGCCGATGTCGATGGGTCGCATATTCAAGTGCTTCTTTTGACCCTGTTTTTTAGGCATTTCCCCAAGTTAATTGAGGCCGGCCATGTGTTTGTGGCGCGTCCCCCCTTGTTCCGTGTGGATGCGCCTGCACGGGGCAAGAAGCCCGCCTCCAAGGCCTACGCCCTGGATGAAGGCGAGTTGAACGCGCATTTGGACAAGTTGCGCAAAGAAGGTGTTCGCGAGTCGGCTTGGAGCATCAGCCGCTTCAAGGGACTGGGAGAAATGAACGCCGATCAGCTGTGGGAAACCACGCTCAACCCAGATACCCGCCGCTTGCTCCCCATTCAACTCGGCAGTATCGATTTTCAGCACACCGAGGCGCTCATCACCAAGTTGATGGGCAAAGGCGAGGCCGCCGCGAGGCGCGAGTTGATGGAACTGCATGGCGATGCAGTCGAGGTTGATATCTGATTCCCATGAGGTTTCACACGATGGCGAGGATCCCGTGGTGCAGAGCCCTGATCAAAGGCGGCCTGTATGCCGGTGTATTGCTAACGCTGATGGGTGTTCACTCGGCGGCTTTTGCCGCCATCTGGGGCTTTGTAGACGACAAAGGGACCGCGCATTTTTCTTCCGAACGGGTTGATGAGCGCTACGAACTTTTCTCCCTGAGCAGTGAGCCCCAGGAGCCAATCCCCCTGGACCTGCCCATTGGCTTACCTTTGGCTCCGCTGTCGATGCCGATCACGATGTCCGTAGCCGGCGCCAAGCTGACTTCTTTTTTTGAAGGCTCGGTCAGCTTCAAGATTGCCAAGCCGCATTTGACCGAGGCCTCGCGCACGCACAACATTGATTTTGAGCTGCTCCAAGCCCTGGTGGCGACCGAGTCCGGCTTCAATGCCTTGGCCATTTCTCCCAAGGGCGCCATTGGCCTCATGCAGGTGATGCCTGATACGGCGGCGCGTTTTGGCCTGAGTGCCGAGCCCCGGGTACCCATTCAACGCAAGTTGGCCGATCCGGCCCTGAATATCAAAACCGGCGCACGTTATCTGAGCTACCTCATGAACCTTTTTCCGGGCCGTCTCGACCTCGTCTTGGCGTCGTACAACGCAGGCGAGGGCGCGGTGCAAAGAGCCGGAAACAACATCCCCAATTTCAAGGAAACTCAAAATTACGTGCAGACCGTGATGCAGCTCTACCAGGTGCTCAAGCCACCAGTGGTTCAGCCGCTGAAAGTGCCGCCGCCACAGCACCTGCCCAACGTACAACTGGCGCAGCCCAAGCGCCTTAATCTTGAAGTTCCGGGCGGTGCCGCCAAGCGGGGCAACATGGTTATGCCCTTGCAACTCGCCAGTCCGCCTTTCACACCTATTTCTGATTCTGAACAGACCCCATGAGCGATCAAACCCTATTCGATCTTCCCCCCGGTTCTGGCGAGAGCGACGATGCCCCCAACCTGGCGAACTACGCGCAGCGCGCCTACCTGGAGTACGCCCTGAGCGTGGTCAAAGGCCGCGCCTTGCCTGATGTCTGTGATGGTCAAAAGCCTGTGCAGCGGCGCATTTTGTACTCTATGTCCCGCATGGGTCTGGGTTTTGGCGGGCCCAATGGCAACACTGGTGCCAAGCCGGTCAAGTCAGCGCGCGTGGTGGGCGATGTGTTGGGCCGATTCCATCCTCACAGCGACCAGGCCGCTTACGACGCGCTGGTGCGCATGGCGCAAGACTTCAGCCAGCGCTACCCGCTGATTGACGGCCAGGGCAACTTTGGCTCGCGCGATGGCGATGGCGCCGCAGCCATGCGTTACACCGAGGCGCGGCTGTCCAAGATCACCAGCTTGCTGATGGACGAGATTGACCAGGGCACGGTCGATTTCACCCCCAATTACGACGGCTCCACCGAAGAGCCGCGCCAACTGCCTGCCCGCCTTCCTTTTGCCCTGCTCAATGGCGCCAGCGGCATTGCCGTGGGCTTGGCCACCGAGATTCCTAGCCACAACCTGGGGGAAATTGCCCACGCCTGTGTGGCCCTCATCAAAACCCCGAAGCTCAGCGACGAGGATCTCTACACCCTGGTGCCCGGCCCTGACTATCCCGGTGGTGGGCAGATCATCAGCACCAGCGCTGACCTGGCCGAGGCTTACCGCACAGGACGCGGTTCCATCAAGGTGCGGGCGCGCTGGAAGATTGAAGAGCTGGCGCGCGGCCAATGGCAACTGGTGGTGACCGAGTTACCACCCGGCGTGAGCACGCAAAAGGTGCTGGAAGAAATTGAAGAGCTGAGCAATCCCAAGATCAAAACGGGCAAAAAAGCCCTGTCACTGGACCAAACCCAGCTCAAGGCCACCTTGCTGTCGGTGCTGGACCTGGTGCGTGACGAATCAAGCAAAGACGCGGCGGTGCGCCTGGTGTGTGAGCCCAAGACCAGCCGTATCTCGCAGCAGGAGCTCATCACCACGCTGCTCGCGCATACCAGCCTGGAGACTTCGTCGCCTGTCAACCTGACCATGGTGGGGCTGGACGGTCGGCCCACGCAAAAGTCGCTGCGGCAAATGCTGACGGAGTGGATAGAGTTTCGCCAGATCACGATTGAGCGTCGCTCTCAGCACCGCCTGAACAAGGTCTTGGACCGCGCGCACATTCTTGAGGGGCGCCAACTGGTGCTGCTCAATATTGACGAAGTCATTGCCATCATTCGCCAGTCGGACGAGCCTAAATCGGCACTGATAGCGCGATTTGCACTCAGCGATCGACAGGCCGAAGACATTCTTGAAATTCGCCTGCGCCAACTGGCACGGCTTGAAGCCATCAAGATTGAGCAGGAGCTCGCCGAGTTGCGTGACGAGCAGAAAAAGCTTGAAGAGATTCTGGCCAACCCGTCCACGCTGCGCCGCCTGATGGTCAAGGAAATCGAGGCCGATGCCAAAACCTTTGCCGACCCACGTCGCACGTTGATTCAGGCCGAGAAAAAATCGGTGGTCGAGGTCAAGGTGGTGGACGAGCCGGTGACCGTAGTCGTCAGCGCCAAAGGCTGGGTGCGTTCGCGCGGCGGTCAAGGGCACGACCCGGCCAGCTTTGCATTCAAGGCTGGCGACGGCCTGTACGGCACCTTTGAATGCCGCAGCGTCGACACCTTGCTGGCCTTTGGCAGCAACGGACGCATCTACACCGTGGCGGTCTCGCTGCTGCCCGGCGCGCGCGGCGATGGTCAGCCCATCACCTCCTTGCTGGAGCTTGAAGCCGGCACCCAAGTGCTGTATTACTATGCCGGCCCGGCGCAGGCGCAGCTTTTGTTAAGCAGTACCGGAGGCTACGGTTTTATCGCCAGCGTAGAGCACATGAGTTCGCGCTTCAAGGCCGGTAAAGCCTTCATGACCTGTAACGAGGGTGAAACTTTGTGCCGCCCATCGCCGCTGGTCCTGGGCCTGGGGACCGAGTCGTCCAAGCCAGCAACGTTTGTGGCCTGTGTGTCGACGGGCGGGCGTATCTTGACCTTTGACATCGCTGAACTGAAAACCATGAGCAACGGTGGCCGCGGCCTGATGCTGCTGGACCTGGAAGACAAAGACACCCTGGCCGGTGCTGCGGCCTACGCCCGCAGCGTCAAGATTGAAGGCATTGGGCGGGGTGGCAAGCCGCGCGAAGAGGTGTTGGAAATTCGCAGTTTGAACAATGCCAAAGGTGTGCGTGCCCGCAAAGGCAAAGCCGGGGACTTCGGCTTCAAGCCCTCCTCCATTCAACGCGTGGAGTAGCAGACCTGGCGCAGGCCTTGACGCGCTAGGCTGCTCCTGGGCCCGCGCCGCTCAGCGGCTTTGTGTCGGCGCCATCGTGATGGCAATTGTTCGGCGAATGAGTTCCAGCGTGGCCTGCTGCGTCAGGGTCACCGGGCGAAAGGCGCTGGTGGCCAGTGACACCTTGGTCCGAAGCGCGGGCTGAACAATGGTTCTGACTGTGAAAGCCGAGGGACGCACCGAACTGGCCACTGCGTTGCGCGACAGCACGGCGCTACCGGCGCCGTCGGCCACCAAATCCAGAATGGCCGAGACACCGTCAATCTCTAAAGCAATTTTCAGGCGGCAGCCCAGGTTGGCCATTTCAGATTCAACATGCATGCGGATCGCGTTGGGTCGGCTCGGAATGACCAGGGGCAGTTGCGCCACATCCTTCAGTGTCACCGGGCCCGGTTCCGGGTCCGGGTCCTGGTCTCCAAGCAGGCCGGGCGGGCGGGCTTGCACCAGCAACAGGTCTTCTTCCAGCAAGGGCGATATGTCCACCTCACTACCGGGTTGCGTGTTGTACAGCACGGCAATGTCAAGGCGGCCATTGACCAGCGACTCTTGCATGGCCACCGATAGCCCTTCACTTATCGATAAGGTGGCATCGGGCATCTCCGCCCGAAAAGCACGCGTTAGCGGGACGGTCAGTACCCGCGCCAAGCTGCTGGGTAAGCCGACGGCCACCCGTCCGGCCAGTGCCCCACGCACCCGACCCAATTCTTCACGCGCGCGCTCCACCTGGTGCAAGATGCCCCGCCCGTGTGCCAGCAGCAGCTTGCCCGCCTCGGTGGGCAGGGCGCCCCGGCCGTTGCGCGTCAGCAGGTTTTGCCGCAGCTCCACTTCCAGTAGGCGCACCTGGCGGCTCAGCGCCGGTTGGGCAATATCTAGCGCAATGGCAGCTTTGGTAAAGCTGCCCAGCTCGGCCACCCGCACAAAATACTCTAGTTGTTTGAGGTCCATAACCGGCCTTATTTTGAATAACTGTTGTTGAATTATGCCAATTTGAAATAGCTGTTAGTCGTGCCCTTGGCTTAACAAGCGCGGGGCGAATCGCGAGAATTAAGCCTATGAAAACTGCTGCGCCCGCTTCTTTAGACCCAGCTGCCGATGCCATGACCAGCGTCAGTGTCAGCACTGGCACTGGCAATGGCGATGGCGATGGCACTGGCGGTCGGCTGCGCTGCATTTCCTCCATGGCCACGCGCCAATTGATTGACGTGTTGGCCTCGGCCTATACCAAGCGCACCGGCTGGGTCATCCATATCGAGTCTGTGGGTGGGGTGGACGCTGCCCGCCGTGTCCAGGCCGGCGAGCCGTTTGATGTGGTTTTTCTGGCAAGCGCTGCCCTGGACAAACTGATTGCCAGCGGACACGTGCTGCCCATGAGCAAACGCGAGTTGGCGCATTCCGGCGTGGCGGTGGCCGTCCGCGCCGGCCAGACCGCCCATGACATCAGCTCTGAAGTTGCAGTGCGCCAAGCGGTGTTAGCTGCCCCAAGCCTCAGTTACTCCACTGGGCCCAGTGGCGTGGCGCTGGTGCAGTTGTTTGAACGCTGGGGGATTGCCCAACAGATTCAACCGCGCATTACCGTCCCCCCGCCCGGTGTGCCAGTGGGCGCCTTGCTGGCGCGCGGCGAAGTGGCCCTGGGCTTTCAGCAATTCAGTGAGCTCATTCACGTCGAAGGCATTACCGTGCTGGGTCCTTTGCCGCCGGCCATTCAGATCACCACCACCTTTTGCGCCGGTTGCTGCAGCACCTCGGCGCAGGCCGGCGCCGTGCAGGCTTTGCTCGATTTCATGGCCGGCCCTGACGCGGCAGACGCCAAACGCCAGCAGGGTATGGAGCCCGCCTGAGCAGGCTGAATTTTTGCTTCGATGACATACGACCCGACACCCACACCATTCAGGAACCTCCATGATCATTGACTGCCACGGCCACTACACCACCGCCCCCAAAGCGCTGGAAAACTGGCGTAATCGCCAGATCGCCGGTATCTTGGACCCAGCCAGTAGGCCCAAGGTTTCGGAGTTGGTGATCAGCGACGACGAGTTGCGCGAGTCCATTGAGACCAACCAGTTGCGCCTGATGAAAGAGCGCGGTAGCGACCTCACCATCTTCAGCCCACGTGCCAGTTTCATGGCGCACCACATTGGCGACTTCAATGTATCGGCTACCTGGGCGGCCATTTGCAACGAACTGTGCTTTCGCGTGAGCCAGCTGTTCCCCGACCACTTCATTGGCGCGGCCATGCTGCCGCAAAGCCCGGGCGTGGACCCCGCCTCCTGTATTCCCGAGCTGGAGAAATGCGTCAAGGAATTTGGCAACGTGGGTCTCAATCTGAATCCGGACCCCAGCGGAGGTCACTGGACCTCACCGCCCTTGAGCGACAGGGCCTGGTACCCCGTCTACGAAAAGATGGTCGAGTACGACCTACCGGCCATGATCCACGTGAGCACCAGTTGCAACAGCTGCTTTCACACCACAGGTGCGCACTACCTCAATGCTGACACCACCGCCTTCATGCAGTGCCTCACCAGCGACTTGTTCAAAGATTTCCCCACGCTCAAGTTTCTGATTCCCCATGGCGGTGGCGCCGTACCCTACCATTGGGGCCGCTTCAGGGGCTTGGCGCAAGAGCTCAAAAAGCCTTTGCTGCAAGACCATTTACTGAACAATATTTTCTTTGACACCTGTGTCTACCACCAGCCGGGTATCGACCTGCTCAACACCGTGATACCTGTTAAAAACGTGCTGTTTGCCAGTGAAATGATTGGTGCCGTACGCGGCATTGATCCTGAAACCGGTCATTACTTTGACGACACCAAGCGTTATATAGAAGCCTCCAAAATTTTGAGCGATGCGGATCGCTTCCAGATTTATGAAGGCAACGCCCGCCGTGTATTCCCGCGTCTTGATGCCCAACTCAAAGCCAAAAACCTTTAACAACAAAGCGCCATGAACCAAGCCATGAACCAACTCGGCATTGTCAAACGCCACATCGTTCGCGCTGACCCCGCTGCTGTCGCACGTTTGTCTCAACTCGGCGTTGCGACTATCCACGAAGCCATGGGCCGCGTCGGCCTGATGAAGCCTTATATGCGCCCGGTTTACAACGGCGCCAGAATCTGCGGCACCGCCGTCACCGTGTTGCTGCAGCCGGGTGACAACTGGATGATGCACGTAGCCGCCGAGCAGTTGCAGCCCGGCGACGTGGCCGTAGCCGCTTGCACCACAGACAATGAAGACGGGTTTTTTGGCGACCTGCTGGCCACATCGTTCCAGGCACGCGGCGCCCGCGGTCTGATCATCGACGGCGGCGTGCGTGACGTGGCTGACCTGGAAAAGATGGGCTTTCCCGTGTTCAGCAAAGCCATTCACGCCAAGGGCACGATCAAAGCCACATTGGGTTCGGTCAATATCTCGGTTGTTTGCGCCGGCGCAGTTGTCAACCCGGGTGACGTGGTGGTGGCAGATGTGGATGGCGTGGTCGTGGTACCCGCAGCCCTAGCCGCACAGGTAGCCGATGCCGCCGAAAAGCGTGAAAGCTTTGAAGGCGAGAAGCGCGCCAAACTCGCCGCAGGTGTGTTGGGGCTTGACATGTACAACATGCGCGAACCGCTGGCCAAGGCTGGGCTTCGCTACATCGACTAAAGGCCGGAGGCCCTGCATGAGTAAACCCACCGCTGGTGAATTCACCAAAACCCCTGGCTGGCTCGACTGGTTTACCGGCCCGAGCCAGCCGCGTTTTCAACTGCCCGCCGGTGCGGTGGACGCACACTGCCATGTGTTCGGACCAGGCGATGGGTTCCCCTACGCGCCCGAACGAAAATATACGCCTTGTGATGCCTCCAAAGAGCAGTTGTTTGCGCTACGCGACCACCTGGGCTTTGACAAGAACGTGGTCGTGCAGGCCACCTGCCACGGCTCCGATAACCGCGCCTTGGTTGACGCCCTGAAGGCTTCCAACGGCAAAGCCAAAGGCGTGGCCACCGTGAACCGCAATGTGACCGATGCGGAACTGCAAGACATGCATGCCGCCGGGGTGCGTGGCACCCGTTTCAACTTCGTTAAACGCCTGGCCGACTTCACGCCACAAGACGTCTTGCTGGAGATTGCCCACCGCATCGCGCCCCTGGGCTGGCATGTGGTGGTGTACTTTGAGGCGCAAGACCTGCCCGAGCTGTATGACTTCTTCACGGCACTCCCCACCACGGTGGTGGTGGACCACATGGGCCGGCCTGACGTTGGCAAACCGGTGGATGGCCCCGAGTTTGAGTTGTTCGTGAAGATGATGCGTGAGCACCCCAACATCTGGAGCAAGGTCAGCTGCCCTGAACGCTTGTCCCTCAGCGGGCCCAAAGCCTTGAATGGCGAGCAAAACCCCTACGCCGATGTTGTGCCCTTTGCCAAGCGCCTGGTCGAGGCGTTTCCCGACCGTGTGTTGTGGGGCACAGACTGGCCGCACCCCAATCTCAAAGACCACATGCCCGATGACGGTTTGCTGGTGGACTTCATCCCCCACATTGCCACCACGCCTGAGTTGCAACGCCAACTGCTGGTGGACAATCCCACCCGCTTGTACTGGAGTTAACCATGGCACTTGATAAACCCTACCTTGACGTGCCAGGCACCACCATTTTTGATGCCGAGCAATCGCGCAAGGGCTACCACCTGAACCAGTTTTGCATGTCGCTCATGCAGGCGGCCAACCGTGAGCGTTTCAAGGCCAATGAGCGGGCTTACCTGGACGAATGGCCTATGACGGAGGCGCAAAAGCAGGGCGTCCTGACGCGAGACCTGAACCGTTGCATTGCCCTGGGTGGAAATATTTATTTTCTGGCCAAGATTGGCTCCACCGATGGCAAGAGCTTCCAGCAAATGGCCGGCAGCATGACCGGCATGACCGAAGAGGAATACCGCAACATGATGATCGCAGGTGGCCGCTCGGTGCACGGCAACCGCTTCATCGGGGAAGACGGCGACGCCCAGGCCCACCACCAACCCCAAGGCGCTGCCGGACAGAAGAAAGGAGCCTGACCATGGCCAAAATTACCGCCTGCGTTTTCACCTCGCATGTCCCTGCCATTGGCGCCGCGTTGGACCTGGGTAAAACCCAGGAGCCTTATTGGCAGCCCGTATTTAAAGGCTATGAATATTCCAAACAATGGATGAAAGACAACCAGCCTGACGTCATCATTCTGGTGTTCAACGACCATGCCACCGCCTTCAGCCTGGACATGATCCCCACCTTTGCCATTGGCACCACAGACACCTACCAGCCTGCCGATGAAGGCTGGGGCCCGCGCCCGGTGCCCATGGTGCACGGCCACCCTGAGCTGGCAGCGCACATTGCACAGTCAGTGATTCAGCAGGACTTTGACCTGACCCTCGTGAACAAGATGGACGTCGACCACGGCTTGACTGTGCCGCTGAGTCTGATGTTCGGCCAACCGCAGTCCTGGCCTTGCCCGGTGATTCCCTTTGCGGTCAACGTCGTTCAGTATCCGGTGCCCAGCGGCCAGCGCTGCTTCAATCTGGGCAAGGCCATTCGCAAAGCAGTGGATAGTTTTGACCAAGACTTGAAGGTACAAATTTGGGGGACCGGCGGCATGAGCCACCAGTTGCAGGGACCGCGCGCGGGCCTGATTAACCAGGAATTTGACAACGCCTTCCTGGACCAGTTGATTGCCGACCCGGCAAGTGCTGCCGCCATTCCCCACATTAACTATGTGCGTGAAGCCGGCTCTGAAGGCATTGAGCTGGTGATGTGGCTGGTAGCGCGTGGTGCCATGGATGACGTTAATGACGTCAATGACGTCGACGGCGGCAAAGCGCCCATCGTCAGGCACCGCTTCTACCATGTGCCTGCCTCGAACACGGCCGTTGGCCACCTGATTTTGGAAAATCCCCAATGAGTCAAACCATCAAAGTCGCCCTGGCGGGCGCAGGAGCCTTCGGCATCAAACACCTGGACGGCATCAAGAACATCGACGGTGTGGAAGTCGTCTCGCTCATCAGCCGCGACCTGGAAAAGACCCGAGAGGTGGCTGCCCGATACGGCATAGGCCATATCACCACCGACCTGGCGGATAGTCTGGCTTTACCCGAGGTGGACGCGGTTATTTTGTGCACGCCCACGCAAATGCACGCGGAACAAAGCATTGCCTGCTTGAAGGCCGGCAAGCACGTGCAGGTGGAGATTCCACTGGCCGACTCCTTGCGCGGCGCGCAAGCGGTGGTAGCCATGCAAAAGCAAACCGGACTGGTGGCCATGTGCGGCCACACCCGGCGTTTCAACCCCAGCCACCAGTATGTGAACCAGCAAATCAAAGCCGGCAAGTTCAACATTCAGCAGCTCGACGTGCAAACCTATTTTTTCAGGCGCACCAACATCAACGCACTGGGCCAGGCACGCAGCTGGACCGATCACCTGCTGTGGCACCACGCTGCGCACACCGTTGATTTGTTCGCTTACCAGTGCGGTAGCCCGGTGGTCAAAGCCAACGCCGTGCAAGGGCCGATTCACCCGACGCTGGGCATTGCCATGGACATGAGTATTCAGCTCAAGGCCGCCAACGGCGCCATCTGTACGCTGTCCTTGAGCTTCAATAACGATGGCCCGCTGGGCACCTTCTTTCGCTACATCGGCGACAGCGCCACTTACCTGGCGCGCTACGACGACCTGTTCAATGGCAAGGACGAGAAGATTGACGTGTCGCAGGTGGCTGTGTCCATGAACGGCATTGAACTGCAGGACCGAGAATTCTTCGCTGCCATTCGTGAAGGCCGCGAGCCCAACAGCAGCGTAGCCAGCGTGCTGCCGTGCTACCAGGTGCTGCACGACCTGGAGCAGCAGTTGAACGCCGGTTAAGGCAGCTAGAGGCTTAGAGGCCAGCGGCGCGCTGCAGGCTGCCCTGGATGCTGGGTGACTTTGTTCGACACGGCGGCCCTGCTTTGAGCCGCTCAACTACGTGGCCAATCTCTAGCTGTTGCCGGCTTAACAGGCCGCCGCAGACATCAAGCTTGCGCCTGGTTTGTGGCGCCGTGTGGATGCGCTCATCAAACAGCACACCGTGGCCGGAACTCGCGACAACGCCCAAGCCAGCAGCGAGCTTGTTACCGAAGTGTTCTGAGCGCGTTGCGCATCCGCACCCAGGCCTTGGTGTGCATCAGCCGGCAATGCCGCCCAGGGGGGCAACTGGGGGGTGTCCGCGATTGCGTTATAACTGCAGAAACACCAATCACCCAGGCACCCAGCCTTTTTTTTTAGGACACGCATGCAAGCTCCCAGCCGATCATTGCCGCTCACAGGCGCCAGCAACTTCAGGGATATAGGTGGCTACGCCGGGCATGGCGGACGCCAGGTGCGCTGGCGGCGTATTTTTCGATCCGACCACTTGGCAGATTTGACGCCGGCTGACGTGGCGCAGGTGACCGAACTGGGCCTGACGCGGGTGTGTGACTTTCGCGGTACGCAAGAGCGGGTGCCGCAGGCTTGCGTACTACCTCAGGTGAAAGTGCACGCGCTTTCAATAGAGCCCACGGTGGTGCAGGGCTTGAAGTCGCTGTTGGCCAGCGGCCAGGCGCCTACGGTGCAAGACACCGTGCATTTGATGGAGCAGACCTACCGTGATTTTGTTCTCCACAACTCCGCACGCTTTGCCGAACTGTTTGGTCATTTGCTGGAAAGCGATGCGCCGCTGGTGTTCCATTGCACGGCTGGTAAAGACCGGACTGGTTTTGCCGCCGCGCTGATTCTTACCGCTTTGGGTGTGCCCAAAGCGGTCGTCATGCAAGATTACTTGCTGACCAACGACCTTTACCGTATGCCGCACACCAGTGCGCCCTTTGCGCCGCAAGAGGTGCTCAATGTCTTGTGGCGGGTGCAACCCAATTTTCTGGAGGCTGCTTTTCACGCCGTAGAGGCCGAGTACGGCAGTTTGCAGCAGTATCTGGCCAAGACCCTCGGTATGGGTGCGCCTGAAATGGCTCGTTTAGAAACGCTGTATCTTCAGAACTGAGAGGCCGAATAACTCGGCCAACTCTGAGTTGGCCGAGTTAAAGGTGGACTGTTACAGACTATCAGTAAAGCTGCGTAATTTGTCGCTGCGGCTGGGGTGCTTTAATTTACGTAAAGCCTTGGCTTCAATCTGACGGATGCGCTCGCGGGTCACGTCAAACTGCTTACCCACTTCTTCGAGTGTGTGGTCGCTGGTCATCTCGATACCAAAGCGCATGCGCAGCACCTTGGCTTCGCGTGGGGTCAGGCTGTCAAGAATGTCTTTGACCACATCGCGCAGGCCCGCTTGCATGGCTGCCTCCATGGGGGCGGTGTTGGCGCTGTCTTCAATGAAATCGCCCAGGTGGCTGTCGTCATCGTCACCAATGGGCGTTTCCATCGAGATAGGCTCTTTGGCGATCTTCATGATCTTGCGGATCTTGTCCTCAGGAATCTCCATGCGCTCAGCCAGTACGCTGGCGTCGGGCTCAAAGCCAAACTCCTGCAGGTGCTGACGGCTGATACGGTTCATCTTGTTGATGGTTTCGATCATGTGCACCGGGATGCGAATGGTGCGGGCCTGGTCGGCAATGGAGCGGGTGATGGCCTGGCGAATCCACCAGGTGGCGTAGGTGGAAAATTTGTAGCCGCGACGGTATTCAAATTTATCCACGGCCTTCATCAGGCCGATGTTGCCTTCCTGGATCAAGTCCAGGAACTGCAGGCCACGGTTGGTGTACTTCTTGGCAATCGAAATCACCAGACGCAAGTTGGCCTCAATCATTTCCTTTTTGGCCGCGCGTGACGAGTACTCGCCAGCGTTCATGCGCTTGTTGATGTCCTTGAGCTGGTCCAATGGCACCACCACCTTCGATTGCAGATCGGTCAGCTTTTGCTGCAGATCCTGCACCGGCGGAATGTTGCGCGACATGATTGCGCTCCAAGGCTTGCCTGCCGCAGCCTGTTTCTCAATCCACTTGAGATTGAGCAACTGCGAGGCTACCTTGTGGCCGTGCTTGTCGCGGCCAGAAAAATCTGTAATAAAGTTTTCTTGGGGATAACCGCATTTGTCCACAATGATGCGGCGCAGTTCGCGCTCTTTCTTACGCACGTCGTCCACTTGGGCACGCACCATATCGCAGAGTTTTTCAATCGCCTTGGCGGTAAAGCGGATCGACATCAGCTCTTCAGACAATTCCTTTTGCGCCTTGACATAGCTGGGGGTGCCGTAACCTTCCTTGTCGTAAATCTTGTGAACTTTTTCGAACAGTTCGCGCAGGTGGTCAAAGCGGGTGAGTGCTTCGCGTTTGAGTTCTTCGAGTTTTTTGGTCAGCGCCTTGGAGCCGCCTTTGCCGTCGTCATCGTCCGCGGCGTCAAACTCGTCAAAGTCTTCCTCGGCCACGTAATCGTCGGCCTCGTTGGGGTTGGAAAAGCCGTCCACGATGGTGGTAATGACCACCTTGCCTTCGCGGATGTCTTCGCCCAGGCGCAGAATTTCAGCGATGGTGGCGGGGGATGCGGATATCGCCTCCATCATGTCCATCAAGCCGCCTTCAATGCGCTTAGCAATCTCAATCTCACCTTCGCGTGTCAACAGTTCGACCGTGCCCATTTCGCGCATGTACATGCGAACCGGGTCAGTGGTACGGCCAAATTCGCTGTCCACGGTGGACAGGGCGGCTTCGGCTTCTTCTTCTGCTTCCGCCTCTGTTGCTGCGGTGGCCACGTTGTTGTTGAGCAGTAGCGTTTCTGCATCGGGTGTTTGTTCGTACACCGCCACGCCCATGTCGTTGAGCATGGAGATGACGACTTCCATCGTTTCAGCGTCGACTAACTTGCCGGGCAAGTGGTCGGAAATTTCGCCGTGCGTTAGGTAGCCACGGGTGCGCCCGAGTTTGATCAAGGCCACAAAGGCCAGACGGCGTTTGGTTTTTTCTTCTTCGGAGAGGATGGTTTCATCCAGTCCAAACTCCTTCATCAGCGCGCGCTCTTTGGCTTTGCTGATTTTCATCCGCAGCGGTTTGACCTTCTCCCCGGTGGCTACGGGCTCTTCACCGACCAGATCGGCTTCGATATCGGACATATCGATCTCGTCAGAGGGGCCGGCATCACTGGTCGCCTTGGGCTTACGGCCGCGTTTGGCACCGGCTTTTGCCGGTGTTTCAGCTTCTGCCGCAGCCGCTTTGGGCGGACGACCAGGTTTCTTTTTGGCTTCGACCTCTGCAACAGCAGAGGCTGCCTTTTTCAGTTCGGAGGCGGTAGCTTTGGCGGGCGACTTGGATGCGGGCACTGGTGTAACTTTCGTATCAGACTTCTTGGGGGCGGTCTTAGCAGACACTTTGGGCACTGCTTTGGCCACAGTTTTCGGTGGCGTGGCCTTGGCGGCCGGTTTAACGGCAACCTTGCTTATTGGCTTTGCAGCGGGCTGGACAGGCTTCTTGGACTTTTGACCGGGCATTTGAGGACCTCAGAACTTCAGAAAAGACAGAATGAACAGGCGCCTTAAAAGACTGGCGCAGTGAATGTGGCTAAGGAAATTATTCTCATGGGCAAGATGTGGGGCGAACATTTGGGATGCAGTCCTTGCGGTAGGGTTTGCCAGTTGTGAACGCTGTCATCGCTTGGCTGGGTCCGGAGGTGCTGCTGTCGCTCTTGCCGAGAAACAAGAATCGGATTATACCGTATTTTTGCCCAAAATCAACGGAGTGGGTCTTGTAAACGTCAGGTGACGTGACTTCTGGCTTGCTGAAAAAAGTGGCCAGAGCTTCAGTTGGGTTGGATTGCGCCAGCTTCAAGGTCTCGACGACGGGCTTGGAGTTCGCGGTAGCGCACGAGGGACCCTGGGTCATTTTTGGCCGCGTTGATGGCTTCGGTTTCCAGCACCTTGAGCCGTTCGATGAGCATTCGGTTGAGCAGGTTGCGTAATTCTTCAGTAGATTCTTCAGCATCTTCGAGCGAGGCGATTTCATGGTGCTCCATCAGCCGCAGGGCTAGGTCGCCAGAGGCTTGCTCACGCAAGCCCTCTCTCAGGGCTGCCCACGGTTGCACGCCATGTTCATGCCATTGACTCTCCAGCCACACGAACAGCGGACCGTGTGGCGGGGGGAGCTCGCACAGAAGGCCGTGGTCTTCAGCTGAAAGTTTTTCGAGCGTGGCCATGTCGCTCAGCAGCAGGCGTACGGCATGGTCTGCCCGGCTGGTGGGTTGGGTGCGCGAGCCTGAGCGTGGCCTGGGCGCGTATTTATCTCGGGTTTTGAGGCCGAAGCCGCCTTCACGGAAGTCAGTCTCGCTACTGCTTGCATAGCGTTTTGTTGTGCCACTGTTTTTAACGGGTTTGGGCAACCACAGGTCCGTCAACTCCCGGCTGGAGAGTTGCACCAGATCAGCTATTTCACCCAGCAGTTGCAGTTTGAGGGCGCCATCGGGCAACAGCATCCACAAGGGTTTGGCGTTGCTGGCCATGTGGGCGCGCCCTTCAGCGCTATGCAGGTCGCAGCCTTCTCGAGCAGCGTCTATTAAAAAACGGCTCAGGGGAACGGCCTCACTCACGTAGCGGGCAAACGCCTCCTTGCCGAATTCTCGGATGAAGCTGTCCGGGTCATGTTCGGCGGGTAAAAACAGGAATTTGACGCTGCGCACATCGGAGGCATAGGGCAGTGCGGCATCTAGCGCTTTGCGGGCAGCGCGCCGGCCCGCACTGTCACCGTCAAAACTAAACACGACTGATTCAGTGAAGCGAAACAGCTTTTGTACATGGTCTGCGGTGCAGGCGGTGCCCAACGTAGCCACAGCATTGGGAAAGCCGAGCTGCGCCAGCGCCACGACGTCCATATAGCCTTCGGTCACCAGGGCGTAGCCTTGGTCGCGCAAGGCGTTGCGGGCTTCAAACAGGCCGTACAACTCACGTCCCTTGCTGAAAACCGGGGTTTCAGGTGAGTTCAGATATTTGGGTTTTTCGTCACTCAGTACGCGCCCGCCAAAGCCGATGCATTCTCCTTTGACATTGCGGATGGGGAACATCACACGATCGCGGAAGCGGTCATAGCGTTTTTCTTCGCCGCCATCTTCCGAGTTCAGTATCACCAGCCCACTCTCCACCAGCAAGGGGTCGTCGTAGCGGGGAAAGATACTGGCCAAGCTGCGCCAGCCTTCGGGGGCATAGCCCAGGCCAAATTGCTTTGCCACCTCGCCCGAGAGACCGCGTCCCTTGAAGTAAGCCACGGCGCGTGGTGAATCTTTCAATTGTTTGCGGTACGCATCACAAGCCTTTTCTAGTACATCGCTCAGCGTGGCTTGCTTTTCCCGTTGTTCGGCAGCCCGAGCCCGGTCCTGCGGGCTGGCGGCATCTTCGGGAACTTGCAGGCCGTAATGCTGCGCAAGGTCTTTAACCGCCTCTACAAATGTCATGCCCGCGTGGTCCATCAAAAAGCTGATGGCGTTGCCATTTTTTGCCACAGCCAAAGCAGTGATAAAACTGCTTGGCCGGACTGACTGAAAAGGAGGGGGACTTTTCGCCGTGAAAAGGGCACAAGCCCATGAAATTAGCGCCGCCTTTTTTCAGTTGCACATAGCGGCCGACGATCTCCACCACATCGGCGCGTGTAAGCAGCTCTTGGATGAAGGTCTGAGGGATTGACATAGCTTTTTTTATTGTAAAAAAAGAAAAACCGGTCTAGCGCTAGTCACCTCGAACCAATCCTTCTCGACGTGGGTCAGCGCCGCCGAAAAAGCCCCGGGGCGTGACTTGTATGGATTGCAGACCACTGGTCATGGGCACTTCATTGACCGTGTGCTGGCGTGCTTTCAAGGCCTCTACGGTACTTGGTGGGAAGCGTTGGGCTTCGAGAAGGGTAGGGCCATTGAGCGAGCCGAAGTTGGGCAAGTTGATGGCTTGCTGGGTATTCAGGCCCCAATTGAGCACGCCGTAAAGTGCCTTGGCCGTGAAATGGATGATGAGCGCACCGCCGGGACTGCCCGCGCTCATGACCAGTTGACCACTCGACTTATCAAACACCAGAATAGGTGCCATAGAAGAGCGGGGACGTTTGCCCCCTTGAACCCGATTCGCTACTGGCAGGCCTTTGGCATCAGTTGGGGCAAAGCTGAAATCAGTCAGTTCGTTGTTCAGCAAAAATCCGCCTGAAAGGCCGGCACCTCGGTTGACCATAAGGCGCGAACCCCAGCCATCTTCGATGGTGGTGGTCATGGACAAGGCATGACCGAAAGCGTCGACGATGGAGATATGCGAGGTGCCATATTCCGGCTGGTCGGCCATGGGGGCATAGCTGGTTTTGAGCGCGCCGGGTACGCCAGGCAGTGCGGTCTTCATGCTTGGGCCTTGCGGCAGGGGACTGATAAGTTGGCTGCGCTCTTGCAAGTAGCTCGGTGCCAGCAAAGACATCCAATTGCCAGCGGGTGGGCTGACAAAGTCGGGGTCACCCAGGTACAGTGCCCGGTCGGCAAAGGCCAGGCGCGAAGCTTCGGTGTAAAGGTGCAACCAGGCCGGGCCGGGGAGCGGGCCTTGCGGGCCAGTTTCTAGGGGCAAATTTGCAGCCACTGTTTGGTTCAGGATGCCGAAAATTTGGCCGATGGCCAACACGCCTGAGCTGGGTGGCGGCATGCCGCAAATGCTGTAAGTGGTGGCTGGCGCTGTTGGAGTTGTTTGAACGCGGGCTTTGTAGTCAAAACACAGTGGTTCACGAACTTTGGCCTGATAGCCCGCCAAATCGCTCATGCTCAGCGTGCCGGGATTCTCTGGGTGTTGCTGTACTTTTTGAACGATGGCTTGCGCCAATTCCCCTTGCATCAGGGCTTGTGCACCTTCGCGTGCAACGCGCCTAAATACGGCTGCCAGTTCCGGGTTTTTCAACACATGGCCCACGGGCCAGGCTTTGCCACTGGCGTCATAAAAATAGGCTGCTGCCACCGGATCTTTTTTGAGTTGCTGTTCTGCGGTGAGCAAGGTGCTCATGCGGGCGCTGACCTTGAACCCGTCTTCGGCCAAGCCAATGGCCGACTCGAAAAGTTGTGCCCATGGAAGCTTGCCGTGTTGCCGGTGTGCCAGTTCCAGCATGCGCAGGGTTCCGGGCGTACCTACAGAGCGACCGCTGGCGACAGCTTTTGCAAAGGGCAGCGGTTTGCCGTCGGACCCTAGAAACAGTGATTCATTGGCTTGGGCCGGCGCGGTTTCGCGGCCATCAAAGGCTTGCGTTTTTTTGCCATTGAAATGCAATAAAAACGCGCCGCCACCAATGCCGCTGGACTGTGGTTCCACCAAGGTCAGCACCATCTGCACGGCAATAGCTGCGTCCACCGCGCTCCCGCCAGCCTTGAGCACCCGATAGCCCGCCTCTGTAGCCAAGGGATTGGCTGCAGCGACGGAAAACTTGGTGGTGGCCCAGCCAGTTTTGGCAACCTGACCGGTTGCCAGCTCGGGTTGATCAGGTTGATCGAGCTTGAAGCTAACCGGACTGGCGCAAGCTGTTACCAGCAGCGCCGCAAGCAGGGTGCCTAGCAGCGAAAAAGCATTTTTTTTCATGGATGTCTCCTCAAAAGGGGGAGCTTCCATGGTATTTCAAAATTAACGTGGCGCCAGGCGAATTGCGCCATCCAGACGAATGACCTCGCCGTTGAGCATGTCATTTTCGATAATGTGCTTGGCCAGTTTGGCGTAGTCCTGTGGCGTTCCCAAGCGGGAAGGAAAGGGCACGCTGGCAGCCAGCGAGTCCTGCACCTCTTGGGGCATGCCAAACATCATGGGGGTGCCAAAAATACCAGGCGCAATCGTCATATTTCGAATACCGTTGCGTGCCAGGTCGCGGGCTATGGGCAGAGTCATACCTACGATACCGCCTTTGGACGCGCTGTAGGCTGCCTGGCCAATCTGCCCGTCATACGCCGCCACTGAGGCGGTTGAGATCATCACGCCGCGTTCGCCGGTGGCTTCCGGGGTGTTTTTGCACATAGCGTCTGCAGCCAGACGAATCATGTTGAAGCTACCCACCAGGTTGACGGTGATGCATTTGGAAAACACGCCCAAACTATGCGCCCCATTTTTGCCAACAGTTTTTTCAGCGGGGGCTATGCCTGCACAATTAACGAGGCCCATGAGTTTGCCCATGGACACAGCTTTATTAACGACGGCTTGACCATCGGACTCATTGCTGACATCGCATTTGACAAATGCGCCGCCAATTTCTTTGGCAATCGCTTCACCTTTTTCGGCTTGCATGTCGGCAATCACCACCGTTGCGCCTTCTGCGGCGAGCATACGCGCAGTACCTTCTCCCAAACCCGATGCGCCACCGGTGACGATGAATACTTTTCCAGCGATGTCCATGTGTTTCACTCCAAAAATAAAATCAAAAGATATGACGTTGGCGTCAATTATGTCGCATGCAATTTGCAGACTGAATGAGCTTTCTTCAAACTATATTTGGACGTGAATAGATGCCCCAACTATTGCTGATATACTTCGGCCTCTCGGACAATCCTTAGGCGCGTAGCTCAGCTGGTTAGAGCACCACCTTGACATGGTGGGGGTCGTTGGTTCGAGTCCAATCGCGCCTACCAACTTCTAGTTTGAATCACAAATCCTCAGGGTAATCCTTGGGGCGTTTTGGTTATGAGATCCATAAAATGTGTTGCAATGCAACACTTAAATGTCAGGCCAAATGTCTGACTTCAGGATTTCAAATGCAAACCAAAAAAGTTGGTGATTCCAAAGACCCACAACGGGTTATCAAAAAGTACCCCAACCGACGTCTTTACGACACAGATACGTCTACCTACATCACATTGTCTGAAGTCAAGCAACTGGTCATGGACAGCGAAGTGTTCGTGGTACGAGATGCCAAGACCGGTGAAGATTTGACGCGCAGCATTCTGCTGCAAATAATTTTGGAAGAAGAATCCAACGAGACCCCCATGTTTACCGCGCCGGTACTGGCCAGTGTGATTCGCTTTTATGGCCATGCCATGCAGGGATTCATGGGTGGGTACCTGGAAAAAAACATACTCAATCTCATGGAAGTGCAAAGTAAGTTGGGTGAGCAGTCGAAAGGTCTGTCTCCTGAAATGTGGAACCAATTCCTGGCTATGCAACCCACATTGCTACAGACCATGATGGGCACTAACCTGGAGCAATCCAAAAATATGTTTACTCAAATGCAGGAGCAGATGCAAAAGCAAACTGGGCAAATGTTGGGCGCTTTCGGAATCAAACGCTGACCAGGGCGAATACTGGCAGAGTTGAAACAGCAAAACAATGAACACACCCGCCACGATGCCCAGTGCCAGGATCAGTTCGCGCTCGGCGCCGAGCAGCAACATGGGTCTGAGCATGAATTTGGCGTAAAACGTAATATTTCTGGACTCCCCCCAAATGGGGATGCAGGAAATGCATAGAGCCGAAAAAAATGCTTAAAATCCTACCCCATGCTAAAGAAACCTTGTGCTTAATTAGACCTTTTTAAGGTCTGTGTCCTAGGACACATGGGCTTTTTTTGTGGAAAAATAGTCTACCTATCACGCAAACGCTGGCATTTTCGGGGTGTCAGCACAGGAGATTTTTTGAGTTCGTTGAAAAAAGTTGCAGTAGTAAGTTGTTCATTTAGATTTCCCGGAACCACGACTGAACTGTATTGGCACGACCTGATCAGCCGAAAGAACTTGGTTACGGAAGTTGACCCCAGCCGCTGGGCCATGGACACCTTCAAGCACCCCAATAAGAAGCATGGCGGCACAAGTTACACCTTTGCCTCTGGAACTTTGGGTGACGTGTCTGGTTTTGATGCTGGGTTTTTCGGAATTTCACCGCGTGAGGCTGCGCAGATGGACCCGCAGCAACGCATGCTGCTCGAACTGTCATGGGAAGCCTTCGAAAACGCCGGAATCAAGCCAAGTTCCATCAAAGGCAGCAAATGTGGCGTATTCATTGGAATTTCGTCCGTTGACTATGCCATGCGCTTTGCAGATGACTTGGGTGCCGTGGATTCAACCGTTGCCACGGGCAACACTTCCACCATAGCAGCCAACAGAATCTCGTACCTGTTCGACCTCAAAGGACCGAGCATGTCGATTGACACTGCTTGCTCCTCTTCGTTGGTGGCGTTTCACCAGGCTTGCCAGTCCATTGCGGTGGGTGAAACGACGATGGCGATTGCCGGGGGCGTCAGTCTGCTGCTTCATCCCTATGGTTTCATCGCTTTCTCAAAAGCCTCCATGTTGTCGCGCAAAGGCGTTTGTAGTGTCTTTGATGCCGCCGCTGATGGCTATGTACGCTCAGAAGGTGGTGGCGTCTTTGTACTGAAAGACTACGAACAGGCACTTGCCGATGGTGACCCGATCCTGGCAATTGTGGCCGCCACCAAGGTCAACAGCGACGGAAAAAAAACAGGCCTTACCGTGCCAAGCCATGTGGCGCAAGCGGCTTTGCTCACAGACGCCTATGCCGAGGCCGGTATAGCCCCAAATGACATTTCTTATCTGGAAGCTCACGGCACGGGTACACCAGTAGGTGACCCCATTGAAGCCAATGCGCTGGCAAATGCCTTGGGCAAATTGCGACCCAAAGACAAGCCACTGTTGATTGGCTCAGTCAAAAGCAATCTGGGCCACATGGAAGCAGCCAGTGGCGTTGCGGGGCTGGTCAAGGCCCTGCATTGCATCAAACACCGCACCGTACCTGCCTCAATTCACTTCAACAACCCCAACCCAAACATACCATTTGAAGACTGGAACCTGAAGGTGGTCGCGCAAACCACCCCGTTACCGACGACAGGTCGCATTGTGGTGGGTATCAACGGTTTTGGTTTTGGCGGCACCAATGCGCACATCATCCTGGAAAGTCCGGTTGCCAGTGTGAGCACGCTTCGGCCAAAGCGCTCTAAAGACCTAAAGCCGGTTAGAACACCTCTGTTTATTTCAGGAAAATCAGACGCGGCTGTGAAAGACGCCGCTAAACAGTACGCAGCTTTATTGCGTAAGGAGGATGTCGTCGATTTATATGACATCGCTTACAGCGCTGCCATGAATCGCGAGTGGCATGAGCATCGTGCCGTCGTTTTTGGCGGCACGCCGCACGCCATGGCATCTGCGCTGACCGGTTTTGCAGAAGACAAACCCACCAAGCTCCCAGTAGTTGTCGCAACGGGCATGAGTCCGGCGCCCAAGCTTGCTTTTATATATTCTGGCAACGGGTCTCAGTGGGAGGGCATGGGGCGCCAACTTTTGGCAGAAGACCCAACCTTCAGAGCGGCGGTTCAAGCTGTAGAGCGTTACTTTGAGAAATATGAGAGTTTTTCTCTTGAAGAAGAACTCAAGGGCATAAACGGCGCGGGCCGCTACGAGCGCACAGAAATTGCCCAGCCGGCGTTGTTTGCCATCCAGGTTGGCGTGACCGAAATGCTTCGCTCCCAAGGCGTGATACCCACAGCTGTATCGGGTCACAGTGTGGGCGAAGTGGCCGCCGCTTGGGCTGCCGGCGCCTTGACGCTGGAACAAGCCGTCAAGGTCATTTATTACCGTAGCCACTTTCAAGGCCTGACCAAGGGCCAAGGGCAAATGACAGCTGTCGCCTTGAGCGAAGCCCAAATGCGGATCCTGCTTGAAGAGCAAAAACTCACCGACAGCGTTGCCATTGCAGGCATCAACAGCGCGCGTGGCATTACCCTGGCTGGTTCATCAGAAGCGTTATCTCAGCTAGAAAATTGCTTTGTTGACCGACAAATCGTCTTCAAGCGTCTCGACCTTGACTACGCCTTTCATAGCGCGACGATGGACCCGATCCAGGCGGAGCTTGAGAAAGCGCTTTGCGCGATTGCCCCTCAAAAAACAAAAATTAATTTCGTATCAACGGTCACTGGTGATATTGCTCCGGGCGATCAGCTTGATGGCAGTTATTGGTGGCGTAACATCCGCCAACCGGTGCAGTTTGAAAGAGCCATTGGCTCGATTCGGCAACTGGGTATCGACGTTTTTGTTGAAGTGGGGCCACATGCCGTGCTGCGTGGCTATATCAACGAATGCTTGAAAACTGGCCCCAAGCCAGGGCGCGCCCTACCCACCTTGATGCGCGGCGACGGCTCTTCAGAGCGAGTTTTTGCAGCAGCATCCCAAGTCATGCTTGCTGGCGTTGAGACCGACCTCACGCACTTTTTTCCGCATCCAGCGGGCTTGAGAGAACTGCCGAACTACCCTTGGCAACGTGATCGCCATTGGCAAACCGTCACCCCTGAGTCTTACCACATGTTGCAGCGGTGCAAAGTTCATCCGCTGTTGGGGTATCCCTTGGGCCAACAAGCGCTGGCCTGGGAAAACCAGATTGACCCCTTGCAATACCCCGAGTTGGCTGATCACATGGTCAGCGGCGCTGTCGTTTTTCCGGGTGCAGGCTATGCCGAACTGGGCCTGGCTGCGGCAGCGCAATGGACTGAAAAGAATGGGCTACCAGCGGCGCAGCTTGAGATCGAAGAACTCGACATCAAAATGTTCATGGTCCTCAGTGCTGACACCACCAAACTGGTCCGGCTTTCTCTGGAGCCCAGCGACGGCAGCTTTGCCATTTCAAGCCGTGACCAATTCAGCACCGACGCCTGGACCCTGCATGCCAGTGGACGGGTCATCACCGAGCCGCTTGACATCTTGTTTGCCCAAGAAACAGCGCAGGTGCCCAATCGCCGGCCTGATTTTGACGCCCAATCTCATGCCTTGTTGACCCAACTGGTCGACCTCAACTACGGCCCGGCTTTTCAAGCCATTGACGTCGGCTGGGCAGAACAAGACACCGCCTGGGCTCGGCTCAGCTTGCCCAACGGCATTGCGGCCTCGCTGACGCAGTCGCTGCTGCACCCTGCGTTGCTTGACTGCGGCTTTCAGCTCGTCATTCATTTGCTCCATGGTCAAACCGCACAGCCGTCAGGCGTGGCCTACTTACCCACAAAAATTGGTCGGTTGAGCCTGCGCACCGGCAAGGGAGTGCCCGTCATTGCCAAAGCCCAGTTGCTGCACCGTTCGCCGCACAGCCTGACCGCAAACTTTACGCTGTTCGACGATCAAGGCGCTGTGGTCGCCTGCCTGCGAAGTGTGCGTTTTCGCAGCGTGCCCATGGGCCAAAAATCGGCTACGCCGCTGAGTCTGCTGTCTTACACCGCTGTTCCAAAAACACACCCGTTCAGCGAAGCAGTTGTGCCCCAGGCACTGGCCAGCAACCTTCAGAGCGATCTGCTTGTCGCCGCCAGTGCGCGGGGCAACGATGAACTCAGCCTGGTCTATGCCCGCGAAGTCGAGCCCCTGCTGGCCGCCTTGTGCACCAGTTATGCAGCGGAAGCGTTTCTTCAATTGGCAGATCAAAACCATGCGCTGTCCGAGCCGCAACTTGAGCTTTTGCTTGTTAAAACCCCTGATGCAGCCGCGATGTTTGGCCGGATGATTGCCATTCTGGAGGAAGACCACCTGCTGGAACGCCTGGATTCTGGTTGGCAGTTGTGCAACGCATCAGACCTACACAAGTCGGGGGACATTTGGAACGCACTCGTGGCCGATCACCCAGAGCATTTTGCGGCCACCCATGCGGTCAGCCGCGTCGGTATGCATCTGGCTGATTTGGTGAAAGGCCAAACCACTTTGGCACAGCTCCTACCCCTGGACTGCACCTATGCGTCCATGGTGGCAGCAAGTTTTGGCTTGTCTCAAAGCGGTCAAATCGCCCAGGCCGTGATTGCCACAGCGCAAGCTTGCCTGGCACAGCTTACCGAAGGTCAGCGCCTCAATGTCCTTGAAATCAGCAGCGCTCCACCGGATCTCTTGGCGCACCTGATGCGAGCGCTTCCGGCTGACCGTTGTCAGTTCACCTTTGGCACAAGCAACCCGGAAACCCTAGATGACTGTCAGCGCCACCCGGAACGCTGGCCTGCGCTGGCCCTCATAGATTTAAGCTTGGACGCCAGTAACTCCGGCGCCACCCCACAAACGCACCTCGCCATCATTCGCAACGACTTCCTGACCCAGCAAGATGCCCAAAAGGCGCTTGATGCCGCCTCCCAAATGCTGGCCAGTCAAGGCGTCGTGCTCTGGCTAAGCGCCCCCGCGGCACGCTGGCTCGATCTCCTGTTTGGCAACCAAAGCGCGCTGCACCTCGCGCCGCCGCAATGGCAACAACAACTTGAACAGCGCGGCATGGACGTCAGCGACAGCCTTTTGTTGTCGCCCGACAGCCCGAGTTCGCCCTACGCCTTGGTAGGCCAAGGCCCAGTGCACGTTGCAGCTTTAAACCCGCAAGTTGCAGACAACGGCGCCTGGCTCCTACTGGCTGACGAATCTGAGTTAACGCAGCAACTGGTCGCAGAACTTGCTCAAGCCTTGCCATCACAATGCACCACAGTGGCAGCGCCCGAGCTCGATTTATGTGATGTTGCGGTGGTGAGCAAACTACTCACCACACTCAAAACCCGGCACGGTCAAATCAGCGGTGTCGTCCACCTGCATGGGTTGGCTAAGGCCACTGTGGCGCTTGGTCCCAATGAGATGCTGGCCCACCAACTGCAGCGTTCAGCTATCGCCACAGCCTTGGTGCAAGCCTGCGAGGCGACGCAAACCACCACCACCTGCTGGCTGGTTACCTCTGGCGCGGCCACCCGCCTGCTGCCAAACCGCCAGGCATCGTTAGACCAAACCCTTGATGCACCCTTGTATGGCCTGGGTCGCTCACTGCTCAATGAGCCTGGCTACCTCAATGTGCGCTTGCTTGACCTGGAGCCACAACCTCAAGACGCCCCCTTCAATCCTGCTGTTATTCAGGCCATGCAGCAAGAGATCACTTTGCCCTCTGACGAGCGCGAAGTCATCCTGACCGCGTCTGGCGAGCGTTTTGCTCCCCGTCTGCGTGTGGCGCCACGGCATGATCAAACGCATTCTCCCGAAGGTGCGCCCACCCATGTGCACCTGTCATTTACCACCCCTGGTCAGTTGCGCCACTTGCGTTGGGAATCCACCGTCAGCCCTGACCTGCAACCCAATGAAGTGTCCATTCAAGTCAAGGCCACTGGCCTGAACTTTCGCGATGTCATGTACGCCCTGGGCATGCTCTCGGACGAAGCCGTTGAATCAGGCTTTGCCGGGCCCACCCTGGGCCTGGAATGTGCCGGTGTTGTCACCGCTTTGGGCAAATCAGTGACTGGTCTTGCCGTCGGGGACCGCGTGCTGGCCTTTGGCTCGTCCTGCTTCGGCAACCAGGTCATTACCCGAGACTCTGCTGTTGCCCTGCTACCCGGTGCAATATCTTTTGAGGCTGCCGCCACCATCCCCACCACCTTTTTTACAGCCTACTACGCCATGCACCATCTGGCCCGCCTGCAGCCAGGCGAGCGGGTGTTAATTCATGGTGCGGCGGGTGGTGTGGGCGTTGCCGCCATTCAGCTTGCCAAGCACCTTGGGGCCGTGGTCTTTGCCACTGCCGGGTCTGAAAACAAGCGCGACTTTTTGCGCCTGCTGGGTGCAGACCACATCTTTGATTCCCGCTCGCTCGCCTTTGCCGACCAAATCATGGCGGCAACTCAAGGCCAGGGTGTTGATGTCGTGCTCAACTCACTGGCCGGCGAAGCCATCAACCGCAACCTGAGCATCCTCAAGCCTTTCGGCCGCTTTCTGGAGTTGGGTAAGCGCGACTTTTACGAAAACACCAAAGTTGGTTTGCGCCCGTTTCGTAACAACATCTCTTACTTTGGCATTGATGCAGACCAGCTCCTGCAAGCGCAGCCGGCCCTCACCGAGTCGCTGTTCAAAGATGTGCTGACTTTGTTTGCGCAAGGCGTGCTGCACCCCTTGCCGTACCAGTCATTTGAAGCCGATGACGTGGTCGATGCTTTCCGCCACATGCAGCAATCCCGCCACATTGGCAAGATCGTGGTCACTTACCGCAACGGTATCAACCACGCTCACACGCCAGTCAGCGTGCAGCAGCCTCTAAGCCTCACTGCCGACGCAACTTATCTGGTCACTGGCGGCCTGGGCGGCTTTGGTCTCAAAACAGCCCAATGGCTGGCTGGCAAAGGTGCACGCCATCTGGTGCTCATCAGCCGCAGCGGCCCGGTGTCTGACGAAGCCCTCAGCGCGATAGCTGCCCTTGAGGCCCAAGGTGTCAAGGTATTGGCGCAAGCCTGTGATGTCACCAACCTCCCGTTACTTTCTGCATTGTTTGACCAAATAGCTGCCACCATGCCACCTTTGCGCGGCATCATCCATGCGGCAGTGGTGATTGACGACGCGCTGGCACGCAACACCACCCCGCAACAATTAGCCGCCATTTTTGGCCCCAAAATTCTGGGTGCTCGTCACTTGCATGATTTAAGCAGTCAGCTTCCGCTTGACTTCTTTGTGCTGTACTCATCCGCCACCACACTCTTTGGCAATCCGGGGCAGGGCGCTTACGTGGCGGCCAACGCCTACCTTGAATCGCTCGCTGCAGCGCGCCGCAGTGCTGGGCTCGCAGCCCTGTGCGTGCGTTGGGGTGCCATTGATGACGCGGGCTTTCTTGCCCGTAACGAAAAAATCAAAGACGCCCTGCAAGGTCGCATGGGCGGCAAAACCATCCAATCTTCTGAAGCCCTGGACCTCCTTGAAGAGCTCTTGGTGTCCAACCGCTCAGACCTCGGCGCGATGGAATTGGATTGGCAAGCGCTCAGCCGCTTTTTACCCAGCGCCACCGAACCCAAATTTATTGACCTGGCCGCGCTCGACACCGATGCCAAGTCTGACGAAGGCAAAAGCGACGACATCCACCGCCTGCTGGACGAACTCAGCCCAGAAGAGCTCAAAGTGGCTGTCATTGACCTGCTCAAGGCCGAGGTGGCCGAAATTTTGCGCATGGCGCCCGACAAAATCGATCCCAACCGTTCAGTTTATGACCTGGGCCTTGATTCGTTGATGGGTGTTGAACTGGTACTGGCCATTGAAAGTCGTTTTGGAATTCAGCTGTCGGTTATGGCCCTGAGTGAAAGCGCCACCATCAGCAAACTGGCAGACAAGCTCATCAGCCAGCTCAAGCCCACAGCAGCCAGCGACGAAGAAACTACGCCCTCAAATTCGATGGCCGCCCAGGTGCAGCATGTCGCCTCACAGCATGCGTCCGACGTTGACAGCAACACCATCAGCCTGCTGGTGAGCAAAATCGAAGCAAACAGTGCCGCAGGCTCTGACCAACTGCAGCGGATCATCCAATGACGACCCACAAAGGTGTCAAAGGCCTTAGCGCCCAAATCAAAGACAAGCTGATCCAGAAAACCCTGGAGCGGCGCCTGCAACAAACGTTGCAATCGCCCCAGGCACCGTCGCAGGGTCTTTTCAGCAGTTCAGCGCAGACTGTGCCCGACGCTTTCTACCGCTTTGACAAGCATCCCGGCTACCAGCAAATTCGCATCATCAACGACGGCGCGCAGCGCCTGGGTCTCACAAGCCCATTTTTTAAACAGCACGAAGGTGTGGCCGGTGCCACCACCGTTATTGACGGGCGCGAACTCATCAATTACGGCAGCTACAACTACCTCGGTTTCTCGGGCGACCCGGATGTATCCAACGCAGCCAAAGCCGCCATAGACCAATACGGCACCACCGTGTCGGCCAGCCGCATTGTGTCGGGCGAGCGTCCGCTGCACCGCCAACTTGAGCGCGCCCTGGCCGACCTTTATGAAGTGGACGACGCCATTGTGCTGGTCAGCGGCCACGCCACCAACGTCACCACCATAGGCCACCTGTTTGGCCCCAAAGACCTGGTGCTGCACGACACACTCATTCACAACTGCTCGCTGCAAGGCGCTCAGCTTTCTGGTGCCAAGCGCTTGCCTTTTCCGCACAACGACTGGGCTGCACTTGATGCATTGCTGACCGAGCAACGCCAGCACTATGAGCGCGTGCTCATCGTCATCGAAGGCATCTACAGCATGGACGGCGACTACCCCGACCTGCCCAAGTTCATTGACATCAAAAAGCGCCACCATGCTTTTTTGATGGTCGATGAAGCCCATTCCCTGGGCGTCATGGGCCAAACCGGGCGTGGTATTCGCGAGCATTTTGGCGTGGCCGGTAAAGAGGTTGACATCTGGATGGGCACCCTCAGCAAGGCGCTGGCAGGTTGTGGTGGTTACATTGCCGGTGAAACCGCCTTGGTGGAACACCTCAAGTTTCTGGCGCCGGGCTTTTTGTACAGCGTGGGCATGGCGCCACCACTGGCCGCCGCCAGCCTGGCAGCCCTGCAGAAACTCCTGCAAGAACCCCAGCGGGTTCACGCACTGCAAGCCAATGGCACCTATTTTTTGACCCAAGCCAAGGCGCGCGGCATCGACACCGGGCTGAGCACTGGCCTGGCCGTCATACCGGTGATTACCGGCAGCTCCATTCGGGCGGCCAAACTGTCTGAAGCCTTGTTCCAGCGGGGCATTAGCGTGCAGCCCATATTGTTTCCAGCTGTGCCAGAAAGAGCCGCACGCCTGCGGTTTTTCTTATCATGTCAGCATACCCAATCTCAAATCAAACTGACTTTGGATGCCGTGGCCGAAGAACTGGTAAGACAATAAGCCATACGCTCTGGTACACATTTTTTCTTATGATTCAAAAACTCAAAAACAAAGCACGAAGCATTAACGGCTTATTTTGGCTAACCGTTGCAGCACCTACGGTTTTGGCCGTGGCGTATTTCGGCTTCATGGCTTCAGACGTCTACATCAGCGAGAGCCGCTTTGTGGTGCGCAGCCCCGAAAAGCAAGCCGCCTCCCCCTTGGGAATGGTACTTAAGGGCGCAGGATTCTCCAGCAACCAGGGCGATGCCTACACGGTGCAAGACTATGTGCTGTCTCGCGATGCCCTCAAAGCATTGGACGATGACTTTGGCATTGGCAAAGCCTTTGGCAACCCTGACGTTGACTTTTTTAGCCGCTTTGCGGCACTTGATCGGGACAACAGCTTTGAGGCCTTGCACCGCTATTACCAAAAAAAGGTCTTGGTACAAACCGACAGCACCTCATCTATTTCTACGCTGACCACCAGCGCCTTTACAGCTGAAGACGCGGTCAATGCCAACCGCAAACTGCTTGAACTCAGCGAAATCCTGGTCAACCGCATCAACGAGCGTGGCCGCCAGGACATGATCAAGTTTGCCACCGCCGAAGTCACCCAAGCTGCCGTCAAGGCCAAAGCGGCCGGCCTGCAACTTACCGGCTACCGCAACAAAAATGGTGTGATCGACCCCGAGCGCCAAGCCACCGCCCAGCTACTGCAAATCACCAAAATGCAAGACGACCTGCTGGCCACCACCACCCAATTGGCCCAACTCATAGCCTTTACGCCCGCCAACCCTCAAATACCAGCTATGGAGAATCGCGCCAAGGTACTGCGCGCGGAAATTCAGAAAGAAAATGCCAACATCAACGGCAACCAGGCATCCCTGGTCAACAAAGCCACCGACTTCCAGCGCCTGGCTATTGACCGTGATCTGGCAGAAAAGCAACTTGCCAGCGCCTTGGTGTCACTGGAGAGCGCGCGTAACGAAGCCTTGCGCCAACAGGTGTACCTGGAGCGCATTGTGCAGCCCAGTAAGCCTGACATCGCCATGGAGCCACGGCGGTTGCGCAGCATACTGGCCACCTTTGTATTTGGCTTGGTAGCCTGGGGTGTGCTTGGCATGCTGATTGCCGGCGTGCGCGAGCACCAGGACTGACTCAATGCAAGGCCTGCACTCAACCTCATTGCGCCATTCCTGGGCCATTCAGCGCCGGGTCATTGGGGCGCTGCTGGTGCGTGAAATGCTCACGCGCTATGGTAGGCACAACCTCGGTTTTTTGTGGATTTTTGTGGAGCCCATGATCTTTACGCTGGGGGTCACCACGCTGTGGACGATTTCTGGCATGGGCCATGGCTCCAACTTGCCCATCGTGGCTTTTGCCATCACCGGATACTCCTCTGTCTTGCTGTGGCGCAACATGCCGAGCCGCACCATTGGCGGTCTGGGGCCCAACATGCCATTGATGTACCACCGCAATGTGCGCGTGATCGACATCTTTCTGGCCCGGCTGCTGCTTGAAGTGGCGGGTGCCACCATGTCATTTGTGATGTTGTCGCTGCTGTTTTCATTTCTCGGCTGGATGAAACTACCTGAAGATATTTTGAAGGTGGTTTTTGGCTGGGTCATGCTGGCTTGGTTTGGCGCCGCACTGGCTATCTTTTTAGGTGCACTGAGCGAAAGAACCGAAGCCGTTGAGAAGCTATGGCATCCAGCTTCTTATTTGTTGTTCCCTTTATCTGGTGCTGCATTTCTGGTAGATGCCTTACCAAAGGTCGGGCAAGAATTTGTGTTGCTGTTACCCATGGTGCATGGCGTTGAAATGATCCGTGAGGGCTATTTTGGCTCTGCCATTCATGCGCATTACAGCGTTGCCTATATGGCTACATTTAATTCTATTTTGACGCTGCTGGGCCTGGCCAACGTCAGGTATGCCAGCAAAACATTGACCTTGTCATGATACATATCGTGAATGTCACCAAACAATACCCCATGCGCCATGGTTTTGCCACAGTGCTTGACGACGTTAACCTCACCATCAAACCCGGGGAAAAAATTGGCATTCTAGGTAATAACGGTGCGGGTAAATCCACCCTGATACGCCTGATCAGCGGCATAGAGTATCCAACACAAGGTTATGTCAAGCGCAGCATGAGTGTGTCTTGGCCACTGGCTTTTGCCGGCGGGTTTCAGGGCCGGTTAACCGGTCTGGACAACCTTAAATTTATTTGCCGGGTATATGGCACAACTGTAGATGACAAAATAGACTTTGTGCAAGACTTTGCAGAGCTAGGCAAATATTTCAAAGAGCCCACTGAAACCTATTCCTCCGGCATGTTGACTCGTTTGGCTTTTGCCATATCCATGGTGATTGACTTCGATTGTTTTTTAATTGATGAAGTGGTTGCCGTGGGCGACAGCCGCTTTCAGCAAAAATGCCACGACGAGTTATTTGTCAAGCGCAAAGACCGCGCCATGATATTTGTTTCTCACCATGATGGTTATATCAAAGAACACTGCCACCGAGCCGCTGTTTTGATGCAAGGCAAGTTGCATCCGTTTGATGATGTTGACTCTGCGTTAACGCGTTATCACCAATAAAATTAACCTAACTGAAGACGCTAATTTATGAAAGTCATACTCGGTGTGGGTTCACCCCATTCTGGCTTGGAACAAGTTTTCGAGGTTCTGCTTGCATCCGGTGTTAGCCCCGCTCAGCCAGCAGGGCAGGCGGCATTGAGCCCGCAAGCCATGCACCAGCAGCTGCTGCGCAGCCAAGAAGTTGTGTTGGCAGGGCCTGCACCGCTGGCGCAAGTGGTGCCTGGCCGGCTGTGGAGCCAGTTGGCCGCCGACTTGTTCTTGGCCAATATCAACAGTCCCACCTGGGGGTGGGCAGACCCGCAAACTACCGTGTTGATGGGTTTCTGGCAAGACTTTGACCCCCAGGTTCGCTTGCTGCTGGTCTACAACTCACCTCAGGCCTATTTGGCGCAGGTGCTAGACCAAATTACCCCCCCCTCGGAGCAAGCTGTAGCGGCCGCGCTGAGTGAGTGGATGCGCTGGAACACCGCGCTGCTGCGCTATTACCACCGGCATGCTGAGGGCTGTGTGCTGGTCAGTAGCGAGCAGGCCACTGCGCAGCCTGCGGCCCTGGTGGCTGCGCTGGCAAGCCAGTGGCAAGTGTCTGGCATGGATGCCAGCGCGGTCAGCCCCGGGGCTAACGCTGTTTTTTCTCACCTGCAGTTTCACCTCATCAACGCTTTGATAGCTCCTCAGCATCCTGCCCTGGGGCTGTGCCAAGAGCTTGACGGTGCAGCACTGCTGTCACCCTTGCCAGGCACCGGACCACAAGCCGATGCCACGCCCAATGCTGCTTGGGCAGACTGGGTGAGCGTGCAATTAGAGCTTGGCCAGCTTGCGCAAGCGCACAAACAACAAGCAGGGCAAATCGTACCTTTACAGCAAGCGCTAGCAGCCGAGCAAGCGCAGAGCAGCCAATGTGCTCAAGAGCGCGAAGGGCTGACACATGCGGTGGACGCCCTGCACGCCGAGCGCGATCAGCTCGCACAGGCTGTGGCGGCATTACAGACCGAACAGGGGCGGCTATCGCAACTGCTTGACCAGCAAGCAGCCCAATTGGCACAAGCTACCCAAAAAGCCGCCACTAACCCTGAGCTAACCCAAGAAAACGAACTCTTGCTTTTGCAACTGCACCAAGTACAAGAAGAGCTAGAGCACTATTTTTTACGCGCTCAAGAGCTAGAACAAGGCCAGCAAACCAAAGCCACTGGCTTCGTCGCAGATTTTTGGCGCATGCACCAACCAACCGAGCTTGTCATCAACATGCAGCATGACATTGCGGGCAGCAACTGGTACCCGCCTGAGTCTGACGGCCGCTGGGCTGGCCCAGCCACCTTGTCAACTGTGCAAATGCCGCCGGTACAGCCCGGCAACTACTCGCTCGAGCTTGATATTGTGGACGCCATGAACTTGGCCATTGTGAATACCCTTGTGGTCGAAGCCCTGGGCCAAACCCAGCCGGTTGAGGTTTTATATCCGCTGTATCAAGGCGAGTACCCGCTGGTCTGCAAAGTTCCCCTCAGCATCTCACAAAGCGCTGCCGAGCAACCCTGGGCCATTGGCTTGCGCTTTGCTCAAACAGTGAGCCCCGCTGACAGCGGCTCTGACGACAGACGCAAACTGACGGCCCGGCTGCGTAGCGTGAAACTGGTCAAGCAAGCATGACTACTTACCCCTACTTCAATGCCTGGCTGCAATGCCTGGTGCAGCTTGCCCCACCCCTTGGCCTATTGCATGTAGGTGCCGGCGGGGGCACCCAGCCTTACCCTTATGCAAGCCTGTCAAGCTTGCTGGCCGTGGAGGCTGATGCCAAGCAACATGCACGCCTTCAGTCCCAACTGCATGAGCATGCTCACTGCCAAGTGGTGCAAGCCGTGGTGGCCGCCCAGGATGGTAAAGCCGAGTTTTTCACACTGAGCCAAACCCTCGAGAGCGGTTTGTGCCCCTCCACTGATTTAAAAGCACTGTGGCCCAACATCAAAACCCTGCACGCTGAGGCTTTATCCACCACCTCACTGCAAACCCTGTTAGCCCAAGCGCCAGCCGGCCCGACCGGCTACAACTGGGCTTTGATCGATTGCCTGCCTGCCAACGAACTGATCCAAGGCGCTGGCGACTTGGTTCAGGGCTGGGACGTATTGGTGGTTCGGGCACTCAAAGACGCACCTGCCGGATCCAGCTCAGCCGAAAAGGCTATGGGCCTGGTCGCCCTGCGCCAGCAACTAGCAGCCTTTGACCTGGAATTTGTTGCACATGAAGAAGAAAACCACCCCCAAATGGTGCGTGCCCTGTTTGTGCGCAACCCAGCCCAACAGCAGTTCAAAGACAAAGCCACGTTTACCGCGGCGTTGCAAGAACAGACCCGGCTAACCATCGAAAGCCAAAGGACAGTAACCGCGCTTCAAGCCCAGCAACGCAGCCTAGAACAAGAAAAATCAAACTTGACAGCGGCTAACGAAGAACTGACAGCGGCTAGAGACCAATTAGGCCTGCAGCGAGATGCAGAGGCCCAAGCCAAGGCAGAGGCACTGGCGCAGCGCGACCTACTGGCTCAAGACAAAGCCGCCTTGGCAGCAGCCCGAGACGAACAAGCCAAACTGGCCGCTGAGCGACAAGCAGCTTTGACTAACCTGCAAGCCCAGTATGAAGGGTTAGCGCAGGAAAAATCAAACTTGATAGCGGCTAAAGAAGAACTAACTGCGATTAGAGACCAATTAGGCCTGCAGCGAGATGCAGAGGCCCAAGCCAAGGCAGAGGCACTGGCGCAGCGCGACCAACTGGCTCAAGACAAAGCTTCCTTCGCAGCAGCCCGAGACGAACAAGCCAAACTGGCCGCTGAGCGACAAGCTGCATTGACTAACCTGCAAGCCCAGAATGAAGGGTTAGCGCAGGAAAAATCAAACTTGATAGCGGCTAACGAAGAACTGACAGCGGCTAGAGACCAATTAGGCCTGCAGCGAGATGCAGAGGCCCAAGCCAAGGCAGAGGCACTGGCGCAGCGCGACCTACTGGCTCAAGACAAAGCTTCCTTCGCAGCAGCCCGAGACGAACAAGCCAAACTGGCCGCTGAACGCCAAGCAGCTTTGACTAACCTGCAAGCCCAGTATGAAGGGTTAGCTGAGGAAAAATCAAACTTGACAGCGGCTAACGCAGAACTGACAGCGGCTAGAGACCAATTAGGCTTGCAACGAGATTCAGAGGCCCAAGCCAAGGCAGAGGCACAGGCGCAGCGCGACCAACTGGCTCAAGACAAAGCCGCCTTGGCGGCAGCCCGAGACGAACAAGCCAACTTGGCCGCTGAGCGACAGGCTGCTTTAGCTAAGCTGCAAGCCCAGCATGAGGGGTTAGCTCAGGAAAAAACAGCCTTGATAGCGGCTGGCGAAGAAATGATAAACGCCGCCACTAGCAAACAACAATACCTGCAACAACTTGAAGCCGTCAATCAAGAAAACGCTTTTCGCCAGCGCATGCAGCAGGAGGAACTTATAAAAGCCGAGGCCCAGATTGATTTGATCAAAGACCTGCTGCTGCGTGAGCCGGGGATTTAAACATGCCAAAAATCAAAAAATGGTTAAAGAAAAGGCACTATCAGCCGACTTTTTCCAGAAAAAAAATAGTAGCTACAGAACAATTACCCAGCGCTGTCGCCCAGTTTGAAGTTGTGGCTGAACAGCACCTGGTGCCTTATGACGAAAACCTGCTGGAGCGCAGCCGCACTCAATGGCAGTTTGGTGACTGGGCAAGCCTGACCCAGCTTGAGCGCGATAGCCTGCAGCACCACCCCGACCGAGCCAAGCTCGCCCTGCTGGCCGCAGCGGGCCACCTGCAGCAAGGCAACAGCTCAGAGGCCCGGCAATTTACCCGCCTGGCGCAAGACTGGGGCTGCAGTAAGAAGCTGATCAGCCAGATATTGATATCAGGCGTGCACAACTCATTGGGTCGGGCCTCTGCAGTTAGTGGCCAAGGCCAGCGGGCCTTGGCGCACTTTCAATGCGCCATCCAAGCCGGTGCCCCCAAAAGCGAAGTGCGCCTGCTCAGCGCAGCGCGAGTCACACAGCAACTTGCCCAGCTGGGTTTACCAGCAGATTCGCCGCAACTCCAAAGCAATCAGCAAACTGGCCAAAACCAGCCAAGCCACCTTACGCTGCAAGGCGACCCGTCTGCATGCTAGTCAATCTCGTCATTCCCAGCCGCCATGCGCGGGCGGCATACCTCGGCGGCTACACACTCGAGTCTAGAGTGCACACCGCCAACGGAATACAGGCAAAGTTTGAACTCGCGACGGTACACAACACCTTGGACGATGCGGTGGTAGTCAAGTCCCGCGTACCATTTGACACGAAGGTATTTGTCCAACTGGGCACGCCGCTTAGCGACATCCGCATACTTTACCAAGCCAACTTGGTCGGCACCTGATCCTGGCAGACACCACACTTAAAGAAGCCCAGCAACGCGCTGACTGCGGCAAAACCTTAATTCAATTCAAATAACTATCTGCTAGCAATGAAGCATGTCACACAAACACACGCTACCCAATCTAAGTTTGGGCAAGCAAACGCTGCTTTTCGGAACCAAGACTACGCTAGCGCAATTGATCTATACGACGAAGCCATCACTCAAGCAGACGAAGCGCTCAAAGCGCGCATTCGCTTCAATCGTGATATGGCTATGAAAAAACTCCGCAGCTCGTCGAAAAACATAACAACACAAGCGTTCGCGACCATCCTTGAAAAGCCTGATGGCCTTGATTTGTACTACTTTGAGATGATTCAACAAGGCAACTTCTTCGCCTCCGATTGGTATCTGGCACAGTACAAAGAAAAACACAAGGTTACAGGCAACCCCCTCGAACACTACCTAGACCATGGCGTAGCCCTCTCCACCAACCCCTCGCTGAATTTCGACACTGCCTACTACATCAAAACGTATCAAGACGTGGCGCAGTCGGGCATGCACCCCTTTGTGCACTATGTTTGCCAGGGCCACAAAGAAGCACGTCAAGCCAAACCACCGGCGGATGAGGATTACCTGGACATCTATAAGGTTGCAGCCCCTGTATACATGCCGCGCCTTGCTTTAGACACATTACCCGTTGAAAAAGCGGTCCGCGTAATTGCCTTTTACCTACCGCAATTTCACGCGATACCTGAGAACGACGTATGGTGGGGTAAGGGCTTCACCGAATGGAGCAACGTCCGACCGGCACAACCACAATTCGAGGGTCACTACCAGCCACATGAGCCGGATGATTTTCTCGGCTATTACGACCTATCTGACACCAGTGTCATACGTAAGCAAATTGATCTCGCCAAGCAATACGGTATTGAAGGCTTCTGCTTCTACACATACTGGTTCTCTGGAGCCCGACTGCTTGAAACCCCCGTCGATAGCTACTTGGCAGACGCCACGCTCGACCTTCCATTCTGCATTTGTTGGGCTAACGAAAATTGGAGCCGGCGTTGGGATGGGCTCGACAACGATCTTCTTATGGTTCAGCACTATTCCGAACAGGATGACACGGCCTTCATTGCGCATATGGCCAAATACCTGCGGGATTCACGCTACATTCGGATTCAAGGCAAGCCACTTCTCATTGTCTATCGACCGAATCTTTTTCCGTCAATGGAAGACACAGCAAACCGATGGCGCGGTTGGTGTAGAGATAACGGGCTGGGTGAGATCTATATAGCATACGTCCAGTCCTTCGAAAAGCGCGACCCGACTGACTATGGCCTAGATGCCGCCATTGAATTTCCGCCAAACAATAGCGCACCGCCAGACATCACAGATACGATCGCCGCTAGGGACCCACAATTTTCAGGCAAGGTTTACGACTGGCGCACCTTCGTGCAGAGAAGTGATAACTACGCGGCCTCAAATTACACCGTTTTTCGCGGTGCTTGCCCATCATGGGACAACACGGCAAGAAAAAAAGGACGCGGGACAGTTTTTAAAAATTCATGCCCCGCCCTGTTTGAGCAATTATTGGTCAACGTTTTTTCGGAAAGCATGAACCGTGCAACTGAGATGGAGAAAAAACTCGTATTCATTAACGCTTGGAACGAGTGGGCTGAGGGAGCACACCTTGAACCTGACCGGCGCTATGGATATGCGTGGTTACAGGCAGTAAGAAACGCGAACCAA
>CAJCCO010000139.1 GCA_903960915.1 uncultured beta proteobacterium
AAACCCTGTCAGAAATTTGTCGCTTGGCATCGTTGACCTGGTAGCTGTGGGGCAGGTAGGCTATTTTTTCGGTGTAGTGCACCCGGCTTTGCGGTGGAACCAGGGTGTGGTCAGCCACCAAGTAGTCCATAAAGTCGGCGCCCATGGTGCCGGGGTAACCTAGGTAATTGACTTGCACGGGTGCGGCGCGCAGGGCAAAAATTCCTGGCCTGCTGAATTGCGTATATCCCTTGAGGTCAATGGCAATGTCAACCTCCAGCTGGCGGGCGAGCTGGCCTACTTGCAGGTCTGTGTGCAGCCGCACGTCAATAAACTGGTCAAAAGACTTTAGCAAGCGCTGCCGCATGGTGTCGAGCTTGTCGGGGCCAAAAGAGAACGCGATCAGTTCAAACTGGGTTTTGTCATGCAGCTCAAACAACTCCGCCATCAGATAGGCGGTAGCGTGGTCATGAAAATCGGCTGAAAAATAAGCCAGTCGAATTTTTTTGTGAGCCATTGGCAAACATGGCGGGGTAAATGGCTCGTTAAATGGCGCAAGTTCTGCGCGCATTTTGTTCATAGATTGGTTGGCTACCAGGCGCTGTGTAGCCAAGTCATCGCTAATGGCCAGCAGCGCAAAAGAGGGGCAGGGGTTTTTCCCGAGCTTTATATTGTCCAGAATTTCAAATTTGCGCTTGCTCCACGTTAGCCAGTCGCATAAATGCATCTGATAGTGCAGACGTATGCCTTCTAAAAAATCGAAGTCAGGGTTTATTTCAAGGGCCCGTGAGTAGATCTGTATGGCCGCATCTAACTGCTTCAGGTCAACAAAAAAGTTACCTAGGTTAATGTGTGCAAGGACATAGTCGGGCCGCAATGCAATGGCTCTTTTCACACTGTCTATGGCTTCAGGGTAATGCTTCAGCTCTTGCAGCACCACCCCGCGGTTGTTCAAAATCTCCGCAAGCTCAGGATTTACTTCCAAGGCTTGGTCATAGCTCCGCAACGCATCAGGGAATTTTCTGAGCGTTTGCAAGACCAACCCGCGATGGCTATGCACGTCTTCCAGCTTGGGATCCAGCTGAAGCGCTAAGTCAAAGAATTTCAGCGCTTCGGTGAACTGCTTGCTTGCCTGCAGCACACGGCCCTTGCCAAAATAGGCCGGTGCGTAATCTGTTTGCTGCTCGATGGCCTGGCTGAAACAAGAGAGCGCTTTTTCTGTATGTTGCAGCGCCTCTTGGGCCAAACCCATGTTGTGGTGTGCCAACGGAAAATTTGCTTGAAACTCAATCGCCATACGGTTGCTCTGTGCAGCTTCTTCCCAGCGTTTGAGTTTGAGCAAGACCTTGCCCCGGTTGTAGTGGCATTCGGCGTCACGGGGTACCGAGGCCACAGCTTGGTCATGACATGCCAGTGCTTCTTCCAATTGCTCCAGGGCCTCCAGTGCCAGGCCCAAATTACTCCAGGCCGCAGGGTACTGGGGTTTTAAAGCCAGGGCCGCGCGCAAACTGAAAATAGCTTCTTCATGCCGCTTGAGCGCATGCAACACCACACCCTGGTTATTCAGTGCATCTGCAAATTGGGGGTTCAAGGCAATGGCCAGGCCGTAGTGTTTCAGGGCTGCTTCATGCGCATTCACCTGTTGCAAAACATTGCCTAGGTTGTTGTGCGCATTGGCGTGCTCAGGCTGTAACCGAACAGCCTCTTCTATCAGCGCAACGGCTGCCGAAAAGTTGCCTTGCTGAGCCATCATTAGGCCGGCCCTGTGCAGCGCCTCAACGTGGGTGGGTTGCAGCTTCAAAATTTGCGCATACAGAGCTTGTGCGTTTGGCAGATCGCCAGTCCGCTGGCAGTTCAAAGCTTCTTGAAAAAGCGCCTGGGCTTGCCGGCCTACATGTTCAAGCTGCATTTAAATGCTCCACGGGCAAGCCCTTTTGAGAGCACTCATGCATCTGTGCATAGAGCGCTTCTAAATGCTTGGCGTAGCTAGCCGTATCAAACAGTGGCGTCGTAAGTCGATTACGTTCTAGTTTGAGTTTGATGGCAGCCAGTTGCGCTGGGTGGCTGGCCAGTTCAATAGCCAGTGTTTCATAAGCCGGCTGTGATTCAGTAATCAGTTCAGGCAAACCCACAGCCTGCAGCAAACTGGCCGCAACCCGGCTGGCAAAGGCTTCACCCATGCAGGTCAGTACAGGTAATCCGACCCACAAGGCATCACTGGCGGTGGTGTGGGCATTGCAGGGCAGGGTGTCAATAAACAGGTCGGCCAGGCGGTGGCGGGCCAGATGCTCGGCCAAGCCCAAACGCGGTGCAAAGACCAGGCGCTTGGCACTCACGCCGCGCAACTCGGCCTCTTTGCTCAGGTTTTGCGCAGCCGTGGGGTTATCGGCCAGCAGCCACAACACGCTGTCGGGCACGGCCTGCAAAATACGCATCCAGCCGTCAAAGGTGTCGGGCGTGATTTTGTAATTGTTGTTGAAGCAGCAAAAAACGAAGCCAGTAGGCGGCAGGCCCACTTCTTCGCGGGTAAAAACCCTGTCAGAAATTTGTCGCTTGGCATCGTTGACCTGGTAGCTGTGGGGCAGGTAGGCTATTTTTTCGGTGTAGTGCACCCGGCTTTGCGGTGGAATCAGGGTGTGGTCAGCCACCAAGTAGTCCATAAAGTCGGCGCCCATGGTACCGGGGTAACCCAGGTAATTGACTTGCACGGGTGCGGCGCGAAGGGCAAAAATGGGCGCCCGGCTGTCCGTTGTGTAACCTTTGAGGTCAATGGAAATGTCTATTTCTAACTGCCGGGCGAGCTGGGTTACTTGCAGGTCTGTGTTCAGCCGCACGTCAAAAAACTGGTCAAAAGACTTAAGCAGGCGTTGCCGCATGGTGTCGAGCTTGTCGGGGCCAAAAGAGAAAGCGATCAGTTCAAACCGGGTTTTGTCATGCAGCTCAAACAATTCCGCCATCAGATAGGCGGTGGCGTGGTCATGAAAATCGGCTGAAAAATAGCCTATTTTTATGCGTTCATGCGCTGAATAGGGGGTAATGGGTGGCAATACAAGCGGCGAAGCAAGCTTGCTACGAACCCATATTTTGGAAGCATTATGTTGTGCCTGGCCTGAACTGCTGAGCCCGAGCGTGACGAAGGGTGGTGAAACAGTTTCCTGATGCGCAAGACCTTGTACAAGCAGCTTTTGCATGGCGTCAAAGCCTGCCCAATCACACACGTTCATTCGACTATGTTGCAAAGTACCCTGTAAAAATGGCGTTGTCGGTTGCAGTGCAAACGCCTTTACAAGCTGATCAATAGCTGCGACATATTGCTTACCCCCCAAGAGCAAACTGCCAGCGTTGTGAATGGCGTCGGCATAGTCTGGCTGAATGGTCGCGGCTTTTTGGTAGCACTGCAGGGCTTTTTCTTGCTGTTGAAGTTGCTGAAGTGTTAAGCCCAGGTTGTTCATGGCTTGCGCATAAGCAGCATTCAGTTGTATTGCTTGCTCGTAGTGCATCACGGCAGCGGCATATTGGCCAATTTCATGCAGCACATTGCCGCAATTGAAGTAAAAAGCTGCCTCCAAAGGTTTGATTGCAATGGCATCACCAAAACTGCTAATGGCTTTGGCGTGCTCCTTCATGTCCTGCAGAACAAGACCACGGTTGTTGTGTGCATCCGCAAAACCGGGGTTAATGGCGAGGGCCTGGTCATAGCTCTGTAGGGCCAATTCCCTTCGTTTCAATTGGTTCAGCACCAAACCACGATTGTTCATGGCTTCGGCAAAGTCTGGCCGCAGTTCAATAGCGCGGTCATAGCTTTGCAGTGCTTCTTCCAGACGGTTTAATAGCCGCAGGGCGTTGCCTCGGTTACTGTGCGCTGAAGGGTGTTGCGGAAGTAAGCCAATGGCTCGGTCAATCAGTGCCAGGGCAAGAGCCGCTTCATGCTGTTGGTAGGCAATGACACCCAGAAGATGCAAGGCATCAAAATGCTTAGGTGCCAAGCGCAGCACTTGCGCGTACAGGGCCTTGGCCTGGAGCAGTTGGCCCGACTGATGCAAGGCAATGCCTTGCTCAAATAGCTTTTGCGTCTGAATTGACGGCTGAGTCTGTTTACTGCTCTGGGACGCAGGCCTTGACCTGCTCCCAGCTTTCATCTTGCAAACCTTTGGGGCCCAACCAAGCAAGGTGAAAAAGGGGTGCAAAAAGTGGACACGGTAAGCACAACCAGAGCGACCTTAATGCGCATGGCTTGCCGCATCAGGTCTTGCTCGTATTACTTCAACAGCGCCAGCACACCTTGTTGCGATTGATTAGCCTGCGCCAACATCGCCGTTGCTGCTTGTTGAATAATTTGTGCACTGGCCAGTTTGGTGGTGGTCAGTGCGTAGTCTGTGTCGAGAATTTGACTGCGTGAGGCGGTCGTGTTCTGAACCACGTTGGTCAAATTGTCTGCCGCGTAGGTCAGTTGATTGATACCGGCACCGATGGTTGCACGGGCACTGTTGATGGTACCCAGGGCTGTATCAATGGCTGTGATGGCGGCAGTTGCGCAAGCGGTGGAACTGATACCCAGTGCTGTGGTAGCCAAGCCACTGGCTGTGTTGGTTACATTGGTGATCGCCACAGAGATTGTCTCTGTGCCGGCAGCGCCAACGACAAAGGCATAAGTTCCTGAAGCTACGGAGGCAGCATCCAACAAAGTAACGCCATTCCATTTGGTTTGATCAGCAATATTGTCAATCTGAGTATTCAAAGCCGCGAACTCAGTGTTAAGGTAACTACGTTGCGTCGAGTTATTGGTTGCCGTAGAAGCTTGCACCGCCAATTCGCGCATGCGTTGCAGCATATTGGTCTGCTCAATCATGGCGCCTTCAGCGGTTTGAAGCATGCTAATGCCGTCATTCGCATTGCGCACAGCCATACTCATACCCCGAATGTAGGAGGTCATGTTGTTGGTGATGGCCAAGCCAGCTGCATCGTCTTTGGCCGAGTTGATGCGCTGCCCGGTGGAGAGCTGCTCCATCGCGTGGCCTAACTCGCGGTTGTTAATTTTTAATGAATTCTGCGAAAACAGGGCATTGACGTTGGTATTGATAACAGTCATGTTCTTCTCCTATGCGTTGTACTTGAAGTGGCGAAGCTTTGCCGCACCGGGCAAAGTCTTGCCGTTATTTAGTTGTGCGTCAGGCCAGCCGGCAAAGCATGTGCGGCCAAGATCATTTCGCGCTGCTCGGCCTGCAAAAGTTCATTCTCAGGCCAGGCCGTCAGACCTTTGCGCAGGGTTTCGCGGGCTTCTGCCAAGTCCAGGTTGCACCAGAGTGACCGGGCCAGCATTTGGTAGGTGGTGGGCTGAATGGCATCTTGCTGCAGTTCGCACAGATCTTGCAGCAGCTCGATGGCCAAAGGCCAATCAGCACGCGTGATGGCCAGCAAACCGGCAATAGCCAGAATATCTTCGCTGTGCGGATGCAAGCTGATGCCGGCATCTGCCAACGCCTGGGCCAGGTCATTCTTGTCTTCGGCCACCAGCAGTTGGATGCCTTCACGAATGTCACTGGGGGAAAAACGCGCTAAATCGCCGAAACCCGTGATTTGGCCTTGTTCGGCGGTACGGATAAAGCTTTGAAAACCTGGGGTCATGTCTCACTCCTAAATCAAGTGTCAATTTAACGACGACCCACCCGGGTTATCGCATAGGACCGATTTAAAGCAAAAGTGATGCCAGTTTTTTTGCCGGGCAAAAAAAAGCCACCCTTGCGGGTGGCTATGGCTTTTACCAAGTTGACTGGCTCGTGCCAGTCAATGGCCCAGTTACTTGAGCAAGGCCAGCACGCTTTGTGGCGACTGGTTAGCCTGGGCCAACATGGCCGTAGCGGCTTGCTGGATGATTTGGCTGCGCGCCAACTGGGTAGTGGCCGTGGCGTAATCGGTATCAATGATCTGGCTACGTGAGGCCGTTGTATTGGTAATCACGTTGTTCAGGTTGTCCGCAGCGTACGTGAGTTGGTTGATGCCGGCACCGATGGAGGCACGAGCGCTGTTGATGGTTGCCAAAGCGGTATCAATGGCAGTGATAGAAGCCAGTGCAGAAGCCGTAGTGCCAACTGCCAGAGCGGTGGTTGCCAATCCGCTAACTGTGTTGGTCACATTGGTGATCGCCACAGAGACTGTCTCTGTGCCGGCTGCGCCAACGACAAAGGCATAAGTTCCTGAAGCTGTGGAGGCAGCATCCAACAAAGTAGAGCCATTCCATTTGGTTTGATCGGCAATGTTGTCGATCTGCGTGTCAAGGGCTTGAAACTCTGTATCAAGGTAGCCACGTTGCGTTGAGGTGTACGTGGCGGTAGAGGCCTGCACAGCCAACTCACGCATACGCTGCAGCATATTGGTTTGTTCAACCATGGCGCCTTCAGCGGTTTGCAGCATGCTGATGCCGTCGTTGGCATTGCGTACCGACTGACTCAAGCCGCGGATTTGCGCAGTCATGTTGGTGGAGATGGCCAGCCCGGCAGCATCGTCGCTGGCCGAGTTGATTCTGGCGCCTGTGGAGAGTTGCTCCATGGCGTTACTTAAATTGCGGTTATTCACTTTGAGTGAATTCTGGGCAAACAGGGCATTAACGTTGGTATTGATAACTGACATGACACTTCTCCTGAAAAAAAGTTAAATCGTTGAGGTTTAGGCACTTCGGACAAGCTTCGGTACAAATTGCTTGGCATCTGAAGCCTGCCCATCACAGAAAGCCTTAAACACTCCCTGTTACTTGATGAATCGGTTACTACACAAATTTCTTGAGGCTAATTTGTAAAGAATTAAACCTTGTTGTTGAAAAGAATGCCTTTGAGATCGTCGAGTTTGTGGGCCAGGTGCAACAAGTCCTCGTTGGGGATTTGGCGCACGACTTCGCCACTGTTCATATTGCGAACCGTGACCACCGGCCGGTTCGCCGATTCATCAAAAGAAAACCCAAGCCCTTGCTTGTTAACGCTCATTTGCTCGTTGAGCATCTTCACTGCATCTTGCAAGTTTTGACGCATTTCGCCCGAGTCAAACTTGATGGCTGCTGGCTTGGGCACAGCCAATGCAGCCTTGGCAGCCGTTTGCGCAGCCAATGCAGCTTCTGCCGGTGGAGCCGACTTGATGGGGGTTGGCGCTTGAGCACCTTTGACGCCTTGAATCTCTGAAACCATGGTGAGTCCTTTTCTGCAATCTGTTGAGACCGCTCGCCTAGAAAAATGCTCTGGCGGGCAGAAATTAAAGATCAGCAAATGGGAATCGGCAGGGCCTCAGAAAACTTGAGGGCCGAAAGAAAAAGATTTTTCAGCGCAATGGCGCGCTATGTGTCTAACTAGCTATTTTTTTAGCAGTTAGGGGTAGAAGCCAGGGGGTTTCTAGCCTTTGGTGTACGTGGCCATCATGCCGTCAAAGGTGCTGGTCAGGCTGGTGCGCAGGCTGTTGGACTGGCCTACGACCGACTCCATAGCGCCGAACTGCTTGTTGTAGCGTTCCAACAGCAGGGTCATTCGGGCTTCCAGTTTTTCAAGTTGCAGCTCAAATTCATCAATCCTGTCGCTGGCATTGGTACTTTGGGTGAGCAATATGCCGTCATTGGCGAGCAGGGTGGTGAGGGTGTTGATGGCATCACCGGCTATACCGGCAACGGCTGTCGATTCAACATACTCGGTGCCAATGTCATTGCTGAGCATGGTCACCACCTCGCTGAAGTAGGACGTAAAGGCGGTATCGAGTGTGGTTTCACTCAATTCAAGTTTTCCGCTTGCATTGATGGAAATGCCTACATCCCGAAGCGCCAAAATATTGGTTGTACTGGCCGTCGTGTTAGAGGTGACCATGCTGCGAATCTGATTACGAATGGTCTGCACCGTTGAATCGCCCACCAGCGCGGCACCGTAGCCCTCTACTTTGGAGTCTTTGTTGTAGGCGTCTTTGAGTACCGACTCAACATCGTTGTAGGCACTCACCAGGGTCTGGAGTTTTTCTTTGACCGCGGATGTGTCGCGTATCAGATTCAACGCGGCAGCGGTGTAGGTGGTCGTGCCGTCACTGGTGCTCGAGGTGGTGGCGGCATATAAATTGAGCGTAACACCAGTGATGACATCTGAAATGGTGTTGCTGCTGCGTGTGACGGACAGGCCATCAACCGTCAACGTGGCATCGCTGGCCGTTTGCCCCGAGACCACGCTGAAGCTAAGGCCATCTGAGCTCGTGACACCCGAGCTCGTCAGGGTGAAAGCGTTATCCACACCGGTGGCGCCAGTGGTCAGTATTTGGTAGCCGCTGTCTGTTTCTATAAGTTGCGCACTGATGCCCAAATTGGCCGCATTGATGGCTTCAGTAATACCTTCAGGCGTGGCAGATTCTGCAGCTACCGTGATCGACACAGCGTCGCTTGTTCCCACGGTAAGTGACAAAGTAATATCAGTGGTGGACAAGGACTCGGTGCTGGTGGTGTACGCCGTACTGGCGCTGCGCTGCGCGGTGGCTAAAGTCTTGACCACAATGCTGTGCGATCCGCTGGACGCACTGCTGCTGCCGGTGGCAGAGAAAGCGGCGGTCTGACTGTTGGAAACACTCAGGCTGTTGAAGTCTGCTTTGTTGTTCAGGCCCTGGAAGGCGGTCTTGAGTTGGTCGAGAACAAAGCGAATGGCGGAATAGCCTGAAATGCGCGCTTCAGACTTGGCAATTTTTTTATCAATAGCATCTTTACGCGGTGCTTTTTCGGTGTCCACCAAGCTTTGCGCCAGGGACTTGACATCGATTCCTGAGCCTGCGCCCAGCGCGCTGATTGCACTTGTTGCCATGGGTTATTTCTCTAAGTTCTGTGGGCACAGTAAGTATTCGGCACACCCTGAATATTCTTGAGCCTGTTATTTCAGGTAATTAAACAAGTTCAACTGAGAAATCTGGGCAAAGCTGCTTTGGGCGGCCTCCAGCGCCAACATCTGCTTCTTCATCTCGGTGATGGCAGTGGCGTAGTCCAAGTCTTCAATGTTGGACAGGGTGGTTTTCAGGCTCAGCACGGTGTCATCCACGATGCTGGTTTGCTGTTCCACCGTTTTCATATCGGTGCCCACGTCGGCTCGCGCCAGGCTCACGCCCTCAAGCAGGCGGTCCATTTCGCCAATGCCGCGTTGAATATTCTTGATATCTGAGGTATTGACGGCGGTGGTCAGTTCGTCCAAAGACTGAAAAAACCCCACGCCGCTTGAAACACCACTGGCGTCGGTACGCACCACGCGTACAAAAGCATCGGTACCGGTGCGGTTGATGGCAAAGGTGCGCTGCTCGCCCACCACCACGTTCATGCGGGTCTGGTCGCCTTGGTAGGCGGGGTAGCCGCTGGCGTCCACCGCAAAAGCGGGTTCACGCACACGGCTGCCGGCAAACAGGTAGTTGCCGCTGCTGTCTTGAGAATTGGCCAGGCTCAGCAGCTGGTCACGCAGGCCTTGCAACTCGGTGCCCAGGGCTTTGCGGTCATTGGTGCCCAAGGTGCCGTTGGCGGCCTGGACAGAAATTTCTTTCACCCGAATCAACAAATCACTGGCACTGCCCAGCGAAGAATCTTCAGCATCCAGCCTGCTTTGCACGTTTTCCAGGGTGTTGGTGTAGCTGTTTTGCCGGCCAATGATCGACTTCAGGCGCTGGATGGACGCCGCCTGGTCGGGCGCGTCGCTGGGGTTCAACACTTGCTTGCGCGCTGCAATCTGGGCCTGGGTTTTAGCCAGGTCGGTTTGCACCGTGCTCATTTGTTGGGTGGCACGGTCAAACAGGTAACTGGTGGAGATTTTCATAAATTACCTTGGGAATCAGCGTACTTGCAAAACACTGTCAAACAGTTGACTGGCCACTTGCAGCACTTTGGCCGCTGCCTGGTAGGCCTGCTGAAAACGAATCAGGTCGGCGGCTTCTTGGTCTAGGCTGACGCCAGCCACCTGGTCACGGGCCGACACGGCTTGTTCATGCACCACCGTGAGGGCGGCTTTGGCAATGGTGGCTTGGCGGGCAATATTGCCCATTTCATTCACTTGGTCGATATACGCGGTGCCCAGGGTTTTGGAGCCACCTATCAAGGCTTTTCGCTCCAAAGCGGCCAATTGCAGCATGTTCTCGTTGTTGCCGGTGCCGTCTACGTTGCCGTCCATCACAAAACCGTCACCCGCTTTGGGCGGGCTGGTAAACGACAGGTGCAGGCCTTGGTAACTCACGCCGGGGTTGAGTTCGCTGGGGTCAAAGTCGCGCTCCGCCACCACGGTGTTGGTCTTGGTGTCGGTAATGGTGTAGTGGGTGGGGGACGTGAAGCTCAGCTTCATGGGCTGGCTGCGCAGTGCCTGCTGGGGGTTGAGTGCCTGGCCGGAGTAGCTGGCAGCCACCGAAGCGGTGCCCGCGCCCGTTACAAACACCATCACGTCGTCTTTGACGGTACCGCTCAAGTAAGCGGCGGTGCGAAAGCCCAGCTTGGCCATGTCTTTGGGGCTGCCCGTGCTGCCAAAGCCCAGTTCAACCGGTGTTGATTGACCATTTGCCAGCGCGCGCGTAATGCTGACCTGGCCAGTGAAGGTTTGCGCCGTCACCCCTAATGCGTTAACGGCGCTACCGGCGTAAGACGTGGCGGTAAGGGTAATGTCACGCCCGGTTTCGCCCGGTAGGTTGGTGAGCAACAGCTCACCATCTTTGGACAAGGAGGCGCTGACCTTGGTGCTGGCGCTTTTTAAGTTGATGGCATCTACCAGCGCATTGGCATCTGCCAAGGGGCCGGAATCCGAGGCAATAACAACCACGCCATTCAGGCTCAAGGGCATGGTCAGTTTGAGCTGGCTGGCAGAAATGCGAATTTCGTTTTGGTACGAGGCCGTGACGCCGGAGACGCCCGCTCCATTGATCCAGCCCGCCACATCGCTGGCTTGCAGGGTTTGGCCCGCAGCAGGCGTGAGGGCGCCCAAAGTCACGCCGTTCAGGGTGAACTTACCAGCCAGCACGCCTTCACCGGCGGCAAAGTTGATACGACCGCCAGACAACTCCGCCGCCAGGGGCTTGGGCGCAATGGGCACGCCTTTGCTGTCGTACATGGGTTGCAGGCGCACATCCGCCTTGGCGCCATAAAACACGGTCATGTCTTTGTAGCCGCTTTCGCCCGACTTATTGAGGTAGCTCGACGAGTAACTGGCGCCTTCGGCAAAGCCGTTGGCAGTGGTCATCAAGCGGGTTTGCAAAGACGAGTCAATGGCTTGTCCGGTCAATTGACGGCCATCGCGGGTGATGAGCTGCAACTGTTGGTCGGTTTGGGCGCCGTCCAGGTACACCACCACATCCTTCATGCCGTTGGCAATGGTGGTCACGGCAAGCAGCGGGTTGCTGGCGTCAACCGACAATCGGTGGCCCGCGCTGGGGTGCGGGTTGTTGACCATTACCTTCAACAGGTCGTCCGGGCCAGTGGCCTGGGTGGCAGCCAAATAGCTGACATTGGCATCTGCACCACCGGTGTTGTTGGGGTCTTCAATCACCCTGAATTGCGCTGCTGCGGCAATGCGTAAGGGGTCTTCAAAGGCCACTTTCATGCCGCCCGCCACAGAGCTGGCCGCAGGGTCCAGGGTGAACAAATCGCCCCCGGGGTTGCCATAGGCATCAACACCTTGGCGGTGAATCGCGTTCACTTGCTCGGTAAATACGCTGGCCAGGTTGTCCATTGCGCTGCGCGTGCTGCCCAGCACTTGTTCGCGAAAAGACATCAGCCCAGCCAGTTGGCCGCTGGTAATGCCGGTCAAGGGTGAGGGGCTACCGTAGGGGTCCAGCACCAGACTCACCTTCTCGGGCGAGGCGGAGTTGAAGTTGGTGGCAATCATGAACGACTTATCGCCTTTCACGATAACGTCACGGGTGAACGAGGGCCCCAGGCTCACCAGCACTTCACCGTTTTCGCTGAAGCGCGTGTTCACGTGGGCAAAGTCTGACAGTTCTTTGAGCAGGCGGTCGCGTTGGTCCAGCAGCTCAGACGGTTGTGCCGCCGTGGTGCGCTGTTTGGTCAACTGGCCGTTCACCTGCGCCAGCTGCTTGGTTAGCGTATTCATTTGTGAAACGCTGCTGTTCAGGGCCTGCTGCGTTTCTTCTTGCACCAGGTCGAGCTGCGCCGACAACTGGCCAAACCGGGAGGCCAGGCCTTCGGCGTCACGCACAAAGCTGCTGCGCACCACGCTGGAGGCGGGGTCGGTGGCCAGGTCGCGCGAAGAAGAGAAAAATTGGTCCAGCGCACTGGTCAAGCCCATGGTTTGGCCGCCCAGCACATCAATCACGCGGTTGGCGTAGTTAACCATGGGCTCCTGGCTGGCCAGGTCGCTGTTGCTGTTGCGCAGGTTGGCTTCTACAAAGGAGTCGTACTGGCGCTTGACGCGGTCCACCATGACGCCAGTGCCCAGAAAAATATTACCCACCTTGTTGATGGGGCTGGCCTGCAGCAACACCTCCTGGCGCGAGTAACCGTCGGTGGCGACGTTGGCAATGTTATTGCTGACCGTGCCCAGCGCGCGCTGGTAAGCGGCTACGGCATTGGAGGCGACGCCAACTAAATCGGTCATGTGCCGCTCCCGCTAATTATTTTTCCGGGCATCACCAGTGGAATACCGCCCACACGCGGCAAAGGCAGCACGGCAGGTAAGACAGGGGTGAGTGATACGCCCACTTGTTTGGGGTTGAGCGGCACGGGTGCTGCGGCAATACCGGCTTGGCGGGCTTTGAGCATGTCGGCGGTGTTTTGGGCGTTGACCTGTTGGCCGTCCAAATTTTTCACCAGCATGTCGGCCAGCCCCAGGGTGTTGCGTTTGGCCAGTTGCAAGGAAACCTCGCGGTCAAACATGCCTTCGTAGGTGGCCACACCCGACGATTCGTTCTCTTCGTTTTTCATGACCGAATCACGCATGGACTTCATCGTCATTTGCAAGAACAGCGCTTCAAACTGCTGCGCCGTTTCACGCGTGGCCGACTTGACGCCCTTGCGTGCCTGGCCCTTGAGCTCGCCCAGGCCATCAAAGTCCAGGTAGGAGCGGGTAGAGGGCAGGGCGGGCGTTTCCATGGCGGTATTGGGTGAATCAGAGACGAATCAAATCACCAGAAGCTCGGCGCGCAGACTGCCTGCACTTTTGAGAGCTTCCAAAATAGAGATCAGCGCGGAAGGCGTGGCGCCCACCTGGTTGACGGCGTCAACAATTTGGCGCAAATCTACGCCGGGCTGAAACAAAAACATGGGCTTGTTGGGCTCGCTGACCTTCACCTCGGCGTTTTGCACACCGGCGGTTTGCCCTTGTGACAGCGCATTGGGCTGCGAAATTTCATTGGTGGCAGAAATAGCCACGGTGATGGTGCCGTGCGAAACGGCTGCTGCCGAGACGCGCACGTTTTGGCTGATGACCACCGTACCGGTTCGGGCATTCACCACCACGCGGGCCGGTGGCTCGCCGGGTTTGACGTCAATGTTCTCAATCATGCTCATGAAACTGACGCGCTGGCTGCTGTCTTGCGGTGCCCGAACCATGATGGAGACGCCGTCAAGCGCCTGCGCCACGTCGGCGCCAAATTTGTCGTTGATGGCTTTGATGATGCCCGAGGCGGTGGTGAAATCACCCTGGCGCACGTTCAGCAACACGTGTTCAGATTTGTCAAAGGGGTTCTCCACCACTTTTTCAACGCTGGCACCGCTGGGAATGCGTGAGGCCGTGGTCACGCCCACAAATACTTTGGAGCCCGCCGCACCAGCATCAATCCCGGTGGCGGGCACAGCGCCTTGGGCAATGGCGTAAATTTCACCGTCCACGCCGCGCAAACTCGTCAGCAGCAAGGTGCCACCGCGCAGGTTGGAGGCTTTGCCAATGGCCGAAATATTGATGTCAATGCGCTGGCCAGGCTTGGCCATACCGGGCAATTCAGCCGTCACCATGACGGCGGCCACGTTTTTCACATCGATCTTGCCGCTGCTGGTGGCGGTTTCAAAGTCAGACAGCGGGCCTTCCTGGTTGACGCCCAAACGGCTCAGCAGCGTCTTGATACTTTGCGTGGTGAAGGACAGGTCAGAGCCATCGCCCGTGCCTTGCAGGCCCACCACCAAACCGTAGCCAATCAACTGGTTGCTGCGCATGGCGGCCACCGTGGTCAGGTCTTTCACGCGGTCGGCATGCGCCCAGGGGGCGGCCAGCGCGAGCAAAAGCGTCAACGACGTCAGGAGCCAAGTTTTCATGGTCATTGTTAGTAATCGGTTAGAAAGGCCAAAGCTTGAGCAAACCGCTGGTGCCCCAGCCGGCGCGGCTGGCAGCAGCCAGGTCACCGGTGCCACGGTAAGAAATTTGTGCATTGGCCAATCGGCGTGATTGCACGGTGTTGTTGGGCGCAATATCGTCAGGACGCACGATGCCTGCCACCTGAATGATCTCAGACCCTTCAGTCAAAGCCAATTGCTTCTCGCCGCGCAACACCAGGTTGCCGTTGGCCATGACGCTCACCACCGACACAGCCACCGAGCCCGTCAGGCTGGCGGTTTGGTCAGCGGTACCAGAGCCTTTGTTGTCAATGGAACCGCCAGAGACATTGGCGCCTTTGAAGATGCCACCGGTCTTGTTCATCAAGGTTTGCAAGCCGGGCACCACATCGTTGCTAGAGGTACGGCTGACGTTGCCGCTCTGGGTCCGTGCGGCCTGGGTCGATTCGTTGAGCAAGACGGTGATGACATCGCCTACCTGGAAATTGCGGCCACGGCCAAAAAAGCTGTCGCCTTGCTTGGCCACATAAATAGCGCCAGTGGCCAGCTTGGCCGGTTCCTGGGCAACTGGGTAGACAGGCGAGAAATCTGGCGTATGCACCAGCGGCGCGGGTGGGAGCACGGTGCAACCAGTGCACAAAGCCACGAGCAAGGCAAGTCCGGGCAGAGCGAATTTCATGCGAATCCCTTACATGTTCTGGTTGATGTACTTCAGCATGCCGTCTACCGCAGAGATCGCCTTGGAGTTGATCTCGTAGGCGCGCTGGGTTTCAATCATGTTGACCATTTCTTCCACCACATTGACGTTGGACGCCTCCAAAGTGGCTTGCATCAACGTGCCAGCGCCGCCTTGGCCAGGTATCACCACCTGGGGTGCACCGCTGGCGGGGGACTCTTTCAAGAGGTTTTGCCCCATGGACTGCAAGCCGCTTGGGTTGACAAAACGGGCAATCTGCAACTGTCCGAGGTTTTGCTGGCCGCCAGCGGCCAACTCGATAGACACCGTGCCGTCGCGCCCAAAGGTGATGCTGGAGGCGGTGTTGGGTACGGTAAGGGGGGGCTGCAGCAATGCGCCGCTAGAGGTCACAATTTGACCGGTAGCAGACAGTTTGAAGTTGCCGTCGCGGGTATAGGCAATCGTGCCATCGGCCTGTGCCACCTGAAAATAACCTTCACCGCTGATCGCCATGTCCAGCGGGTTCTGGGTGTTCACCATATTGCCTTGGGCATGCAGTTTTTCTGTGGCCACCACGCGCACGCCGGTACCCAGCATCAGGCCGGTAGGGGCTTGAGAGTTGGCATCGGTCTGCCCGCCCGCCTGGCGGATGTTCTGGTACAGCAAGTCTTCAAATACCGCGCGATCACGTTTGAAGCCCGTGGTGTTCACGTTGGCCAAGTTGTTCGAGATCACATTCATACGTGTCTGCTGAGCATCCAGACCCGTTTTTGCTACCCACATCGATGCATCCATCGTTAGCTCCTAGTTATCAGTGCGTTGAATTGACGCAACCGTGTTAATTCGATGAGAAGGCAGGCCAGGCGCATCACGCGCCCTTCATCATGCTGGCACCGGCTTCATCGGCGTCTTTACTTTGTTTGATGATGTTGACCTGCTGCTCAAACGAGCGGCTTTGCTCCAACAGCTTCACCATCACCTCAATCGGGTTCACGTTGCTGCCTTCGAGCGAGCGCGCAGTTAGCGTAGGCAGCACCGGACCGTTTTGAACATCTTCGCCAGGCTTGCCCACTTTTTGGAACAGGCCATCTTCCCGGCGCTCCAGCGGCGTTTTACTGGCATCGCGCAGCAACATGGTGGCTACCAGCACCGGTTGCGCCACGCCGGCCTGGGCCGGGTCGGTGGCGAAAATTGCGCCCGAGTCACTGATAGAAACCATAAATCCGGGTGGAATGGTGATGTTGCCGCCGCCTTGGCTTCTCACCAGGTGGCCCGCACCATTCTCTAGTACGCCAGCGGCGTTGAGGCGCAAGTCACCACGCCGTGTGAAGGCCAGTGCGCCATTGGGGGCACTCACGCCCAGCACAGACTGGTCGTTCAAGGCCACGTCCAGCTCATTGCCGGTAGCCATGGCCGTACCAGGTTTGAGGTTGATAAAGTCTTGCGTGAAAGCCTGGGGTTGCATGCGCGACTGAAAGCCCGGGCCTTCTACCTTGATGGTGCGCATGGCGGCCTCAAAGCTGCGTTTGAAGCCTGGCGTGGACACGTTGGCCAGCTCATTGGTGGTCATCTGCCGAGCAGTGCGCTGCTCGTTAATGGCAGCAACCGAGTTAAAGGCTAAGCGGTCCATATCAGGCTCCCTAGGCGGTCAGGGCTTAGCCAGCACGCATGTTAATGATGGCCGAGGTCATCGTGGTACTGGTCTCAATGGCTTTGGCATTGGCCTGGAAGTTACGTTGGGCGGTGATCAGGTCCACCAGCTCCTGCGTCAAGTCCACGTTAGCCCGCTCAGTAGCACCCGCGCGCAAAGTACCAAAGCCGGCGCTACCAGCGGTACCCAGAATGGGTTTGCCAGAAGCCGCTGAAGCCAAGAAGCTGGAGTCACCAATTTGGCGCAAGCCCACAGGACTGGAGAAGTTAACCAGCAAAATTTTGGCCAAGGACTTTTGCGTGCCGTTGGAGAAGCTGGCGCTAACCAAGCCGTCATTGCCAATGGTGATACCCACCAAGTCACCCTCAGGGGCGCCGTCCTGGCCTTGCGACAACACCGCAAAAGGCGATGAATACTGGGTGGAGGCGGAGTAGTCGATGTTGATCGTCAAAGCGCCCTTACCACCGGCGAGGTAAACCGTTTCAAGTTGCGTACCTTCTACTGGCGATACCAGGTTACCGCCGGTGTCAAAGGTGAGCTCGCCCTTGTCCAGGTACAGCGGTGACCAGGCAGGCAAGACAGAGAAGCCGTCGCCACTGGTGGTCTCTTTGCCTTCACCGTCAATGAACTTGGGCTGCAAAGCGCCGCCCACGACGTCTTTGTGCTGGGTCGGGTTGATCCAAGTGGAGGTGGTGCCACGACCGGCTTCAACCTGGTCCAGACCCCAATTGGAGCTGCCTGAAATTTTGATGAACGAGTCGGCCGATGCGGTACCCGTGGTGAACACAAAGCGGCTGTTGATCTCGTCATACGTGACTTTGACGCCATTGACCGTCACGGGTGATCCGTCGGTGTTGCTGGCCAGGCCGTTGATACCCTTTTGCAGCTTTGACATGAAGGAGGCGAGCGAATAGTCGGAGCCGGTAGGAATAACCACCGTGCCCTTGACGCCGTCCACCGTCACCACAAATTTGTTGTTGGTGTCATCTACCGCAAAGTTGTTGCTGATGTTCACGGTAGGTGTGGTGCCCACGGCCACAGCGGGGGTAGACGAGATACCGCGCTTGGCAATAGAGGAGGTCGATACGGCTTGGTCGCTCAGACCCAACAAGGTTTTGCCCAGCGCATTCGTGCTGGAGACTGCCAAACTCGATTTGTCACCTGTCGTGCCCGATCGCAGGGAAAACATTTTGTTCACCGAGTCGTAGGTCATTTCCATGCCGAAACGCTGCTCGGCACTAAGGCGCATTGGTGTATTTCCATTAGGCAGAACCTTGGCAGCGTAATGCCCGGCCTCGTCCAAGGTCACAGCGGTGCTGGTCAGTCCCAACACATCATTTTTAATTGGTGCACCAGATACGGTGCCCGATTTCAGGGTGATGGTGTTGGTGCCATCGGTGAATTTGAAGCCTTGTGTCGCGTAGTCGTATGACACTGCGGGTGCTGCCTGACCCTGTACGCCCTTGGTGGCTTCTACGCCCGCGCTATAGGCGACGCCACCTGCCGTGCTGGCTTCGAGCGGGTCTACATCACCAGAGCCAGCAGTCACCGAAACACCATCTTTGTAGGTGATGGTGAGGGTGCCAGCGACCGTACCAGCAGCAATGTTCGTGATACCCGCTGCAATGGCCTCAGCGCCAGCAAGTATGGTTGCCTTGCCCGATACGATGCGTGCAGCCGTTTGTGTGGGTGTCTCACCTGTTACAGAATCTGGAATAGCTACGCCAAGAAAACTTGAAGCGGCGGTACTGGTGCCTGTCACGGTAACGGTTTGGGTTTCCGCGACGCCCGTGCTCCTCAAAGCAGATGCATCCAATTGATCTTGAATGGCTTGGACTGCATCTTCAATGGTGACTTTGGTGATGTCGCTGAAGGCAGAAGTGGGCAGATTGATCGTGACCGGTGTGGGCACACCGCCGCTAGATAAGCGCGAGTCAGTGATTACAAATGTGCGGCTGCTGGCATCGGTGAAATCAAATGCCGTTTCATCGCCAAACTTGCGATTCAGGAAGTTGGTCACCTCAGCGGCAATGTTGGCACCGGTCAAGGCCAGGTCCGAGTCGGCCAGTGAGCTCAGGTCCACCGTGATGGGGTTGCCGGTGCCATCGATATCCAGCTTGAACAAGCTGCTCAGCAAGGCTTTGTTGGCTGCAGACATGCCACTGAATTTTTCAGCACCTGAAAAATCAAATTCTGTGACAGCTGCGCCCGTTGCCGAAGCTGGCACCGAGGTGCGTGTATCGGTCAATTCATCCAGAGAAAACAGTTGGGTCTTGGCTGTAGTCAGCTCATCTTTGACCTCGTTGTAGGGCTTGATCTGGCCGTACTGGTTCACATAAAGCTTTTGGCTGTTGGTGTCTGTAGCCTGAACCAGAGAAGCGTCCACCTGGTCTTCGCCCACGAACACATGGGTTTGCCATTTGTTGTAAGGGCTGCTTTGGTTGGCATTGGCAGTTTTGACGTAATAAATAGTGGCCAAGTAGCCGTTGCCCCCGTTGTCGTACACCGTGAAAGCGGTACTTTTGTTGAAGGTGGACGGGTTGGTGCGGTTGAAGGGCTCCGAGATCACGCTGGCATCCGCCGGGAAGTTCAGACCCAGGGAAACCAATGAGGTTTGTTGCGCTTCGCCCGATGTTTTTTGCGGAATGGTGAGCACCACGCGCTCGTTCACGTTCGCACTACCGGTCGAGTCAACCGTTGCCGCCATCAAGCGCTGGCCGGCGGAGTTGACCACGTTGAACTGTTCGTTCAAGAGGAAGGAGCCGTTACGGGTAAAAATTTCTTGCAAGCCGTCAGCCGAGCGCATGGGGAAGAAGCCGTCACCGGTCACCGCCAAGTCAAGTGCGTTGGAAGAGAATGAAATATTGCCCTGGCTGAACTCCTGGCTCACCTGTTTCAAGGACACACCCTGACCCACGGTACTGGAGGCTTTTTGCAGCGGCGAGGTGGCAAAAATATCACCGAAGTCAGCGCGTGATCGCTTGAAGCCGGTGGTGCCCACGTTGGAGATGTTGTTGCTGGTCACGCCAAGCATGGCGGTAGCAGCGTTCAGGCCGGTCAGAGAGGTATAAAAAGACATGGTGTAGGGCTCCTGGTGTCTTGGTGATTTCTGTGGGTGTTCTTACTTAGCCGCCAATGCGTGAAACATCGGCCAAATTGATGGTTCTGCCACCGGTGACGTTCAACAACATGGCTTTGTCTGCGGTTTGGCTGATTCCGGTCACCGTGGCCAAAGTGCTGACAGACGGGTTGGTGGTTTTGCCCTGGCTCGCCGCGGTGGCTTTGAAGCGGTAGGTGCCATCGGGCAAGGTGTTGCCGGTGTCGTCGGCACCATTCCAGGCCCAGGTCATGTCGCCCACTGTTTGTGGCCCCAATATCTTGGTAGCCACCAGGGCGCCTTTGTCATTGAAGACTTCAAATTTGACGCCATCAGCGCCCGTAGGCAGATTGATGACGCCTTGAATGGGCGTGCCGCCTACCAGCTCAACCGGACCGTCTGGCACCGATACTTTTTTGCCAATCAAATTGGCGCTGCTCATCATGCGTTCGCCCGACATGCTGGAGACAAAATCAGTCAAGCTTTGCTCCATACCGATGGTGGCTTCAAGCTGTGAGAACTGGGCCAACTGGGCCACAAAGGCCTCGTTTTTGACGGGGTCCAGCGGATCCTGATTTTTCAGCTGGGTGGTAAACAGCGTGAGGAAATCTTTTTGCCCCATGCCTGTATTTTTGGCGGCGGCGGCTTCCTTCTCGGCAGTTGCGGCGGTCGTGGTCTTGATGCTCGAGGGCACTTTGGACATGGCCGCCGTAGCGGCAGCGGACTTGGCGCTTGGACTCGGTGTGGAGGAGTTGAGTAAATTAAGCATGGTTGTTCTTGTGTTCAGTTCAATCAGCTTTTGATGATGTCAATGGTGCGCGACATCAACTGGCGTGTGGTGTTGACGACTTCAATGTTGTTTTGGTAAGAGCGCGCTGCGGCCATCATCTCAACCATCTCGGTCATTTCATTGACATTGGAGAGGTAGACGTAGCCGTCTTTGTCGGCCGATGGGTTGGCTGGGTCTGACATGCGGCGAATCGGGGTGGGGTCATCCGTCAGCTTCACAACCTTCACGCCACCGGGGTAGGTGCCATCTTTGGGCATGAGTTGCTGGTCCAAAATGGCCTGAAACAACGGGCGTTTGGCCCTGAAGGCGTCTTTGTCTGAGCTGGCCACCGTACCGGCATTGGCCAGGTTGGAGGCGGTGGTGTTCATGCGGGTGGTCTGCGCGTTGAGCGCTGAGCCGGCAATACCAAAAATTTTGTCGAGTGCCATGGTGATTAATCTCCCCGCAAGGCTTTGCGAATGCCGCTGATGCGGTTTTCAAGAATGCTCAAGGTGGCCTGGTAGTCGGCCGCAGACTGACCAAACTTGGCCTGTTCAACCGGGAGTTCAACCGTGTTGCCGTCAAACGCCACGTTGAAAGGAATGCGGAATTTCAGTCCTTTTTCGCCGTCTATTTGCGCCTCAGAGATATGGCCCGCTTGGGTGGTTTTCATCTGTGTTGACTCCGCGGCTTTGAGCACCTGCTTGAAGTCAATGTCCTGCGCTTTGAAGTTGGGTGTGTCCGCATTGGCAATGTTGCGCGACAAAATTTCCATGCGCTGACTGCGCAATGTCAAGGTCTTCTCGTGTGAACTAAATGCTTGGTCTATAAAGTTCATATGTCTTTCCTCATCGCGTTACATGAATTGCCGTATTGCCGACACCCAGCTCTAGTTAGAGAGCCTCATGGTCATCAATGCAAAAGCCATGCCAAACGGTTTTCCGCCGTAAGCAGGGCGTGTTCATGCGCTTTGTTGTGCGGAGGCTTGCAGGGCGGCAAAGGCTTGCCGCTTCGATTGCCGCTTTCATTGCCGCTGGGTGGCCAACACGCAAGAAAAAAAGGCGGCTCAAGGCGTTGACCGGCTTAATTGGGTTCAATGTCGCCGTAGCTGGCGGCACGCAAGGCTTGAAGCCGGGTACTGGCCACGTTGGTCAGTTGACTCAAACGTTCGGTGGCGTTTTGGATCAGGCCCTCGCGAATGGAGTTGCGGGTCATGAAGGCCTGGGTGTTGCGCCCGACGTACAAATGGCTGGCCTGTGTGCCTTGAATATTGAGCGGTGCGTTGGTCAGGCTTTGTTTGCGGGCCGCGGGTTTGAGGACGGAGAGGTACAAGTCTTCCAGGCCAGCGGGCCCTTTGTTTTTCAGACCCACTTCGTCAAAGTATTTGCCCACCAGGTCGAGTTGTTGGTTCACGCTTAAATCCAGAATGGCGCGGGGGTTGGCCGCATAGCCGGCTGTAGCGGCACCACGGGCTGGGCCGTCACAGAACTGGATGATGCCGTGGCAACGCTGGTTGCTTGCACGCGGGTTCATGCCATCGCTTTCCATCAAGGTCATGCGGGCAAAGTCGTCGGGTTCAAAGCGGTGGGTGTTGGCGAGGTCCAGAATTTTTTCGTACACCGTGGCTTTTTCTTGCGTCGGTATGAAACCCCTGGCAACCGCGCGGTCCAAGGTTTTCTCCAGAATCGGGTGCTCGCCCGTCACCTTGTTTTGACCCAATACGGCGTTGCTGGGCTCTGCCTTGATCAGGTTGGTATTGGTATTGGTTGTGGCTGAAGCTGTGGCCGCAGCAGATGAATGGGTCGTGAGGCTGGCACTGTTGTTTTGAGCTTCAAGTTGAGCGCTTTGAAAAGCCGCTTGCAACGACGCCATGTTGAGCTTTTGCCCAGGAAAGATGCGGTTGACGTTGCTGAGGCCATTGCTCAGGCCAACCTGCTTGGCCATGCGCATTTGTTGCGAGGGGCTGAGGTCTAGGCCTTGGGCACTGGCTTGGTCGCGCACCATACCTATCAGGGTGTCGCCACTTTCCACCGTACGCATGTTGGGGTTGGCTGGGGCGTCATTGTTTTGAACCTGGCGCAGCGCTTGGGAGAACTTGTTGGTCGCGTTGGTTTTTGGAAAATCACGCGCCTGGACGGGCACCTGTCTGACGAGAGGCGTAGGCGCTGGAGCCGCTGGCTTTTTGTCATCGATTTTCATGGTGTTCTGCGGTGTGTGCTTCTCAAAGGTACGTTATGCATCTAGCTCAGGCGTGGCACTGTTCTTGCGCTCATGGTGTCAATCGCTCTTGCAGTGTCAATAAATCAACACTTCTTCTCATCTGATATGCAAATGCTGTGCCAAGGTTTTAACCGCGACAGTCTCCATGGCCTCTTGAAAAGGGGCGGGTGGATGGTTGCGCGTCGCTGGGTGCTGGGCCTGTTCGGTATCTGGCTGGGGATGGTGTTTGGTTTGGGGCTGGCGCAAGCGCAGGAGGTAACGCCCACAGAAAATTTGCTCAGCCAGGTGACGCAATGGGTGCGTGTGAACCAGCGCCTGACGGACAAGCAGTTCAGCATGGCGCCCCTGGACAGCCGGCTTCAGGTGATGGGTTGTCAGCAAAAATTGGTGATTGACCAGCCCTTTGCCAACAAGGAAACCCTGCGTGTACGCTGTCTGGTAGAGCCTGGTTGGCAGTTATATATGAAAGTGTTGAGGGCGGCGGGTGCGCCAGCCTTGGTTGCTGAAACCGCCCAGGCGCCACCGCCTCAAACCAGAACGGTGGTGGTGGCACGTCAGCCCTTGCGCCGTGGCACGGTTTTGACTCAAGAAATGCTGGAAGAAGTCGAATCAATTAGCAAGGGGGCAGACATTCAAAGTCTGTCTTCTATCAAAGACGCCCAAAACAGCGAGTTGGTGCGCGATGTGCCCGCCGCTACGCCGCTGAAAACCAGCGATTTGCGGGCCGCTTTGGTGGTTAAGCAAGGCCAGTTGGTGCTTTTGACCGTGTCGCAAGGCAAGGGTTTTTCCATCTCAGCCCGGGTGCAAGCGATGCAAGATGGCAAAATGGGCGACCAGATTCGGTTGAAAAACCTTGAATCTGGCCGTATTTTGACCGGCATCGTGACAGGGCCTAATGCGGCCTCAGGTCTATGAAAATTATTTTGCGAATTTCTCTCAAGTTATTTAAAGCGCTGTCGATACAGTGACTGAATAGCCAGAAAAGATTGACCCCAGTAAAAGAAAGCCCACTATGACCGATGCCATTTCCAACTACGGAAGACGGGCCCAGACCGACGGTGCTTTGCGAAGTGCGTTGGACAAATCCGGGAAAAAAGCTGAGGCACCCGGCGCCCTGGGTGTGCCTGTTGACGGCCTGTCAAACGCCGCCGCGCCTACCTCGTCCAAAGAGATTCACAGCAAGCAAGAGTTGGCCCTGAACAAGGCGATTCAGCGTGCCAAGGATGAGCCCGACTTCGACCGCGCCAAGGTGGAGTCCATCAAGCAAGCGATTCAGCAGGGGCAATACCCGCTCAATCCCCGTCGCATTGCCGAGAGCTTCCTGGCCATTGAGCAATTGATTCGGGATTAATTTGTTGCCTCAGTCGCCAGAATTGAAGCGAGCCTTGGAGCTTGCAACGCAGCTGAACCAAATGCTTGAACTGGAGTTCAAGGCATTGCGTGAACAAAATTTAGATGAATTTGAAGGTTTGCAACCCGTCAAAGGGGAGCTGCTGCTTGAAATAGCCAAACTGGCCCCGCCCGCGACTGACTTGCAGGCCAAGGTGGAGTGGCAGGATTTTCGGGAAATGATGATGGCGTGCCGTGAGTTGCATCGCCGTAATGAAATATTGATTGAGCGCCGGCTTGACGCCATACGCGGTACTTTGCAAAGTCTGCGCATTCAAGACAACCCCAGCCAGATTGAGGTCTACAACCGTTTGGGCCACATTGCCCGCTTTTCTGGCGCACGTGGCTACGACGAGGCCTAACCGCGAAAAAGCCAGACCGGCCGGTCAACGCAACAGCAACCAGCGCTACTCTTCCGCTGGTTTTTTTTCGTCCCCAGGACGCATGCCTTTGAGCCAGTACACCCACGACAAAATGACGCCCACCGCACTGTAGAGCTCGGGCGGAATCTGTTCATCGACCTTCAGGCGGCTGAGCAAGGCCAGGAGCTGCGGGTCTTCAGTGACAAATATGCCCTGGCGTTTGGCTTCTTCCAGCATGCGATAAGCCAGCTCTTCTTCTCCCTTGGCGCTCACAATCGGGACCTGGTTCAGCCCGTATTCAAGCGCAATAGCTTGGCGATGGCTCTTCATGCCCGTACATCCACCACAAGCCCGCTGGCGTTGCTGGCCACCGGATGCGCTGGCGCATGGCGTTCGCCATGAACTACCTGAAACGCGCGCATTTGCAGGCCAGTTTGCTGCAGTTGCTCATTCAATTCTGGTGCGCGCGCACGCGCCATGTTCACCAGTAACTCGTTGGCGGTCCACATGGTCAGTTCCACCTGAGCTTTTTCAAGCAGGTCGGTTTTGAGCCAGACGTCACCAAACAACTCGGTGCGCGAGTGAATGTTCACCGTCAGGGTGGGTGACTTGGCGTCGGGGTTGGCACTGCGGGTGAATTCCAGGGTGACAGGTTCGGAGTCTCTGAACGGCAAAACCAGGCTGAACAATATTTCTTGTTGCGACTGGGCCTGGACAGCTTGTACCTGGTTGGCCTCCAGCGTATCAATGGCGCCTTCCACTTGCCGGGTCAGCGCTTGCAGTGGCTCCTCTTGGTCAGGGATGTCTGACAAGGTATTGAGCAGTTGTTTGAGCAGCTGTTTGGGGTCGCCCACGCTTTGTGCAGGGAGGCGCCCCCGTGCCAGCCAGACCTCCGAGCCGATGGCGCCGGCCAAGGCCTTGCTGATGGCTTGCGGCGTCAGGTTGGCCATGGAGAGCTGCAGTGAATGCCACAGCTGCTGCAAATCTGGACGCTGCACATTGCGCAGGGCGCCGTCCAACACCCCAGGCCGAAACAGTTGCGTCATGTCCTGCATGTCGTGGGGGCGAAACAGGAGATTGCCGGCGCGTGAGATGACCGGTTGGGCTACAACAGGCGCAGGGACTGCCTGGGTTGGCGTGCCTGCGCTGGGCTGGGCCAAGGGTTGCAGGGTCCACACGCCATTGGCGTTGATCTGCACCCGAAAAGACATGGTTTGGCCTGAGGTCCATTGCTGGTTGTCAGGCGCTTCTATCAGGCGCCCACGCAACAGCAGGCCCAGGGACTCGCCGCGGGTTTGAACCAAAGCCTGGATGACCTGGCCATCGCGCAAACCCAGCTCTTTGGCGGTCGTCGCCTCAATGATCGGGATTCTTCCGTCAATAAAAATCTGGTTGGATCGGCCCGCAGTCAGGGCCGCATCCAGTGGGGTAATCAAGGGTACCTAACCCACTGCCGGCGTTCTTCGCGAGAGCCGGACGTGTTGCCAGCCTGTGCTGGTTGCAAATCGGTGGTTTTTTCGTGGACTTGCATGGTGTCCAGAAGCAGCTGGTCGTGGTCAGGAATCTTCAGCGAAGCTCCTTTTTTGAATTTGCTCTGGCTGCCCGCCATAAAGGCATTGGGGTTGTGCTTGATGAAGGCCTGCCGCAGCAACTCTATTTTGAGTGGGCTGGCGGCCATGGTTTTTTGAATCACCTGGTCTAGCGTTTCTTTGGGCTTGGGGGTGTAACTGCCAGTGGTATCTGACGCTTGGGTGGGCGTCTTGACTGGGGCAGGGGCTCCCGCCGCCTGCACCCAGGCAGCAGGTGCCAATGTCAAAGCCAGAGCAAGCGAGATCAGGCGACATGCGCTTTGGGGATGTGCAACAGCACGGGGCAAAAACTTCATGTTTTGTGAGTCCTTCAATCGCTGTCCAAAAGGGGTCTAGTGAATTAGTGAATATTGGCTGGCCATGCTCGCCAGTTGGGGCGTACAGAGGCGCGGTTGCCGGCAGTCAGGGTCAATAAGGCGTAGTGCTCCTTCACTTCACGCACTGTGGCCAAGGCGGTATGCAGGGTGCTGCTGGGCTCAAGCAGGTTTTTAGGGAAGGTCTTGCCATCGGCCAGGAGCCATTCGTCACCCAGCTGAACGCCAGCCAGGGTGCCGGCATTGATACGGATTTCTTGGCTGTCTGCCTTGATGACTTCAGGCAGTACAGCCAGGCAACCCAGCTGCTGGTTCAGGCTGGTGGCCCAGGTGTCGACTTGCTGCTTCACCAGATTGAGACTGGCTTGATCGGCCTGGGTCGGGGCCCATTGGCGGGTTTCGGGCTGCAAATTGATGAAAGCCCGTTCCTGGAACAAGGGTTTGCTTTGCCCGCGTGCGCTAACTGAAACATCCATTTGCAGCAGCATGGGGGGCGGCTTGTTGTAGCCAAAACTGGGCGTCCATTCCAGCAGCGTGCCAGGAATGACCAGGGTTCTGGGGTCGCGTGGCGCAGGAATGGCCTTGGACAAGGTGAAGGTTGCCCGCAGCGGCAGGTTCATCTGCGGTATGCCCAGCAGTGCTTTCTCGTAGCTATTGCCTGGGCTGTCATCCACCGTCAGCATGCGCCAGTTGGAGGATTTGCTGGCGGTCTGCTCGAGTTGCAGCTGAGCTTGCTCTTTTAAATCGAGCATCATGGGGAGCGTGTCGGCTGTCCAACTGCCCGGGCTGCTCACCTGCACACCCACCAGGTGTTGCAAGCGGCCGTTGTGGCGGTCTTGCGTACAGGCTGCCGTGGGCTCTTTATTTGCCGCCATGGGAGCAGCAGCAGATTTTTGCGTCCTAGGACGCAGGCTTGACTCGTCGGTTTGCCAACGTACCTCTGCCTTGGGTTTGCCTTGTGCATCCTGGCTGTAAGCCATTACACGGACCCCGCGAACGGTCATCCCCGATTTAAAACTGCTGCTCTCACGCAGAACGCCCTGTCCATCTATCCAGGACGTCGATTGAACCTGGGTGGGCGCCTCCATGGCCGCGCTGACCAGCGCCTGGCGCACCGCCTCCAGCTTTTCCTGGGGGGACATGACCGTTACTTGTGCCACGGCCGAAGTCAGCAAGCCCAGACTCGATAGGGCCAGCCAAATGGCGCGGGGTGGGTTCAAGACGTTCATGCCATTCTCAAAGCGAATGGAGGTGCTCAGCGAGACTTGACCGCAAACTGGCCGAGGTACAGCATCCGTAAATCTTGCACCACGGCCTTGTCCAGAGAAAGGGTGGTTTCGTAGGTGTCGTCGCCAGCGGGAGTGATGCTGACCAGCGTGGCGCCGTAAATGACCCCCTCAACACGGGTGCGGAAGGTGTCGTTTTGAACAGTCATGTCTGCCACCGTGGTGTTGGCGTCCAGGTTCAGGCCGTACACCTGCTCAGTGAGTGAGCGGTAAGCATCGAGCTTGGAAGCCCGGATGGCCAGCAAACGCTGCTGCGGCTGATTCTTGCTGCCTTGTATGCTGATGACCGCATAACCCGTGGCGGTCAGTGTTTCTCGTTTTTCTACCAGAGGCGATGGCAGTTGAATGGTCTGCGGCGCAGGTTCAGCGACGGGACGGAGCAAGCCGGAAGTCTGGCATCCGCTCAGGACGAGAATGCACAAGCTCAAGGAAACTGTACGAAGTGGATTCATCATGGTGGGTGGCCTGCGGGTAATAATTTGTTTGACAACACATGAATCGGTTCGAGCTGGCCTTTCTTTAGCGGGGCTTTTTAGGCCGGGGCAGGGCTAAACAATTCGGGCGAAAGAGAGGCCTACAACCCATGCGGCGCTTACTTGGCGCTTGACGAAAAAGTAATATCAGCTTGCAAGTTGTTTTTCTGCAACTAAAATCGTCGGTTTTACGACATCCTCTATTAGGATAGAAGCAATGAAAATAACGTTCCAAAATGCCTTCAGCATGCGATATGTTGTTCAACGCCAGTTGTCAGTGGCTTTCTTGCTTGAAAAGACAGCAAAAGTGCTGACTCATTACCGCTGTCACGTGAAATGCCACGTCCAACACAGTGTGGTAACCCCCTAAATATGGCTCAACCCCGCGTCCTCGCCACTTTTCTGGGTGACAGTGAAGCTGCTTTAGCCATACGCAGCATCATTTCCCTGGTTGCCATCTCCAATTCCACAGTTCTTATTACTGGGGAAAGCGGGACCGGCAAAGAAGTGGTGGCGCGCTCACTGCATGAAAAATCTCCCCGGGCCGGTGGTAATTTCGTGCCCATCAATTGCGCGGCCATTCCCCGCGAATTGCTTGAAAGTGAACTGTTTGGCCACCGCAAGGGGGCTTTTACCGGCGCTATCACAGACCGGATCGGGCGCTTTGAATTAGCCCACGGCGGAACCATTTTTCTAGATGAAATTGGCGATATGTCACTCGACATGCAGGTCAAACTGCTGCGTGTGTTGCAAGAGCGCTCTATCGACCCCGTGGGTGGTTTGCGCCCCGTGGAGGTAGATGTTCGGGTGATTGCGGCAACGCACCGGGACCTGGATGAAGAAATTTCTGCGGGACGTTTTCGGGAAGATTTGTACTACCGCCTGAACGTTTTGCCACTCAAAACACCCGCCCTGAGGGAGCGGGCCAGCGATGTACCTTTATTGCTCGAGCACTTTGCCCTGCAATGTGTCGCCGCAGGTAAAAACCCTATTTCTTTCGCTTCAGACTTTCTACAGGCCCTGCAGGCCTACAAGTGGCCTGGCAATGTGCGTGAGTTGTCCAATTTGGTTGATCGCTTCAGCACGCTTTTTTCTGGCCAGCGGCTGGAACTGCATTCGGTGCCGGCCAGTTTGATGCCCAAGGGGCTGGCGGTCTTGCAGTCTGAGTTATGCACGGGCGAGGTCAAAGAACACTTTCCGTCGCAAGATGCCACCGAAGCCAGCATGTTGCAGGAGCAATTTGACTTCTCGCACCCGGTAGATGCAGAAATTGAACACATCATTTCCCTGGCCCAGGGCATGCCTAAGTTGCCGGTGGAAGGCTTGTCGTTGAAAAAACTGCTGTCGGATATTGAGCGTGATCTGATTGTTCAGGCGCTGAGCAGAACCGATGGCAATGTGTCACAAACTGCCCGTATTCTTAACCTTCAGCGCACCACGCTGATTGAAAAGATCAATAAATTTGATCTTTAAATGCACTTCAAGTGATCTTTGAAGTTCAGGCTCAGCCCGCAGCCTAAACCCACCCCCCCTACTAGACGCTTGCGCTGGCCTGCTTCCAGGCCTGATTCCAGGCTTGCTTCCAGGCCAGTTTTTAGTTCAAGGCTTGTCTGCCGCTGGGCCGGAAGAACTTACCCGGGGGTATTGAACCAGCTTTTCACGGGGTTTGACAGGCGCGGCAACAGGTGCCGGTGCGGGTGAAGCAGGTGGGGGCGCTTTGGCAGCGGCCTCTTGCTGCATCTGGCGTTCTTTTTGCAGGCGAACCAGCGATTCCACTTCTTTCTTCAAACCGGTGGCATTCTGGTTGGAGCCTTTCAATTGCTGAATTTGCGATGAAAGCGACTTCACGCCCGCCGCCTGCGCTTGCAGTTTGGTGTCCAGGCCCTGAATGAGTTTGACCATTTCCTGGTTTTTGGCGTCAACTTGCTTGGCGGCCTGCTCCGGGGCGCTCATGGATGATTTCATGATTACTTCCAGGTTTTTCTCCACCCTGGCTTGGGCATCATTGATGGCATCCTGCTTGGCCTTGACCTCGGCAATCGTCTCACTGGCTGAATTGACCATCTCAAGAGACGCATCCATGCTGACTACGCGTTTGCCAACGGCCAAAATCATGCTGTCCAACTGACTCACCCGACCTTGTAGCCGGAAGGACATGACGGTGAACAAAATGCTGGTGAGCAGCAACATGCTGCCCATGATGATCAGGAAGATGACGGATTGCTTCTTCAACGCCGTAAAAGTGGAGAGCAGGTTGGTGCTGGCTTTTTGCATTTCTCCACCAGCTGTAGCTGCCAGTGAAGCGGCGCGGGTGGCCAGCTCTGCAGAGTCCAGCAGCGTCGTTTTCATGTTCCTGACTTCTTGGTCTTCCTTTTCCTTGGCGATCTGCGCTTCATTGGCCGCATGTTCAGCATCGCTGCTGTCCCCGGAGTCCAGTGCACCGTGCAGACCCTCTGTAGCGTCCGCTACGAAAACGGGTTCTTTGTGCTCGCTTGAACTGGCCTTGTGTTCGGCGTTTTCTGCGGTGGCGGCGCCACTGACCGGTGACGCTGCTTTGGGCGTTGAAGTAGGGTCTGATGTAGTCATGAAATTCTCTCAGGGTGAGGCTTTTGGTCTCAAATCTTTATTGGGGCTGTTTTAATTTCAATTCAAGCGCATCAAGCGAGGAGCGAACTTTGTCGTTTTCAATTTTGATGTTGATGATGCGCGCCGGAAAGTCCATTTCGGGCATTTCTTCCTGCAACACAATGGGCTTAGCCAACACAGGCTGAACCGTTGTTGTTGCCAGTTTTTCCTCGGCAGGCGCTGGCGGCTGCGCAGTGGGTCGGAGGTCGCTGGCGGCCTTGAGAATCGTGTCTTTCAGCGGGTCGGCCGGAGGGGGCTCAGTCACGAACACCCGATGATCTTGCTGTGATTGCACAACAAAGTTGGTGTCTGCCTCCTCAACGGTGACGGGTTTGGCAGGTGCGCCTACGTGCCCTGATCTACTGCGGGCATCATGGCTGCCCTCTGGAATGACCACTTCGTGGGGTGCATCGCTGAGAATAATGGTGGGTTCAGTCATCGCTTGTTCTCCTTACGTCTTTGAGCATAGGCGGCTGCCAGTTCTGGCGTGAAATGCTCCTTCAGGTAGCGAGCTGATCTAATCCAGGGGCTCTTGGGTATGTCAGTTTCCTGGACAAATCGGGTGGCTTCCACCAGCGATTTGAAGGGGCCGGACACAATGACAAACTTCGCCAGACTTTCGCCGGCGGTGTAGGCCGCCACAACACGGGCGTTTTTCAAGTTGGGGTGGCGCTTGATCCAGAGTTCTGCCGATTGGTACGTGGCCATGGTGATGTGCTGTACCAAAAATGTACCTGACGGCATTTTCTTCACCCATGCCTGACCCGCCAGGGCTTCATTGGGGAGGTCGACAATTTCCTGCCGCGTCTTTTCTTTGGCCGGTTCAGGCGCTTCCTCAACCACGGGCGCAGGTGCTGAAGCGGTTGCGGCACTGGCGGGTAAATCCGGAAAGCTGATGGTCATCACCGGGAGGGCAGCCGGCGCTTGGGGGGCCTTGGGGTCGATGGCTTTGGGTGGCGCCACAACGCCAGTGACCGCTTTGCTGGACGGCGCAGACTTGAATGCAGACGTGAGGCGCTCCATATTGAGCGAGAGGTCGCGGTAGAAAGTAACCCCCACCGAGCCCGTCAGGAGCAACAGAACGGTCATCGTCCAGCGCACAGACTTGCTGCGCCACAGACTGGGTTTGGGCGGCTCCAGAAAATCGGGTATCACGGTGTCTGGGTCCAGCGCGGTCATTGTTTCGGCGCGTACAGACGATGCAGCAGCCATGACTGGCAGCGGCAGTTTTTTCAGTAGGTTGCGAATCACACCTTCCTGGCCTTGCGCGCGTGCCAGTTCAAGCAGCGCAGCGGTCTGGTCCAGCGTGGGCGGTTCAATGTCCCAGTTCAAAATTCTGCGGCCAAAAGCGTCGAGCAGTTTTTGTTTCTGACTGGCCGCAGTCATGAACAGGATGACGCGGATATTGGAGCCAGGAAATTGCTGAACCAGGCGTGCCAGCAGTTGAAATTCATGGTCAGGCAGGGCGCCTGCATCGTTGACCACCCAGAACCGCGGCGCGGCAACCTGGTTCTTGCCATGCATGGCATCTTGCACGGAGCTGCTGCTCAATACCTCGTTGAAGCGGGTGAGCAAAGCTTCGGAGTTGGCAGGAAAATACACCTCGAATTGGGAGTTAGGTGCCACTTTGCGAAGCCGGGCCATCAGGATTTTTCCGTAATGGTCCAACACCGCATCGTGCGCACTGACGATGGACAGGCTCATGCCATCTTGCGTCAGGGCCGTCACGTAGCCTTCCATGCGCAGGTTGTCGGTGGTTCGGAACAGCAAAGGGCGAATGCCTGCTGTGCCATCGTTGAAGTTCATGCGGCTATCGTTCATGGGGTGGACGTCTCAGAATGAACCAGTTTGCCATTTTCGTCAAAGCTCATAGAAGTCGGTACTTTGGGCATGGGCTTGGGCATAGGTGCCACGCCCGGCCTGATCTGGGCCAAACCGAAGACATAGGCAATTACCTGCGCCACGGCATGGTACAGCTCTTCGGGCACAGGGTGATCTAACTTGGTGGTGAAGTACAAAGCCCGTGCCAGCGGTGGGGCCGAGAAAATTTCGATGCCGTGGTTTTTGGCTTCTTCTCGAATCCGGGTCGCCATGAAATCAGCCCCTTTGGCGAGCAAGATAGGTGCGCCATCGGAGGTGGGGTCGTAGGCCAGGGCCACGGCAAAGTGTTCCGGGTTGGTGATGATGACGTCAGCGTCTTTAACCTTTTGCATCATCTTGGCGTTGGCCACTTCGCGCTGGCGCCGGCGAATCTGGGCTTTCACCTCGGGGCGACCTTCCATGTCCTTCATTTCATCGCGAATTTCCTGCTTGGTCATGCGCATGCGTTTCATGAAGGAATAGCGCTGGTAAGGCGCATCTATCAGCGCGATGAGCACCAGACACAGCGCCAGCCACAAAGCAGATTCGATGATGAGTTTGCCCGCCAGGGCCATCCCAGGCTCCAGCCCCATGGAGCCCATCATCATGAGCTCAGTCAGGTGGTTGTTGACCAACAAAATCAAGACGCCACCCACCAGTGAGAATTTCAATATGGCTTTGAGCAGCTCTACCAGGGCACGTGAGCCAAACATGCGCTTGAAGCCTTCCAGCGGGCTGAGCTTGGACAACTTGGGCATGATGGCACTGAAGGAAAACAGGTAGCCACCGGTCGCCCCAGAGGCAACGATGGCCGCCACCATGGTCACCAGCATGATCGGCAACACCAGCGCAAAGGCGCTGAGCAGTTGCGAGGCGAACAAACCCGGCAGCATGGCCGGTGTATCCAGTGACGTGCGGTCAAAGGTAAAGCCTGCAGCAAAAAAAGTGCTGAGTTTGCTCATCCATAAACCACCCATGGTGAGAAGCATCAAGACAGCCGAGAGCACCACCGCAGCAGCCGGCAACTCGACCGAGCGCGCCACTTGCCCATCATCTCGCGCCTGCTGGAGCTTGCGCGAGGTGGGTTCTTCGGTCTTTTGGGAGCTGTCGCTTTCAGACATGGTGCCTCCGCTTTACTGCAGTCCAACCACGGCGCGTACTTGCAAGAAGCCTTGCAACCACAACCATTGAATGCGGGCGCCGATACTGGGCAAGGCCAGCATCAGTACGATAAATCCGGCGACGATCATCGCGGGCAAGCCCACCGAAAAAATATTCAGGCTGGGGGCCGCGCGTGTGACCATGCCCATACCAACATTGACAAAAAGCAGCGTCACCATGACGGGCAGGGCGGTGAGCACAGCGCCCAGAAAAATCATGGAGCTCCAGGACACCAGTTGCGCCCAAGCGGCCTGACTCAACAGAGGTTGCCCAATCGGCATGCTGGTGAAGCTGTCTATCACCAGGCCCAGTAGCATGGCGTGACCGCCCAGGCCGACAAAAATGAGTGTCGCCAGGATCAGCAGAAACTGGGCAATCACCGGCACGTTGCCCAAGTTGGGGTCAATCATGCTGGCCATGGAGAGGCCCATGGCGTTAGACACCGACTGCCCACCCACCAGCATGGCGGCAGTTACCACCTGCAGGCTCATACCCATGAGCAGCCCAATGGCCAACTGGTTAAATATTTCAACCAGCCCGGCGGCAGACACCGGATCAATTTTGGGCCAGTCGTGCAAGGGGTAGACCAACCAGGTAATGGCCAGGGCCAATAAGATACGCACCCGTAGATTGAGCGCGCGGAGCGAAAAAATGGGGGCGGAGGTCAGCAGTGCCGAGATCCGCAGCATCGGCCACAGAAATGAATAAAAGCGCTCGACGATGTCTGCGGCAAGAAGGTTCATGGCCGTGGCAACGCGCCGCTCAGGTGAACAGGGTCGGTATTCTCTGGAACACGCTGCGGGTGTAATCCACCAGCATGCCCAGTTGCCAGCCACCCACCACGGCCAGTGTGATCGCCATGGCGACCAGTTTGGGGATGAAGCTCAAGGTGGATTCATTGATTGAGGTGGCAGCCTGGATGATGCCGATGAATAAACCGACGGCCAGGGCAACCCCCAGAAGTGGCGCAGAAATCAGCACAGTCATCCAAAGGGCTTGGTGGCCCAACTCAATCACGGTAGAAATATCCATGGTCTAGGTCTTTTCTAATCAAAACTCAGGTGACAAAACTGGCAGCCAGCGAGCCCATGATCAGGCTCCAGCCGTCTACCAGCACAAACAGCATGAGCTTGAAGGGCATGGAGATCATCATGGGTGACAGCATCATCATGCCCATGGACATCAGCACGCTGGCCACGATCAGGTCAATCACCACAAAGGGGATGTAAATCAAGAAGCCAATGGTGAAGGCGCTTTTCAGCTCCGAGGTAATGAATGCCGGCACCAGCGTCAGGAAGGGCACCGACTGGGCGTCTAGCGCATCGCTCTTGCGCGCCATTTGCATGAAAAGCGCAATATCGTCTTCGCGAGTTTGTTTCAGCATGAAGCCACGGATGGGCGCCTCTGCAGCAGCCAGGGCTTTGTCAAACGCCATGCCTTGCTCCATGTACGGCACCATGGCGTTTTGGTAAACGTCGGTCAACACGGGCGACATGATGAACAGCGTCAGAAACAGGGAAATGCCGACCAACACCACGTTGGGCGGGGTCTGCCCTGTACCCAGCGCTTGGCGCAGCAGCGACATGACAATGATGATGCGCACAAAGGACGTCATCATCAGCAGCAGGGACGGCAGCACCGACAGCGTGGTCATCAACGCCAGCAACTGCAAAGACAGGCTGTACTGCGTGCCTTTGGCGCCGCCAGCTACGTTGATGATCGGCAAACCTTGCGACCAGCCCGCCAAAGGGGCCAAAGTTGCCAGCAGTACCAGGCAGAAAACTACTCTACGCCACATGTTTGACTTCTGTCGATGGCGGCTCTTCAACCCACGTGGCCAGAGACGTGAACTGGCCGGGGCTCACCCCCACCAGCACCTGGTGCGCACCAGCGCGCATCAGCACAATTTTTTGGCGTGGGCCGAAGCTCACCGACTCAAGCAATTCCAATTGGAGAGGGCCACTGGTGGTTTTGCCCATGTGCTTCATGCGCTTGAGCATCCACAAAGTGGCGCCCAGCAGCACTAAAACAATGACCAGGCTGCCAATGAATTGGAGGACATTAAAGCCCGGGTTCACACTTGCCATGGTGGGGCTCAAAGGTGTTTCATGCGCTCGGAGGCGGGCACAACACGTGTCAGGCGTATGCCATAGCGTTCATTGACCAAGACCACCTCGCCCTGGGCGACCACGGTGTTGTTGACCAGCAAATCCAGCGGTTCGCCCGCAATCTTGTCCAGCTCCACCACACTGCCTTGGGTCAGGCGCATGAGGTCGCGGATCTTGATCATGGCGCGTCCCACTTCAATCGACAAGGTCACACTGATGTTTTGCAACACATCGGGGTTGATCTGGTTGGGGGCGTTAAGGGCCTGAAGGGCGTCTTCTTTGAGAGGTTCGTTCATGTCGTATTTCCTGGTTAATCACTGTGCGCCAGGCACAACAGCTCGCTCAATTTGGACTGCGGTTTGCGTCCCCAGTGTTCCTACCTGAACATCAAAGGCCGGAATTCCGTTGGGCTGGAGGCAGGCCAGCGCTGGTTTTTTAAAGTAAAGCACGTCACCAGCTTGCATGGTTTCCAGCACGCTGAGCGTGGTTGAAATTTGTCCCAAAATCACGCTGGCTTCCAGGCAAGAACCGCCCACGGCATTTTCCAGGTCATCACGCCATTGCTTGTCTGACTCTTCATTGCCGTCACCGGTTTGAACCCGGCTGCGCAGCAGTTCGCGCACGGGTTTAAGCGAGGAATAGGGGTAGACCAGGTCGATGAAGCCCATGCTTTGGGTGCTGCTTTCAGTTTCAAAGCGGGTCAAAATAACCAGGTCGTTCTCATCGGCAATTTGTGCAAACTGGGGATTGATCTCGGAGCTGACCAATTCAAAGTCCAGGGCCATCAAGGGTGACCAGGCTTCCTTGAGCGACCTGAAGAACACATCGAGAATCATCTTGATGATGCGCATCTCGGTGGGGGTGAACATGCGGCCGGGCGCCAATTGCCCCAGGCTGCCACTGCCAAAGCCACCAAAGAAACTGTCGAGTGAACTGAACACCACCGTGGGATCAATCACCACAATGGAGTAGCCCCGCAGCGGGTTCATGCGCACGACGTTGACCGAGAGGGGCGGGCGCAAGTCTTTCAGGTAATCACCAAAGCGCAGGATTTGAACTTTGTTCGGGTTGATGCGGGGGCTGGTACGCAGCACCTCCATCAGGCTCAAACGGTACATGCGGATGAAGCGTTCATTGATCATGTCAATGGAGGCCACGTTCACGCCCAGGCTGCTGTCTTCACTGGCCAGGTCATGCTTTTTCACCCGTGCGGCCGTGTTGAAGCCCGTGTCCACGGCGATGGAGCCGTCCTTCACGCCTTCGGACAGCGCCGACAGTTCTTCGGGGGTAAGTAAGTTGTTAGCCATGGCGTTGCGCGGATTTTTTGCTCAAGAGGGCTTACTGCACGATGAAGGAGGTGAAAAATACCTCTTCAATACCGCCAAAGTCTTCGTATTTTTCGAGCAAGGTGTTCATCACGTCGCGAATTTTCACGCCCAGTTCTTTTCTGAATTCGGGCTTGAGCAAATCGGCTTCTGCCGTCATGCGCATGGTGTCCATGACCACTGAGCGCAAAGCAAAGTCGTGCTTCTTCACGTTCTCAATGACGCGCTCGTCATAGTGGGTCATGATGGCGATTTGCACCGACATCACTTTCTTTGAGCCCACCAGATTCACCAAATAGTCTTTGTCCATCTGGTGATACGTGTATTCAAAACGTGCCAGCTCAGGTGATTTTTTGGAGAGTTTTCCAGGTGGGCCGCCCGCCTTGGCATCGCCCTTCTTGTCGCCATGAGCGCCTGCATCTTTTTTATCGCCGTGCCCGCCGGCATCTTTCTTCTCGCCATGGGCACCGCCCGCAGCGCCTTCGTCGAGCATCTCGTCGGCTGATTCAGCGGGTTTCTTGCTGAAAAAACCAGTCGCAAACATGGTGCCGACCACGGTAATGGCCAGCAAAACCACGACGGCCACCGCTGCAATAATAATTTTTACCAGAGGCTTCTTGGGCTTTGGTTCTGTTTCTACAATTTCTTCAGCCATGCGTCACCTCATGTGTAGTCAATATAAACCCGTGTTCCCATTCGCCTCATGCCAGCACATCCCAACCCTTGTTGGGATCTAGTCTGACGGGGCGGGCGCTTAAGGTACTTACGCTGATGTCTTCGTCTTTGTTCGTGACGCGGCTTACAAATTGAGGCTCGCGCCCAGGTGTCGGATTTCCGCCAGATTGCCGACTTTGTTCCCCGTTCACCCAGACTGAAGCAACAGGCATGCCAGTTTGTGCCAGTGCGTCTTTTAGTTTGTTCATGCCCTGTGCCAGCAGTTCGCGGGTGGACTGGGTGTCAGACATGAACAGGGCATCAAGTCCGCCTTTGTGCATGTCTAACTCAATGTCAATTTGACCCAGGCTGGCGGGTTGCATGCGCAGTTGTAACTTCCAGTCGCCTTGTTTGATCTGGTTGATCAGGCGCTGCCCAACCGCTTCACCCAAGCGGTCAGCCAGTTGCTGGTATTGCTCGCTGCGTTGTTGATTCAGTACCGCGGCATTGGTGGTGCTGCCTGGCGCCGCAGCTTCAGACTGGCCTTTAAGAGAGGTTGATGCATTGAAGTCCAGGCTGCTGGTCAGGGGCGAGTCTGTGCCTGCTTCTCCCACGGTATTGAAGGCAGCGTCACTTTGTTCCGTGGCCAGGGCCAAATTGGCGGTCATGCCGGGTTTAAGGTCCTTGGCGCCTAATAAAGAAAGGCTTTGCAACAGCTGGGTGGCCGCTGCATCCATTGTCAAGGTGCCCCAGGTGGTCTGCTTGGCCGTGCCAGACATTTGCGCCAGTTGCCGGGTGATGTCCTGGTTGCTGGCGTCAAGCTTGAACCGGAAAGCCTCTGTCATGGCGGCATCGGAAGCCGAGGCCTCGGCACCTTCTATGTTTAAAGGTGGGGTGGGCAGTGTCAGGCTCTTTTTGGGTCCGACTTGCAAGGCCACAACAGAGACCCCGGCTGGCATGTTTTGTCCACCGGCGATGGCCACGCCAGGGGTTTGGAGGGCGGAGACCTGCTCGGCAGGGCGGGTCATGCTGCTTGGCAAAGTGACAGCCTGGTGCGAGGCCGCCATGGGTAAGCCCGGCTGCAGGGTGGCCATCAGGGCGGCGCTGGTCAGGGCATCACCCTCAGTGAGGGGGCTTTTCGCCAAAGCATCGCCTTCACTCGTCAAAATGACGGGGGAGGTTGGGCGCACGGCCAAAGGTGCCCAGTCTGGTTGGGCACGCCAGGCCATGGCCATGGCCTGGTCTGGGGTAGTGGCAGGAACTGACGCAGAACCAGGTGCCCATGACATAGGCAAGGCAGCCGTGATTGCAGGCGCGCTAACCGGCATGGAAAATGCGGCGCTTGCGTTCGGCTCGACCGGTATATTCCCAAACAGCAACTTGACTGCCGACTCATCCAGACCTTGTGCCCGCGCAAAAGCAGCCAGGCTGCCCAGATCAGGCAAAGGTGCGCCAGTCGTGATGAGGTCGATCTCAGGACCCAGGGGCTGAACTTGCAAAACGGCGCCTGCACTGCCCAGAGCGGCAAGTTCTTGCCGCTGGTGGCCTTGCAGGTAATCGCTCACAAGCGCGTTGAATTCAACCCCGCCCAGGGTTTTTTCGGTAGGCGGTGTACCCGGTGCTGGCTCTAGGCCAGCCTTGGAAAATGGTGTTGTAGCGGAAAAAAATAGATTTGCATCCATTGAATTTTCGATCCTTGAAAGTACTGCATGCCACATGGCTGCAAGGGATTACGCAAGAACCGTGACAGGTTATTTGTTGCCACTTTCAGGGCCCGTGCGCGAATCAACAGTGGTGTCGGAAATGCATGGCATGTTCTTTGCATTAATCGCCTGGCGTAGTCACTTTTCTATCAGTCAAGTGGAACTGGCGCCCTTAATCTCACTTTGGTAATCAATGACCACACTGTCACTGTCAACGTTTCGACAAAGCCTGTCGCGATTCAACTTCACTGGCCTGAGCATTCCGGCTTTGGTGTTGTTGATCATGGGCATGTTGGTCGTGCCTTTGCCAGCGTTTTTGTTGGATGTACTGTTTACTTTCAATATTGCAGCGAGCTTGCTGGTCATCATGATCGCCATCAGCGTCCGCAAGCCGCTGGAATTCTCCTCGTTCCCTACCGTGCTCCTTTTTGCCACGATGCTCCGGTTGGCTCTCAATGTGGCGTCCACCCGGGTGATTCTGGTGAATGGCCATGAGGGCCATGAGTCGGCCGGCAAAGTGGTGGCGGCGTTTGGCGAGTTTGTCATTGGCGGTAATTACGTGGTGGGCTTCATCATTTTTATCATCTTGATGATTGTTAACTTCTTTGTGGTGACCAAGGGTGCCGGCCGGGTGTCCGAGGTGAATGCCCGATTTACCCTGGATGCCATGCCGGGCAAGCAAATGGCGATTGATGCCGACCTCAATGCCGGTGTGATTGACCAAGACACGGCCAGAATGCGCCGTGCCGAGTTGTCGCAGGAGTCAGATTTCTTCGGTTCCATGGACGGTGCGTCCAAATTTGTGAGCGGTGACGCGATTGCCGGCCTGTTGATTCTGGTGATCAATCTGGTGGGTGGCCTGGCCATTGGCATTGGCCAGCATGGCTTGTCGCTGAGCGAAGCCGGTCGTATTTACTCTTTGCTGACCATTGGCGACGGCTTGGTCGCCCAGATTCCTTCGCTGCTGTTGTCCCTGGCCACCGCCATCATCGTGACCCGCGTGACCACCTCCGAGTCTATGACGGAGCAGGCCACCAGCCAGTTGGGCAACCCTACCGCCTTGTTTGTGACCTGCAGCATTTTGACCATTTTGGGCGTAGTGCCAGGTATGCCGCACCTCGTGTTCCTGACCCTGGCAGCAGGTACCGCCGCTCTGGGTGTCATGGTGCTGAAAAAACAGGCGGTGCCTGAAGCGACCACTGAAACAGCCGATGCCAGCGCCAAACTTGAGCAGCCCAAAGAGCTGGACTGGGAAGACCTGGACCAGGTGGACCTGGTGGGGCTTGAAATAGGTTATGGCCTGATTCCCTTGATCAACCCTGAAACGGGTGGTCAATTGATGACCCGCGTGAAGGGCGTGCGTAAAAAGCTGTCGGCCGAGCTGGGCTTTTTGATTCAGCCGGTGCGTATTCGCGATGCTTTGAGCATTGACCCAGACAGTTACCACATTGTTTTAAAAGGTGTGATTCGCGGACGCGGCAAGATCAAGGTGGGGCGTGAATTGGCGATCAATCCGGGCCAGGTGTATGGCGCGCTGGAAGGTGTGGCCACCCAGGAGCCGGCTTTTGGCCTCGAAGCCGTCTGGATTGAACCCTCACAACGCGACCACGCCCGCACACTGGGCTATACCGTGGTGGACGCCAGCACGGCCGTAGCCACCCACTTGAACAAGGTGCTGCGCGACAACTCCTCTGATCTGTTGAGCCACGACGAAGTGCAGCAGTTGCTGGACAAGCTCAGCGCCAAGTCGCCCAAGTTGGTGGAAGACCTGGTGCCTGCCAAGCTTTCCCTGGGGGTGTTGACGCGCACCTTGCAAAACCTGTTGAATGACTCGGTCTCCATTCGCGATATGCGAACCATTGTGGAGACGCTCTCAGAGGTCAGTGCCAGAACACAAGACCCCGAACAACTGACTGCGCTGGTACGACCCCGTCTGGGGCGCATGATTGTTCAGGGCCTGCTTGATGACAAGAACACCTTGTCCGTGATGACGCTGGACCCTGGCCTGGAGCAGCTCTTGCACAACGTGTTGCAGCAAAACGGCCAAGGCCAGATGGTGATTGAGCCCGGCCTGTCCGAACGGCTTTTTGGGGCCTTGCGAGAAGGAACCAAGGCCGTGGAAGACCAGGGACAGGCGGCTGTGCTGGTGGTGTCTCCCGCTATTCGCCCCTGGTTGGCCAAAGCGGCCCGACACCGCGTCAGTGAGCTGATGATTCTTTCCTATAGCGAAATTCCAGATGATCAAGCGGTGAAAGTGATTCACACCGTGCATGCGGAACCCAAGCAATGACATTTAATCTAGATCTGAGAGCCTAAACCTATGGAACTCAAACGAATTCTGGCCGCTGACACCCGAAGTGCCAACGAACGCGCCATTGCCTTGTACGGTCAAGACGTGCTGGTGATTTCCAACCACACGGTCAATGGCCAAACCGAACTGGTGGTGGCGATTGACCTGGCCGACCCAGAGGTGGCTACCAGTCGCCCGAGGGTCGCTGCAGATACGGACGCTTTTCATCGTCAATTTTCCGAAGTTCAGGGGGTGCAACAAATTACCCCCTTTGCCAGTAAGCCTAGCGCAGCAGTGCAGGCTTCGGTACCTACAGCCTCCTATTCTTCTTCAGCTGCATCAGCTGCATCAGCCGCATCAGCTGCTTCTGCCCCAAGCCATGAAGAAACACGCGAATACATTCGCAGCCGGGAAATTGTGGACATGGTGCGCGACGAGCTGGCTAACTTACGCATGGAGTTCAAGCTCAACCAGCAGGTGTCTGGCTGGCAGTCCAACCTGAGCCTTTCCAGCGCCGTGCAACCGATGTTGGCGTCCCTGGTGGAGGCCGGTGTGCCCACGGGATTGCGCACCTTGTTGCTCGATTCCATTAAAAACGCGCGCAGCGAACAAGAAGCCCTGCAAGGCATTCGCAACCAACTGGGTTTTGCGCTGGGGCGCCCTGCAGCGCTGATTCCTCAGACGGGCATTCATTTGATTGCCGGGCCGTCGGGGGCTGGCAAGTCCTTGATGACTGCTCGCTTGGCCAGCCAGTTGGCCTCGCGCTTTGGGCCGCACCATGTGAGCATCATCAGCTACCAGGACCTGCGCGTGGGGGCCTGGAGCCAGACACAAATTTTGTCAGCCCAAATGGGGGTGGACTGCTTCAGTGCGCATGACCCCGCTACCTTGCGTTTGTTGCTTGGCGAGTTGTCACAACGCGGCCTGATCCTGATTGACACCCCTGGCGTGCAGATGGCAGAACGCATTGCCGAGGTGCTGGCGGTGTGTCCGCGCTGCACCTGCCACGCATTGGTGCCGGCCGATGCATCCATTGGTACTTTGAACCGTGTGGTCCTGGGCTATGGCATTCGTTGGGACAGCCTGATGGTCAGCAAGCTCGATGAGGCTTATCATCCCTGGCCTTTGCTGCAATTTTTGTGTGACAACGACTATGGAATTTCTTTAGTGAGTGATGGCAACCTGATCACCAGTTTGCGTCTGGAGTCCACCATGGATACCTTGGTGGAAGTTGCCATTGCCCATTTGCCATTGATTGCAACCAAGGAAGCTGTATCCAGAGGTCAGGCTTATGCGCCTTACTCACCTTCACAGCGGCATTTCTCTTCCGACTCACCCTGGTTGTTGGAGACATTAAGGGGGGAGGCCCATGATTAAACGTTCACAAACCGAGGTCATTGGCATTGCCAGTGGCAAAGGGGGTGTTGGTAAAACCACGGTAGCTGTCAATCTGGCCATTGCCTTGCGCCTGATGGGTTACCGCGTCATGCTGTTTGATGCTGATTTGGGACTGGCCAACGCACAAATCGTTCTGGGTTGCCAGTGTCCCTACAACTTGAGCCATTTTTTAAGTGGCAAGAAAAAGCTTGAAGAGATCATCGTCACCTCTCGACAGGGCTTGCTGCTGGTGCCCGGCGCGTCAGGCTTGCAGGAGATGGCCTCTTTAAGCCGAGTGCAGACGGCCCGAATTGTCCAGGCCTTTAGTGCCATGGAGCAAGATCTTGATTTTCTGATTGTGGACATGGCCGCCGGTATTGCACCGTCGGTTTTGACGTTCATGGCCGCTTGCCAGCGCCGCTTTATCGTGGCCCGCGATGACCCATCGTCAATAGCAGACGCCTACGGCACCATCAAGGTGTTGTCGGAGGAATACCATCTGGATGAGTTGTATCTGGTGCCCAATGCGGTAAAAAGCCAACTCGAAGGCCAGCGCCTGTTCAAGCGAATTAACAAGGTATGTGCCCAGTTCTTGAACCGCTCCATCCAGTATGTGGGTTCCATTGAAAATGACGAACTGATTTTGGCCGCCCATAAAAAATTCGAGCCGGTCATGGAATACGCACCTGGCAGCGGAGGCGCACGCGACTTTCGCCGACTGGCCGAGGCCAGCAGCCAACTGCCTCCTATCGCCCAGCCTTCAGGCGGTTTGGAGTTCTTTGTGGAGAGGTTGCTCCGAGTACGGACCTGACCCCACCCCGCTATGGCAGTTTCTACCCGCCTCTACCAGGAGGTACAAAACAACAGCGAAACCTTGGTGCTCGCCCATTTGGGCATGGTCAAGCGCATTGCCCTGCACCTGAAGGTACGCATTCCCCCTTTCATGGAGCTCGATGAGCTGATTCAGGTGGGTATGTTGGGGCTGCTGGAGGCTGCCCAGGCGTTCAATCCCGACAAGGGCATTGAGTTCGAGAGTTTTGCATTTAGCCGGGTGCGTGGCGCCATACTGGACGAGGTCAGGCGCCTGTCGTTCTTGCCGCGTTCTGCCGTGGCGTTCAACAAGTCACAAAACCAGGCCTCCAACCTGCTCTCCACTGAGCTGGGGCGGGCGCCCACCCAGGCTGAATTGGCCGAGAGCATGGGTGACGATCTGGACAGTTTTCACAAAAAACGGGGCCAGGCCAAGCAGTTTGAGACCTTCTCCATGGAGGTCATGGCCGACGAGGTGATGAATATTGCGGACGAATCGTCCCGTCAGCCCGATGCCATTGTGGAGCGCAAGGAGTTCATGCAGGCGGTAGGGCAGGCCATTGGAGACCTGCCGGAACGCGATCAGTTGCTGATGTCGCTCTACTATGTTGAAGAGCTCAACCTGAAGGAAATTGGGGAAACGCTGGGCGTGACCGAATCCCGGGTGAGCCAACTTTTGACGGCCATCGTCAAAAAACTGCGCGTCAATTTGCAAATTTCTGAGCCTTTCAACCCCAAGGCACGCGCCCGCAGCGCCAAAGATTGACCCCTTCGGGTCAAAAAGTATGTAAATAGTGAGGCGAGCGCCTCAAGTTCTGCGCAGAGACGCCGATTACTTTCAGGACTGAATAATCAGCAGGAGTAATAAGTTATGCGTACACATTTCAAAGCCATGGAAACTTACGGCGCCGACAGCCGGGCCTCTCAAGCCTCGGTCGCCAACCAGGTCGATCTGATTCAAATGCTGTTTGATGGCTTGCTGGAAAGTCTCACTGCAGCCAAAGGGCACCTCAAACACGGTGCTATTCAGGAAAAATGCAAGAGCCTCGCCCGGGCGAGCCGCATCGTGGTGGGCCTTCAAGGCGCACTCGATTTCGAAAAAGGCGGCGATCTGGCCCGCAACCTCAATGAGCTCTACAGCTACGTGACCAAACGAATTTTGTATGCCAATGCAAAAAATGACATGGTGGCGCTGGAAGAAGTGCATGGACTCATGAACGAGATTCGCCAAGCCTGGCTGGATGTGCCGGCCCTGCTGCCCGCGCAATCGGTGCCATTGGTTCATTAATTGCCAGGGTGTTGGGTTCAAGTTCCCGTTACTGGTGCCGATCCAACAATTGGTGAAGTGAACGATGGTCTTGGTCCCGGTCCTGACGTGGATGCAAGCCATTCAACCTGGAAATTATTATGTTTGGTATCGTTGGCATTGTCTTTTTGTGCGTTTGCGTGTTTGGCAGCTTTATTGTGGGTGGCGGCAGCATGGCGCCATTCATTCACGCCGCACCCATTGAAGGCTGGTGTATCTTGGGTTCAGCCATTGGCGGCATGCTGATTGGCAACAGCCCCGATGTGGTGAAGGCGGTTGTGTCAGGCATTGGCCGCACCTTCAAAGGCTCCAAGTACCACAAGCAAGACTACCTGAACACCATTTTTTGTGTCTCCAAGGTGATGAAGACGCTCAAAAGCGAAGGCGCTGTAGCCCTTGAGGCCCACATCGAAACCCCAGATTCAAGCGCCATCTTCAGCGAATACCCCAACATTCTGAAAGACCATGCGCTGCTGCACCTGATCACGGACACGGTGCGTCTCATGGTGGTGTCCCAGGGCACCCTGAGCCCCATGGCGGTGGAGGAAGTGATGGACACAGCCATCAAAACCCACCACCACGACGAACTCAAAGCTTCTGACGCCATTGCCACCCTGGCCGGTGCCCTGCCTGCGCTGGGTATTGTTTCTTGCGTGATGGGCGTGGTGAAAACCATGGACGCGATTGATCAACCACCCGCTATTTTGGGTGGCTTGGTGGGTGCGGCTCTGGTGGGAACGTTTATTGGCGTGTTTTTGGCTTATGGCTTCTTTGAGCCCTTTGCCAAACGCCTAGCCCAGATCATTGAAGACGAAGCCTGCATGTACCACGTGGTCAAGCAAATCATCATTGGCACCATGCATGGTCACCCTATGCCGCTGATTCTTGAAGCTGCCCGCGTGTCTATTAGCCACCATAACCAGCCCAGCTTTGCGGACGTGTTTGACGGCCTGCGTGGTAAGTAAGTATGGCAACCCCTGAAGCTGCCCCCGTAGCCGAAGAGGCAGCACCCGCTACGGCGGGTGAGCAAGCACCGGCCGAGGCGCCGGCCGCAGCTGAGGGCTTAGCGCCCATTATTGTCATCAAGAAAATCCAGCCTGGACATGGCGGTGCCCATGGCGGTGCCTGGAAAATTGCCTTGGCCGACATGATGACCGCCATGATGGCGTTCTTCTTGCTGATGTGGATTTTGGGTGCCAGCAATGAGCAGCAGCGCAAAAGCGTGGCCGATTATTTCAAGCCTACTTCTCATAGTGAGGTCACGATGGGCAAACTGGCGGGCTCCGACGGCTTGCTGGGTGGTCGCTCCATCATTGACCCAGCCGGCTGCCCCTTTTCTGCCACACAAACCGCACTGATGGAGCGTGTGACGCCCCGCTCAGAGGGTGGACCCACTGATAACGTTCCATCGCCCAACAGCGAGAATGCACGTGATTCAGAAAACCTGAGACCGGCCGAGAAGCAAAAATTTGTTGAAGAGTCCGAT
>CAJCCO010000140.1 GCA_903960915.1 uncultured beta proteobacterium
GGGCTTAGGCGGTGAATTTCATCAATAAATAAAACGTCGTTCTTTTCTAAGTTGGTTAACAGCGCCGCTAAATCTTTGGTCTTTTCTAAAACGGGTCCGCTGGTCTGGCGCAGATTCACACCCAGCTCATGGGCAATGATGTGGCTCAGCGTCGTCTTTCCCAAACCAGGCGGGCCAAAGAGCAAAACATGGTCCAGCGCTTCGTCGCGTTTTTTGGCCGCCCCAATAAAAATCTCCAGCTGCTCACGCACCTTTGCCTGGCCCACATAGTCGTCCAAGAGCTTGGGCCGCAGGGCCCGCTCAATCGCCTCTTCACTTGAAGACACAGGCCCAGGCGATACGACGCGCTGCGCAGGCGCAGAAGCGGGAGAAAAATCGTCAGTCTGAATACTCACAAACCACCGTTTAAAAAGGAATCAAAGGGCAAGAAAAAAGCTGCGATGCTTACAGCAAGGCAGCTTGGATGGATGGCAAAACCACCAATCGTCAGGAAAGCAAAGCTTACTTCATCCAACCCGACACCGTATCTACGGTTGAATCGTACGCCGATGTCAAAGTAGAGCAGCCGCCAAGCAAAAGGCCGGCCAAAAGAGAAACTGCCACTGTTAAAACGCGAAATTTCATAGAGACTCCTTAAGGTTGGTGAAACACATGTTAAACCATACCATAGGATCCCCCATTTTCAAGGCCCATAAAAAAACCGCAGTGTATTGAGCACTCCGGTTTTAAATTTTGGTGGTGGAGTCTAGCAGCTCCGCAGACACACCTGCCTAAGGTGTGAGGCTGTTTGTCCTGAAATTACCCCCCGTATGCGTAAATCAGGGTGAGCCCAGGGATTTTCGCTGACTTGCTCATTGGCCTTAAGAAACTTCCCGATGCACGCGTGTGTTCGGTTGACTGGGCGCTAGCAGACAGCGAAACGACCCCGGAACGTGGCGCAACGAACGGCACCTATGAAAAACTGGCCACATCCAATTTGACCCATGCCACGCCAGGCTGCATCTCCACCACGATCTGATCGTCCTCTAGCCGGTAGGTCAGTTGGCAGTTGTGCCTGGGGTTGGACAGTACGTCGGCATTGAAGATCGCCACATTTTCCCCTGCGGGTCTGCGGACAGATTGCGTCAGAAGACCGGGATGTCCCTCCCGGTGAATCCTCGCCCCTACCGACTGGCAAAACGCGTAGTCCGACGGATGCAAGAGATCAGGATGTTCGTCGGCTGCTTTTCGGAAATCCAGCAGCGCCGCATTGCAGGCCACTGAGTACACCTTTCGCTCGGCGACCACCGCCATCCGCTCGAATCCAGCATCACTCAGCAAGCCCCGATACCAGTGGTAAGCGGACTCGTAAACCGTCGTCTCGACAGAGTCTGATCCATACCAAACGCCGTAGGTACCATCAGAAAACCGGCTGGCCTGCCAATGCTTGAACGGCCAGGTGATGGCATTGAACCATTCGGCATCCTCAAACGGACGATCAATGATGGGCGTGTGCGACCGGTATGGCGGCGGCTTGATCTCATCTTCCACCTTCTGAGCCAGCAACCACTCGGCTGGATCAGCAGTCAGATCATCGAACAGGTCCTGCGAGTGCTGCAGGGACACGATGTTTCGTGCGACATCCTTGTGGATGTCAGCTAGCGCGAGTTGGGCAAACAGGGAGTTCATTCCTGCTGCAGATCAAACGCCCCGGGCGCGATCCAAATAGCCGCGCACCATCAGAAGGCCCGCAAACCCCCACTCCTTGACCACTTCTACGGGGGTCAAATTGTCGAACGCCTTGTTGCGGGTGGTCATCCAGCGGTAGGCCAAATCCCGGTTTTGCGGGAAAAGAAGTCGCAGGTTTTTATGGATGCCCAACAAGTGGCCCACGCGCTCGTATTGATCACGGCTGGTGCCAATCGGCTTACCGCTGCGGTAGTTTGACAACGCTGCCCTGTTGCTGGTGGCGATGCCCAGCAGCGCCGCCTGATCCTCGGTGCTCAACTTCCAGTGGTCGAGCAAGGTCATGACCATTTTGGCCAGAGCGCCACGGTCTTGTGACGCGGTCACTTCACGTTCTGCTACAGCGCCCATTGCTTGCTCCTGATCTAGGGTTTGTCTGAAACTTGAGTATAGCACTTCGTTTTGAAGCAAACAAATAATGTTTTGCTTGCAACATTCATACGCAAGATGCCATCGCATGCTCCCCTGAAAGCATCGGGGTAAGGTTCTTGGCTATCGGGTCACGCCGGGGAAACATCCGTCAGATTTCAGCAACTTGCCCACATTCCACTTGGCTTTCTCCCGTCAGTACGCATGAATGGTCATCCCTGCAACTACTGGAGCAAACCGATGGACATGTTTCAACTTAGCAAAAAAATCGCCCTTAACGAAAACGAGCTTGCAACTCGCTGGGGAATCAGTCCCAAGACCTTGCAACGCTGGCGATGCGAAGGACGAGGCCCCAAATAC
>CAJCCO010000141.1 GCA_903960915.1 uncultured beta proteobacterium
CAGGCCAGTGTGGTCATTGTGGGCGGCGGCATCGTTGGATGCAGCTTGGCGTATCACCTGACATTGCGCGGGTGCCGGGATGTGGTGCTGCTCGAACGCAAGCAACTCACCTGCGGCACCACCTGGCACGCAGCGGGGCTGGTCGGCCAATTGCGCGCCACCTACAACCTCACGCGCCTGGCGCAGTACACCACCAATTTATACGCCTCGCTAGAGCAGGAAACCGGTCAGGCTACCGGCTTTCGGCAAACCGGCTCGATTGCCATTGCGACTAATCTGGCACGCTTGGAGGAACTCAAGCGCGGCGCCTCCATGGCCAAGTGCTTTGGGCTGGAAGTACAGACCCTCACGCCTTCGGAAATCGCCAGCCTGTGGCCTGGCGTCACCGTGTCTGACGTGGTCGGCGGTGTGTACCTGCCCAAAGACGGACGCACCAACCCGATTGATACCACGCAAGCGCTGGCCAAAGGCGCCAAAAGCCGTGGCGCGCGCATTTTTGAAAATTGCGCGGCCCAAGAAATATTGATCGAAAACGGCAAAGCCGTGGGCGTGCGCACCGAGTTCGGCACCATTCGCGCCGACATGGTGGTCAACTGCGCCGGCATGTGGGCACACGAACTCGGCGCCAAAGCCGGCACCACGGTGCCGCTGCATGCTGCAGAGCATTTCTACATCGTCACCGAGCCGATGGAAGGCTTGCACTCCAATCTGCCGGTGCTGCGCGACCCGGACGGCTGCGCCTATTTCAAAGAAGACGCGGGCAAGTTGCTGGTCGGTTGGTTCGAGCCGGTGGCCAAGCCCTGGGGCATGAAAGGCATTCCCGAGACATTTAGCTTTGAATCCTTGCCGGACGATTTAGAGCATATCGAGCCGCTGCTGGCTGCCGCCATGCACCGCACCCCGGCGCTGGAAAAGACCGGCATCAATTTGTTTTTTAACGGCCCCGAAAGCTTTACCCCGGACGACCGCTATTTGCTGGGCGAAACGCCGGAGGTGCGCAATTTGTTTGTGGCCGCAGGCTTTAACTCCATCGGTATCCAGTCCGCCGGTGGCGCAGGCAAAGTGCTGGCCGACTGGATGCTCGACGGCCATCCGCCCATGGACTTGTGGGACGTGGACATCCGCCGCGTCATGCCCTTTCAGCGTAACCGCAGCTATTTGCGTGACCGCACCGTCGAATCGCTGGGTTTGCTTTACGCCATGCACTGGCCCTTCCGCCAGCCCGAGACGGCGCGCGGCGTGCGCCGCTCCATCTTGCACGACCGCCTGGCCGCGCATGGCGCCTGCTTTGGCGAAACGGCCGGATGGGAGCGCCCCAACTGGTATGCGCCTGCGGGCGTCAAGGCCGAATATGAATACAGCTATGGCCGGCAAAACTGGTTTGACTACGCTGCTGCCGAGCACCATGCGGTGCGCAATGCAGTAGGCATTTTTGACCAGTCCTCGTTTGCCAAATTTGTGGTGCAAGGCCCGGATGCCGAGGCGGTGCTTAACCGCATCAGCGCCAACAATATGTCGGTGCCGGTGGGCAAAGTGGTGTACACGCAATGGCTCAATGAGCGCGGTGGTATCGAGGCTGATTTGACGGTCACGCGCGAGGCGCTAGATCGCTATTTGGTCGTCACCGCCGCCGCCACGCAAACGCGCGATTTCTCGTGGCTGCAGCGCAATATTCCCGCCGATGCGCGCGCCATGGCGATCGATGTGTCGTCCAGCATGGCGGTGCTGGGTGTGATGGGCCCGCGTTCGCGTGAGCTGCTCAGCCAGTTAACCGAAGCCGATATGTCCCCTTCGGCCTTCCCCTTTGGCACCTCGCAAATTATCGATCTGGGCTATGCCCGTGTGCGGGCTAGCCGCATCACCTATGTGGGCGAGCTGGGTTGGGAGTTGTACATCCCCACCGAATTCGCGCCTGGCGTGTTCGACGCGTTGATGCAGGCCGCACCTTCGGTCGGTGGACGTCTGGCCGGTTACCACGCGCTTAACTCGCTGCGCATGGAAAAAGGCTACCGCCACTGGGGCCACGACATCAGCGACGAAGACACGCCCCTGCAATCGGGCCTGGGCTTTGCCGTCGCCATGAAAAAGCCGGGTGGCTTTATCGGTCTGGAAGCTTTGCAAGCGCAAAAAGAAGCCGGCCTGACGCGCCGCCTGGTGCAGTTTGCTTTGGATGACGCGACGCCTTTGCTCTACCACAACGAACCCATTTGCCGTGACGGTGCCATCGTCGGGCGCATCAGCTCGGGCATGTTCGGTCACCACTTGGGTAAGTCGCTGGGCATGGGCTATGTGGAGTGCCAAACCCAGGGCGAAGCGCCTGAGGTAATTTTGCAAGGGCGCTACGAAATTGAGGTCGCCGGTGTGCGCTACAGCGCGCAGCCCTCGTTGGCGCCCTTGTATGACCCTAGCTCGGCGCGCATCAAGGTCTAAGCGGCAAACCGCGCTGACCACCTGACCTGATACAAACAATAGCAAATATGGCCATTCAAGCCGCGCGCCTGGCGCTACCCGAAGACAACGATGAATCGCTGGCGGTGCTGGCCGACATCGACCCGGGTGCGGCCATTGGTGAGCAATTGCGCGAACTGCGCTTGGTCAAAAACCTGACCCTGCGCGAAGTGGCCGAAAAAGCCGGTATCTCGGTCGGCTACCTCAGCCAGCTAGAGCGCAACCATTCGCGCCTGCCGATTGCAGTGCTCAAACGCATCAGCGATGCGCTGGGCGTGCACATGAATTGGTTCTTCCAGCAAAACACCGAGGGCGACCCGGCCGAGCGCGATGTGGTGGTGCGCAGCACCCACCGCCGCCGCATGTCCTTTACCGGGCTGGGCATCCAAGAGGAATTGCTCTCACCTAATTTGAGCGGCCCACTGGAAATGCTGCTCAGCACCATCGAACCGGGCGCGGACAGCGAGGACTATTTCCACGATGGCGCCGAGGCCGGTTACGTCTTGTCCGGCACTTTGGATTTGTGGGTCTCAGGCCGGCATTTCCGCTTGCACGAGGGCGATAGCTTTTCCTTCAAAAGCACCGATGTGCACCGCTGCGCCAATCCGGGCGACGTGCCGGTGCGCGTCATCTGGGTGATTACGCCGCCGCATTACTGAAGCGCCGATCGACCTCAAGGTCGGGTGCCGGTTGCGCCGGTGACCGCTTGGGTGGTGCAGATTCGGGCGTGGGTGAGATGGTGTGGCCCAGCGGCACCACTCCAGGTGCGCGAATGCTTGCTCGATGCGGTGTACTCGGCCTTGTCAAACGACCAACCCGCAAGGGGCTCAGGCCTGATTGTGTTGCCGAATGCGCGCCACCAACGCGCGCACTTGCGGGTCTGGCAGGGCCGGCGCTTGCGCGTCGACATGCGCGCGCACCAGCCGCTCCAGCGTCTCCACATGTGGCGCCAGCGGGCCAAAAAACCGCGGGGCGTCGCCTACGGCCAGCAGCAGCGTGGGAAAGTCTTCCACATCCAGCGGGTGCAACAAGTCGGCCTCGTCTTCTACATCCAGCCAAACAAACTGCGCCTGCGGATAAGCCGCCTGCACCTGCGCAAAGCGCGCCTGGTAGTCACGGCACACCCCACACCAGGCGGCACACAAACAGACGACCAGCACGTTGTCGGGGGGGGTGGATGGGGCACTTGCGTTCATACCTGCATCATCGCAAAAAAATGTTGCGCCGTTTCAGGCCAAGCACTGGCCGGCTTGTCGGCGCTCAAGACACCGTCTGGTAGTACAGGTTTTGAGGGTGTTTGGCTTGGGCGAAGAAGAACCAGCGCTCGGCCAGCAATCCCGGCGCTTGCAGCAGCAACGCCAGCACCCACGGCAGCGCCGAGGTGCTGCTCATGCCCCACACCAGGCACAGGGCCGGCAGAGCAAAAGCCAGCACCTGAAAACCCAGTTTGACGTTGCGCATGGCCAACAAAGAGGCGCCATGAAAAAACTCGCGGGTGTTGAAAGACCCTGCCGACATGCCCATGGACTTTTGCACCAGTTTTTTTGCTTTGATGCCGGTAGCGCTTTGCAGGGTGGAGGCGGGTTTGAGCGCAGCGTTGCGGCGCAGGCTCATGCGCCGGAAAGACCAGGCCACCAGGGTCAGCACCAGCGTGGGCAGGCCATAGCTGGTCAGCAGCAGGGTTTCACCGGCCATGGCCGCCAGCGCGCAGGCCAGCACCATGCCCGAGGACAGGCCAATGAGCGTGAAGTTGACGATGGTCAGGCCGTGCGCCCACTCTTGAATGAAGCGCAGGCAGGCATAAATCATGGCGGTGCAATACCACAGGCCAAACGTGCCCAGCAACACCAGCACGGGCAGCGCTTTGACCCACGGCGAGTTCAAACTTAGAAACAGCGTGACCCACCACAGCCCCACCAAGCCAATGAAGGCCGGCAGCACAATGACCTCGCGCGACATCCAGGAGGTGCGCCACATCAGCACAGCCCGCCAGGCGCGCATCTTGTGGCCCAGGTGCAGAAATGACGAGGCCAGGCCGGCCAGCAGCAACACCTCGGCCACCGTCAGCGCCTGCAGCACAAAGGCCGGGGAGAGTGGCAGGCCAGCCAGCGCCGCAAACGCCAGCAAGGCCACCAGACCCTGGGCCACACCCGAGAGGGTGGTGAAAAACAGAATTGAAAACGCGGGATGCATGGCGGTTCAACCTTCAGAAGATGAAGAACTGGTCGGCGCGGGCGGCGTGATGATGCGCGGCAAATACTGGTTGGCCGGTTGGGTTTCCCACTCGGGCATCAGCGCGTAACCACCGCGTTCGCGAATCGCTTGAGACACCTCGGAGTCCGGGTCTTTGACGTCACCAAACAAACGCGCGCCGGTGGGGCAGGCTTTGACGCAGGCCGGTTTGCGGTCTTCGGGCGGCAGGTGTTCGTCGTAAATGCGGTCCACGCACAGCGTGCACTTGGTCATGACCTGGCGCTCTTCATCCAACTCACGCGCGCCGTACGGGCAGGCCCAAGCGCAGTATTTGCAGCCAATGCATTTGTCGTAGTCCACCAGCACAATGCCGTCTTCGGCGCGCTTGTAGCTGGCACCGGTGGGGCACACCGGCACGCAAGGCGGGTCTTCGCAATGCAGGCAACTCTTGGGGAAGTGAATGGTGTCGGTGCCCGGAAACTCGCCCGCTTCATAGGTTTGCACCCGGTTGAAGAAGGTGCCGGTGGGGTTGGCGCCATAGGGCAGGATGTCGGCCAGCGGCCCGGCTGCGCCCGAGGTGTTCCATTGTTTGCACGAGGTGACGCAGGCATGGCAGCCCACACACACATTCAGATCAATCACCAGCGCGAGTTGCTTGGCCAGGGTTTCACCGGGTTGGGCGCGGGCGCTAACGGGCTTGGGGCCAGGCATGGCGGGCGCTGAGCCCGCTGAACTGGGCGCGTTCGCCACCAGCGGCGTTTGCAAAATATCTTTAAGCCACTGCATCATGATTTTTTACGTCCTGCAAAGTAGGTCATCACCGACACCGCCTTACCCAGCACCCCGGGCACGGCGGGCGTGCTGGCGATTTGCGGGAAGGTCTCTTGCGCCTCGTCGGGCTCGGCCGGGCGAATGCGCACACGCACGTCGTACCAGCCGGCCTGGCCGGTAATCGGGTCGGAGTTGCTGATGGTTTTGCCACCGCGCGCCGTGCCCTTGGCAATCGGGAACGGCAGCTCTTCAGTGATCAGGTGGTTGAGCAAAAAGCCCTTGCGCGCCTCATCGGCCCCGGGGGCCAGTTGCCAGGCGCCGTCGGCTTTGCCAATGGCGTTCCAGGTCCAGACCGTGCCGGGCTCCACCGCCTCCGAGTAGCGCAGCATGCAGCGCACCTGGCCCCACTGACTCTCCACCCAGGCCCAGCCGCCGTCGGCAATGCCGGCGGCCTTGGCGGTCAGCGGGTTCACGTGCAGGTAGTTGTGGCTGTGAATCTGGCGCAGCCAGGCGTTTTGCGAGTCCCACGAGTGGTACATGGCCATGGGCCGCTGCGTGATGGCGTTGAGCGGGTAGGCCGCCAGGTCGGTGGCGTCTTCTTCCAGCGGCGCGTACCAAAACGGCAGCGGGTCAAAGTAGGTGTCAATGCGCTCGCGCAGCGCCTCGGGCGGTTGGCGCCCAGCACTCTTGCCCTGCGCGGCCAGGCGGAAGGACTGCAAGGTGTCGGAATACAGCGCAATCTGCACCGGGTCGTTCTTTTGGCGCCAGCCTTTTTCTTTGGCAAAGTCCAGGTACTCGCGGTTCCAGTTGCGCATGTAGTGCATGGTCTCGGGCAGGTGGTACTGGAACACGCAGTTGTTTTTTTCGTAGGCTTCCCACTGCTTGGGGTTGGGCTCACCACGCAAATGTTCGTCGCCGTTTTTGCCGCGCCAGCCCATCAAAAAGCCAATGCCGGGCTGTGGCTGAAAGTTCACCACAAAGTCGGGGTAGCCGGTGAACTTGCGCCCACCTTCGGCGGTGGTGAAAGCCGGAAACTTGAGGCGCCCGGCCAGCTCAATCAGCACCTCCTGGAACGGGCGGCACTCGCCCAGCGGCTTGACCACTGGAATGCGCACGGAATCGACCGGGCCATCAAACTCAGAGATCGGGCGGTCCAGCATGCCCATCACGTCGTGGCGCTCCAGGTAAGTGGTGTCGGGCAGCACCAGGTCGGCAAAGGCCACGGTCTCGCTCTGGAAGGCGTCGCACACCACCAGAAACGGAATCATGTGCTCACCCTTATCGTCCTTGCGGTTGAGCATCTCGCGCACCGCCATGGTGTTCATGGAGCTGTTCCAGGCCATGTTGGCCATGAAAATCATCAGGGTGTCAATGCGGTAGGGGTCGCCGCGCACCGCGTTGGTGATGACGTTGTGCATCAGCCCGTGGGCCGACAGCGGATGCTCCCACGAGAACGCGTGGTCAATGCGAATCGGTGAGCCATCGGGGTTGATGGCCAGCTCGTCCGGGTGCGCCGGAAAACCCAGCGGCGCCGCGTTCAGCGGCGTGTTGGGCTGAATCATGGCGGGGTCGTTGAAGGCGCGGTAATTGGGCACGACGTGGCGCGGGTACGGCGCCTTGTGGCGAAAGCCGCCCGGTGCATCAATGGTGCCCAGCACGCTCATCAGCACCGCCAGGGCGCGCACGGTCTGAAAGCCGTTGGAGTGCGCTGCCAGGCCGCGCATGGCGTGAAACGCCAGCGGACGGGCCTGCGTGGTGGGGTGTACTTTGCCCCAGGCGTCGGTCCAGGCAATGGGCAACTCAAAGGCTTGCTTCAAGGCCGCGTCGCCCATCTCCAGCGCCAGTTGGCGAATGCGGGTCGCGTCAATGCCAGTAATGGCGGCGGCCCACTCGGGCGTGCACGTGGCCACGCGATCGCGCAGCAGCTGGAAAGAAGGCGCCACGCGCGTGCCGTCGGCCAAGGTGTAGTGGCCTTCTAGCGCGGGGTCGCAACCGTCGGCAATGCCTTCGGGGTAGGCGTTTTTAACGCTGCCACTGGCCTTGTCCCACACCAACTTGTTGTGCGGGTTGCGGCCGTCACCGGGTGGGCCTTTTTCGGGGTTGGGGTCGAAAGCAAACAGGCCTTCGCGCGGGCCCTCGTCCAGCACCACCAACTGTGGGCCGTTGGTAAAACGCTTGATGAAGGCGTGGTCTATCAGATCTTTTGCCAGCAACTCGTGCAACAGTGCCATCAGCAGGGCGCCGTCGGTGCCGGGCTTGATCGGAATCCACTCATCGGCAATGGCCGAGTAGCCGGTGCGCACCGGGTTGATGGAGATGAAGCGGCCGCCAGCGCGCTTGAACTTGGACAACGCGATCTTCATCGGGTTGCTGTGGTGGTCTTCGGCGGTGCCGAGCATCACGAACACCTTGGCGCGGTCCAGGTCGGGGCCACCAAATTCCCAGAAGCTGCCGCCCACGGTGTAAATCATGCCGGCGGCCATGTTGACCGAGCAAAAGCCGCCGTGCGCGGCGTAGTTGGGCGTGCCGAACTGGCGCGCAAACAGGCCGGTCAGCGCCTGCATCTGGTCGCGCCCGGTGAACAGGGCAAATTTCTTCGGGTCGGTGGAACGAATTTTTTGCAGACGCTCGGTCAAAATTTCGTAGGCCCGGTCCCAGGAGATCGGCTCAAACTCGCCATCGCCACGCGCGCTGCCAGGCTTGCGCAGCAGCGGCTGCGTCAACCGTGCCGGCGAGATTTGTTTCATGATGCCCGAGGCGCCCTTGGCGCAAATCACGCCCTGGTTGAGCGGGTGGTTCGGGTTGCCGTCGATATAGCGCACCTCAGGGCCGTTCTCGCCCTCGCGCAAATGCACCCGAATGCCGCAGCGGCAGGCGCACATGTAACAGGTGGTGCATTTAATCTCGGTGTCGGCCGTGGGCGTGGCCGCGGTCAGCGGGTTGTGCACAGGCTCGGAAGATAGAAACTTGAACACGGCAATCCTTTGGCTGTAAACCGGGGAAACGGAAAAACGGATTATGAAACAGTCGCCACGGGCTGGCTGGCCAGCACCGCTAAGGCCACAGAGGCCAGACGTGACTGCAGCGAGTCGGCACGCGAGGTCAACACAATCGGCACCTTGGCGCCCAGCACCAGGCCGGCGCAATCGCCCCCGCCAATGTAGTTAAAACTTTTGTACAGCATGTTGCCGGCGTTGAGGTCGGGCATGAGCAGCAGGTCGGCATCGCCCGCCACCTGGCTGTCCATCTTCTTGATGCGCGCGGCCTGCGCCGAGATGGCGTTGTCAAACCCCATGGGCCCCTCCACGATGGCACCCGGCCAGGCGCCTTCGGCCGCCAAGGCCACCAGCGCCTGCGCGTCGAGCGTGGCCACGATGGCCGGGTTCACGGTTTCCACCGCCGCCACAATGCCGACCTTGGGCTGCGCAATGCCTAACTGGCGCAACAGGGCCAGGGCGTTGCTCAGAATGTCGCGCTTGGTTTTCAGGTCAGGCGCAATATTGACCACGCAATCGGCCAGCGCCAGCAGCTTGGGGTAACGCGGCAGGTCAAACACAAAGGCGTGGCTGATGCGGGTGTCGCCCCGCAAGCCGGTGGCCTTGTTGACGACCGCGCTCATCAGCTCATCGGTGTGCAGCGCGCCTTTCATCAGGGCGCTGACTATCCCCTCACGCGCCAGCGTGGTGGCGCGCAGGGCGGCTTGCGGTGCGGCGTCAGAGGTGGCAACCACCTCAAACGCCCGCATGTCCACACCCGCTTCATCGGCGGCCCGGGCAATCAGCTCGGTGGGCCCCACCAGCAGCGGGCGGGCAATGCCGCTGTGCGCAATGCGCACGGCGGCATTGAGCGCCAGCGCATCACACGGGTACACCAGCGCAATCGCCGGCGCATGGGCGCCGGCTACGGCGCGCGCCCGCGCCACCAGTTGCGTCAAGCGCGGGTGGCTGTCCCCCTCGTTGGCGGTATCAGAAAACGTGCTGCTCATGGCGCCGGGCCTGGGCAGGCTTAAACGTAGTCTTTGTACTTGTCCAGGAAGCGCACCGGTTTGGCCAGCGCATCGCGGCGGAACGGATCGCCGAGTTCACGGGTGCACATGATCTCGATGACGCAGGTTTTGCCTTCGTTCATCTGCATGTCAATGGCGCGTTTGAAGGCCGGGCCCACGTCTTCGATCTTGTCCACCACGATGCCTTCGGCACCCATGGCAATGGCGATACCGGCAAAGCTTTCGCTTTCCAGCTCGCCGGCCACAAAGCGGCGGTTGTAGAAGTCGACCTGGTTCTTCTTCTCGGCGCCCCATTGGCGGTTGTGGAAGACCACGGCGGTCACAGGAATGTCGTGGCGCACGGCGGTCATCAGCTCCGACATGCTCATGCCCCAAGCGCCGTCACCGGCGTAGGCCACAGCGGGTCGGTCCATGGCGGCGGCTTTGGCGCCAATCATGGTGGGCAGCGAGTAGCCGCAGTTGCCAAAGCTCATGGGCGCGAAGAAGCTGCGGGGTTCATCAAAACGCAAGTAGCTGTTGGCCACGGCGTTGATGTTGCCAATGTCGGTGGACACCATGACGCGCTTGGGCATGGCTTTTTCCAGCTCGCGCAGCACCTGGCGGGGGTGCAGGTAAGTGCCGCCGGTGGGGGTGCGCTCGCCTTTGGCTTCGTCGATCATGTCCAGGCTGTAGGCATCACGCTCGTGGGTCCAGGCGTCGAGTTCTTTTTCCCAGGCGTCTTTTTCAGCCTGAACGGTGGCGGCGCGTGCGGCCTTGGTGGCGTCACAGGCCAGCGTTTTGTCGGCCAGGCGCTTGAGCAGCTCTTTGGCCACGGCCTTGGCATCGCCGTGAATGCCCACGGTGATTTTTTTCACCAGCCCGAGGTTGGTGTGGTCGGCTTCGACCTGGATGATCTTGGCATCTTTGGGCCAGTAGTCCATGCCGTGCTGGGGCAGCGTGCCAAACGGGCCCATGCGCGAACCCAAGGCAATCACCACGTCGGCCTGCGCCATCAGTTTCATGGCGGCTTTGGAGCCTTGGTAACCCAGCGGGCCGGCCCACAGCGGGTGGCTGGCCGGGAAGGAGTCGTTGCGCAGGTAGCCGTTGGCCACCGGCGAGCCCAGGCGCTCGGCCAGGGCAATGCACTCGGGCACTGCGTCGCCCATCACCACGCCACCGCCCGACAGGATGATGGGGAACTTGGCATTGGCCAGCAGCTCGACGGCAGCAGCCAGGCTGTTTTCGCCACCCGAGCCACGCTCTACGCGCATGGGCTTGGGGATTTCGCAGGTGATTTCGCCGTAGAAATGGTCGCGCGGAATATTCAGCTGGGTAGGCGCCATCTCGGACATGGCCCGGTCAAAGCAGCGGCCGGTGAACTCGGCCATGCGCTTGGGGTTGTTGACGTGGCCTTGGTACTTGGTGAATTCCTGGAACATCGGCAGTTGGTTGGCCTCTTGAAAGCCGCCCAGTCCCATGCCCATGGTGCCGGTCTCGGGCGTGATCATCACCACTGGGCTGTGCGCCCAGTAGGCGGCGGCAATGGCGGTGACGCAGTTGCTGATGCCGGGGCCGTTCTGGCCAATCACCACGCCGTGGCGGCCCGACACGCGGGCATAACCGTCGGCCATGTGGCCCGCGCCCTGCTCGTGCACCACAGGCACCAGGCGAATGCCGGCGGGGGCAAAAATGTCCATCGCGTCCATGAAGGCCGAACCCATGATGCCGAAAATATCGGTCACGCCATTGGCCACCATGGTTTCAACAAAGGCCTCGGAAGGCGTCATCTTTTGCACGCCGCTGACCACGGTGCGGGTGTCTTTTTTGGCTGAACTCATGGGGGTTTCTCCTGCAATCTATTAAAAAATCTACTCAAGAAGTAGAAGGGATTCAAAATTTCGATACAAAACATTCCAAATACCGGAATTTGGCAAAACTATAGTCAGGGATTGGGAATTGGTCAACCGAAATTTCAATAAATAGAATTATTTATTCCATTTATTGAAATTAGACTATGATTCGGCCCATGAAAATCGTGCCCACCTCTGCGCAACATTCGGTCGAAATCAACGGCGACACGCCCACGATGCGGCTGTTTGCCTTGCTGGAAGTCATTGCCTCGAAAGACCAGTTTTTCTCGCTGCAAGAGCTGTCTGAAGAAACCCAGTTGCCCAAACCCACGCTGCACCGCATGCTGCAGCAGCTGGAAACCGCCGGCCTGCTGCAACGCAGTGTGGACGGGCGCCACTACGGCACCGGCGTGCGCTTGCGCCGCCTGGCCGAGAAACTGCTGCTGAACGATGTGTCGCACGGTGCCCGCCATGCGGTGCTGCGCCATTTGGTGGAAGAAGTGGGTGAAAGCTGCAACCTCACCGCCTTGAGCGGCAGCGAGGTGATTTACCTGGACCGGGTGGAAACCGCCGCCCCGCTGCGCTTTTACCTGCAGCCGGGCTCGCGCGTGCCGGTGCACTGCTCGGCCAGCGGCAAGATATTCTTGTCGGAGATGACGCCCTCGCAACGCCAACGTCTGCTGGCGCATGCGCCGCTGGAAGCCTTCACGCCCAAGACGCTGACGCAGATGGACCAGCTGGAGCAAGAGATCAAACAGATCAAGCGCCAGGGCTTTGGGCTGGACAACGAAGAGTTTTTGCCCGGCCTGCTGTGCGTGGCCATGCTGGTGCCCAACGCCAGCGGCCGCTCCAACCTGTGCGTAGCGGTGCAGGCGCCCATCATGCGGCTCACGGTCGACAAGGCCATGCAACTCCTCACCCCCCTGCACCGCGCTGCCGAGGCTTTGAGCCGCATTGAAACCGATGCCCTGCCCGACCTCAGTGGCGCCAGCGCCTGAACTAGCCCCTTAACCGGCCCCTTTTTTCCCTTATGCCCAGGAGTGGCCCATGGCTGACCTCACCTCCCCCGCCGACCTGAACGCGCCCGACCTGATGGTCAGCGTGCGCGATGTCTTGGGTATCGACAGCGACCTGCGCGTGCCCGCCTTCAGCCGCCGCAGCGAACACGTGCCCGATGTGGACGCCGCCTACCGCTTCAACCCGGACGTGACGCTGGCCTTGCTGGCCGGCTTTGCGCACAACCGGCGCGTGATGGTGCAGGGCCTGCACGGCACCGGCAAATCGACCCACATTGAGCAAGTGGCGGCACGGCTGAACTGGCCGTGTGTGCGCGTCAACCTGGACGGCCACATCAGCCGGCTCGACCTGGTGGGCAAAGATGCCGTGGTGTTGCGCGATGGCCAGCAGGTCACCGAGTTTCAGCCCGGCATCGTGCCCTGGGCGCTGCAACGCCCCATGGCCCTGATTTTTGACGAGTACGACGCCGGCCGCCCCGACGTGATGTTTGTGATTCAGCGCATTCTGGAGCGCGACGGCCAGATGACCCTGCTGGACCAAAACAAGGTGCTGCGCCCGCACCCGTTCTTTCGCCTGTTTGCCACCTCCAACACGGTTGGCCTGGGCAACCTCAATGGCCTGTACCACGGTGCGCAGCGCCTGAACCACGCACAGATGGACCGCTGGAACATTGTGGCCGCGCTCAATTACCTCAAGGCCGAAGAAGAAATCGCCATTGTGGTGGCCCGCGTGCCCGCGCTCGCCGGGCACGAGCACCTGGCGCTGCTGCAAGCCATGGTGGCGCTGGCCGACCTCACGCGCCAAGGCTTTGCACTGGGCGACCTGTCCACGCTGATGTCACCGCGCACTGTCATCACCTGGGCCGAGAACCTGCAAATTTTCAAAGACCCGGCGCTGGCGTTTCGCCTGAGCTTCTTGAACAAGTGCGACGAAGCCGAGCGTCCGCTGGTGGCCGAGTATTACCAGCGCTGCTTTCAGCGTGAGCTGGCCGAGGCCTACCCGCAGCAAGCCACGCCTGACCAGGGCTAAGCGCTGTGGTGCAGACGGTTCGTCAGCAGCAACAGGTAGAGGCGCTGTGCGCTGGCGCCATTCGGGCGCTTAGCGCGCAAGCCGGCCTGCACTTTCGCAGCCGCCGCCTGTACCGTGGCACGCAACTGCTGCCCTTGTTTGCGCCCCACCTGCACCCGGTGCTGGATCGCGACGACTTCGCCTCTTTTCGCGGCGCCGCCGACGGCCTGGCGCTGCGCCTGCGCCGCTCAGACGCCGAGCTGCACCGGCAACATTGCCCCACCGACCCGGTGGAGCGCCTGCTGTTTGAGCTGCTGGAGCAAACCCGGGTGGAGTCGCTGGTGCCCCCCGGCATGCCCGGCCTGGCCGAGAACCTGCGGCACCGCCACGCCGCCTGGCTGCAAAATTTTCATGCCAGCGGATTAACAGAAACCGCCCGGGGCTTGCTGCTGTTTACCGTGGTGCAAATCTGCCGCATGCGCGTCACCGGCGAGCCCGTGCTGGAAGACACCGAAGACCTGATGGAAACCACGCGGGGCGCACTCTCGCCGCTGATCGGCCATGACCTGGCCGGCCTGCGCCGCCAGCGCCACCACCAGGCCCTCTACGCCGTGCATGCGCTCAACATTGCCCGCCTGGTGGCGCGCATGAGCCAAGGTGGGCAAGACGACACCGACGACAGCGCCCAAACCCTGGCCGAGCCCGACCCCGACCGCGCCGCCTTCAGCCTGATGATGGACCTGGAGGCCGACCCCGAAGAAGGCGTGAGCGCCGCCGTCACCGGGCGCAGCCTGGTGCTGCAAGGCGCACAGAACCGCTACCAGGTATTCACCCGCGCCTACGACCGCGAACTGCGCCCCGCCACACTGGTGCGCCCGGCCCAGTTGCGCGAGTACCGCGAACAACTAGACCGCCGCATTGCCAGCGAAAAATTCAACATTGGCCGCCTGGGCCGCGAGCTGCGCGCCCTGCTGGCCCTGCCGCAACGCGACGGCTGGGACGGCGAGCAGGAAGAAGGCCACATCGATGGGCGCCAGCTGGCGCGCCTGATTGCCTCACCCGCCGAGCGGCGCCTGTTTCGCACCGAACACCTCACGCCAGTGGCCGACTGCGTGGTGAGTGTGCTGATTGATTGCTCGGGCTCCATGAAGCAGCACATGCTGGCCGTCGCCACCTGGGTGGACGTGCTGGCGCGCGCGCTGGAACAAGCTGGTGCGCAGAGCGAAGTGCTGGGCTTTAGCACCGGCGCCTGGAACGGCGGGCGCGCCCAGCGCGACTGGCAACGCAGCGGCAAACCGCCCCACCCCGGCCGCCTGAACGAGGCCAGCCACCTGGTCTTCAAGGAAGCCGCCACCTCCTGGCAACGCGCCCGCGCACCGCTGGCCGCCCTGCTCAAGGCCGACCTGTTTCGCGAAGGCATTGACGGCGAAGCAGTGGACTGGGCGGCCCAGCGCCTGGCCAAACTCGACGCACGCCGGCGCCTGCTGATCGTCATCTCCGACGGCTGCCCCATGGACCGCGCCACCGAAATGGCCAACGACACCTTCTACCTGGACAACCACCTCAAAGACGTGGCCCAGCGCCTGGAACAAGGCGGCCAGATTGAACTGTTTGGTGTCGGCGTAGGACTGGACCTGAGCCCCTACTACACCCGCAACGTCGCGCTCGACCTATCCGACGCCACCGGCCCCAGCGCCCTGCGCGAGGTGCTGGGACTGCTGGCGAAGTTTGCGAGGCGCTGAGGCGCGGTAATACAAGTTGCTGGTCCGCCGCCATGTACCCAAAGTACCGGGCGGCTTCTTGATCAAGCCTCGCTGGGGTGTACCACTTCCCATGGCGCCGGCCAGTTGCCAGGCACACGCAGGTCCACCCCTGCATCATCTTCAATCACCTTGCACACCGTCATTTCACCGGCGCCGTCGCCATAGCGTTCACGCGCTTCCTTGAAGCGGGCATGGGTAGCCTGCGTCATCTCGTGGCGAATGCCGGTTTGTTGCATCAACTCCTCAATCAGCGCCAAATCTTTCAGGCACAACTCCAGCCGGAATGAGGGGTCGTAATGTCCAGCGAATATGGAGGGTACGTCATGCTGCATGACAAAGCTCTCGGCGGCTCCGCCCTTCATGGCAGCCCACCACACATCAGGCTCCAGGCCAGCGACTTTGGCCGACACCATGGCCTCTCCGATGGCCGCAGCGTGTACCAGCCACAGCTGGTTGTTCACCAGTTTGGCCACATAGCCATTGCCGTATTGACCCACGCGGCGAATGACGCCTACCCGCTTTAACACCGGCGTGACATGCGCAACGGCTGCATCGGTGCCTCCCACAAACAGAATCATGTCGCCGCGTATGGCCGAGTCAATGGATCCCGTCACAGGCGAATCCACCGACATGCCACCCGCCGCCGCAAACTCCACACTCAACTCGCGCATCAACTGGGGTGCGCTGGTGGTCATGTCTACCCAAGCCTTACCTTTGCAAGATACCGACAGCAGACCCTGCGGGCCACGCAGCACCTGCTCGACCTGTATCGGCCCGAAAACCATGGTGAAGACGACATCCACCTGCTCCAACACCGCCGCAGGCGTGTCGGCCCAAATGGCTCCTTGTGCGACCAGCATGTGACCAGCCTCACGATTAATGTCATGCACCACCAGCGTAAAGCCAGCGCGCTGAATATTGCGCGCAGCGGCACTGCCCATATTGCCCAGTCCAATGAATCCGATTTTCAAGATGAAGTCCTCACGGTGTGTTTGTGGATGGTTCAGGCGAACCAACCTTTTTCTGCCAGGCGGTTGTCGTTCATGTCATAGCGTGCGTGTGGCTCCAGCCCCTTGAGTTTGACGCTGCCACCGTCCATCTGGTCACCTACACCAAAGCAGACCATGCCGGCCTCTTCAGAAATCAGTCGCTGCACTTCGGCATACATTTCCTTGCGCTTGGCACGGTTGAGTTCCACACGAGCATCCACAACGAGCTTGTCCACGGTCGCGTTTTTGAAGTGGGTGTCGTTCCAGGCACCACCGCCCAAAAATTGCGTCGAGATCTGCAAATCTGCCGTTGGACGGTTGCCCCAGAACACCGAACAGAACGGCGCCTTCATCCAGATGTTGTCCCAGTAACCGTCACCCGATACGCGTTTTACATCCAGCGTCATTCCGGCCTTGGCCATGCTTTCCTTGAACATCACGCCGGAGTCTATGGCGCCGGTGTAGCAGCCGTCTGACACCTGTACCTCGATGGGACCACTCACACCGGCCTTCTTGAAATGGAACTTCGCTTTGTCCGGATCGAATGCCTTGGGCTTGAGGTTGGCGTTGTAAAACTGATCGGCCGGACCCACGGTCTGGTCATTGCCGAGCGAGGCATAACCGGAAAATACGTTGTCAATCACCTTCTGGCGATCGATGCCGTACTTGAGGCCCAGCATGACGTCGCGGCTCTTGAACGGTTCGGTGTCCAGCAAGGCCACGAAGCCGTAGCGGTTGCCGGTGCCTTTGGTGCGGGAGACAGTGATGCTCTTGTTCTTGGACAACAAACCGACCGTCTTGGGGTTGAGTCGATTCACCGCATCGACCTGCCCCGTGATCAGCGCCTGCGTGCGCGCCGCCGAGTCGCCGATGTAGCGAATCTCCACGGCATCGAAGTTACCCCGGTTGGGCTTCCAGTAATTGCCCGGTTTGCGCTTGGCCGTCACCCGCACACCAGGCTGCCAGTCCACCAGCGCATAGGCGCCCGTGCCATCGGGCTTGGAGAAGTCGGTGGTGCCGGCTGGCACGATGACCAGGTGGTAGTCCGACAACACAAAGGGCAGATCGGCGTTACCCGACTTCATGGTGATCTGCACCTGATGGGCAGACAACTTCTTGACATCGGTAATGGGCTCCAAAATGCCCTTGGCCGGTGATTTGGTTTCACCCCGATGCAGATTGATGGAGTAGATGACGTCATCAGCATCCAGCGTTTTTCCTGAGCCAAAGGTGATGCCCTTGCGGATTTTGAAGATCCACTCGGCCGCGCCAGGCTTGGACTCCCAACTCTCTGCCAACTCTGGCACAGCATTTCCTTTGGCGTCAATTTCTACCAGCTGATTCCAGAACATCAGGCTGTAAAAAATGGGAATCGAATCGGCATAGGTGCGCGGGTCCAAGCTGTCGGACGGCGAACCCCCTTCCATACCCACGCGCAGGGTTCCCCCCCTTTTTACGGCGTTCTGCGCCATGGCGGGTAGCGCGCCCAAAGTGGCCGTTAGCCCCAGTGCGGCAGCACCGGTAATGAGTTGGCGGCGGTCCAGAATGATTCGGCTTTGGTGATGTGCGTCTTGCATGTTGTGGGTCTCCTTCATGGTTCATGGGGTCGGGGGAAGTGATCTGCATAGCGCAGATCTTGGGCGAATATAGGTTTGCATTTCTCTTCAAGCAAACGAATTCTTGTTATGCTTCTCATCACAAAACGTGATACTGGAGCTGGCCGCATGAAGTACCTAGACCTCACATTGCTGCAGGCATTTACTGCCGTGATTGACAGCGGCAGCTTCACGCTGGCAGCGCGCTACCTTTGCCGAACCCAGTCGGCCGTCAGCATGCAGATTCGCAAACTTGAGGAGACCGCAGGGCGGCCATTGCTGCAACCCGATAGACGCAACATCCGGCTGACCGAAGAGGGTGAAGTGCTGCTGGACTATGCCCGTCGCATGCTCAGTCTGAATGAAGATGCGCTGGTAGCGCTAGACCAGCCATTTGCAGAGGGCCATGTGCGGCTGGGGTTGCCCGATGACTATGCGGAATTTTTCTTACCGGAAGTACTGGCCCGCTTTGCCCACGCCTACCCGCGCGTGCAGCTGGAAGTCATCGGGGCATTGAGTGGCGACTTGCTGGACCGGATTGAAGCCGGCGCACTCGATGTAGCGCTGATTACGCGTCAGCCTAACCGGCCGGTCGGAAAAATTTTGCTGCGTGAACGACTGGTATGGGCGGGGTCTCGACAACGACAAGTGCACGAAGAATCACCGCTGCCTCTGGCCCTCTTTCCAGAGGGCTGCGTCTTCCGGTCACACGCTTTGGCGGCTCTTGATGCAGCGTCTATCCCCTGGAGAATTGCCTATACCAGCCAGAGTTTTGCCGGCGGAAAATTGGCGGTGTCCGGCGGCTTGGCGCTGACCGTGATGGCACAAAGCATGGTCCCACCCGAGTGGCGAACCTTCGGCAAGGAGGAGGGCTTGCCGGTGCTGCCCGAGTTTGAGATTGCGTTGCACAAAGCCACGGGGAAATTGCCCCGGGCGGTCAAACTTTTAGAGGATCAGCTGATAGAAAGTGTGCGCTTGAAATACTGAGTGCGCGACAAGTTTCTAGCGGGCGCGCCACCGACATGGCCAACGACACCTTCTACCTGGACAACCACCTCAAAGACGTGGCCCAGTGCCTTGAACAAGGCGGCCAGATTGAACTGTTTGGTGTCGGCGTAGGACTGGACCTGAGCCCCTACTACACCCGCAACGTCGCGCTCGACCTGTCAGACGCCACCGGCCCCAGCGCCCTGCGCGAGGTGCTGGGACTGCTGGCGAAGTATGCGAGGCGTTGAGGCGCGGTCATGAGAAAACCTGCAGCCCTGCAGCCCTTTACGAATCCACCCGATTGCTCAGCGTTCCCACCCCGCCGACCGTGATCTCGACCTGGTCGCCAGCTTTGAGAAACCGGGTGGGCGAGAAGCTGCCGCCGGCGCCTTCGGGTGAGCCGGTGGCGATGAGGTCGCCTGGGTGCAGCGGCGTGAAGTGGGAGATGTAGGCAATCAATTCGTCGGGGGCGAAGATCATCTGGCTCACCTCGGTTTGCTGGCGCAACTCGCCGTTGACCCGCGTGGAGAGGGCGAGCTGGCCGAGGTGGTCCATGTCGATGTCGTCGATGGTGACGATCCAGGGTCCGCAGCTGCCTGAGCGTGCAAAGTTTTTGCCTGCGTGCACCGAATGCTTTTGCCAGCCGCGCACCGAGCCATCGTTGAAGATGGTGATGCCGGCCACGTGCGACAGCGCCGTTTCACGCGCAATGTGCCGGCCACCTTTGCCAATGACCAGGGTGATTTCGCCTTCGTAGTCAAACGACTCGGCTGCTTTGCCCAGTGGCAACTCGAGTCCCTCGCCGTGGCCCACGATGGCGTCGTGTTCCTTGGCAAAAACAATGATGTGCTCAGGGTCTGGCGGCGGCATGCCCTCCAGCGGGTATTTCTTGCGGTAGTTGATGCCCACGCAGACGATTTTATTCTCGGTGGCCAGCGGTGGCAGCAGGCGCAGCGCTTCGAGCTTGAAGCCGGCGGGCCGGCCAGCCACGTCTTGGGCCAGCGCCTGGGTGGCGTCTGCCGCCAACACCGAGCGAATGTCCGGGTAGCGCGACAAAAACCCTGCCGAGGGTTCGACTAGGTGGTCGTCGTTGACGACCACGCCATAGCCGGTATGCGACTGGCAACTGAAGCGTGCAATTTTCATACGAAGGCCTCCTCGCGCCGGCGCACCATGGCGGCCATGACGTCGTTGTAAGGGGTGAGTAGGCCGAGTTCGCGCCCCAACACCGGCACCATGCCGTTGATGGCGTCTATCTCAGACACGCGCTGAACTTGGTGGTCGAGCAGCATGGACGGCCGGGCCAGCGGCATGCCGGCCCCGAAGCTGGTGACGTAGGCCGTCACCTCGTCAAAGCCAAACTTGATGTGTTGGGCCTGGCCGCAGGCAAAGGCTTCGCGTGCGCAACCGGTGGCTATGGCCCACCACACCGGGTTGGCCATCAGCTCGCCCACTGTGCAGTTGAATACCGTGCAAGGCGCCGAGAAGGTCACGTTGCACAAGAACTTTTCCCAGATCAGCTGGTTGATGTCTTCAAAGGCGCGGGCGTTGAAGCCGGCCGCTTGCCACACCTGCTCCACCCGCGTCAGCCGCTCGGTCAGTCCGCCGTTCATTTCACCCAGGCGAATCAGCTTCATGGCGTTGTGGTGCGCGTGGCCGGGCCCCTTCATGGAGGCGCCAAAGCCATCGGCCACCCCGAGCAGCACGTTGTCGGTCGGCATGAACTGGGCAATGCGCTGGCCGGAGCCCAAACCGTTTTGGATGGTGAGCACCAACGCAGAAGGCTGCATGAGCGGCGCGATCGCCTGCGCCGCCGCCCCCACCGCGGAGGCCTTGGTGGCGATGATGTACAAGTCGCAGGCGCCCGCATCGGCCACCTGGGTTGAGGTCTTGATGCCTTGAACGGTACGGTCGCCACTGGCGCCCTCAATGCGCAAACCGTTCTGCGCAATGGCGCGAAGATGGTCTTCCCAGGTATCAATCGCCCAAACTTCATTGCCGGCCGCTGCCAGCAGGGCGGCATAAACCGAGCCCATGGCACCGGTGCCAATCACTGCAATTTTCATACGTGTCCCATTGCCTCTTTAGTCAACCTGATGTCCCACCCCGCCCGCAACGCCGCTTCAACCTCCAGGCCCAGGTGGGCCGGAAAGTGCGTGGCCAGCACCTGTTTGGTTCGCTCGCGCGCCACCGTGCGAATGTCCAGAGAACCGGCCTGTTCCCACTGCGCCGGCGAGCGCCGGTCTGCCAGTTGGGGGTAGACGAAATCGCTCGACATGCGGGCCAGCGTATCGGCTTGCCCCAGAAAATGGCCCTCGCCAGCGACGGCTTCCCGTATGTTATCCAGCACCAGCGTGGCCGGCCCCACCTCGACCGGTGCCAAAGTCTTCAGGATGGTACCCAGCATGTCGTTGTCAATCACATACGCCTCCAGCGAGGCCGCCATCAAACTGGCCTGCATGCCGCAGGCCTGGGTGATGAAGTTGCAGCCGGCCTGCGCGGCCAGCGTGACATTCAGCGCTTTCTCGTAACCCGCCTGCGCATCTGCAATCTTGCTGTCGGTGGCACCGGCAATGGTGGAGTTGGGCAGGTTGAAGTGCCGGGCCATTTGCACACAGGCGGCCGTCAGGGTGGCCTGTTCGCCGCCGCCACCGGCCATGCCGCCGGTGCGCAGGTCGGTCACCATGGGGCGCGGGCCAAAAATCAGTCGCGCTTGCGGGTCAAGCAACCAGCCCAACACCATGCCGGCGAGTGTTTCGGCAATGGTTTGCGCCACACAACCGGCAATGGTGACGGGGCTGGACGCGCCCATCTGCCCGAAGGTGTTGACCATGGCCGGTATGCCCATTTCCACCGCCTTGAGCAAGACCTCGCAGGAGTCCGGGTCAAAACGCAGCGGCGGCACGGCGTGGTTGATGTTGAGCGAGAGAAACGGCCGTGCGCGAAACGCCTGCTCTGAACCTGCCACCGTGTGGCACATGCGGGCAATGAGCTCTACGTGCGCTGGCGAAGAGGCCGACACGCACACATGCTTGGTGGTACCGGCCAGGCAAGCGAACGCGGTGTTCACTTCCAGCGACACCACGTCGGGCATGTCGCGTGCCACGAGTGAACGCGAGAAAAAGTGCACGTGCTCCAGCGTGTCAACCAAGCGGGCCGCGTCATACAGGTCACGCAAAGTTGAATCGCGGTAGGCGCCGGTCTCCAGGTCGACGATCAAAGGCGCCGCACCGCCAGTGCCGACGTGCACGCGGGCTCCCGCCAAGGTCAGGTCATGGCGCGCCTCTTGCCCACACAGCACCAGCTCACGCGGCAGTTCCTGCAGGCAGCGCCTGACCAGCTCGGCCGGAAACAGCAACCTGCCCGCGTCAGACACTAAGCCGCCGGCTTGGCACACCAGCGCCACAGCACGGGGCGGGGCGTCGGACAGGCCAACGGTGGCGAGAATGTCCAGGGCAGCGCGCTCAATGGCCAGCACCGCGTCGGCATCCAGCGGCGCATAACGCCCGCCGACCGCATCGATGCGCCCGCCACTGCGGGACGGGTCGCGCTCGCGGCGCCGGCGTAAACGGCTCGGTGACAGGGATTTTTCAGACGCGTCCATCATGCCAAACAATGACCTTCTTCAAGTCCCAGCCGGCGACCGAGGGCGCGCAAGCCCTCGAGCGTGGCGGGTGGAATGGGAATACCGCTGACCAGGCGTTCTGCACGCAGGCTGGCTTCGCGCTCACCGGGTATTTCAACCCGCTCAAAACCCGGCGCCGGCGTGCACGCCCGCAACTCGGCCAGGCACGCCTCGGCCGCGCGTTGGTACGCCCCCGGTGCGCGAAAACGTGTCAGGTCAATGGCCAGGCAAATCCAGTTCATGCCGTCCCTGGCCTGGCCCAGAATCGCCTCGCCCAGCAGCTCAGCCACCAGCGCCATGCCATAGCCCTTGGGGCCAGCCATGGGCAGAATGGCGCCGCCGTTGAAGTAGTCGTCGGGGTTGGTAGTGGGGCGTCCTTGCGCATCAATGCACAGGCCTTCGGCCAAGGGGCGACCTGCCATCTTGGCGGCGTAAATTTTGCCTCCTGCGGCCATGCCGGTGGCGAAGTCGACCACCACCGGCCCATTCGCGCCACCCGGAATGCCAAAAGCATAGGGGTTGGTGGGCAGCATGGCGTGGGCGCCGCCGTAAGGCGCCACTTGGGGCCAGTCCTTGCGCGAGCCGCCACCAAGCATGATGGTCAAGCAACCAGCCTCGGCACCGCGCTGGGCAAAGGCCCCAATGCGCCCGGTGTGGTCCACATTCGAGATGCCAATGGCGGCCATGCCCTCGCGGGCGGCGCGCGCCAACAGGTGGTCGGTGGCGAGGCGAAAAGCCGGCATCCCCAGTCCATGGCCGCCGTCCACCATGTCAGCCCCACCCTCGGCAGTGACCAGCTTCGGCAGGGCGCCGGGTACAAATTTACCCAAGGCGGCGCGCTCGGCATACCAGTCCAGCCGAAAAATGCCGTGAGAGTACACGCCGCAAAGATCGGCCTCCACCAGGTGCTCGGCAACCTCGGCGGCAATCGGGGGTTGGCACCCCATGGCCGTCAGAACGCGGCTACCGAATTGGGTCAGAACGTCGACGGCGATGCGCGGGTCAGTGCTGGTCATGCACGCTGGCGCTTGGGGCGCTGACGGTGAGTTGGTCAGGCGCGATATGGCAGCAAATGCCGTGGCCGCTTGGCGCGAAATGCCACGGCGGCGCCGTGGTGACACACAGGTCCCCCAGCTTTTTCGGGCAGCGCCGCTGAAACGGGCAGCCGGTGGCCGGGGGGGCAAGTTCCACAATGTCGTCGGCCAGCAGCAAGGGCGTTTTGTCCGGCACCGGCTCCAGCACCGCACCCAGCAGCACTTCGGTGTACGGGTGCGACGGGCTGGCATAGACCTCAGCAGCCGGCCCAATTTCACACAGTCGCCCCTGGTAGAGCACCGCCACCCGGTCTGACAAGGCGCGCACCACGGCCAGGTCGTGCGAGACAAACAGGTAGGTGGTGCCGCGCTCGTGCTTGAGTTCGTTGAGCAGCTCCAGCACCGCCGCCTGCACCGACACATCGAGGGCAGAGGTGACCTCGTCGCACAACACAATGTCGGGCTCGGCGGCAAAGGCGCGTGCAATGGCCACGCGTTGTTTCTCGCCGCCCGACATCTGGCTGGGCAGGCGCTCCAGGTAATGCTCGCCCAATCGCACGCGCTCCAACAGCGCCACGCTGCGCTGCCTCAAGGCCTCGCCGGAAAGCCCAAAATACAGCGCCAAGGGCTGCTCCAGAATTTGCGCCACCGTGTGCCGCGGGTTCAAGCTGTCGTCCGGGTTTTGAAAAATCAACTGGATGCGCCGTAGCTGCGCGGGTGAGCGCTGGCCCACCCGGGGCGGCAGGGAATCAACCGTCGTACCAGCTTCAGCACCACCGAGGTGAATGTGGCCTTGCACCGGAGGATTCAAACCGGCGATGGCCTTCAAAATGCTGGACTTGCCACTGCCCGACTCGCCCACCAAGCCCAGCGTTTCGCCCGCACCCACGCGCAGGTTGATGCCGTCCACGGTGTGGGGCACGTTGGGGCGGCGGCCCAGCAACTGCTCCAGCAGGTTGGCACGCGCGTAGCTGATTGCCAGGTCGTCTATGGCCAAGGCCGGCGCAGCGGGTGCAGGCTGGGTAGCGCGCAGCACCTGGGGCTTGGGTGGCACAGGGGTGTTGTCCCATTGCACCGTTTTTTCGTGAAAGTGGCAGCGGGTCGTGGCGCCATCGGGCAGGCGCTGCAAGACCGGACGGCGGCTGTGGCATTCGGCCTCGGCGACGCTGCAGCGGTCGACAAAGGCGCACCCGGCACCGGCCCCACCCGGCATGGGCGGGCGCCCGGGCAAGGCGCGGGGCAGCGTGGCCTCAGAGATGCGGGGAATAGACGCCAGCAAACCTCTGGCATAGGGGTGCGCGGGCGCCAGCAGCACCTGCCGCGTGGTGCCTTGCAGCACCACTTCGCCCGCGTACAGCACCACCACCCGGTCGCAAACTCGGGCAATCGCGCCCAAGTCATGGCTGACATAGACCATGGCGGTGCCGGTCTGGCGGTTGATGTCGCGCAGCAATTCAAGAATGTGGGCCTGGGTGGTGACATCCAGGCCCGTGGTGGGCTCGTCGAGCAACAGCACGTCGGGCTCGCCGGCCAAAGACATGGCAATGGCCACGCGCTGCTGCTGGCCGCCTGAGAGCTCGTGCGGGTAGCGCTGCGCAATGGCCTCGGGCTCGGGCAGGCGCACCAGGCGCAGCAGTTCGAGCACACGCTGCGCGTGTTGGGCCGGCAGCAACTGGCTGTGCAAGGCCACCGACTCTTGCAGCTGGCGGCCAATGCGCAGGGTGGGCGTGAGCGACTGGCCGGCGTTTTGCGGCACCAGGGCAATCTTGCCGCCACGCAGGTGCTCGAGCGCGGGGCGCGTTAGGCTGAAAAGTTCCTGGGCGCCAAAGTTAACCTGGCCGCCCATGACCTTGAGCCCGGTTTTGAGGTAGCCCATGGCGGCCAGCGCCAGCGTGCTCTTGCCCGAGCCGCTTTCGCCCACCAGGCCAACGGTCTCACCACGGCGAATCTGAAAATCTATGTTGCGCAACACGGGCAGCATGTGGCCGGCCCGGCTGGCAAAGCCGACGCTGAGATCGCGGATATCAATAAGAGGCTGGGTATTCATGTCAGATGGGCGCCTTCTGGGCGCGGTCCACACCCAGGGTTTTAGCGAGCGCATCAGCCGTCAGGTTGATGCCAATGATGAGCGAGCTGATGGCAACAATTGGGTACAGCCCGGCCCAGGGGGCAATGGCCATGAAGCTGCGTGAATCGGCCACCATCAAGCCCCAGTCCGGGGTGGGCGGCGACACGCCAAAGCCCAGAAAAGACAGGGAGCTGAAGGCCAGCAACATCCACGACCAACGCATGGCACCTTCCACCATCAGCGCGTCCAGCACATTGGGCAGCAGTTCACGGCGAATGATGGCAAAGCGCCGGTGGCCTCGGGCCTGGGCCGCCAGCACAAAGTCGCGCGCCACCACGTTGTGCGCAGCAGCCCGGGCAATGCGAATCACCGGAATGCCATAAAAAACGATCAGCGTAGGAATAAGCACCTCAATGCCGTTGCCAAAGGTGGCAATCAGCAGCAACATTTTCAGAATCCAGGGCAGGGCCAAAAAGGCATCGACAACACGCATCAGCACGTCGTCCAGTCGGCCACCGGCCAGGCCCAGATAGACCCCCGCAAAGCCACCCCAGAGCACCGCCAACGGTGTGGCCACAACAGTCACCAAAATAGCCTCGCGGCCACCCAGCAGGGTGCGGGTGAAGACATCGCGCCCCAGGTGATCGGTGCCAAACCAGTGGGTGGCATCGGGTGGGCTCAGAATCAGCGTGGCGCTGATGGCCTTGAAGTCAAACGGCACCAACCAAGGGCTGGCCACAGCAACCACCAGATGCAACAGCACCAGCAGCAGGCCAATGGCGCCCGACGGGCGAGCGAGCATTTCTTTGAGCACTTGGGCCAAGCGGCGCAGCGCGCCAGGACGGTGCGGCGCCTTGGCGGCGGGAGACAGCGGTGTGGCCGTGCTCATACGCGTTTGCTCACAGCGGTGCGCAAGCGCGGGTTGGCCACCAGGGTCAAAAGATCGGCGCTCAGGTTAACCAGCACATAGACGGTGGCCACGATCAACGCAATGGACTGCACCAGCGCCAGGTCGCGGTCGGAGATGGCGCCAATCATCAGGCGGCCCAGGCCGGGGTAGTTGAACACCATCTCAATCACCACCACGCCGCCCAGCAGCCAGGCTACCGTCAGCGCCACCACGTTGATAGCGGGCAGCAGCGCGTTGGGCAACACATGGCGCAGCACCATGGTGCGGTAGGGCACGCCTTTCAGGGTGGCCATGCGCACGTAGTCGCTATCCAGCACTTCAAGCATGCTGGAGCGCACGGTGCGCAGAATATGCGCAGTCATCACCATGGCCAGCACGGCCACGGGCAGAATAATTTCAGGGAAAAATTTGGCCAAGGGCGCCCCGGGCGGGGTCAGCACAATGCCGGGCAGCCAGCCCAGCCAGCCGCTGAACACCAGAATGAGCACGGTGGCAGAAACAAACTCAGGAATGGTCATGGCGCCAATAGCGAGTGACGACAGCACCAAATCCAGGGCCTTGTCGCGGCGCAGGGCGGCCAAAATGCCCGCCGCAAAAGCCAATGGCAAGCCCACCGCCAAGGCCGTCACACCCAGCAGCAAAGAGTTTTTAAGCCGGTCTGCCACCATGCTGCTGATGGGCTTGTTGCTGTGCGCCGACAAGCCCAGGTCGCCCTGAACGGCGCCACCCGCCCAGCTCAGATAGCGCTGGTAGGCGGGCCGGTCAAGCCCCAGCTCCTTCTGGCAATTGAGCAGGCGCTGCCCCTGCGCATCTTGCTTGAGCAAGGCCGTGCAGGCGTCACCCGGCAATATCTCCAAGGCGGCAAAAATAATCAACGACACCAGACCCAGCGTGATGACACCCAGCATCAAGCGCTGCAAGACCATTCTCAGCATGCAATACCCTCGGGAAATGGAGGTGGTGGAGGTTGCCGGTGACCCACCGGCAACTCAGGCGATCTCAGTCGATCTCAGGCGGTCGAAGGGGTTCAGTCGACCGTGATGCGGTTCCAGCGGATGGTGAAGTTTTCCACAGCGTCCAGGTTCTTCACCCGGGCGGTGGTGGCCACGCTCAAGGTGGCGTGAAAGCCCACCAGTGTGCCGCTGTTTTCCCACAGGTACTCCTGGGCCAGCTGGTACTTGGCTTTACGCTTGTCGAAATTGAGTTCCTTGCGGGCATCGTCCACCATGGCATCGAACTTGGCATCCTTGTAGAAGCTCTCGTTCCAGGTGGCGCCGGTGCGGTAAATCTCGTTGAGCGCAGAGTCGGCGGGGCGCTGGTTCCAGCGCGTCATGGAAACGGGGCGCTTCATCCAGATCTCGTTGAAGTAGCCATCCGAGGGCACTTGCACAATTTTGACGCGGATGCCGGCTGCAGCAACCTGCTGCTGGAACACCTCCGCCATGGCCGGCCACGCGCCTTCAACCGTGCTCACCGGAATTTCCAGGTCAATACCGCTGGGGTAACCTGCCTCAGCCAGCAAAGCCCGAGCCTTAGGAATGTCCTGGTTGCAGGTGCCATTCCAGCGGTACTGGTCCGAGGGGCCAACCGGCGTGTCGCATGCCAGGGTACCTTGGCCACCCGCTGCCAAATCGAGCATGGCCTTGCGGTCCACCGCCAACCGGATCGCCTTGCGTACGCGCACATCGCTGTACGGTTTCACATCGGTGCGAAACACGATGCCGCGCCAGTTGCCCGTAGACACGCTTTGAAAGCTGAAGCCGCCCGTGCGCTCCAGCAGTGTTTTTTGCTGTGGTGAGATGCTGGTGGGCAACAAGTCCACCTGCTTGCCCATCAGGGCCTGAAAACGGGCCTGTGCATCAGGAATGCCGATGATCTCTACCTTGGCCACGCCCGGGGGGCCGTCAAAATAGTTCATGTTGGCCACCAGCGTGGTCGTGCCCTGCGCGTCGAACTTCTCCAGTTTGAAGGGGCCGGTGCCAATGCCCGTGGTCTTGATGGTGTCACCCGAGCCGTCCGGAATCATCATCAGGCGGTAATCGGTCAAGATCAGCGGCAGGTCGGCGTAGGGCGCTGCGAGGGTCATCTTGACGGTCTTGGCATCCACCGCCTCGATCTTGTCGATCATCTTGATGGCAGCCCGCGCTGGGGAGTCCATCTTGGGATCTTGTACCCGCTTCAGGGAGTACACCACGTCAGTCGCAGTGAAAGCCTTGCCGTTATGAAAGGTCACGCCCTCGCGCAACCTGAAGGTCCACTCAGTGGCTGCAGCGTTGGATGACCAGCTCAAGGCCAAGTCAGCGGCAGGCTTGCCATCGAGACCCGGACGAACCAGCCGGTTCATGATTTTTTCGGTCACGGTAAAGACCCGTCCCTTAGAAATCGGATCGATGTCAGAGGCATTGCCAAACTGCACCTCATGCGCCTGCCTCAAAGTGCCGGAGGGCGCTGCCCACGCGACCGATGTACCCGCCAACACGAACGTAGCCAGCAAATTTGCGATTTTTTTCATATCAAGTCTCCAGAACAAATCAATAAAAAGGCTTTTCCCGGACCATACCAACACCTGCAAACACCTATTAATGCTGTGTTTACTCAGCTCAGGCCCTCTGTGAGACTGGCAGTATGCCCGTGGGCCTAACCCCTTACAAATGACTTTTAAGACGCTCATGAATATAAAAATATTTACGCATGAGCCGCCAGGCTTAGGGCCATGGCCCCAGCATGCCGGGTTACTATTTACGCCATGTCTTACCCCTTCAGACTCATTGCCATCGGCGGTGGTGGCTTCACCCACCAGGCGGATCCGGCGATGGAAGACTTCATCCTCAGCCAGTCGGGCTGCGTGCGTCCGCGCATTGGCTTCATAGGCACCGCCAGCGACAACGACCCCGTGAAGATTGATCGTTTTTACGCGCGTTTTGCCGGCCTGTCTAACACGCTGACCCATCTGGACTTGGGCAGCAACGCCCACGACACGGCCGGCTGGGCCGAGGCCTTGGACATCATTTACGTAGGCGGGGGCAACACGCTGCGCCTGCTCGAGCAATGGCGCCTGTCCGGCTTGGACCAGGTGCTGATGCAGGCAGCGCGGCAAGGCACGCTGCTGGCCGGCGTCAGCGCTGGGGCGGTGGCCTGGTTTGACTACGCCTTGTCAGATGCCGGCGGGCAAGGGCTGCAGCCTGTGGCAGGACTGGGCCTGGTCGCCGGCAGTTGCTGCCCGCACTACGACACCGAACCCGCCCGCCCCCCGGCCTTTGCCGCAGCCATTGCGCAAGGGCACTTGCCCAATGGCATCGCCATTGACGATGGCGTGGCCGTGCTGCTGAACCAGCACGGGCCGCAGCAGGTGTTCAGCGCCCGCCCCGGCGCGGGCGCCTACCGGCTCACCCAAACGGGTGCCGGGGCGGTCACGACCTTGCTGACCCCCGGCTAATTCAGGGTCTTGTTCAACACTCAGTGCAGACGGGGCGCGTGGCCCATCCGATAGGCCAGCGGTGTGGTGCCAGTCCAGCTCCTGAAGGCGCGAATGAACGAGTTACTTTCTTGAAACCCGAGCAGCCACGAGATCTCTCCCGGTGAAATGCTGGAGTTGATCAGGTAGTGCTGCGCCAGCTCTTGGCGAACCCGGTTCAGCACGTCTTGAAAGTTGACCGCCTCGTCGCCCAAATGGCGCTGCAATGACCGCTTGCTCATGGCCAACCGCTGGGCCACCGCGTCCACCGAGCTCAGCCCCGCCGGCAGCGTTTCCAGCAACACGCCGCGCACGCGGTCGGCCGTGCTGGCTTGCTCATCGAGAACCGACAAGCGTTGGCGCAGGCTCGGTTCAAACGCCTCCCACATGGCCAGGTTTTCGGTCAGGAAGGGGCGCCTGGCATCGTGCGCCGAAAAGCAAATTTGAATCGTATCGGCGCGCGTCAAAGGGCAGCCAAAAAACGCTTCATAGCGGTCTGTGTTGTCGGGCAAATCTGGCGTTAAGGCCGCCAGCGGCACGATGCGTTCACGGGTGGCCAGCCTGGCCAGTTGCGTGAAGAAAACCAGCTCCGCCGTGCCCAGGCTGCGCGGCATGGGCGCCTGATGGCCGTAACAGCTCAGGGTGACGCGGGTGGCCTGCGATGAAATGTCCACCGCCATCGTCAAGGGGCCCACCAGTCGCTTGTAGTGGGCCAGGCGCTGCAGCGCGGTATTGAGGTCAGGGCTGCACAAACAGGCAAAGAGCGCCGGGTCAAACGCCTCGACTGAGATCACCTGCGCCAGCTTCAAGGGCAGTTCGTCGGCACCGGCCACCTGCTCCATGCCGTGCCAGAGGTTGAAATACTCCGCGGGCGACAGCATGGCATCGGGGCGCGCGAACAAGTCGCCGGGTAAGCGGGCCAACGCCAGCACGTCCGCCGGGCTGAAGCCCATGTCGGCAATGAGCATCTTCCAGCGCATGTGCACACTGAATCGCGTGGCCTGTTTCACCGTGACGGTCCTTGAAAGTGGCGGGGGCCTATTTGGCTTGGCTCATGATGGCCTTGTCAAAGACCCGGTCCCCGAAGTATTTGCGAATGAAGAGCAGCGGTTTGGCCAGCTTGCCCATCACATAACGGGTTTTGGGCCGGCGCGCGCGCACGGCTTGCAGTATGGCATCTGCCACCACCGAGGGGGGCGACGCGGCCCCGGCTTTTCCGTACGAGTTGCGCATGGCGGTTGCCATGGCTTGTGCCAAGGCCTGATAGGGGCCATGGCCTGAACGCTTGAGCATGGGGCCGAGCATGACATCGCCCCATTCGGTGGCAATGGCCCCGGGCTCCATGATGACCACATGAATGCCAAACGGCGCCAGCTCAATGCGCAGGCAGTCGCTCCAGCCCTCCACCGCATGCTTGGTGGCGTGGTACCAGGAACCCAGGGGCGTGTAGATTTTTCCGCCCATGGAGGAGATATTGATGATGGTGCCTGCGCCCTTGGCGCGCATGCCGGGCAAGGCCAATTGCGTGAGGCGGGCCATGCCAAACAAATTGACCTCGAACTGGTAGCGCGCATCGTCCAGGGTGGACTCTTCCATGGCGCCATACATGCCGAACCCGGCATTATTCACCAGCACATCAATGCCCCCGTGCCCTTGTTGAATTTGTTGGACGGCGGCCACCACCTCGTTGTCCACCGTGATGTCCATCTTCAGCGGGATCGCCCCCAGTCGGCGTAAATCCTCCATCTGCTCGACACGGCGCGCCGCCGCATACACCACCAGTCCCTCTTGCAGCAGCCGTTTGGCCGTTTCCTTGCCCATGCCAGAAGAGGCGCCTGTGACAAGTGCCACCCTGGAAGCCGAAGAAGGCGAAGAAGCCGATGCGTTGAAGGATGTGGATGCTGTAGATGCCATGGCGAATTTCCTTTGATGCTGTCGTTGCGAAGGTCTGCATCGTAGGTTCTGCCCCCGGGTTCAGCGCCATCCGATCGTGCCAATCAACATTCAAAAAGTGCCAAGGGCTAGGGCTTTTTTCAGGGCGCTAGGGCCTCAGATCCTGTGCTCAACCCTGCCCTCAAGCCGACAACGCCGCCTCTGCCTGTAGCCAAGCACAGACGGCGTCTACCTCGGGCACGGCGCGGGCGCCGGGGCGGATCAGCATGTGGTACGCGCGCTCAGGTTTGAGCTCCACGTCAAACGGGCACAGCAGGCGGCCGGCGTCCACCTCGCTGCGGATGAACGGGAACACGCCCAGCGCCACGCCATGGCCGTCTATGGCGGCTTGCGTGGCGATGTTGGAGTCCACCATGATGGTTTCCTGCGCAAACTTCAGGTCTGACTCGCCCATCAGCTTGAGCCAGGCCTGCCAGTCGCCGCGGTCTTGCTGGTGAATCACGGGGTAGCGCGCCAGATCGGCGGGCTTGTCCAGCCCGCCTTGCTCCTTGAGCAGCTTGGGGCTCAGCACCGGTATGTAGACGGTAGCGAGCAGGCGAGTGACCTCCAGCCCCGACCACTCGCCCGTGCCCCAATCAACAGCAATGGTGGTGGCCAGTTGTTCGGCGCTGGTGATGCGCGGGCTGTGGTGCAAAACCAGGTCAATCGTGGGGTTCAGCCGGTAGAACTTGCTCAGGCGTGGAATCAGCCAACGCGAGCCAAAAATTGGGCCAACCGCCAGCGTTACGGTCTTGCGGTAGGAGGCAATGTGCGCCTCCACTTCGGTGCGAATATCGTCAAAGGCGCGGCTGGTCACGCGGGCCAGCGAGCGCCCGGCGTCGGTCAGAATGACCTGGCGCGTTTTGCGCACAAACAACAGGCAGCCCCAGTCTTTCTCCAACTGCCGAATCTGGTTGCTGACACTGGTGGGGGTGACCCGCAACTCTTCGGCCGCGCCCTTGAAGCTAAGCAAGCGGGCCGCGGCCTCAAACGAGCGCAGCGAGGTCAATGGCAAACGATGGCGTGATTGGCTCACAGTATCAAACACCCTTCGGGCAGAAATTTCAGAAACGGGTTAGCGGGCATGGCGACTCGCGCTCAGGCGGGTTGGCCCGCGCCGCGCCAGCGCGTCCACAGGCTCACCCCCGCCAACACCACCGCGCCGGCCAACAGGCCCAGCAGCGCCGGCAGCAAGTTGGCCACCAGCGGTTCGGCCCAGCCCACCGAGACGGCCAGAGCGTCAATGGCGTGGCCAATCTCCGGAATGCCGTGCGCCAGAATGCCGCCGCCCACCAGAAACATGGCCACCGTGCCCAGAAACGAGAGGCTTTTCATCAGCCAGGGCGCCACCCACAGCAACGACCGACCCAGGGCTTGTTGCCAGCGCGCGCGCTGACGGTTGAGATAGAGGCCCGCATCATCGAGCTTGACGATGCCGGCCACCAGGCCGTACACGCCCACCGTCATAAAAATAGAAATACCCACCAGCACGGTCACCCGCTGGGCCATGCTGGCCGTGGCCACCGTGCCCAGGGTGATGACGATGATCTCGGCCGACAGAATGAAGTCGGTACGCACCGCGCCTTTGATCTTGTCTTTTTCAAACGCCAGCAGGTCCACCTGTTCGTCCGCCACCGCTTGCACCAAGGCCTGGTGATGTTGCGCATCTTGTGCGGCAGGTTGCAGCAGGTGGTGCACTTTTTCTGTGCCTTCAAAACACAAGAACAGGCCGCCCAGCATGAGCAAAGGCGTAATCAGCCAGGGCGCAAAAGCGCTGATCAACAGCGCGGCGGGCACCAGCACGGCCTTGTTGAGCAGGGAGCCTTTGGCCACAGCCCAGACCACGGGCAGCTCCCGGTCGGCGTTGACGCCGGTGACCTGCTGCGCATTGAGCGCGAGGTCGTCGCCCAGCACGCCGGCGGTTTTTTTCGCCGCCACTTTGGTCATGAGGGCCACATCGTCAAGCAGGGTGGCAATGTCGTCGAGCAGGGCAAATAAGCTGGAGGCCATGGGGGGTTCTTTGAGGTTCGGTGGCCGTCATGCGGGGGAAGAGGAGGAAGGGGAGGCAGGCACAAGACTGCACATTATCTTCCTATGCCATCACAGCCGGGCAGCTGCCCGGTGGCGTCGTTATGGGGTAAATCCCGATAGGCAGGATTGGCCTTCGGTTTAAACTTGTTCTAAATATCAATATAACGTTCTATATAGTAGAACATCTGGACTAAGTTTATGGACTCCACACTGGCCAAAGGGCTGGCGGTACTTGAATGGCTGGCACGTGCACCCAAGGCGTGCCGCGTGGTGGACGTGGCGCAGGCGCTGAACCTGCCGCGCAGCAACGCGCACCGCACGCTGCAAACGCTGGTGGCCTGCGGCTGGGCGGTGCAAGACCCCGCCACCAGCAGCTACCGCGCCAGCTTGCGCTTGTTTGAGCTGGGCGCGCTGGTGGACGGCGCGGTGGACCTCAAATCGCTGCTGCACCCGCACTTGGCACAACTGGCGCAAGCCACGGGCGAGACCATTCACCTGACCGTATTACAAGGCGCCGAGATTGTTTATCTGGACAAATTTGACAGCCCCTTGCCAGTGGCTGCGTATTCGCGCATTGGCGGGCGGGCACCGGCGTACAGCGTGGCCTCGGGCAAGGCCATGCTGGCCGCGCTGAACCTGGACACTGGCGCGCTAGCGCAGCAACTCGGCCACGTCAGTGGCCCGTTGCCCAGCCACACCCCCAACACCCTCACCACGCTGGACGCCCTGCAAGCCGACTTGCAGCGCACCCGCACGCGGGGCTGGGCCGAAAACCGTGAGGAATGGCGGCTGGGCGTGTGCGGTCTGGGTGCGCCAGTCTTCAATGCGCGCGCCGAGGTGGTGGCCGCCGTGGGCATGAGCGTGCCGTCCATTCGTTTTACCCGGGCGCAGGCACGCCACCTGGCCGACCAGTTGAGCACTTGCGCCAGCGCCGCCAGCCAGGCGCTGGGTTACCGCCAGGCCGACCGCTCCGTGACCAGCCAGGCGCTGCCGGTTACCCGTTCTGTTCGTCGTTCTGTTCGTCTTTCCAGTCCCTCATAACTTTCCACAGGAGTTTTGCATGAAGATGTTGTCCCGCCGTCGCCAGTCGCTCGTAGCTGCATTGCTGGGGGCTTTGAGCCTGGCCTGCCCCTGGGGCGCGCAAGCGCAAAGCAGTTACCCCGACAAGCCCATGCGCTTTGTGGTGCCCTACCCCCCGGGCGGCGGCACTGACGTGATTGCGCGCATTGTGCAAAACCGCTTGTCTGCGGCGCTGGGCCAGAACGTTCTGATCGACAACAAAGGCGGTGCGGGCGGCTCGCTCGGCTCCGAACTGGTGGCCAAGGCCGCACCCGACGGTTACACCGTGCTGTTCACCCTGAGCTCGCACACCATCAACCCGGCCATTTACCCCAAGCTCTCGTTTGACACCATCAAAGACTTCGAGCCAGTGGGCACGGTGGCCTCACTGCCGCAGATTTTGGTGGCCAACAATGCCCTGCCGGTACGCAACGTGGCCGAACTGATTGCACTGGCCAAGGCCAAACCTGATTCGCTGTCGTTCGCCTCGGTAGGCAACGGTTCACCGGGCCACCTGGCGGGCGAATTGTTCAACCTGCGCACCAACACGCAAATCACCCACATTCCCTACCGGGGCGGTGGCCCGGCCGTGACCGACCTGATAGGCGGTCAGGTGCAGCTGCTGTGGGTGTCCATCCCGGCGGCGGCGCAGTTCGTCAAGGCCGGCAAGGTCAAGGCGCTGGCGGTGTCCACCCTCAAGCGCAGCACGGCTTTTCCGGATGTACCCACCATGCACGAGGCCGGCCTGACCGACTTCGAGGTGGACTCCTGGTACGCCATGCTGGTGCCGGCCAAAACGCCCCGGCCCATCATTGACAAGCTGAACCGCGCGCTCAACACGGTATTGGCCGAGGCGCCCATTCGCAGCCAGTTGCTGGAGCAGGGCAGCGAAGCCGTCGGCGGCACGCCCGAGGCCCTGGGTAAAGTCATTGCCGCCGAGATTCCCAAATGGAACAAGCTGGTGAAAGACGCCAAAATCAAGGCCGATTGAATTAATTAGCACGCCCTTACCCATGCACACCCCCCAACAGCCCTACACCGAGAGCGCGACCGACAGCCTGGTCGCCGAGTTGGTCGCCCGTGCGCGCGCCGCCCAACAAATAGCTGAGGGCTACGACCAGGCCCGCGTGGACGAGTTGGTCAGCGCCGCCGGCTGGGCCATCATTGAGCCGGCCCGTAACCGCGCCTTGGCCGAGCTGGCGGTGGCCGACACCGGCGTGGGCAATGTGGACGACAAGATTCGCAAGAACCACCGCAAGACCTTTGGCCTGTTGCGCGACCTGCAGGGCGCCAAATCTGTGGGCGTGCTGCATGACGACGCGGCCACCGGCATCACCGAAATTGCCCGCTCGGTGGGGGTGGTGTGCGCCATCACGCCCAGCACCAACCCGGCGGCCACACCGGCCAACAAGATCATCAACGCGCTCAAAGGGCGCAACGCCGTCATCGTGGCGCCTTCGCCCAAAGGCTGGTCTACCTGCGAGCGGTTGGTGCAGTACATCCACGCCCAGTTTGACTTGATTGGTGCGCCGCACGACCTGGTGCAGGTGCTGTCCTCGCCGGTCAACAAAGCGTCAACCCAGAGCCTGATGCGCCAATGCGACCTGGTGGTGGCCACCGGTTCACAGGCCAATGTGCGCGCCGCCTATGCCAGCGGCACGCCGGCGTTTGGTGTGGGCGCCGGCAACGTGGCCGGCATAGTGGACGAGAGCGCCGACCTGGCACTGTCCAGCGAGCGCATTCTGCGCTCCAAAACCTTTGACAACGCCACCAGCTGCTCCTCAGAGAACAGCCTGGTGCTGCTAGATGCCATTCGCGCCCCGGCCATTGCCGCTTTGTGCGCGCGCGGCGCGGTGCTGCTCAACGCCGCAGAAAAAGCGCAACTGCAGGCCGTGATGTGGCCTGACGGCAAGCTCTCGCCAGCCGTCATTGGGCAAAACGCGCAGGTGGTGGCACAGCGCGCCGGCTTGACCGCGATTGCCGCGCTGCAACCACGCCTGCTGCTGGTAGAAGAAGACCAAGTGGGCGAGGCCCACCCGTTCTCCGGCGAAAAACTGTGCCCAGTGCTCACGCTCTACGGCGCAAGCGACTTTACCGCCGCCATGCAGCAAGTGGCGCGCATTTACAGCTTTCAGGGCGCCGGCCACTCGGTGGGCTTGCACAGCGCGCACCCCGAGCGCGCCTTGCAACTTGGCCTGCACCTGCCGGTGTCGCGCGTGATCGTGGACCAGGCGCATGCCATTGCCACCGGCGGCAGCTTTGACAACGGCCTGCCGTTCTCGCTGTCCATGGGCTGTGGCACCTGGGGCAAAAACAATTTCTCCGAAAACATGAACTACCGCCACTACCTGAACATCACGCGTATCTCGCGCCCCATCCCCGAGCGCCTGCCCAGCGAAGCGGCGATCTTTGGCGCCTACTTTGCCAAGTACGGCCAGACATGAGCGCCACCGTTCGCACGCTGATCGAGGCCCAGGCCCGCCAGCGCCCGCAAGCCATTTATGCCTGCACCCCTCAGGAGCAGGCTCAGGCGGAGGGGCAGGGACCGGGCCAGGCCGCATTCACTTTTTCCGAGCTGGCGCGCTCTTGCCGCCAGACTGCCGCCTGGCTTTGCGCGCTGGGCTCGCAGCCGGGCGAGACGGTGTCCGTGGTCATGCCCAATGGTTTGCAAACGCTGCGCCTGTTGCTGGGCGCGCTGCACGGCGGCTGGTGCGTGAACCCGGTCAACCTGCTGTCCCAACCCGAGCAAATGCGCTACGTGCTGGAGCACTCCGACTGCACCGTGGTGCTGGCCAGCCCAGACTGGGCTGAGGCCGTGGCCAAAATCCTCACGCAGATAGCGCGCCCCATCACCCTGCAGGTGTGCGACCCCGAGCGCAATGACTTGCCCCCGCAAGAACGGCTGACCCCGGCGCCGGCGCCCGAGGCCCTGGCGCTGCTGATGTACACCTCGGGCACCACTGGCGTGCCCAAAGGCGTGATGCTGACGCAAGCCAACCTGGCGGCCAACGCGCAAGCCATCAGCACCGAACATGCGCTCACCCCCAGCGACCGCGTGCTGGCCGTGCTGCCGCTCTACCATATCAATGCCTTTGCTGTGACCATGCTCGCCCCCCTGGCGCACGGCGGCAGCCTGGCCATGCCGCCCAAGTTTTCAGCCGCGCGCTTTTGGCAACAAGCCGTACAGGCACGTTGCACCTGGATCAACGTGGTGCCCACCATGATCTCCTACCTGCTGGAGGGCGCACCGCCAGCGGGCGATACCTCGGGCCTGCGCTTTTGCCGCTCGGCCTCGGCCGCGTTGCCGCCCGACCACCTGCGGGCGTTTGAGCAGCGCTTTGGCATTGGCATCATCGAGACCATGGGCCTGACTGAAACCGTGGCCCCATCGTTCTCCAACCCGCTGGCGCCTGCGCAGCGCAAGCTCGGCGCGGTGGGCCGGGCCTCGGGTGGCGAGGCCTGCGTTATCAACGCGCAGTTGCAAACGCTGCCCGACGGCGAGACCGGCGAGATTGCCATTCGCGGCCCCCACGTGATGCGCGGTTACTACAAAAACGAGGAAGCCACGCAAGCGGCCTTCACCCCCGACGGCTGGCTGCGCACCGGCGACCTGGGGCACCGTGACAGTGACGGTTTTTTCTTTGTCACCGGCCGCATCAAGGAGCTGATCATCAAGGGCGGCGAGAACATTGCGCCGCGTGAAATTGACGAGGCGCTGTTACGCCACCCCGCCGTGCTCGACGCTGCCGCTGTGGGTTTTCCTGACCGCCATTACGGGCAAGATATTTTGGTGTGCCTGGTGCTGCGCCCGGGCCACCACGTGCTTGATGACGAGCTGCGCGCCTTTTGCCTGGAACACCTGGGGCGCTTCAAAACACCCCGGCACTTTTGCCGGCTGGACGACCTGCCGCGCGGGCCGTCAGGCAAGGTGCAACGGCTCAAGCTGTTGAGCTTGCCAGCCTGTCAGGCCTTGCTTGGTTGAGCTGGCCAGCTTCAGCGGCCTGACCTGGCTGCTTTGCCTGGGCGTGGTCTGCCTGGCCGGGGCGGTGCGCGGCTTTGCCGGCTTTGGGTTTTCTGCACTCAGCGTGTCGGCGCTGTCGCTGTTTCTGCCCCCCGCGCAGGTGATTCCGCCACTGCTCATGCTGGAGATTGCCGCCAGCATCACCCTCTTGCGCAGCGCCTGGAAAGACACCGACTGGGCCTGGCTGAGCTGGCTGATGCTGGGCAATGTGCTGTGCATTCCAGTGGGGCTGGCGCTGCTGAGCTACACCTCCGACACCACGGTGCGCTTGTTCATTGGCCTGCTGTTGCTGGTGGTGGTGAGCCTGCAACTGCGCGGTTTGCGCTGGACCGGCGCCCCGACGCGGCGCCTGCGCCTGGTCACGGGCTTGGTGTCGGGTCTGGTCAACGGCGTGGCCGCCATGGGCGGGCTGGTGGTGGTGGTGATGTTGAGCGCCTCGACCCTGTCGCCCCAGGTCATGCGCGCCACGCTGGTGCTGCTGTTTTTGTTCGGTGACATTTACGCCCTGCTGTGCGCTGGACTGATGCCCACCAGCAGCCACCTGGGCGCGCCCTTGCTGGGCTGGGAAACCCTGCGCCTGGCGCTGGCCCTGCTGCCGCCCATGCTGCTGGGCATGGCGCTGGGGCAGCGCTTGTTTCAAGGGGTATCGCCCGAGCGCTTTCGCCGGTATGTGCTGCAACTGCTGTTGCTGCTGGCGCTGATCACCCTGACGCGCGCCGGCTGGCACCTGCTGCAGGTGCCCGCCCCTTAAACGGCGCCTGGCTGGCCCTGGCAGTTGGCAAACACCCGCACCTGGCAGGTAGCGCATACCGAGGGCTGCAAATGGCGCAAGACCTGGCCAATGACGTCGTCGCCGAGCTGGAAGAAGTGGTCGGCCCCAATGCCCTCGTAGGCACCGCATTGGCGCAGTGTGGCGAGCGGCTCTTCCTTCATGTGAAAAATAAACAGGTCACCGCCCAGAGCGCGTCGGCGGCGCGTCTCTTGCAACAACCATTGCGCGCCTGCCAGGTCCATGAAGTTGATGCCTGAGGCCACCAGCAACACGTGGCGGTGCAGCGGCTGCTGCTCGTCCAACTGCTGCATGGCCTGCGCCAGGTGGTTGACGGCGCCAAAGTAGAGCGAGCCATTCACGCGCACGATCTTGAGCTGCGGGCAATCGGGCAGGCCGGTGACGGCGCTGAAGGCGGGCGGGGTTTGGCCCGGCAGCGGCTTCACATCTTCCACCCCGGGTTGCGAGGTGCGGTGCACATAAAACAGGAAAGACAGCGCCACACCAATGTAGATAGCAAACTCCAGCTCAATGGTCAGCGTGGCCACAAAGGTGGCCAGCAGCACCAAGGTTTCACGCCGGCTGGCGCGCATGATCTCACCGGCATGGTGAAAGTCGAACAAGCCCCAGGCCACCACAAACAAAATGCCGGCCATGGCGGGAATCGGCAAGTACTTGGCCAGCGGCGCCAAAAACAGCATGATGCCCAACAGAAAGAAGGCAGAGAAGACGGCGGCCAGCGGTGTCTTGGCGCCGCTGGCGTAGTTCAGGCCGGTACGGTTGAATGAGCCGCTGGAGGCGTAGCCGGAGAAAAAACTGCCCACCAGGTTAGACAAACCTTGGCCCACAAACTCCTGGTTGCCGTCAATACGCTGGCCACTCTTGAGCGCCATGGCGCGTGCAATCGACACCGCCTCGGTCAGGGCCAGCAAGGCCACCGCGGCGGCAATGGGGGCCATCTGGCGCAGGGCCTCCAGTGAGAAATCCGGGCGCGACAACGGCGGCAAGCCAATGCTTAAAGCACCAATGCTGGCAATGCCGGTGTTGGCCGCGCCCAGCAGGTGGTTAAGCGCCAGCGCCACCAGGCTGCCCACCACCATGCCCACAATCATGTGGGGCAGGCGCGGCACCCAGCGCTTGGCCGCCACGCAGGCCAGCACCGTCACCACCGCCACGCTGGTGACCGCCCAGTTGATGGCACCAGCCTGCTCCACCAGGCCCTTGAGCACCTGCCAGACCGAGGCGCCACGCGGCAGGTCAATGCCAAAGAAATTTTTCACCTGGCTGATCGCAATCAGCACCGCTGCGCCCGAGGTAAAACCCACCACCACGGTGTGCGACACAAAATTGATCAAGCTGCCCAGGCGCAACACCCCGAGCAGCAACTGGAAGATGCCAATCAAGAAGGTGAGGGTCAGCACCAGTTGCACATAGTTCGCACTGCCGGGCTCTGCCAGCGGGCTGATGGTGGCAAACACCACAATGGAAATGGCCGTGGTGGGGCCAGACACCAGATGCCAGGACGAACCCCACAGCGCCGCCACGATGGCGGGCAGCATGGCTGCGTACAAACCGTATTCAGGCGGCATGCCGGCAATGGTGGCAAAGGCCACTCCTTGCGGCACCAAAATCAGGCCGCCCGTTAAGCCGGCGATCAGGTCTGCGCGCAGTGTGCCGCGGTTAACCAGCGGCCACCAGTGTAAAAAAGGCAGCCAGCTGCGTGTCAATGAGCTCAACATTATTCCTAGGTACTTACCCGAATGCTCCGGGAGCAAGTGGGTGTCAACAGGCGCCACACCCAGCGGCGTTCACACCAGGCTCTCCAATGAAAAACTGTCATTTTGCGACTTTTATTGGGGATGGTGCTCTAGCAGTTTATAGAGATTTTCTGGCACTATGAAGGTCTGCATCTGGCCCTGTGCGAAGAGATTTTTTTCGGCCAAACTGTTACTGCCCATCGGGTTGGCACGCTGGCCCTAAAAAAATGGCCGTGACATATTTATAAACAGGAGATCAAGAATGGAAATGAAATTTTTACCCACGGTAACCAAAACCCTCGCCGGCTTGCTGCTCGCCGTCGGCCTGACCAGTGCTTATGCACAAACCAAAGAAGTCACCTTTGCGCACCAGGACATGCTGGTGCCACTGCGTACGGTCATGGAGTCGGGTGAGCTGGAAAAAGCCACCGGTTACAAAATTAACTGGCGCATGTTTGGCGGCGGTGGCGATGTCATCAAGGCCATGGCCTCAGGTGGCGTGCAAATCGGCGAAGCCGGCTCCAGCCCCATCACTGCGGCGGCCAGCCAGGGCCAGGACATCAAACTCTTCTGGATTCTGGACGACATCGCGGATGCCGAAGCTTTGATCTCGCGCAATGGCGCTGGCATCAACAGTGTGAAAGACCTCAAAGGCAAAAAAGTGGCGACGCCCTTTGTCTCTACGGCGCACTACCAGTTGATGGCGATCATGAAGGTGGAGGGTGTTGATGCCAAGGGCGTCAACGTGATGAACATGCGGCCACCAGAAATTGCAGCGGCTTGGGAGCGTGGCGACATCGACGCGGCCTTCATCTGGGACCCCATCCTCTCCAAGATCAAAGGCAACGGCAAGACTATTGCGACCTCCAAGACCATTGGCGCCAAGGGTTTCCCAACCTTTGACGGCCTGGTGGTGAACGCCCAGTGGGCGAGCGAGAACGAGGCCTTCATGGTGGCGCTGGTCAAAGCCCTGGCCAAGGCCGACGGTGAATACCGCGCCAACAAAGCCAAGTGGACTGTGGACTCTCCGCAAGTCAAAGCTGTTGCCAAGTGGACCAAGGCTGACGCCAAAGACGTGCCGCCTTCCATGGCGCTGTACACCTTCCCCACTATGCAAGAGCAGATCGGACCCAAGTGGCTGGGCGGTGCAGCCGCCAAGGCCATGAGCACCACAGCTGACTTCTTGAAAGAACAGGGCCGTATCCAGGAAGTCAAGAAAGACTACTCGGCCTTCGTGACCGACGTCTACATCAAGAAAGCCATGGCCAAATAAACGCGCCTAACTGCGCAACCCCGAGGCGAAGCCACCAGGCTTCGCCTTTTTTTTGGCCCAAATCACGACTAGGGATATACCCGTAATCGCTTCGGTGCACTGAACGCGCCCAGCACTTTCCAGACGATGCGACAGGGGTGGCACCTCCCCAATGAAAACTGCACCATTTTGTGGCGCCAGGTGGCACTACTCTTGTGCCATTTCTCTCTGGAACTGGCCCTGTAAAAGCATGCATCTGGCTCTACTACAAGCGGTCCACTGCGTACAAACTCATATGCTCATGCGGTCAGGTTGTTAGCCCCCGGCTAGCATGGACTTGCAATCATGCACACCCAATTTTTTTCAGAAAGATACCTCGCCATGAAAATGACAATGCTCCCGGTTCTCGCCAAAACACTGGTCGGCCTGATGGTCGCCGTGGGCTTGTCCTCGGCTTTTGCGCAAGCCAAAAAAGAAGTGACCTTTGCCCACCAGGATATGGTGTTTCCCTACCGCACCGTGATGGAGTCCGGTGAGCTGGAAAAAGCCACGGGCTACAAAATTAACTGGCGCATGTTTGGCGGCGGTGGCGATGTCATCAAGGCCATGGCCTCCGGTGACGTGCACATTGGTGAAGTGGGCTCCAGCCCACTGGCAGCGGCTGCCAGCCAAGGTCAAGACATCAAGCTGGTCTGGATTCTGGACGACATCGCCAGCTCTGACGTGCTGGTGGCGCGCAATGGCTCCGGCGTGAACAGCTGGGCCGACCTCAAAGGCAAAAAAGTGGCGACCCCGTTTGTCTCCACCGCGCATTACTCCCTGATGGTGGGCATGAAGCTCAACGGCGTGGACACCAAAGGCGTCAACGTGATGAACATGCGTCCGCCCGAAATCGCTGCGGCTTTTGAGCGTGGTGATATCGACGCCGCCTTCATCTGGGACCCCGTCATGTCCAAGATCAAACGCAACGGCAAAGCCATTGCCACCTCAGGCGATGTAGGCAAGCTGGGTTACCCCACGTTTGACGGCCTGGTGGTCAACGCCAAGTGGGCGGCTGAGCACAAAGACTTTGTTGTGGCGCTGATCAAGGCCATCTCCAAAGCCGACGCCGAGTACCGTACCAACGCCGCCAAATGGACGGTGGGTTCTGCCCCCATCAAAGCCGTGGCCAAGTGGACCAAAGCCGACGAAAAAGACGTGCCTGAAGCCATGGCGCAGTTTGTCTTCCCTGACAACAACGCCCAGCTGTCGGCTGCCTGGTTGGGTGGCGGTGCCGCCAAGACCCTGGCCAACACATCGGCCTTCTTGAAAGAGCAAGGCCGTTTGCAAGAAGTCAAGCCAGACTACAACGCCTTTATTGACACCAGCTACCTCAAAGAGGCGATGAAGAAGTAATTGCGCTTATTGCCTAAGCAGGGGCAACTCCAGATGAGTTTGCCCCTTTTTTTCACCTTGAAGATTTGATTCATCATGCCAACCCTTGAAGTAAAAGACCTGACCGTCAACTACGCCGTCAAAGGCGGGACGCTGCAAGCGCTAGCCCCCGTCAACATGACGATGCATGACGGCGACTTTGTCGTCGCGCTAGGCGCATCAGGCTGTGGCAAGACCACGCTGCTCAATTGCATTGCCGGCTTTCTGCCGCCCTCCACCGGCGAAATTTTGCTCGATGGCCAACCCGTGGTGGGCCCTGGTGCAGACCGCGGCGTTGTGTTTCAGAAACATGCGCTGATGCCCTGGCTCTCGGTGCGCGACAACGTCGCCCTGGGCTTGCGCATGCGAGGCGTGGACCGTGCCACGCGCAACCGCGTGGCGGACGAAAAACTCGCCCAGGTGGGCTTGGAAAAATACGCCGAGCGTGGCGTGTATGAACTGTCGGGTGGTATGCAGCAGCGCGTCGGCATTGCCCGCGCACTGGCCAGCGACCCCTCCGTACTACTGATGGATGAACCGATGGGCGCACTCGATGCGTTCACCCGCGAAACCGTGCAAGAAATTTTGCTGCGCGCCTGGTCCCAGTCGAACAAGATGGTGTTCTTTATCACCCACTCGGTGGAAGAAGCCCTGTTTCTGGCCACGCGCCTGATTGTGATGAGCCCCAGCCCCGGGCGCATCACGCACACCTACGACAACGTGCCGTTCTCGCGTGAATTTTTGTCGCACGGCGATGCCCGCAAGGTCAAGTCCGAGCCCGAGTTCATCCGTATGCGCGAAGAAGTGCTGTCCATCATTCACAACCGGGAGGAGGCACATGTCTAATCCAGCCAACACCAAACTCAAAACCAGCGCCTTCAAGGTGCCCGGCGAAGGCCCCAGCGCGCTCATCAGCGTGACCACGGTCAGCCTTATTTTGTTGCTGTGGTTTGTGTCCACCAACATGGGCTGGATCAAACCTATTTTCTTACCTTCACCGCAAGCCACCTTCCAGCAGTTTTACGAGTACCTCACCGGTACCGCCAACGACAAACCGCTGTGGGAGCACTTCGCCGCCAGCATGTTCCGCGTCTTTGCAGCCTTCTTCCTGGCCTGCATTTTTGCCATACCGATTGGCATTGCCATGGGCATGTCGCGCATCTGGAAAGGTATTTTTGATCCGCCGATCGAACTCTACCGCCCGCTGCCCCCGCTGGCTTATCTGCCGCTGATCATCATCTGGTTCGGCATTGATGAATTGCCCAAGGTACTGCTGATTTTTCTGAGTTGTTTTGCACCGCTGGCCATGGCGGCACGCTCCGGCATGCGCAGCGCCTCGCAAGAGCAGATGAACGCGGCCTACTCCATGGGCGCGAGTTACCCCCAGGTGATCTGGCACGTGGTGCTGCCAGCGGCCATGCCAGAGATCTTGGTGGGCATGCGCGTGGCCATTGGTTTTGGCTGGAGCACCCTGGTGGCCGCTGAGATGGTGGCCGCCAATGTGGGCCTGGGACAAATGGTGTTGAACGCCTCCAACTTCTTGCGTACCGACATTGTGGTGATGGGCATCATCGTCATTGGTGTGGTGGCCTATATGTTTGACCTGCTGATGCGCTGGGCCGAGCGCAAGCTGGTGCCGTGGAAAGGCAAAGCCTGATGAGCGACCCCTTCTTCACCCCCATTACCGGCTCGGTCATGCCGCGCGTTGCCGGCTTGGCTACGCTCATGCGCTTGCCCTACGTGGGGTTTGAAGATGCGCAGTTTGCCAACGTCGACATTGGCTTGATTGGTGTGCCCTGGGACGGCGGCACCACCAACCGCCCGGGTGCCCGCCACGGCCCGCGCCAGGTGCGCGACATCTCCACCATGGTGCGCAACGTCAACCGTGCCAGCGGCCTCAAGCCGTTCTCGATCTGCAACTGCGCCGACCTGGGCGACACCCCGGTCAACCCGGTGGACCTGATGGATTCTCTGGACCGCATTCACGCCTTTTACGACAAGGTCTGCGGCGCCGGCATTGCCCCCTTGTCTGTGGGGGGCGACCACCTGGTGAGCCTGCCCATCCTGCGGGCGCTGGCCAAGAACGGCCCCGTCGGCATGGTGCACTTTGACGCCCACACCGACACCTGGGACGGCTACTTTGGCGGCTTCAAGTACACCCACGGCACACCATTTCGGCGCGCCATTGAAGAAGGTTTACTCGACCCCAAACGCACCATTCAAATTGGCATTCGCGGTGCGCTCTACAACGATGCCGAAGACACCTGGGGCCAGGAGCAAGGCATTCGCGTGATCGACATTGACGAGTTTCACGCCATGGGCCTCGAAGCAGTGATGGCCGAGGCGCGCCGCGTGGTGGGCGACGGGCAAACTTACGTCAGCTTTGATGTGGACGCGCTCGACCCGGTTTATGCGCCCGGCACCGGCACGCCAGAAATTGGCGGCCTGACCACGCTCGAAGCGCAGCGCATGGTGCGCATGCTCCAGGGCCTGAACCTGGTGGGTGGCGATGTGGTGGAAGTGTCCCCCCCGTTTGACCCCAGCGGCAACACCGCCCTGGTAGGCGCCACCATGATGTTCGAGATTCTGTGCGTGCTGGCCGACAGCATCAAACAGCGCAAGGGCTGAAGCCAAGCGGGCGCAGGCGCGCCTACTTCACCTGCGCAATCGCTTTCTTCAAGTCCCGGTATTCCTCGCACGACAAGGTGCAAATCTTGTCTAGGCTGGCGAGGTGTTCTTTGGCTTTGTCCAGTTGACCCATCTGGATGTAGGCCATGCCAATGTATTCATGGGCGCCCTTGTGTTTGGGGTCCAGGGTGAGGGCCTGCTTGTAGGCCACGAGTGATTCGTCGTATTTTTTCTGGTTGCGCAGGCTGTAGCCCAGCAGGTTAAAGCCGTCGGCGCTGCCCGGGTTGGCGGCGGTGTAGGGCTCCAGCACGGCTTGCGCGGCGGGCCAGTTTTTACGTGCAATGGCCGTTTTGGCTTTTTCAAGCTCGGTGTCGCGCGGGCTGGGCGGGGTGGTGTCGGCGGCAAAGGCCAAAGAGCTGACCATTAACGTGGCCAGGAGGAGGGGGCGAATGATGGGCATGGAGTTCTTTCCTGTGGTGGTGGCGTTGGGGGGCAAAAGTCACAGCGGATAGCCTGTTCACTGTATCGGTTTCAATTACCCCTGGAATGATCTCCAGCAATTTCCCCAAGCAATTACCCCAAGGTTTCGCGCCGGGATTGGTCTTATGCCACCCGCAAACCAACTCGGCGTGGCGCACCGCGGGCGCGCGCCAGTTCGTCGACTGCCAGGCTCAGGGCTTTGATGCCGGCGCCAATTTGCTCGGCGTTGATGGACGACAAGCGCAGCCTGAAGTAGGGGCAGGGGTAGGGCGGGCTCATGAAGAAGACCTCCCCGGCCTCAATCAGCACGCCATGCGAGCGCGCAATCAGGGCCAGCTCGCCCGAGTCAACCCAGGCCGGCGCCCGCACCCAAACCGAGGCGCCGCCCGAGGGCAGGGTGAATTCGAAGTCGGGCAGGCACGTGGTCAAGGCCTGGGCCACCAGCGCCATGCGCTCCTGCATGGCCTGGTTGACCCGCCGCGCATGGGCATCATGGTGGCCCAGCGATAAAAACAGGGCAAAAGCGTGCTGCAAGAAGGCGCTGGGGTGGCGCATCATGGCGTGGCGCAAACCGCGCAACTCGGCAATCAGCGCGCGCGGCGCCACGATGTAACCCAGGCGCAGCGACGGCGACAAACTCTTGGAGACCGAGCCCACGTAAATCACGCGCCCCACCTTGTCCAGGCTTTTGAGCGCGGGCATGGGTTCGCCGGCGTACAGGTTCTCGGCCTCGTAGTCGTCCTCAATCACCACAAAATTTTGTTGTGCCGCCTGGCTCAGCAGCAGCTTGCGCCGCTCCAGGCTCAGGGTGCCGGTGGTGGGGCTTTGGTGCGAGGGCGTGACAAACACGTAGTCCAGCGCCGGCAGGCGCTCCACCACCAGGCCGTGCGCGTCTACCGCCACTGGCACGCACTGGGGCTGGCGCAGGGCAAAGCTGTTGCGCGCATGCGGGTGGCCAGGCTCTTCCAGCCCAACGCGCTGGGTCTCGTCAAACAGGGCCTCTGCCAGCAGGTAGTAGGCGTGCTGGGCGCCCACGGTGATGATGATTTCTTCTGGCAAGGCAAACACGCCCCGCTTGGGCAGCAGGCGCAGGCGAATTTGCTCAATCAGCTCGGGCACGTCGCTGAGTTCAAAGTCCGGCGTCCAGTGCGGCAAATGGGCGCGCGCCAGGCTGTGCACGCAGCACTCGCGAAACGCCTCCGACGGAAACAACAGCGGATCGAAGGTACCGTAAACAAAAGGGTAGGCGTAGTTGCGCCATTGGTCAGGTTTGGCCAGGGTGCGCTGGTCGGCCAAAGAGCGCAGCACGCGCCCGGTCCAGTCGGGCGGCTGGCTGACGGCGGCGCTGCCCGCCGTGCCGGCAAGCCCAATCAGGGCGGGCGCCTGCGCCTGAAACGGGTCTTGCGGCTTGTCCTGGGCCACGGCGGCGTGCTGCTTGTTGGTGACAAACACGCCACTGCGGGGGCGCGATTCGATGAAGCCGTCGTCTATCAGGTGCATATACGCGGCCGTCACCGTATTGCGGCTCAGGCCCAGCACGTTGGCCAGCTCGCGCGACGAGGGCAGCAGGGCGCCCACCGGCAAGCGACCGTCCAGAATGGCTTGCACCACGGACAGGCGCAAGCGCTGCTGCAGGGGTAAAGCGGGCTTGTCGGGCAGGGCAAACAGGCTTTCCCACTGGGCGTCTTTGGTTCGGTGAAATTTGGTCATGGTCCAGTTCCAGGGTGACAGATCCAGTTGGGGTGCGCCATTGTGCCCAATTCGCCCCATCTACGGGGTGCTGGCTTGTGCGAATGACCGCATCTGGCTCTATCAAACTGGCCCCAACTTCTCTATTCTCGTGCACCAACACATCCTTACTGGAGATCGAATTGAGCCACGCCCCCATCACCACCGCCACCCTGGAAGCCTTCAGCGCGGCCTGGAACCGCCACGACATTGACGCCCTGATGAGCTTCATGACCGATGACTGCGTCTTCATGACCGCTGCCGGCCCCGATGTCTGCGGCACCCGCCATGCAGGCACCGAAGCCGTGCGCAAAGCCTTTGCTGGCGCCTGGGGCGGTGTGCCCGATGTGCAGTGGCTCAATGGCAAACACTTTGTACAGGGCGACTTTGGCGTGTCGGAGTGGACCTTTGTCGGCACCGCCGCCGACGGCAGCCGCATTGAGACCGATGGCGTTGACCTTTTCACGTTCCGCGACGGAAAAATTGCCGTGAAAAACGCCTTCCGCAAAGCCCGCCCCAACCTGCCCGCTTCCAAATAAATACCGAACAAAATACAAAGGCATCAGGCCATGAGCACCGCAAGTGATACCCGCTACGACCCGCAGTACGACCCCCTGGTAGCCGCCAACCCCGGCGCCGGGCGCGGCTACGCACCGACCTACTGGGTCGCCAGCGCCGGTACGCCCCCCGCAGACGACGGCCCCATCCAGGGCGATGTCGACGTGGACGTGGTGGTCATCGGTTCGGGCTCTACCGGCATGTCCACGGCGCTCTACCTGGCACAAGAGCATGGCATTCAGGCCGTGGTGCTGGAGGCCAACCAGACCGCCTGGGGCTGCTCCAGCCGCAGCGGTGGCCAGGGCCAAAATGCCAGCGGCCGCCTGACCCGTTCGCAGTGGATTGAACGCTGGGGCCTGGACACCGCCAAGGCGCTCGACACCGAGATTCGCACCGGCTTTGATAACTTCAAGGCGCTCACCCGCGAGATCGATTGCGACGCCTTTGACGGCGGCCACCTGTACATAGCGCACCGCAAAGAAAAAGTGGCTTACCTGCAAGAGCAAACCCGGGTGCGGCGCGACATTTTTGGCTACAAAGCCAAGATGCTGACGACCGAAGAATTGCGCGAGCAATATTGCGACGAACGCGACGCCCACGCCGCCATGTGGGAGCCCGAAGGGGTCGGCATTCACCCGCTCAAGTTCACCTTTGGTTTGATGCGCAAAGCGCGCGCGCTGGGTGTGAAAGTGCATACCGCCAGCCCGGTGCAGGGCTGGCAAACCATCAATGGCGTGCACCACCTGCAAACCCCTGGCGGCGTGGTACGCGCCCGGCGGGTGGCGGTGTGCACCGGCGGCTACACCGGGCAGGGACTCAGCCCGCTGCTCAAGAACAAGATACTGCCTATCTTGTCGAACTCGGTCACCACGCGCCCGCTGACCGCCGCCGAACTGGCCGCCACCAACTTCCGCTCGCAAACCTTCTTGACCGACACGCGCACACTGCGTTTTTACTACCGCCTGCTGCCCGACAACCGGCTGCAACTCGGCAGCCGCAGCGCCATCACCGGGGCCGAGTCCGAAGACCCCGGCCACCTCAAGCTGCTCACCGACGCCATTGCGCGCAAATTCCCGCCTTTGGCCGGCATTGAGATTGAGCACTCGTGGTGGGGCTGGGTCGATGTCAGCCACGACATGATGCCGCGCATTGCCCGCCCCGACCCCGCACAAACGGTGTGGCACGCGGTGGGCTACGGCGGCAACGGCGTTTCGTTCTCCACCTGGGCCGGCAAGCGCCTGGCCGAGCGGGTGGCGGGCAAAGACGCAGGGCAAGCGGTGTTCAATCTGCCCATCTACAACTCGCCACTGGAATACCCCAACCTCTTTAACGTGGTGCGCTCGCAAGCCTTTGCCCCCTTCAGGCGCTTTGGCCAGTACTTTTTGTACAAGTGGTACTGGATGCAAGATGAGCTGTAAACACTTGTAAACCCTGAAACCACCTGTGACCGCGGAATAACTTAATTGCTTTTGTATAGTTAGTCTGGCTTTTCTTTGGTTAGTATTCACCTTCTTCTTTACTAGGCAACCCCATGAACCACCTGACCCTCTCCCGTCGCAAGTCTCTGGCCCTGGCCCTGTTGGCCGCGCTGCCGCACATGAGTTCTCTCGCTGCCCCTGAGGCGCCCAAGCGCGGCGGCACGCTGGTGGTGGGTTCCACGCAGGTCATGCGCCACGTCAACGGCGCGGTGCAGTCCGGTATTGCCACGGCGATGCCCAGCACACAAATTTTTGCCAGCCCGCTGCGCTTTGACGACAAGTGGAATGCCCAGCCCTACCTGGCTGAAAAATGGTCGCTCGCGGCCGACGGCAAGTCTTTGACGCTGAACCTGCGCAAGGGCGCGGTGTTCCATGACGGCAAGCCCATCACCTCGGAAGACGTGGCGTTCTCCATCATGTCCATCAAGGCCAACCACCCCTTCACCACCATGTTTGGTCCGGTGGAAAAAGTGGAAACCCCAGATGCGCACACCGCCATCATCCGCATGAGCACGCCGCACCCCGCCATCATTCTGGCCATGGCGCCAGCGCTGTGCCCCATCATTCCGAAGCACATTTACGGTGACGGCACCGACCTCAAAGTACACCCCCGCAACAGCACCGATGTGGTGGGCTCCGGGCCGTTTCGCATGACCGAGTTCAAGGCCGGCCAGCGCGTGGTGCTGGAACGCTTTGACAAATTCTTCCTGGCGGGCAAGCCCTACCTGGACAAGATCATCATCAACGTCAACCCCGACTCCAACAACCTGCTGCTGGGTCTGGAGCGCGGTGAATACCAAATGCTGCCGTACGGCACCAACTCTACCGAACTCAAGCGAGTGGCATCCAATCCAAAGCTGAACCTCACCAACAAGGGCTTTGAAGGCATTGGCTCCTTGAACTGGCTGGCCTTCAACACCGCCAAAAAACCACTCAACGATGTGAACGTGCGCAAAGCCATCGCCATGACCATCGACAAGAAATTCATCAGCAAAGCCCTGCACGGCGGCTTCTCGCAACCCGCTGACGGCCCCATTGTGGCCAGCAGCCCGTTTGCTATTCCTGACGTGATCACCTACCCGCTGGACCTGAAAAAAGCCGGCGAGCTGCTGGATGCCGCAGGCTACAAAGTGGGTGCCAATGGTGAGCGCATGAAGCTCACCATTGATTACATTCCCGGTGGCGACGAGCAGCACAAAAGCGTAGCCGAGTACCTGCGCGCCCAGCTCAAGAAAATTGGTGTGACATTGGAGGTGCGCGCCTCGGCAGACTTCCCCGCCTGGGCCAAACGTATCGCCACGCGTGACTTTGACATGACCATGGACACCGTCTTCAACTGGGGCGACCCCGTCATTGGCGTGCACCGCACCTACCTGTCCACCAACATTCGCCCGATCATCTGGACCAACACCCAGTCCTACAACAACCCCAAGGTGGATGAGTTGCTCAACACCGCCGGCGGCCTGCTCGACCCCACCAAGCGCAAGGCCTACTACGCCACGTTCCAGAAAATCGTGACCGACGAGTTGCCCATCCACTTCATCAACAACACGCCGTACCACACCGCCACCACAAAAAATGTCATGAACGTGCCCACCACCATCTGGGGCCCCGCATCGCCGTATGACGAGGTGTACTTTAAGTAAGTTGTCTACCGCCTGGCACGGATGCAGACGCTGAAATTACTCGCCTCCCGACTCGCCCAGGGCCTGGCCCTGGTGCTGGCCGTGGTGGTGCTTAACTTTGTGCTGGTGCATGCCGCGCCGGGTGATCCGGTCGAAACGATTGCCGGCGCCAGCGGCGGCATGGACGAAAAACTGCAGGCCGAGCTGCGCGCCAAGTACGGACTAGACCAACCTGTCCCCGTGCAACTGGGCATTTACCTGGGCAAAGTGGTGCGTGGCGATCTGGGCTACTCCTACTTCTTCAACCTGCCGGTGTCCGACCTGATTCTTGAGCGCGTGCCCGCCACGCTGCTGCTGGTGCTGACCTCGGTGCTGACGGCGTTTTTAATTGGTACAGCGCTGGGCGTTTTGTCCTCGCGCAAACCCAACGGTTGGCTGTCGCAACTCATCAATGTGATGTCCCTGGTGGGTTTTGCGGCGCCGGTGTTCTGGATGGGCATGCTGCTTATTATTTTGCTGGCGAGCATTTTTCCAGTCTTCCCGGTGTCGGGCATGCGCGGCATCGAGTCCAGCGGGCTGGGCTGGGCCGACGTGGTGGATGTGTTGCACCACCTGGTGTTGCCCTCACTCACGCTGGGCCTGGTGTACCTGGCGCAGTACAGCCGCCTGTCGCGCGCCGCCATGCTGGACGTGCTGGGCTCCGACTACATTCGCACCGCCCGTGCCAAAGGCCTGCCCGAGCGCTTGGTGCTTTACAAACATGCGCTGCGCAACGCCGTGCTGCCCGTGGTCACCATTTTGGGTTTGCAGTTTGGCAATGTGCTGGCGGGCGCCATTGTGGTCGAAACCGTCTTCAACTGGCCCGGCCTGGGCCGGCTGGCGTTTGAGTCGGTGCTGCGGCGCGACTACCCCACCATTCTGGGCGTGCTGCTGTTCTCGTCGATCGTGGTGATTGTGATGAACCAGGTGACCGACCTGTGTTACCGCCTGATTGACCCGCGTATCAAAACCTCATGAAAAAAACACTTCAGGTGGAAGGCCCTTGGCGCGAGGCGCTGCGCATGTTTGCGCGCAATCCCTCGGCCATTGCGGGCATGCTGATGCTGGGCCTGGTGCTGCTGGTGAGCCTGGGCGGCCCCTGGCTCATGGGTGCTGACCCGTTTGAAATTCGCGCCGCCCCCATGACACCACCGTTCTCTGAAGACGCTTTGCTGGGCACCGATTATTTGGGCCGCGACGTGCTCACCACGCTGATCTACGGCGGGCGCGCCACGCTCTTGGTAGGCGCCGTGGCGGCCTTGTTGTCGGTCTCCATTGGCATCACGCTCGGTGCCATGGCCGGCTACTACGGCGGCCGGGTCGACGCCGTGCTGATGCGCGTCACCGAGTTCTTTCAGGTGCTGCCAGCGCTGTTGTTTGCCATGGTGGTGGTGACGCTGTTCTCGCCCACGCTATTAACCATCACGCTGGCCATTGGCGTGGTGAGCTGGACCGGCACCGCCCGGCTGACCCGCGCCGAGTTCTTGAAATACCGCAACCTCGAATTTGTGCGCGCCGAGCGTGCCATTGGCGCCAGCCACGCACGCATCATCTGGCAGGTGATCTTGCCCAACGCCCTGCCGCCACTGATTGTGTCGGCCACGCTGGCCATTGGCGCAGCTATTTTGTTTGAAGCCGGCCTGGCCTTTTTGGGGCTGGGCGACCCCAACCAAATGAGCTGGGGCCTGATGATTGGCTCCAGCCGCCAATACGTGCTGACCTGCTGGTGGGCCGTGGCCTTCCCAGGTGCGGCCATCTTTGTTACCGTGCTGGCGGTCAGCCTGATTGGCGACGGCCTGAACGATGCCCTCAACCCCAAACTCCGGGAGCGCTGATGTCTGACCCAGCCAGCACCGCCCTGCTGCAAGTGCACGATTTGCGGGTGGAATTCAACACCCGGCGCGGTAAAGCGATGGTGCTCAATGGCGTCGACCTGAGCATTCACAGCGGCGAAACCCTGTGCGTGGTGGGCGAGTCTGGTTGCGGCAAAAGCATGACCGCGCTGGCCTTGCTGCGGCTCATTCCCAGTCCGCCGGGGCGCATCAGCGGCGGCCAGGTGCTGTTTCAGGGCGAAGACCTGGTGCAGGCCAGCGACGAGCGCATGCGCGAGGTGCGCGGCAACCGCATCTCCATGATTTTTCAGGAACCCATGACCTCGCTCAACCCGGTGTTCACCGTGGGCGACCAGATTGGTGAATCGCTCAAGCTGCACGCCGGACTGAACGTGGCCGGCGCGCGCACGCAAGCCATTGAGATGCTCAAGCAAGTGGGCATTCCAGCGCCCGAGAAGCGCGTGGACGAGTACCCGCACCAACTCTCCGGCGGCATGCGCCAGCGCGTCATGATTGCCATGGCGCTGGCCTGCCGCCCAGATATTTTGATTGCCGACGAACCCACCACCGCGCTCGACGTGACGGTGCAGGCGCAAATTTTTGACCTGCTGCGCGACCTGCAGCGCGAGAAGGGCACGGCCATTTTGCTCATCACGCACGACATGGGCGCGGTCGCTGAAATGGCCGACCGCGTGATGGTGATGTACGCCGGTCGCGTGGTGGAAGCCGGCCTGACCGCGCAAGTGCTCGGCCAACCCGGCCACCCCTACACCCAAGGCTTGATCAACTGCTTGCCCGAGCTGGGCAGCAGCCAGCAAAGCGAGCGCGCCGACCTGGCCGAGATTGCCGGTATGGTGCCGTCGATCTGGGAGCTGGGTACCGGTTGCGCTTTTCGAGAGCGCTGCCCGCAGGCACTGCCTATTTGCGCCCAAGAGGTGCCCCCCATGTTTGAGCTGCCCGACAGCACGCCCATCGCCTTGCACCGCAGCGCCTGCTGGTTGCAGCAAGACCGCAGCGCCGCACCGGGCCAACCCGCATGAGCCGCCCCATGACACCCCGCGACACGCCTGCGACCCCTGCCACGCCGGCAACACCTGCGACACCTACAGCAGCACCCTTGTTGCAGGTGCAAGACCTGAACGTGCACTTCCCCCGCCCCAAAGCGGGCTGGTTCAAGCCGGCCGAGGTGGTGCGCGCTGTGGACGGCGTGAGCTTCTCCATTCAGCGCGGCACCACGCTGGCGCTGGTGGGCGAGTCCGGCTCGGGCAAAACCACCACGGCACTGGCGGTGATGCGCCTGGCGCCCATCACCGCCGGCCAGGTGAAACTCGGCGATGCACAGCTGGACACGCTGCAAGGCGAAGCGTTGCGCCTGGCGCGCCGGCGCTTTCAAATTATTTTTCAAGACCCGTTCTCTTCGCTCAACCCGCGTGAGCGCGCCGGCGCGGCCGTGCGTGCGCCGCTGGACCTGATGCAGGTGGGCACGCCCGAGACGCGCGAGGCCCGCGTGGCCGAACTGTTTGCCCAAGTGGGCCTGCGCCCCGAACAGCAGCAACTCTTTCCGCACCAGTTTTCAGGCGGCCAGCGCCAGCGCATCAACATTGCGCGCGCCCTGGCCACCAACCCGGAGCTGGTGGTGTGCGACGAGCCGGTCTCGGCGCTGGACATTGCCATTCGCGCTCAAATACTGAACCTGCTGGTGCGGCTGCAAAAAGAGCTGGGGCTGACCTACCTGTTCATCTCGCACGACATGGCTGTGGTGGAACACATTTGCGACGAAATTGCGGTGATGTACCTCGGCCAAATTGTGGAGCGGGCACCGCGCCAGGCGTTTTTTGCCAACCCCTTGCACCCCTACAGCGTGGCGCTGATGTCGGCGGTGCCCACGGTGCAGGGCGGACGCAGCCGCGCAGCCCAGCGCATCAAACTCAGCGGCGACCCACCCAGCCCGATCAACCCGCCCCCCGGCTGCCGTTTTGCCGGGCGCTGCCCGGTGGCCGAGCCGGCGTGCAGCACCGAGCTGCCGCCGCTGCGTGAATTGGCGCCCCAGCACTGGGTGCGCTGCCGCCGTGTCGACCTGGTGAACCACCTGCCTGTGGCGCCGTTGAAACTGCCCCAAGTGTCATAACTGCAATAGCTCCACACGTGTGATTTTTACGTTGTCTTTTTAGCCTTCTTTTTTTTGGAATGTCTGCTGCCATGACCACCACCACTGCCTCTGCATCTGTCACCACCATTTACGCCGCCCGCAAGGTCATCACCATGAACCCCATGCAGCCCGAGGCCAGCCATGTGGCCGTGCGTGACGGCCGCATACTGGGCGTGGGCACGCTGGCCGACCTCTCCAGCTGGGGGGCGTACACCCTGGACGAACAGTTCAAAGACAAGGTGCTGATGCCCGGCCTGATTGAAGGCCACTGCCACTTGAAAGAAGGCAGCATGTGGGACATGCCTTACCTCGGCTGGTTTGACCGGCGCGACCCGCAGGGCAAGGTCTGGCCCGGTCTGCGCTCGATGGACGCCGTGGTGGCGCGCCTGCACGAGGTGGACGCGCAACTGCAAGCGCAAGGCAAACCGGTTAGCGAGCCGCTGCTGGCCTGGGGCTTCGACCCAATTTATTTTGGCGGCGAGCGCATGACCGTTCAGCACATGGACCGCGCCAGCGCCACCCGCCCCATCGTGGTGGCGCATGCCAACGGCCACCTGATGAACGTCAACAGCGCCATGCTGCGCTTAGCCGAAGTCAACGCCGAGACCGATGTGGAAGGCGTGGTGAAGTTCAGCGATGGCGCCCTGGCCGGCGAACCCACCGGCGAGCTGCAAGAGCCTGCCGCCATGTACTTAGTGGTGCGCAAAATTGGCAACGCCGGTTTGCTCGGCCCCCTGACGGCCAGCGGCGTCAAATCGTTTGCGGCACTGGCCTGCATGCAGGGCGTCACCACCGCTACCGACCTGGCCAACAAGCTCACCGCGCATGACTGCGAGGTGCTGGAAACCGTGCTGGCCGATGACACCACCTCGGTGCGCCTGCTGCCCGCGTTTCAGGCCTTCCACGGCACACACGGCGCTGCCCTGGGCGCCGAGTACGTCAAAGGCCTGCTCCCGCGCAACACCGACCGGCTGCGTTACGGCCTGGTGAAGATGATGCTGGACGGCTCCATTCAGGGCTTCTCGGCGCGCATGCGCTGGCCCGGCCACTTCAACGGCGCACCCAACGGCATCTGGGTCACCGCCCCGTCGCAGTACGAGGCCGACTTTGAGCAGTACCACCGTGCCGGCCTGCAAATTCACACCCACACCAATGGCGACGAAGCCAGCGAGACCGCCATCAACGCGGTCGAGCGCATTCTGGCGCGCGCGCCACGGGCCGACCACCGCCACACCTTGCAGCACGCGCAAATGATTGACGCGCCGCTGTTTCGCCGCATGGCACAGCTCGGCCTGTGCGTCAACCTGTTTGCCAACCACCTCTGGTACTGGGGCGACCAGCACTATGAGATGACCATGGGCCCCGACCGCGCCAACCGCCTGGACGCCTGCGCCAGCGCGCTGGCTGCGGGTGTGCCAATGGCCATTCACTCCGACGCACCGGTGACGCCGCTGGGGCCGCTGTTTACCGCCTGGTGCGCTGTCAACCGCGTCACGCCCAAGGGCCGCGTGCTGGGCCAGACCGAGGCGCTGACCGTGCCGCAAGCCCTGCGCGCCATCACCCTGGGCGCCGCCTGGACCTTGAAGCTCGACCACGAAGTCGGCAGCATCGAGTGCGGCAAGCGTGCCGATTTTTGTGTGCTTGAAGACGACCCGCTCACGGTTGATTCCAAAGCGCTCAAAGATGTGCGCGTGTGGGGCACCGTGCTGTCGGGCCGGGTGTTCAAGGCCGCGCACAGCTAACTACCCGCCGTGCAAAAGCGCCTTCCCCTGACCGTGATTGGCGGTTTTCTTGGCGCGGGCAAAACCACGCTGCTCAACCACTGGTTGCGCCACGCCAACGGGCAACGGCTGGCCGTGTTGGTGAACGACTTTGGCGCCCTCAACATTGACGCCAGTTTGATTGAAAGCACCGCCGGCAACACCATCGCCCTGAGCAACGGCTGCGTGTGCTGCCAGATTGGCGACGACCTCTCCATGGCCCTGATCGAGGTGCTCAAAAACGCCGACGCTCTGGACGCCGTGGTGGTGGAGGCCAGCGGCGTGTCCGACCCCGGGCGTATTGCGCAACTGGGCAAAGCCGAGCCGCAGCTCTACCTGGACGGCGTGGTGGTGCTGGTCAACGCCGACACCGCCGCCGCGCAGTCGCAAGACCCGCTGTTGGCCGACACGCTGGCGCGCCAGCTCACCAGTGCCGGCCTGGTGGTTATCAACCACTGCGACCTGGCCACGCCAGAACAACTCACACAGGTACGTGCCTGGGTGCACCGCGTGGCGCCAGAGGCCCCGGTGTTTGAAACCCACCAGGGCGAAGTGCCACTGGCGCTGCTCAGCGGCCTGGCGCTTAACGCGGCGCACCAGGTTCAACAGGAACAACACGATCACAGTCAGTGCACGCACGAGCATGACCATCACCATGCGCATGATCACGCCCACGACCACACGCACGACAACCCGGCGCATGGCGAGCAGTTTGAAACCTGGTCGTGCCAACCTGACAAGGTGTTCTCGGTGCTGGCCCTGCAGACTTGGCTGAAGCAGCCGCAGCCTGGGCTGTTGCGCCTCAAAGGCTTTGTGCGTGCGCAAAACAAACACGGCGAAACGGCCTGGTATGAAATCCAGTGGGCTGGGCGCACGGGCTCATGGCACGCCACCACCGCGCCAGCCAGCGGTGCCGCTGTGGTGGCCATTGGCTTGCGCGGGCAACTGCCGCGCGCGCCCCTGGCGGCATTTTTTGAAGGCACCCCATGACAACCCCACCGCCCATTGGGTTTCAACACTTGAGCCGCGCCGAGCTAGACCACCAACTCTCGCCCAGCCGCAGCGCCAAAGACTTTATGGGCGTGTTGCAGCGCCATGAACTGGAAACCAGCACACTCGCGCACGACCCCACGCTGCGGCGACTGCCCGACCTGGTGTATGGCCACGGCGTTGGCCCACTTCCCCCCCAAACGCTAGACCTCACCTTGCCCGCGCGCGCGCCAGGCGGCTTGCTGCCCTGCCTGCTGTTTGTGCACGGCGGCTTTTGGCAACAAGGCAGCAAGGCCGGCTCCGGTTTTGCCGTGCGCGCCCTTGCGCAAGCGGGCTGGGCGCACGCCGCCGTGGGCTACACGCTGGCACCGCAGGCAAGCCTGCGCGACATCGTGGCCGAGATCGGCCAAGCGCTGCTGTACTTGCAGCGCGAAGGCCCGCGCTTAGGGCTTGACCCCACGCGCCTGGTCATCGCCGGCCACTCCGCCGGCGCCCACCTGTGCGCCGCCGTGCTGGCCGGCATGGCCGGCGCCCAAGCGGCACAAGCAGCGCAAGCCGTTGCCGGCGCCGTGCTCATCAGCGGCGTCTACGACCTGGCCCCCGTGGCCGCCTCGTACGTGAACGACGTGGTGCACATCAGCCCCGAAGAAGTACGCACCCTCTCGCCCCTCTTTGCCCTGCCGGCGCGTGATGTGCCGGTGCATATTTTGATAGGCCAAGACGAGCCCGAGGCCTTTCAAGTCCAGTCGCAAGCCCTGCGCCAAGCCTGGGCGCCCCACCTGACCCACCTGAAGTTTTCATCCCTACCGGGGCGCGATCATTTTGATGTGCTCGATGCGCTGGGTGAGCTTGCCCCTTTGGTTTGAGTTGACGGCGCTTGCCAACCAAGTCATGGATGGCCGCGTTTCACTCGCCATGACGGGTGGCAGGTTGCCGGCGCTTTAGCCACTACCCGGTCATCGCGAGGCTGAAAGCCGTGGCGATCTAGGCTGGTGATAATGCCCTCCAAGCCCTCAAACCCAACACAGGCGTGCGGCCAACACCCACCATGCAAGACAACAAACGCGACACCACTGCAACAAAAACCACGGGCACTAACACCGGCAGCATGGCTTCGCACGGTGATTCATTTCCTTCCCTCTGGGCCAGGCGCATGGGCTTTGGCGGCTTAATTCCGTTTGTCTTGCTGGCCTTGGCCGTCTGGCTGGCTGACCCGGCTTACCGTGCTTTTGCCGGTCTGGCCCTGCTCGGTTACGGCGCCGTGATTGCCAGTTTTCTGGGCGCCATTCACTGGGGGTTGGTGATGCGTCATACCTCGATTAATTCGCTTAACTCGCTGGATTCGCCAGCCCCGCTGGCCGTGCTGGCATGGGGCGTGAGCCCGAGTCTGGTGGCGTGGGTGGCGCTCATGCTGGGTGCGGAGCCCGGACTCTGGGTGGTGGCCGGCCTGCTGTGGGCGTGCTATGCGGTCGACCGCGTGCTTTACCCACTTTTTCAAGTGCAAGGATGGCTGCCCATGCGCCGGACCTTGACCGTGGTGGCCAGCGCCAGTTGCCTGCTGGGTGCGATGGGGCTGATGCGCTGAGGGGTTCTTTGGGCTGTGTGTGATGGCATGAAGTCACTCATGTTGAGCCCGCGTCCGGTTGAATCCGCCACCCTTAGCGGTCCTTCGTCCTAATTGTGAAGTGATCAGTTTTCGCGAAAGCGGTCTTTGCGATGAATTGTAAAACCTGACACATTTCTACAAAGCAGTCACTCGCCTTGCTTGTTGCAAAACGTCATTTCCAGTTGTACACGCCGATCAAAGTGAATTCTTCAGGGCCCACTACGCCAATCCATACCAAACTCCCCGCCCCGCTCCATGGCGTTTGAGATGGCCCGCGTCAAGCAGCTTTTGAAAATGTAGTTTTGCTGTGTTGCGGTTCGCGCCTGTTAATTCCACGGCTGACTTGAGTGTGAGACGCCCTCGTTCGCGGATCAGTTCAAGTATTCTGAGAGACAATTCAGGCAGAGCGGCCAAGACGATTTTTTCGTTCTCGACCTTTTTCTCCAATCGCTTGACCTGTGCATGAAGAGAGCGCAGGAAGAACAAAAGCCAAGGCTCCCAATCTTGTTGTTCAGTGTGAATAGTGATTTGCGTTTGACGAAGGGCGATGTAATAGCCGCCCTTGTTTTGCTCAATCACCGATTCAAGCGAACTGTATGGGACATAGGCATAGCCTGCCTGCAAAAGTAGCAAAGTGGTGAGAACCCGAGAAAGCCGGCCGTTCCCGTCCTCAAAAGGGTGAATGGCAAGGAATGTCACGATGAACACCGCTATGGCCAACAGTGGGTGCAAGGTTCGACTTTCCTGCTCCATTCGAAACCATGCCACTAGGTCGGCCATCAGGCGCGGCGTATCAAATGGGGAGGCAGTTTCAAAAACAATACCGATAATTTCCCCATTGGTATCACGGGCAACGACCTTGTTTTCGTGGGTCTTGTACTTGCCGCGATGCCCCTCGTCTTTATCTACGTAGGTAAGCAAATCTCGGTGAAGCTGCTGGATATGGTTTTCATTGAAAGGGATGTACTCCCATGAGGTGAACACAAGCGCCATCACTTTTGCGTAGCCCGCGACCTCTTGCTCGTCGCGGGATTCAAACGAAGTGCTGGATAAGCCGGCCATGAGTTTTTCAACCTCACGGTCTGACAGCTTGCTGCCTTCTATACGTGTTGATGAACCAATGCTTTCTATGGTGGCCACGTGCTTGAGTGCGTCCAATCGTTCAGGCGAAATGGTTCCATAGGCACGCCACGCCCCTTTGAACTCGTTGATGGTCGAGATGAGAGAAAGGATTTCTGACGAAATGCGCGGCGGCTGAAATTCAAACATATCCGCTAATATATCCGTTTATGTCCGATCTTGACATCCATTTCCATATCCATTTATATCTGATTCATGTCAAATTTGGTCAACACCGAAGGTTTTCAGTATTCGGCAAGCGCCATTAGGAGAACATCGGGTTGACTCATCCAAACCAGACACTGCTCCACGCGCATGCCACATTTGCACGGCACGGCCCTACACAAGCTGTTGCTCAAGGATGTTTGAAGCTGTTTTTAAGGTCGTTTTTTGCCCGATCAAAGGTTTGTTGATTCAAGGTAAAAATGCGGCTTCAAACCAAACCTGCGCGTGGCTCACTCAACGCCGCGCTGCGGACCCCGAGCACAACCTTAGCCATGACCCTCACCCCTCATACACTACCGGCGCCACTCAGCGAAGCCGACCTGTCGCGCATCGTGGAGATGGCGTGGGAAGACCGCACCACGTTCGAGGCGATTGAGGCGCAGTTTGGCTTGAATGAATCGGCGGTGGTGGCTTTGATGCGGCGCCACATGAAGCCTTCTTCTTTTCGGATGTGGCGCAAGCGCATGGCCGGGCGCGAGACCAAGCATGCGGCGCTGCGTGGCGTGCAGGTACAGCGCCACCGTGCCAAACATACGCGGCAATAACGGGCGCGATGGTGATGGCAATGGCAATGGCAATGGCAATGGCAATGCCCAAGCAGCGTGCGCTGGTCTGGTTCAAACGTGATCTGCGTATTCACGACCATGCGGCCTTGGTGGCGGCGCAGTCGCACGCCGATGCGCTGGCCCTCTTCGTCATCGAGCCCGAATGGCTGCAAAGCACCGAATGCGATGCCAGCCATGTGGACTTTGCGTTGGGCTGCCTGGCGGAGCTACAGTTAGCCTTGCAGGCGCTCGGCTTGCCTTTGCTGGTGCGCGTGGGCTCTGCGGTGACGGTGTTGGCGCAGCTGCACCACGAGGTGGGCTTTAGCCACCTGCTGAGCCACGAAGAGACCGGACCAGGTTGGTCATACACGCGCGATCAACAGATAGCCGCTTGGTGCCAGAGCACGCAGGTCACCTGGCAAGAATTTACCCAGACCGGTGTGGTGCGCCGCTTGCGCAGCCGCGCAGGGTGGGCCGCGCGCTGGCAAGCCCGCATGAGCGCACCTTTGCATTTGCTGCAGGGTGGATTCTCCGCAGCGCTGCCGCCAGACACCACCGAGCTGCCCACACTGGCCAGCTTGGGGCTGGCCCCCCACGGTAAAACCTTGCAGGCTGCCGGAGAAAAAGCGGCACGGCAGACCTTGAAAAGTTTTTTACAGGTGCGCGGCTTCGACTACCGCAAAGCCCTCTCCAGCCCCTTGAGCGCCGAAACAGGCTGCAGCCGCCTGAGCCCACACCTGGCGTTTGGCACCCTGTCCATGCGCACCGTGCACCAGGCCACCGAGGTGGCAATTGGCAGCACCCCTGAACGCACGATGGCGCATGCCCTGCGCGGCTTTTCTGGGCGGCTTCGCTGGCACTGCCACTTCATGCAAAAGCTGGAGGACGAACCGGCGATTGAGTTCCACAACTTTGCCCGCGTGTTTGACGGCTTGCGCGAGGAACGACCAACCGATTTCAACCAAGCCCACTTTGCCGCCTGGTGCGAAGGCCGCACCGGCTACCCCATGGTGGACGCCTGCATGCGCTCGCTCATTCGCACCGGCTGGCTCAATTTCCGCATGCGCGCCATGCTGGTCAGTTTTGCCAGCTACCACCTGTGGCTGCACTGGCGGCCCACCGGCCTGTTTCTGGCGCGGCAGTTTCTGGACTACGAACCCGGCATTCACTGGAGCCAAATGCAGATGCAAAGCGGCACCACCGGCATCAACACGCTGCGCATGTACTCGCCCACCAAACAAGCCAAAGACCAAGACCCCGAAGGCCTGTTCATTCGCCGCTGGGTGCCCGAGCTGGCGCGCGTGCCGCTGCCGTACTTGGCTGAGCCCTGGACGATGGCGCCCAGCGTGCAGCACATGGCGGGCTGCGTCATCGGTAAAGATTACCCCGCGCCCATCGTGGACGACAAAACCGCCATGAAGGCCGCCAAAGACCGCATGTACGGGCTGCGTCAAAGCCTGCAAGCGCGCGAAGAAGCCGGCGATGTTCTGGCGCGGCATGGCTCACGTAAAAGTGGTCTACCGCCCACCGGGCAGGGGCGTCCGGCAAGGCCCAAGAAAGCCACGTCTGCGCCTGCTGCGCCGTCGCCGCAGGGCGACTTGTTTGCCTGACTGGTTGACCGCCTGACTAACAAACCTTCACCCATGAAAAATGATTTCAAAGGCAACAAGCAAGCGCTGCCCAGCAAACTGTGCGCGGTGTGCGGGCGCACCATGACCTGGCGCAAAGCGTGGGCCAAAAACTGGGACGCGGTGTTGTACTGCTCTGACGCTTGCCGTGCCAAAAAACCCGATAAAAAGAACCATGCCTAACACCAACACTTCCACCAAAAATCCCAACAACTTGCCCAGCAAAGTCCGTCACCTGGTGATCGTGCTGGGCGACCAACTCGATGCCGAGTCGTCGGCGCTGCAAGACTTCGACCCGGCGCAAGACGTGGTGTGGATGGCCGAGGTGGCTGAGGAGTCGACCCACGTGTGGTCGAGCAAGCAGCGCATTGCGGTGTTTTTAAGCGCCATGCGGCACTTTGCCAGCGACTTGCGCACACGCGGCCTGCCGCTGCATTACACGCAGCTAGACGAGGTTGGCAACGCCGGCACCCTGGGTCTGGAATTGAGCGCGGCCATCACAGCGATGCAGCCAGCGGCGCTGGTGATGACGGCGCCCGGCGACTGGCGCGTGTTGCAAAGCCTGCGTGCTGTGGCGGCGCAGCACGCGCTGGCGCTGGACCTGCGCGATGACACCCATTTTTTCAGCACAGTGCGCGAGTTTGCAGCGCATGCCCAAGGCCGCAAACAACTTCGTCTGGAATACTGGTACCGCGAACTGCGGCACAAGCACGCCATTCTGATGGACGGCAAAGAGCCCGTGGGTGGACAGTGGAACTTTGACGCCGACAACCGCGAGTCCTTTGGCAAAGCCGGCCCGCAAGACGTACCAGCGCCCACGCGCTTCGAGCCGGACGCCACCACGCAAGAAGTCATGGCGCTGGTGAACACGCAATTTGCCAACCACCCGGGCAACTTGCAAAGTTTTGGCTGGCCGGTGACACGCGCGCAGGCGCTGGTGGCCTTGCAAACCTTCATAGAACAGCGGCTGCCTTTGTTTGGCCAGTACGAAGATGCCATGTGGGCCGGTGAAGCCTGGCTCTACCACTCGCACCTGAGCTGCGCGCTCAACCTCAAACTGTTGAACCCGCGCGAGGTGGTGCACGCAGCCGAGGCGGCTTACCGCGCCGGCCACGCGCCACTGGCGGCAGCCGAAGGATTCATTCGGCAAATTTTGGGCTGGCGTGAATTTGTTCGCGGCATTTACTGGCTGCACATGCCCGAGTACCTGACGCGCAACGCGCTCAATGCCCAAGCCGAGTTGCCCGCCTGGTACTGGACCGGCAACACCGACATGGCCTGCCTGAAAGACGCCATTGGCCAAACCCTGGAACACGGCTACGCCCACCATATTCAGCGCCTGATGGTGACCGGTTTGTATGCCCTGCTGTTGGGCGTGAAGCCGCAAGCGGTGCATAGCTGGTATCTGAGTGTTTATGTGGACGCGGTCGAATGGGTGGAGCTGCCCAACACACTGGGCATGGGTCAGTTTGGCGACGGTGGCCTCATGGCCAGCAAGCCATATGTGGCCAGCGGCAAATACATTCAGCGCATGAGCAACCACTGCAAAGGTTGCCTCTACGACCCCGCCCTGTCCACCGGCGCCACCGCTTGCCCGTTCACCACGCTGTACTGGGATTTTTTAATGCGCCACGAAGTCTTGCTCAAGAAAAACCCACGCATGGCCATGCAACTTAAAAACCTAGCCCGCCTAGATGCCCCCACCCGCGAGGCCATCAGTGCGCAGGCTGCTGCGCATCGACAGGGGCAAACATAAGGGGGCCCAAGGCAAATTCGCGCTTCTCCTTCACGCCGCGTATTTGCCATTCGTCGGTCAACTCGTCGCGGCTGGCGATACCACGCACCCGCTTTTCGATCCATTCGGGGCTGTCGCCTTTGGACTGGTAAATGGCCCGCATGCGCTGTGCGGCCAGTTCGGGGTTTTCGATTTCTTCCAGCCGCTCATAGCCCACTTGGGCGAGCAAGCGCTTGAACGGCTCTGCCTTGGGCGAGGGGATGGATTGGATTAGCCGTAACAGTTGCTCGGCACTGCCGGCCAGGGTTTGGCGCTGTACGCCGCTGGCCGTGCGCATGGCTACCTGGGGACAATTTGTCCCTAGGTAGCTGCCCAGCTCCGTATCCCGCTTGCGCAGCTTCTTGAGGTAATCGGTTGGGTTGACCGAGTCCGTCAGTACCTGCACCACGTCCACGATGGAGAAATACCAAAGCTGCGCATCTTCGCTCCAGATAGAACGAATTTCCGCCGACTCGAATAGTTTGATGCGGCTCATGTGCCCTCCTTCGTCTGGGTGGTGGGGGCGCTCTTGCGCTTATCTGCTTCATGTTTGAGGATTTTTTTATCGTCAGACTGCAAACGTCGCTCCACCTTTTTCACATCTTCTTCGGGCGGCAGACTCTCTGGGCGAATGCCACGTTCCAGCAAGGTGTTGCGCACCGCCTGGTTGTTGGTGATGTGCTCGTTGGAGATTTGCACCTCAACCGCCATTTGATGCTGGCGAACGTTAAAGATGGTGATTTCGGCCGCGAAGTCTTTGGCCTTGAGCAAAATAGTGGGCGCAAAGTCGGCCAGTGGGCGGCTGTCTGGCACTTTCCATTGGGCTTTCATGGCCTGGGTGCTTTTGCCAAACAGAGCGTGGTCGCCTTTGCTGCGAATCAAGCCAAAGTCTTGGTCGCCACCGGTCTGTTCATAGATGACTTGCGAAAGTTCTTTTTCTGTTGCCGTGAGTTTTTTGCGTGCGTGGATGCGCTCAGCATCCAGCAGGCGTTGCTCAATCAGCTCTGCCTTGCGGGTTTGCACCGCAAAGTAGGTTTGGGCAAAAGCTATTTCAGGTTTGCGAGGGTCGCCGTTTTGCGCAATGAGGTAGCAGGCATAGCGGGTGAGCATGATGTCGTCGATATCGCGCTGGCTGCCAGAGCCCAAGTCGACCATTTTCCTGACGTCAGGAAAATGGTTGTCGATGTCGGGCCCCGAGACTTCACAAGCGGTTTTGGCTCTGCTGATGACGTTGAGGAAGTTTTCCCACTTGCTGTAGCCCAGCAAGTGTTGAACGTCCCTTGCTAGCCAGAACTCCACCCCTGTTTCTGTTTGCTGCGCATGACCCTCAAAGGTGTCGGTGAGCGTTTGAACTAACTCTTTTTTCATGGCCTGTCTCCCTTTTTGAATTTATTCAGCATGGCGACTGGGTGTTGCTGCTCTTCGGTTGAAACCGCAACGTTTGCACCCATCCCAGCTGCTTGTATATTTTTAAAGTGAAACAGATGGTAAGCGGCTTTGGTCACTTGATGGTGCCGTTATTTCCACTCGGTACCAGCCGGTCGAGTCCGATTTATCCTGCTTAAAAAAAGCTATCGGGCGCGTATGCCTTCAAGTCGCCCAGGGAAAAACCGGGTGAAAAAGTTTGTCTTGTGTGGGGTTGCCAAAAGCCCGCTGGGTGTGACTGGCCATGAGTTTGTCAAACTGCTGCTGGGCCTGCGTTTGTAGCTCGTCGCTGTTGCGCTTGCTGCTGCCGAGCAATTCAAAGTTTTCCATCAGGTGGCGGCCGCCTATATAGCTGGCGCGGCAGTCGGTGCCGCGCCCGGCCAGAATCAAATTTTTGAAGGGGTCAAAAAATGGTCCGAGATGCGGCGCCTGAAGATCAAACACAACGATATCTGCTTGTGCCCCAGGCGCCAGGCGCCCCAGATCGTCCCGACCCAGCGCCCGGGCCCCGCCCAGGGTGGCGGCGTTGTACAGGTCTGCAGCGCTGGTGCGCGTGGCCTCGTTCTCCACCACGCGCGCCACATACAGGCCCACTTGCATGTTGTGCAGCAAGTCCGGTGGCCAGGTGTCTGTGCCTAAGCCTAGGTTGATACCGGCCTCTTTGAGTTTGCCGAATGAATTCAAGGCATCGCCCATGCGCGCAAACACCACCGGGCAGTGCGCAATGGTGGCGCCTGAGGCGCAGAGTCGGCGCCAATCGTCCGGGCTGCGGTCAGACACTTTGGGGTGCCCACTGAGGTAGATGCCGTGCGGCAAAATTGCGCGGGACGTCAACAAGCCGAGCTGTTCCAGCCAACCCAAAGGCGTGGTGTGGCGCAGCTGGCGAACCAATTCAAATTCGTACACCGACTGGCAGCAGTGCAGTCGTACGGGCGCCTTCAACTCTTGGCTCAAGGCCGCTGTTTGTGCCAGCAATGCAGGCGTGCAGGTTTCAATTCGGTCGGGCGCCAACATGCCGCGCACCAGGCCGCCGTGTGCGCCGTCAAAGTCCTGAAAAAAACGCTCGGCTTGCTTGAGCCCGGCCAAACCGCGCGGCTCGTCCCAATGCTGCGCCAGGCTGCGGTCGGGGCGTATATAGGTCATGCCGCTCATGTAGCACGGCCCCAGATAGACGCGCAGGCCCAGTTCGCCAGCGATGCCTGCCACGGCGGCGAATTCGTCGTAGTGTTCGGCCCATGCGCGGTAATACATGGAAGTAATGGGCAAGGCCGTGGTGATGCCGTTGCGAATGAGGTGACTGAATGCGTAGCGGGCCTTGAAGGCTTCTTCTTCGGCGCTGTATGCCTCACGCGGCCCCTGGTTTAAATAGTCCTGCGACCACAGTCGCCCCATTTCCAATTTGTCGCCATTCTCAAAACCGAGCACGCCCGAGTCGAGGTCGCCCAGCGCGTCCAGATCAATCAGGCCCGGCCCTATCAAGGCATGGCCGTAGTCCACTGTTTTGTCGACATGGCCTGGAAAGTTACGGCCCACAAACTCAATCGTGTCGCCTGAAAAAACCACCTCGCCGTCACGCCACAATTCATGCGTCTTGCCGTTGAAGCCGACCACAAAAGATGCTTTAAGACGTGTGCGCATAGGTGGGTGAGCAAGCGTCAACGTGCCAGAAAGACACCGTCGCGCGCCACGATGTGGCCGCGGCTGATGACGGTGCGTCTGGGGCTGCGGTCCACCACGGCGGCGGCCAAATTTTCTGCCGGCAAGATCAGCAAGTTAGCCGGGCAGCCGGGCGCCAAACCATAAGCGGGCAGGCCCAGCGCACGGGCACCGCCTGTGCTCACCATGTCAAAGGCCATCTCGAGGTCGCTGTCCTTACTCCAGCCAAATCGCAAGGCGATCAACATGGCGCGCTCCAGCATGTCGCCATTGCCCATGGGGCTCCAGGCGTCGCGAATTCCATCTGAGCCGGAACACACATTGACGTGGCGGCTGCGCAGCATAGCCACGGGCGGCACGGTCACGTGAGAGGGTGCGCACGTCATGATGGAGATTTGCAGCTCGGCCAAGCGGTCTGCCAGGGCATGCAGCTCCACAGGCGCAAAGGCGCCCAGGCAATACGCGTGGCTGATCATCACGCGGCCTTGCAAGCCGTGGGCTTGCGTCATGTCGGCAATGCGCTCAATTTCCCAACGACCCAAATCTGCCGGGTCGTGCAAATGAATGTCTACGCCACGGTCATACCGGACGGCCCAGTCAAACAGGATTTCGAGGTGGCGAACCGGGTCGCGGTCAATGGCCGCAGGGTCGATACCGCCAACGATGTCCACCCCCATTTCAAGGGCTGTTTGCATCAGCGCCGTGGTGCCGGGTTGAATCAGCAGGCCGCCCTGCGGAAAGGCCACCAGCTGCATGTCAATCAAGTGCTTGTACTGGTCTCGCAGCGCCAGCATGGCCTCCACGTGACGCAAGCCCCACACCGTCTGCACGTCCACATGGCTGCGGAAATACAGCGAACCCAGGGCGATGCAATGCTCCGTCAGGGCGCCGGCACGCTGGGCAATCGGCACGTCAAAGTTCTTCAGCAAGACTTGTTCATTACTGATGCGGTCGTTGCGCGTGGGGCCCGCCGAATTGGGACGCCAGGGCATGCTCCACAAGGTCTTGTCGAAATGGACATGGCTCTCCACCAGGGCCGGCAGCAACAACTGGCCCTGGCCGTCCAACAAGCAGGGAAGTTCTGGCGCGGCACTGCCCACAGGCAACAGCGCCTTGATCTTGCCGGCCTCCAGCACAAGGTCCACGGCGGCGGCGCCAAGAGGACGAACATTACGGATCACCTGGGTTGTCGTCATGGCAGACTTTCTAGCAGATCTCGTCGATCGGGTTGGGAGGGGCGCCGACCGGTTGCGGACCCAGGGAGAAGCGGTCGCGCGTGCGAATGTAGTAGCTGGCACCAAAGCGCGCCACCGGAAAGTAGTTTTGCAAGCGCACGCGGTACAACTCGGTATCAATCAGATCTTCACGCGCATGAAGCCACAGCACTTTGCCGATAAAGATATGCCGACTGGCGTTCTCCATGGTCTCTTGCAACTCGCATTCAAACGCCACCGGCGCCTGCACGATGTAGGGCGGCCTGACGGCTTGCGAGGGTGCTGTTGTTAAGCCCACCACGTCCAGCTCACTCACATTGGCGGGCAAGGTGTCGCCGCAACGGTGCATTTGCTGTGCCATGGCTTCGTCTGCAATATGCACCACAAACTGGCCATTGGACAGAATGTTGTTGGCCGTGTCTTTCAGTTGGTGGTCTTGCAGTTTGCTGATGCTGATCATCAGAATGGGCGGGTCTTCGCCCAGCATGTTGAACATGCTGAACGGCGCGGCATTGACAACACCGTCTTCATTTTGGGTGGTCACCAACGCAATCGGCCGGGGCACGATAAGGCTGGCCATCAACTTGTAACGTTGATAGGCGGTGAGCGTGCTGAAGTCGATTTGCATCCGGTCCGTTCAAGTTGGCTTGGGGCTGTTTCAATAGTGCGACACGCGCCAGAGATTGGGGGGCGACGCCAACAGATGCCGAAGCCCGGCACGGTCCAGCATTCGGTCAGTGGCCACCTGCGCCAGCTCCATTACTTCAAGTTCATCCACGGTGTTGACCCGGCCGTCTTCCATCAGCACCTTGCCGTTGACGATGGTGGTGCAGACGTCCGCGCCGCTGGCAAAAGAGGTGATGCGATAGACCGGCATGTTGAGCGGCATGAGGTGGGGCTTGAAGAGGTCCACCAAAATAATATCGGCCTTCTTGCCCACTTCGAGCGAGCCAATTTCATGTGCCATGCCAAGGGCGCGGGCGGCGTCAATGGTGACCATTTCCAGCACCTTGCCGTGCGGCAACACGCCTGCATCGCGGAAGTGGCGCCGGTGGTAGTGCATGCACTGGAACATGTGGCGGAACATGTCGTAACTGCGGTCAGGCGCGGTGCCGTCTGAACCCAGCGCGACCGTGACGCCAGCGTCTATCAGCTCGGGCACTGGGCAACGTCCGCGTATGGACATGATGGCGCTGGGGTTGTGAATGATCTTGGTGCCGGTCGCTACGCAAGCGGCTATATCTTCGGCGGTGAGGTCGATGGAGTGGGACATGAAGGCGTTTTCTGCCAGCAGACCGAGTTGCTCATGCGCCCGCTTCAAGGTGCCCGCACGGTGGCCGTCTTGCGTGAACGCCAGCTTGTGGCGGTGTGCCAACTCGCTGTACTGGGCGGCCTGGTCTTTGAAGACCTGGGTGTATTGCACATGGTCGGCGTCATGCTCGGGTTGAAATACCGGCAGCGTGATACAGATGTTGACGCGTCCTTGCGCCTGCCCATGCTGGTGGCGAACAATGTCCTCGCACGTCTCGTACATCTGCTCGAAAGAAACCATTTTGTCGATGCGCTCAGACCCCTGCCAATCGGCATACAGGCGCGGGCCTGGGGGCCGCGACGGCCCCACCGCCAGCATGGAGCGCGTGCCCGTTTCTGCAATCGCAGCCGAATGCCGTGCCGCATATTTGGGGTCATCCACCCGCATGATGCTGTCGCCGCCACCAAACAGACACACGCCGGTGGTGGTACCAAACTTGAGCCGCTCCAGCGCGGCCAGTTTGGCTTCGGCGTACCAAAATTCTTCGTCAGACCCGGTGGTGTAAACCACCCGGCAAGCCTCCATCCAGGCTTCGGAGTCGCCCCCGCCCAGCGACTTGAGCAGGCCGTGGCCGGCATGCGCATGGCTGTCAATCAAGCCGGGCAAAACGGCTTTGCGATGGGCATCAATGGTCTTGCGTGCGGTGTAGCGTTGCTGCAGTTCGGCGGTCGACCCAATCGCCAGAATGCGCTCGCCGTCGACGGCAATGGCGCCGTCTTCAATGACGCGACGCTCGGGGTCTACCGTGATCAGCGTGCCGCGAACGATGAGCAAATCTATCAGCTGTGGGGGGTGTGATTCAGACATGGGGGTGGCCTTTTAAGTAGCAGGAACAAGGGCAATACGTCGCTCTTCTATCGCATGGCAAGCCACCTGTGACCCATCGGGTTGCCCCAGTAGTTCAGGCCTGTCGGTGCGACAACGCGCATTGGCGTGCGGGCAGCGGGGGTGAAAGGCACAGCCTGTTGGCGGGTCCAGCGGGCTGGGAATTTCACCCATGGGGGCGGTCTTGTTGCGCCCACGTGTGTCGAGCTGCGGCAGCGCCGCCAGCAGCATTTGCGTGTAAGGATGTTTCGGGGTTTCAAACAGAACCCGCGTGGGCGCCACCTCGACCAAACGGCCCAGGTACATCACGCCCACGTTGTGCGAGACGTAATTGATGACGGCCAGGTTGTGGCTGATGAACAGACACGTCAAGCCCAACTGGTCCTGCAGTCGGCGCAGCAGGTTCAAAATTTGCGCCTGAACCGACACATCCAGGGCCGAGGTGGGTTCGTCACACACCAGAAAAGTTGGGTTGCCAGCCAGGGCACGCGCAATCGACACGCGCTGGCGCTGGCCACCCGAGAACTCATGCGGAAATTTGGCCGCATCGGCTGGCGACAGGCCTACTTGGCGCAAGAGTTCGTGCACCCTGGGCATGACCTCAGATTCAGGCAGCAACTTCTGAAAGCGAATCGGTTCCGCAATGGCGGTGCCCACCCGGTAGCGCGGGTTGAGCGACGCATACGGGTCTTGAAAAATCATCTGAATGCGGTGGCCCGCACGCGCCGCATCGGCAAATTGAACCGTGCCTGTGGTGGGTTTGTCCAGCCCGGCCACGATACGGGCCAGCGTTGATTTACCGCACCCTGATTCGCCCACCAGACTGAAGGTTTCGCCACGCGGAATTTGAAAAGCCACGCCGTCAATCGCCTTGACAACGCGCGGTGCGCCTCCCAGAACGCCATGCAACAGGCCTTGACTCACGGGGAAATAGCGGCTCACCTCGCTGACCTGCATGGCGATGTCGGCACCGACTGTCGGCGCTTGTTTCATGACGGGACTCATGTGCTTTCCTTTTGACGCGCGGGGTGCCAGCAGGCCACCTGGCGGCCTTCATGGGCTTGAACAGCCGGGCTGTGGGCGCGACATTGCGCCGTAGCGTCCGGGCAACGCGGATGAAAGGCACACCCGCTGGGGCGCGCGTTCAGGCGCGGCATGGCACCGTCAATTTGGGCCAGCGGCCCGGTGATGCGGTTCAAAGAAGGTATGGCGCCCATCAGGCCCCGCGTGTAGGGGTGCACCGGCGCACTGATCACGTCCTGCACGGGCCCGATCTCGACAATGCGCCCGGCGTACATCACGGCCACGCGGTCAGCCGTTTCGGCAATCACGCCCATGTCGTGCGTCACCAGCAGCATGGCGGTGCCTTGTTCCTGGCACAGCTTGCGCAGCAATTGCAGCACCTGGGCCTGAATGGAAACATCCAGGGCCGTGGTGGGTTCATCGGCCACCACCAACTGTGGCTCGGCGCACAAAGCCAGTGCAATCACAATGCGCTGGCGCATGCCGCCAGAAAACTGGTGCGGGTAGGCGGTGAAACGCGCCTCGGGCGCGGGTATGCCCACGGCGCGCATTAAGCCCAGGGCGCGCTCAGTGGCCTGGGCCTGCGTGACATCCAGGTGCGTGCGAATGGTCTCAATCAACTGATCGCCAATTTGCAGCAGCGGGTTCAGGCTCATCAGCGGGTCTTGAAAAACCGCCCCAATTTCTTTGCCACGTATGCGCCGCATGGCCTGCTGGGGCAGTTGGTCAATACGCTTATCGCGCAGCCAGATTTCACCCCCGGCAATACGGCCGGGTGGGTCTAGCAAACCCAAAATTGCCATGCCGGTGAGCGACTTGCCAGCGCCTGATTCACCCACAAAGCCGAGAATTTCGCCGGGTGCGATGTCAAAGGAAATATCGTCTAAGGCCAGCAACAAGCCGCGCCGCGTGGGTATCTCCACACGCAGGCCCTGAACGCTTAACAAGGGTTGTGTCGGCATGGTCATTATTTGAGCTTGGGGTTGAAAACGTCGCGCAGCCAGTCGCCCAACAGGTTGATAGCCAGAACCAGAATGACCAGGCAGACTCCGGGCATCACGGTTACCCACCATTCGCCTGAGAACAAGACCTCGTTGCCAATGCGAATCAAGGTGCCCAGCGAGGGCGAGGTAGGCGGCACACCCAAGCCCAAAAAGCTCAGTGTGGCCTCGGTCAAAATGCCCAAACCCAGCGAGAGAGTGGCAATGACCAGCACCGGCCCGAGCACATTGGGCAAGACATGCTTGAACAAGATTCGCATGGGGCCCATGCCGATCAACTTGGCGGCGTGCACATAGTCTTTGGACTTCTCGACCAGCGTGGCGCCGCGTACCGTGCGCGCATATTGCACCCAGGTCGAAATACCAATGGCAAAAACCACCACAAACAAAGCCAGCTGCTCATGCACCGAGCGCGGCAACAGCGCACGCGACAAGCCGTCAATCAAGAGGGCCACCAAAATGGTGGGGAAGCTCAGTTGCATATCCGCCAGGCGCATGATGAGGTTATCAATACGACCGCCGGCATAGCCACTGATTAAGCCCAAGGTAACGCCCAACACCAGCGAAAACAAGGTGGCACAAAAACTCACCAGCAATGAAATACGCATGCCGTACATCAGCACCGACAACAGGTCACGCCCCTGCCCATCCGTGCCGAGTGGAAAGCGCAGTTGCCCGCCCTCCAGCCATGCCGGTGGAATGCGCGCATTGGTCAACTCCAGGGCGGCGGGGTCGAAGGGGTTTTGCGGGGCAATCCAGGGCGCCAGCAAGGCGATCAGGATGAACAGGAACAACACCAGCGCACTGAACATGGCGGTTTTGGAGCCCCGAAAACTATAGATGAAGTCGCTGTCTAAAAAGCGCGCCCAGGTGGACGCGGGCGCCGCCAGCGAGGCCGTCGTTTCGGCACTTTCCAGTGTGCTATTGGTCATGCGAACCTCACGCGGGGGTCGACCCAAAAGTAGAGCACATCAACCACAGCGTTGATGGTCACAAACAGCAGGGCAATCAACATCAGGTAGGCGGCAATCACAGGAATGTCGCCAAACGTGATGGCCTGAATAATCAGCAAGCCCAGGCCCGGCCACTGAAAAACTGTTTCGGTAATGATGGAAAACGCAATCAGCGAACCGAGTTGCAGACCAGCGATGGTGATCACTGGTATCAAGGTATTTTTAAGCGCATGGTGGAAATGAATGGCGCGGTCAGCTATGCCGCGGGCGCGGGCAAACTTGATGTAGTCCGTGCGCAGCACCTCCAGCATCTCCGAGCGCACCAGGCGCATGAACAAGGTGAGCTGAAACAGCGCCAGAGTAATGGACGGCATGATCAGCGACAGCAAGCCCTTGGTGGTCAGCAAGCCGGTCGACCAGCTGCCCAGTTTGACCACGTCACCCCGGCCGTATGCCGGTAGCCAGTTCAGCTCCACAGAGAAAATAAGAATCAGGATGATGCCGGTCAGAAACGAAGGAATGGACACGCCCACCAGCGAGACCACCTGCATGGTGTGCGCCAACCAGGAGTTTCTGCGAATGCCGGCGTAGACCCCCATGGGAATGCCCACACCCAAAGCCAACACGGCCGCGCACAAACTTAACTCCAGCGTGGCGGGCACGCGGGCCAACAGCAGTTGGCCGACGGGCTCAAGGTTGCGGTACGAGATGCCAAATTCGCCACTCAAGGCCAGCCGCATGTAGCTTAGAAAGCGCAGCACCAAGGGCTGGTCCAAGCCCAAGGCGGTGCGCATGGCTTCTTTTTGCGCCCCTGTGGCCGTCTCGCCCAACAGGTTGTTGACCGGGTCACCGATGTAATTGAAGATCAAGAAGGAGATGAACGAAACGCCGATCATCACCAACAAGCCATTCCACAAACGAGCGGAGAGAAAACGAAGCATGGCAGGGGCCCTGAATAAGGAGCGAACGCCTTGAAGGGCGTTCGCTCAGTCTGATGGAAAACGCTTTCAGGCGATCCGGCTCAAGGCGCCGTAACCAACCACAGACGCAGTTGGTTGTCTGGTGATTGCTTCATGTCCACCCCTTTGCGTGCAGCCCAGGTGATGGGTTGCTGGTGCAAGGGGATGTAGGCCACATCATTGCGAATAATGCTGGTGGCTTCGGCCATCAGCGCGGTGCGTTTGGTGCTGTCAAGCTCTGAGGCGATCTTGGGCAACACTGCGTCAAACGCCGCATTGGAATAGCCGCCCGAGTTCAAACCACCCAACGTTTTGCTGCGTGTACCGGCTACGTCGGCGAGCAAGGCGAAGGAGTCAGCCATAGGCAAGCCGGCATGGCCAATCATGTAGAAAGAGAGGTCTTGCGTATTCAAGCGCACATTCCACTTGGCTGCAGGTTCGATTTGTGGCGTGATCTTGATGCCCACACGTCCCAGCATGGAAATGATGGCCAGGCAGATTTGCTCGTCGTACACATAGCGGTTGTTCGGGCATTGCATGGCCACAGTGAACCCGTTGGGATACCCGGCTTCAGCCAACAATTTTTTGGAGGCTTCTGCGTCAAACGGCAACAGTCGCGTGTTGAGGTTTTTGGGTGCGCCATTGAGCTGCGGTGCCATCACCATGCCAGCAGGCCAGGAGACGCCACGCATGACCGAGCGCTTGATGGCCTCGACGTCAATGGCCTGGTAAAAAGCCTTGCGCACACGAATGTCCTTGAAGGGGTTTTTGCCCTTGACATCGGAATAGAGCAACTCGTCACGTGCCTGATCCATACCGAGGAAGATGGTGCGCAACTCTGGCCCCTGCACCACATTGAAAGCGCCCGAGCTGTTGATGCGTGCCACGTCTTGCAGCGGCACGTTGACGGTGGCGTCAATGGTGCCAGACAGCAGCGACGAGGTGCGTGTGGCGTCGGACTGGATGGGGGTGAATGCAATTTCCGTCAGGTTGTGCTTGGGCTTATCCCACCAAGTGGCGTTGGCGGCGAGCAGGGTCTTGATATCGACCTCACGCGATTTGAGAACAAAGGGGCCCGTGCCGTTGGTGTTGCGGTTGGCAAAATTTTCTTTCTTCTGCTGCAGGTCGCTGGCTTCCTTGGCGTTGTTCGCCTCGCACCACGCTTTGCTCATGATGTTGAAGCTCAACATTTCGTTGAGCAGCAGGGGGAATGGTGCGCGGGTCTCAACATCTACTGTGAACGCGTCCACCTTGCGGATGTCCTTAACGTTGCCCAGGTTGAGCTTGGCAATAGAGCCTGCCGACTGAACCCTTTGCCAGCTGAATGCGACATCGTCTGCGGTCATGGCTTCACCGCCATGAAACTTCACGTTGCGGCGTAATTTGAAACGCCAGACCGTTGGGCTAACCGACGACCAGGACTCCGCCAATGCGGGCTCAATTTCCACCTTCTCGTTGAAGCGGACCAGGCCTTCATAAATGTTGTTCATGAAGGCATTGGTGAACGAGTTGTTGGTGGCGTAGGGGTCCAACGACAAAACGTCGGCCGATGCCGTCCAGGTGAAAGTCTTGGCTTGCAAGCCCGTACTTCCGAATGTGACCGCGAGCGCCAGTCCTAGCGCAACCAGTTGCTTTTTCATGGAGTTACTCCTTAGGGTTGAAACGATTAAGAATAAAAACTAGGCCACTGCGCCCAGGCGTTTACGCCTTGGCTTGGCCGCAATAGGCGGGTTAGCCTGCGCCCGTGCGGCAGGTGGCGCGCCCAGCGCTTGTGCCAGGTCAACGACCTGACGCTCTTCGCCCAAACGGAGTTGCCGTTCGCAACTCAGCAAATGCTCTTCCATCAGGCGCTCGGCCTCCTGGTGTTGCCCGGCCTCAATGGCCTGCAGAATTTCAAGGTGCTCATGCACCGAACAGGTGTTGATGCCAGGCAGGTCATACAGCGCCACCATCAAGGAGGTCTGGGAGACCACGCGCTGGAGATGCTCTTCCAGCGCGGCGTTGCCCGTTGCGGCGGCCAGATCGAGGTGAAACTTGCCGGCCAGCCGGATGTAACGCGAGGTGTCGCCAACCCGGTTGGCCTCGCGCTCCTCACCCACTTGCAAGCGCACGTTGTTGATCCACGGCGCGCAGTTGCATTGGGAGAGGGTGCGCACAACGCCCGCTTCCAGAATACGGCGCAAGGCGTAGACGTTGCGGGTGGTTTCAATGGTGGGGCGCGCCACAAAGGCGCCTCGGTTGGGGATTTGCTCCACCAGGTGCTCGCTGGCCAGGCGGTCCAACACCTTGCGCAAGGTGCCCCGAGACGTGCCCAGGATGCGGGCCAAATCCACTTCGGGCAATTTGGTGCCCGGGGGCAAACGGTGCTCGTAAATAGCGGCAGCCAAACTTTTTTGCACCCGCACTTCGTCGTTGTCCTCCAGCGGCGACAACGGCTCCACCTCAGCTGGCGGCTTTTCAACCCTCTTGGGCTGGCCTTTGATCATGGCTTTACAACGCGCAGTGGACACATGGTGAAGTTATTTGTCAAATTGATTGTTAACAATGTGCATTGTTTATCGGATATTTCGCCAACAATATTAGGAAGAACCCTCGGTATAAAAGCCATGACCTGTTGTACGCAAGGCGCATGCCACCCGTTTTATGAGCGGCTGGGGATGGGCAACACCCAGTAAGGGGCTTGTGTTTACAAAAATGCACCATCCCAGAATTTATTGTTCTCAAAATAGTGCCGTCCCCCATAAAAAGGCCCCGGCAGACCTGGAGCCTCACCCTGCGTGACCCATAATGGACAAAAAACATCTCAGGGACGGGATACACATTGGCAACTCTTATACCGGCGCTTGGCGCCTGTACTTCACGCATGACTGCGGGCGAACGCCGCCTGGCGCAGTTTGCAGTGGCCTTTCCGGCTACAGAGAAAGTCGCATCACTGATGCGCCATTTGAGCTGGACGCACTTTTTGCAACTCTTGCCCCTCAAAACTGAGGCGGCCCGGTGGTTTTATGCGCATCAATCGGTGGAATCACGCTGGAGCGTGCGGGAACTCCACCATCAGATCGAACGCAAAGCCTTCCATCGCACCGACCCCACTCTGGTCTTCAAAGACCCGCACTTCCTCGACTTCTTAAGCCTGCGCCGCCTGGTGGCTATCGAACTCAAGCTGGACCGCTTCAAAGCCGCGCACAAAGGCCAGATGGCGCTGCTGCAAATGCACAAAGACGGCATCACCGTGGCCGAATACTGGACCGAACTGCCACCCAAAACGGAGAAAGCGCAAAAGCTGCATGGAGCTTTGCTTGAGGCGCGTGAGCAGCTGGCGCGGCGCGGGGTGTTGTTGGGGGACTTGGAGGAAGAGTGATGACATGAAGGTCAGCAAAGGCCTGGAGTTCTCCGTTGTGGCTCTTTCCGGTGTGGGGCACATGCCCGCGAAGGGCGAAGACGATCAGGAGGCCGCGCGGATGTTTTATGTGGCAGCCATAAGGGCTACGCAGAGGCCGGTGATTGGGGTGATTCTGAATAATTTCAACGGACTACAAGGAAAATGCAATGCTTCTTGAAGAAATAACGATAGAGAATTTTTGTTCATGTTCCCAAGTAAACGTACCGCTTAGCGCTTTTTCGCCGGTGATCGGCTACAACAACGCCGGCAAGTCAAACATACTTCGAGCAATAGTTTGGTTGCTAAGAAAAAGCTCTCTTTCAAGTTCAAAGTTCAACGACATCAATAGCCGGGTCGTCGTTTCTGGCGTCATCTTTGACCCGGATATATCCATGTTGCCGCCAAACCAGCAGACACAAATTGGTAGGTTCGTGTCTAACTCTAGATTGACGTTCAGGCGAATTCAAGAAACTCCAAATGCACGTGCTGTTGACATAAAACTCGAAGTCTTGGATCCGGCAACTGGGAACTGGGCTGCAAATCCGACGGGCATTGACAATGCAATTGCAGTACTTTTTCCAGAGCCCATTTTCATTGAGGCGATGGATGATGCTTCTGCGGACGTGAGCCAGTTCGCGGCTAAAAACACCATTGGTTTGCTTCTAAAAAATACGATGGAGCAAATCCGCTTACAAAACGCTCCGGCTTTAGCTGCATTAACAAATGCATTGTCCGCAGCCGCGAGCCACTTAAATGGACCCCAAAGAATCGCGGAATTTGCCCTATTGGAATCTGCTGCCACTACAGCCTTAAATGACTTCGTCCC
>CAJCCO010000142.1 GCA_903960915.1 uncultured beta proteobacterium
CGGTGCTGATAGCGCGCATCTACGAAGTGTTCCCGCTGCTGTGCCCGATGTGCGGTGGTCAGATGCGCCTGATCGCGTTCATTACCGAGGGACCGGTGATTTTGAATCGCTGCAGGAGGGCTGTGCGCCCGGTGCACGCAGTGCATCGAACATCACGCGGCTGAACGCCAACCCCTGGTGGTGAATCTCGCAGGTGGGGTGGCAAATCGCGTGTTTCAGGCGAATTCAGTGGGATTCCAGCGTGCAATACTTGGCCTCATGCGGTTGAAATGCCTATCTGTTTAAGATAGCGTCGCGCCAAACCGGCGCCAGCCACTTATTACCCGAGACACCTCCCATGACGATTTCCATGTTCCACGCTAGCGCCCCGCGCCTGGTTAATGCACTGACCAATTTATCCGCTCTGCTGAGCAAGGCCCAAGCGCATGTAGAAGCCAAAAAAATAGACCCGGCCGCTCTCATTGACTTCCGGCTCTACCCCGATATGCTGAGCTTTAAGCGGCAAATTCAGATTGCCAGCGACACCTGCAAAGGCGTCATAGCGCGCCTGGCCGGGGTCGAAATCCCCGCCTACGAGGACAAAGAGCAAAGCTTTGCGGACTTGCAAGCGCGCATCGCCAAGACCATCGCCTTTATCGAGAGCTTTACCCCGGCGCAAATCGACGGCACCGAGGATAAAGACATCGTGACCAAGCGCGGCGATACCGAAACGCACTACAAAGGCATGCAGTTTTTACTCGGCCACGCCCTGCCCAATGTGTATTTCCACGTATCCATGGCCTATAGCATCCTGCGCCACAATGGCGTGGAAGTCGGCAAGCGCGATTACCTGGGAAAAATCTAAGCCGGGGAGTGAAGTCTGCCTAGGTTCGTCATCGCGAGGAGCGGCCTTTAGCCGCGAGGCGCTTGCGCCGTGGCGGGACGTGGCGATCCATAAGTACTACCACGTGCGGCGGCGCAGACGGCCCCGTGCCGTTGGGCAATCCAATTGCGCCCACGCCCGAACATGCACCACCCAAGCATGCAGCGCACTACCTGTGGGCGGTGCTGGTAGCGCGCATCTACGAAGTGTTCCCGCTGCTGTGCCCGATGTGCGGTGGTCAGATGCGCCTGATCGCGTTCATTACCGAGGGCACGCAGATCAGGCGAATTCAGTGGGATTCCAGCGTGCAATACTTAGCCTCATGCGGTTGGGTCTGTATGCAGGCAAGTTGCGCTTTTTGCAGGCAATGGGTGACTTGATTTCCAGTCTCGCGTCTTATGTGATGGGGCTCAGGGTGAATCGGGTTTTAGCTTGGCAGGTCAGTGACGGAACCAGCGCATCGACAAGCCCATGGCCAAGAGCGCCAAAACCCCCGCCAGTGCCGCCAGCAAAGCGGTGATTTCGGTGTCACGCCGCTCGAGCGTGAACTTGGTCGAGAGGTGCTGGTAAATGTTGGCCAGGTCGCTGGCGTTGGTGGCCCTGAAAAATTCGGCCCCCGTGGTCTCGGCCACTTTTTGCAAGGCCTCCTCGTCCACGCGCGCATAAAAAGAAAAGCCCTCCAAACCGGGGATGAATCCATTCGGTGTCCCAAAGGCCACGGTGTAGACACGCACCCCTTTGGAAGCCGCCCATTTGGCCACCTCAACCGGGTCTGGCCCGGTGGTGCGGCGCCCATCGGACAACAAGATCACCGCCCCCGCGGTGTACGACCCCACCGGCACGGGCTTTGCAGCTTCTGCAGCTCCCGGGGCAGGACGCTGGTCTAGCGAACGCCCCGCCAGCCCGCCTTGCGCCACCAGACTGCCCGACTTGAACTCGGCGCCGTACAACACCGACTCCAGGTCAATGGCCGATTCGGGCAACAAGGTGTTGAGCGCCACCAGCAAGCCACTGCCGGTGGCCGTGCCGCGCTGCAATTGAAAGCCATCGATGGCAGCCAACAACGCATCTTTCTGGTCCGTCACGCCTTGGACCAGCTGGGCATTGCTGGCAAAAGACACCACGGCCACGCGCACATGGCCTGGCAGTTCTTGCAAAAAGGATTTGGCCGCCTGCTGAGCCGCGACGATGCGGCTGGGTGGCACGTCTTCGGCCAGCATGCTGCGCGACACGTCCATGGCCATCACCAGGGTCAGGTAGTCGGCAGGCAACGAGATACGGGCACTGGGCCTGGCGGTGCCGAGCAACACCATGGTCAAGGCGCACAACAGCAAAGCGGGGGGAATGTGCCTGCGGATCCGGTGCCCCGGCCCCAAAGCGGGTCGAATCAGGTTCAGGCTGGAATAACGCACCACCGCGGTGCGTTTGCGGCGCAAAGCCCGGATGTACCCCACCACCAACAGGGGTATCAACAACAATAGCCAAAGCAGCTCGGGCCAGATAAAGTGCATGTCGTGAGGCTTGCAATAATGTCTGCCCACTGTATCACCGAAGCCCCCAACAACGATGAAACGAGCCGCACTCTACAGCCGAAAGCCCTCTGCACAAGGGGCTGACAAACTGCCTGCATCGGCAAGCGCGGCCGTCACCCATTCAGCACCATCGGCTTCTCTCAGCGCCAGCAACATCCACCAGCGTTTTCAACGCTTGCCGCTTTGGGCCTCTTTGTTGCTGTGCGCCTTGCTCAGCGCCTCGCTCACTTGGGCCCTGACCCGGCAGACGGGCACACCGCAGCGGCTGACGCAGGATGACATCAACGCGGCCGTGCTGCACACCCTGAACACCCAGGACTTGCCTTCGCGGGCCGCCCGCGCCGCGCAGCTGATCGCACCCTCGGTGGTGCGTGTCCACACCCAAGACGAAGACAAGAAAAATCCCCAAGGCGAACTGCAAAACACCGGCGTGGGCTCTGGTGTGGTGATTTCGGAAGAAGGGGTCATCCTGACCAACTTGCATGTGGTGCAAGGCGCCAAGCGCATCCAGGTCACCTTTGCCGATGGCACGGAATCGGAAGCGCTGGTGATCGGCGTGCAACCCGAAAACGATTTGGCCGTGATCAAGGCCAAGCGCCTGCCGGATGATCTGCAGCCCGCAACGCTGGGCAGCAGCCAAAACCTGCAACCGGGGGACGAGGTGGTGGCGGTTGGTTTCCCGTTTGGCATTGGTCCCTCGGTCTCGGCGGGTGTGGTCTCGGGCCTGAACCGGTCGTTCGGCTCCGAGGGCAAAACCATGATGCGTGGCCTGATCCAGGCCGATGCCGCTGCCAACCCCGGCAACTCGGGTGGGCCGCTCATCAACATGGCCGGTGAGGTGGTGGGCATCGTGACCGCCATCCTCAACCCCACCTCGGCCCGCACCTTCATTGGCATCGTGTTTGCCGCCACCATTGAAAGCGCGGGTGGCGGTATGGGCTTGCCGCCGTTTTGACGTTGAACCGGGCTCACTTTTTGAAAGGTCTTGTGCATGAACCCCTCTGAATTGGCATGGAACCAGGGCCAGACCCCTCCCAGCGCCCCCGTTAACGCCGCGCTGATGGAGCGCGTGCTGTACGAAGTCAAACGCGTGGTGGTGGGGCAAGACGCGTTTCTCGAACGCATCCTGGTGGCCATCCTGGCGCAAGGCCATCTGCTGATTGAAGGCGTGCCGGGGTTGGCCAAAACCCTCACGGTCAACACGCTCGCAAAAACCATCAATGGCAGCTTCAAGCGCATCCAGTTCACGCCCGACTTGCTGCCTGCCGACCTGGTGGGCACCCGCATTTACAACCAAAAAATCAGCGAGTTCAGCACCGTGCTGGGGCCGGTGTTTGCCAACTTGTTGCTGGCCGATGAAATCAACCGCGCTCCCGCCAAAGTGCAAAGCGCACTTCTTGAAGTCATGCAAGAGCGGCAAGTCACCATCGCAGGCGAAACCCATGCGGTGCCCCGGCCCTTTTTGGTGATGGCCACGCAAAACCCGATCGAGACCGAAGGCACCTACCCCCTGCCCGAAGCGCAGGTGGACCGCTTCATGATGAAGGTGCTGGTGGGCTACCCCACCGAGGAAGAAGAGTTCGTGATCGTGCAGCGCGTGACCGGCATGCCCGCCACCGCAGCGGCTGTGGCGGACACCACGCAGCTGCTGGCGCTGCAGGCGCAATGCCGCCAAGGCTATGTGGACCCGGCCCTGGTGCAGTACGCCGTGAAGCTGGTGGCCGCCACGCGCGATCCGGTGCGCTGCGGCTTGCCGGAGCTGGCGCCCTATTTGACCTTTGGTGCCAGTCCCCGCGCCACCATCGCACTCATCGAAGGCGCACGGGCGCTGGCCTTTTTGCGCGGGCGGCCCTACGCCCTGCCACAAGACTTGATCGACCTGGTGCCCGACGTGCTGCGCCACCGCCTGGTGCTGTCCTACGAAGCCTTGTCCGAAGGCATGACGGCCGATGCGCTGATCCTGAAAATCCTGCAGGCGGTGCCCGCTCCGAGTAAACCCCTGGACCGCCATGTTCAGCTGGCTGCGCAAGAAGCGAGCTGAGGCCACGGCTGCCGCTGGCAGGGGCCAACCCCAGGCGCCAGCCGCTGGGGCGCCCGACGCAGACACGCCATGGCCCAACGCAGCGCAATGGCTGCAAAGGCTGGAATGGACCGTGCTCAAACGGCTCGATGGCCAACTGCAAGGCGACTACCGCAGCCTGTTTCGCGGCAGCGGCCTGGTGCTGGCTGATTTGCGCGAATACCAGGCGCACGACGACGTGCGCCACATCGACTGGAACGTGACCGCCCGCATGCAAACCCCTTATGTGCGCGAACACCAGGAAGACCGCGAAATTGCTGCCTGGTTTGTGGTCGACCTGTCCGCCTCGGTGGCTTTTGGCTCGGGGCCCACCAGCAAACGCCAATTGGCCTGCAGCATCGTGACCGTGCTGTCCAAGTTGCTGTCACAGCACGGCAACCGCGTGGGCCTGATGCTGTTCACCGGACAAGACCGTGCCCACAGCGTGGTCCCCGCCCGCTCCGGCAGGCGGCATTTGCTGCACATCGTGCACCAGATGCTGCAGGCGGGCCAAACCCAAACCCCAAGCCATGGCAAGGCCGTGCAGACCAGCGCGCTGGGCCCATGGCTGGCGCAGGCCCAATCGGTGCTTAAGCGCCGCTCGGCGGTGTTTGTGGTGTCTGACTTCATCAGCCCAGCCGGCTGGGAAAAAAACCTGGCCCAATTGGCCCGGCGTCATGAAGTGGTGGCGGTGCGTCTGCGCGACCCGCTGGAGATGGCTTGGCCCGACACCGGCATGCTGCTGGTGCAAGACGCCGAGTCGGGCGAGCAACTGCTGGTGGACGGCAACGATGCAGCGTTTCGGCAGCGTTTTGCCCAGCAGGCCCAGGTCCGTGAAGCGGCTTTGCTGGAGAGCCTGAGCCAAGCCGGTGTGGACTGCCTGGAGCTGAACACCGACGAAGCGATGGACCAGGCTCTGTTGCGTTTTGCCCAATTGCGCAAACGCGCCAGCCAGTTGAGCACCGGTGGCCGTGCGGTCCCCTTGGGCAACCCTCAGCCCCTTCAAGCCGGGGGTGTTCATGCCTGAATGGCACTCGATTCAGTTCGTCTGGCCGCGCCTGCTGTGGCTGTTGGCTACCTTGCCGCTGTGGCTGGGCCTGTACATCGCCTGGCAGCGCCGGGGCGTGCAGCGGGCATGGCCCTCGGCCAGCATGAACACCCGTGCTGCCAACAGACGGTTCACGCGACACGCCCCAGCGCTGCTGGTGCTGCTGGGTCTGTCCGGCATGCTGGTGGCGATCGCCAGGCCTCAGGCCATCTTGCTGTTGCCCAGCCGCATCGACACCGTGATGCTGGCCATCGACAGCTCGGGCAGCATGCGGGCCACCGATGTGCAGCCCAGCCGCATCGAAGCCGCTCAGGCCGCTGCCAAAAGTTTTGTGCTGGGACAACCTGGCCAAGTCAAGTTGGGCGTGGTCAGCGTGGCAGGGGCGGCTGCGCTGGTGCAAGCCCCCACCGACCAGCGCGATCTGGTGATTCAGGCCATCGACCAGCTGAGCCTGCAGCCGGGCTCGGCGCTGGGCAGCGGCATCGTGATTGCGCTCCACGCCATGCTGCCCGGCTCGGGCCTGGACGTGCGCGGACTGATTGAGGGCGAGACCAGCCCCCAGGCTGCAGGCGGTGTGCCCCTCGGGGGCGCAAGCTCCGACCCTTCAGGCGCAGCAGGCACATCGGGCGCAGCACCCCGCAAGCCGGTCAGCCTGCCCAAAGTACCCCCTGGCTCCAACACGGCTGCGGCCATCGTGTTGCTCAGCGATGGTCAAAGCAATGTGGGGCCTGACGCCCTCAAGATGGCCCAAGTGGCCGCCGACCTGGGGGTGCGTGTGTACACCGTGGGGGTGGGTACGGCGCAAGGCACCGTGCTCAAAGCCCAGGGCATGCAAATGCGGGTCAAGCTGGACGAGACCAGTTTGAAAAAAATCGCCGAAATCACCAAGGCTGAATACTTCAGTGCCGACAAGCGCGAGGACCTGCTGCAGATTTACCAGTCCCTGAGCAGCAAGATCGTGCTCAAAAAGCACCGACGCACCGAGGTCTCAGCCTTGTGCGCCTTGCTGGGCATGCTGCTGCTGAGCTGGGGCTGCGCCTGGGCCTGGTGGCGGCATGGCCGGATCGTTTGAGTCTGCAGATTTTGGGTCGAAAAAAAGCCCGCACAGTGCGGGCTTTCAGATCAGGGTGACAAGCTGTCAACGTTGCACGTCACGGCGCACAGAGCCGTTGAACAGCTGACGTGGGCGGCCGATTTTGTACTCGGGGTCGCTGATCATTTCGTTCAATTCATTCAGGCAGGCCCGAAGGCCCATACGGTTTCCGAGGCAGGATCAGTAGACGGCCATGCTGGCCGGGCCACGGCAAGATCTTGGGCGGCGGCATGGTCGGCACGCACGCGGGTGACAGGATTGGCGAGATTGCTCTGGCGATTGAAATGGGCGCAGATGCAGTGGACAGCGGTAAGACTATTTACCCGCACCCCACGCTGGGCGAGAGCATCGGCATGGCTGCGGAGGTGGCGCATGGCAGTTGCACGGACTTTCCGCCTGCGAAGAAGTAAGCGACATCAAGCAAGCGACATCAGCGCTGCACAAAGAAAAAGCTCCGGGCCACCTCCAAACCCAAGCTCTACAACCCGCGCCACCCCGAGCGCACGCTGCTCTACCAAACGGTAGCCGAACACTTCGAGACTTGGCAAGAGCTGGCTCTCTGAAATCTTTTGAGACTTTAATTTAGGTGCAGATCGAAATGATCCCGTTAAGCTCTTCGCATGCCGCCTCAAACACCATTGGCGGCACCTGCTTCCACGCGTGAGGTCGTGCTCCACAGTCGCGCCATGCGAATGACTTTGGCTGATGCGCCAGCACGTAGCAGACCTCGCCTTTTTGGGATGAGAACTTGACGGCAAAAGGGTTGGTTTCGTTACTCGGTGAATGGGTCATGGGCAACCCGATCACGAGATTTGTCCGCTCGTTGAACGCCCTGGACGACAAAACAAGCATCGGGTGCTCGTCCTTCATTTCTGTGCCGGCCTGTGGATTGAAGTTAATCCAGATCATGTCGCGGCGATCCGGCGCCCAAAGCTTGCTGAGGGTCGCCATCAAAACACTTCAGCGCCAACGCGGCCAGTGGCCAGGACTTCCCCGCCGTGTAGATCGGGGTCAAACATTTTTAGCTTTTGGGCCAGCGTCAGCTTGGGCTTGCCCACCGTGCGCAAGAACACACCGCCCTCGACCACCTCTACTTTGATTGGCAGTCCACGAGTGAAACGCGCGGCCCTGGCCACCGGGGCCGTGATACGCACGGCCAGGCCATTTCCCCATTCTTGGACTGTCTGCTCAACTGAAACTGTTGCTGTCATTTCGACACCTCTTTAAAAGTTAAGACAAATTTATACGTCACCCCAGAATGTGTCAACATGTTTCAACGATTAGTGCCGCTCATCCGGTGCGTAAATCTGTAGGGTTCCAAAGTATTTGACAGTGGGCGCCGAATTAATTCAATGGGTTAGACAACAACTGATGAAAACTCGTGCGGGGTCGTTCCACATACAGCGTCGAAATCCTGCGTCGCCCTCAAAGTTGCTGTCAGTCTCCATGCGAATAAACCGCTCGCCTGCACCTTCACAGTCGCAGTGGGTCATGGTCGAACCCGCCCTATTTGAAGCGATGCTCGATGAGTTGTCTGACCAGGAGCTTCACCACCCAAGCATGCAGCGCACTACCTGTGGGCGGTGCTGATAGCGCGCATCTACGAAGTGTTCCCGCTGCTGTGCCCGATGTGCGGTGGTCAGATGCGCCTGATCGCGTTCATTACCGAGGGACCGGTGATTTTGAATCGCTGCAGGAGGGCTGTGCGCCCGGTGCACGCAG
>CAJCCO010000143.1 GCA_903960915.1 uncultured beta proteobacterium
AAACGCCCGGCTATTGACCCACACACCAAACAACAGCCACTTGGATTTACACCGCGATAAGCCAGGTTCGAAGATTAGGAGCAACACACCATGACCGTCATCAACACCAATATCAAAGCCCTCTACACCCAGTCGGCGCTCAAGATATCTGGGCGTGAAAGCCAGGTGGCCATGGAGCAGCTGTCTACCGGCAAGCGCATCAACTCCGCAAAGGACGATGCGGCAGGCTTGGCCATTTCGTCGCGCATGACGCAGCAAATCAAGAGTCTTAACCAGGCCATTCGCAACGCTGGCGACGCTATTTCTTTGGTGCAAACCGCTGAGGGCGCCACCAACGAAATTTCAAACATGCTCCAGCGCATGAGTGAAATGGCCGTGCAGGCCAGCAACGCCACTTATTCGGGCGATCAACGCGGGTATCTGGACCTGGAGTTTCAACAACTCAAGCAAGAAATTGTTCGTATTGCCGAAACGCATGAGTGGAATGGCTTCCCTATTTTGAACGGCGCGGCGGGTACAGCCGTTGGCGTTACAACGGTTAGCACCAACCTGCGTAGCGTGGCTTCGGCAACATCTGCGGTAAAAACCTTGGTAGATGGCGACCTGAAAATTAATGGCATTGCCATTCCCGCCACGCCTACTGCCGACACGGTCAGCCATGTTGCCACCTACAGCACCAAAGCGGCCAGCGCTATTTCAATTGCCGCAGCCATCAACGCCAAAACCACTGCAACTGGCGGTGTGACAGCCGTTGTGGTGCCCGCTTCTATAGCCGCTACGGTGACGTCTGTCGGCAGTGCCTCCACACAGGCTACTTTGTATGTCAACGGTAAGGCTGTCACCTTGAACCTGTCCGCAGACCAGACCCCTGCACAACGCCGCCAATATGTGGTGGACAGTATCAATGCAGGCTTTGACACGCACGGGGTGCAGGCCAGCGATGAGGCCAGCGGTGGCGTAACCTTGCGCACGCCGGATGGCCGCAACCTCTCGGTTTGGTACGACAACACCAGCCTGTTCGCGTCCGACTTCGGACTGGGTGCTGACAATTCGTCCGACACAGCCGGGGTCAGTGGTATAGCTGCAGCCGTAGCGACAACCGTAACTGCTTCAACCGTGTACGGCTCTGTCAAATTGGAGTCCGACACCGCTTTCACGGTCGAACCCGGCGCCAATGCCGCGGCTGGCGCCACAGGTGCAAATGCCGACCTCACCTTTGCCCGGTTCACAGCACTGGGCTTTGTTCCAGGCACCACCGAAGCGCAAACCACCGGTCGATTGAATTTTCAGGTGGGTGCCAGCGCCAACCAGCTCATCTCTATTGACCTGGCAGATTTTGGCAAAAACGGCAGCATCACAGGTGCCTTGACGCGCGACGCGGACGAAGTCATACCGTTTGTGAACATCAAAACAATGGAAGGCGCCAGTGCGGTGATCGACAAGATCAACCAGGCGCTGGACAGTGTGAACGGAACCCGTGCGGTGATGGGCGCGGTGATGAACCGGCTGGAACACGTGATTGACAATTTGACCAATGTGTCGATGAACTCTGAAGCCTCACGCAGCCAGATTGAAGATGCCGACTACGCCGCCGCCAGTACCGAGCTGGCTCGCACGCAGATCATGCAGCAAGCTGCCACGGCCATACTGGCGCAAGCCAATACCGACCAGCAAACTGTATTGAAGCTGCTGCAGTAATTCACATTTATTAAGCAACCCATTGCCGCATAACTGCGATGGCAACCCAACCCACGCCTGATATAAAAGGCGTTAATTGCTGGCAGTGCCGCCACTTTGCGGTGAGCTGGGACCCACGCCTGCCTTATTCCTGCAAATTACTAGGCTTTAAGTCGCTGGGTATGCCGTCGTTGAACGTGATGCGGCTTGATGGGCGGGCGTGCCAGGGTTTCTCGGCCAAGCCTGCAGCCCCTGTCGGAAATACGACGGTCAAACGCTAAAAACCTCTGTTTTTATGGTGGCATGAGTCTTGCAGCCCTTCAGATACAACCTGAAAAACAGCAAGACACACCATGAGCTCATCCCCGACAACGCATCAAGCCCTCTGGCTCGATCCATTGCGCCCACTGACCGAGGCGCAACAGGCGCAACTGGCTTTGAGCGGGCTGATGGCGCGCCCTGTGCGCACCCTCGATGAATTGCAAGAAACGCTGCCGCAGGCCGACTGCCTAGTGGTTCGCTTGGGCGACAGCCTGGACTTGTTGCAAGAATTATTGGCTTTGGTAAAGAAGCTGGGCCACGAGATACCCGTGATTTGCCGGGTAGAACGACGCTCACTTGAAATAGCCGTGGCCGCCATGCGCCGTGGCGCTCACCATGTGCTTGACGCCGAGGAGTGGTCTACCACCGCCTGGCAAGCGGCCATGACAAGCCAAAGCAACCTACCCCTTGAAAAGCCTGCGCCCAAACGCGCTGCTGCCCCGCGCAGCGTGGTGTATGTCGACCCGGCCAGCCGCAATTTACTGGCCTTGGCCCAGCGCGTCGCCAAAGCCAATGTCACCGTTCTGATTGAAGGCCCCACGGGCTCCGGTAAAGAAGTACTGGCGCGTGTGCTGCATGAATCATCAGACTGCGCACGCGGACCCTTTGTGGGACTGAACTGCGCCGCCATGCCCGAGCAGATGATTGAAGACATGCTGTTTGGCCATGAGAAAGGCGCCTTCACCGGCGCCATGAAAGAACACAAGGGCTTGTTTGAACAAGCCCAGGGCGGCACGCTGTTTCTGGATGAAATTGCCGAGATGCCTATTCACCTGCAAGCCAAGTTGCTGCGCGTGTTGCAAGAGCGCATGCTGGTACGTCTAGGCGGTGAGCGGGTGACTGACCTCAACGTGCGCGTGATTGCTGCCACCAACCAAAATTTGCGCGAAGCCATTAGCCGGCGCGAGTTCCGTGAAGATTTGTACTTTCGCATCAGCACGTTCAAACTGAACGTACCCACGCTGGCACAACGCCCGGGCGATATCTTGCCATTGACAGCCAAGCTGTTGGCGCGCCCTGCCCCCGATGGCCACCCCTACACCGTTACCCCGCAGGCGCAAGCGCTGCTGCTGGCCTATGCCTGGCCAGGCAATGTGCGTGAGCTAGAAAACGTGATTCAACGCGCCCTGGTGATTTGCGCAGACCACGAGATTACCCCCGAGCATTTGATGTTTGATGACCGTGGGCCTTACTTTCTGCCAGCCCTTATGTCAGCACCAGCACCAATGCCAATGCCAATGCCAATGCCAATGCCAGTGCCTGCACCAGCGCCAGCCCCCGCCAGCGATTACGCCCTGCCTTTGGCGGAAGCAAACCCAGGCCGCGTGCTGCACGCCGCTGTGCGCGAGAGCGAACACCAAACCATTCTGGCGGCCATTGACACCACGCAAAGCCGCCTGGAGGCCGCAAAAATGTTGGGCATCAGCCCGCGCACCCTGCGCTACAAACTGGCCAAACTGCGCGGGGACGTACCCGCCAGCTTGGCTCTTACCTCTTGATGGAGAGCATCCATGATTGAAAAAACAATTTCCAGCGCCAGCATCGCCTCCATGATGCAAACGCTGCGCATTCACCAGTCGCAAGCCGCTGGCGTGGAAGCCGGCTCTGACGCGATTCAGGCGCCAGGTAAAACCGATTTTGCCGATGCCATACGCCAAGCCATAAACAGTGTGAACAGCACGCAGATGCAATCGAAAAACATGTCTGAAGCCTACGAGCGTGGCGAAGACGTACCCCTCACCGATGTGGTCTTGAACATGCAAAAGTCTTCGCTGAGTTTTGAAGCCACTTTGCAGGTGCGCAACAAAGTGCTCAAAGCCTATGAAGACATCATGAACATGCCGGTCTGACCTTCAGCCAGAAAGTAATTCCCTATGGCGACCGCTTCCGCATCCACCTTGTCCCAGTCCGGCACTTTTGTGCCCGGGTCTACCGGCACCTCCTTAGCCGCCTCCAACCTGGGCGGGCTGTCCAACGTCAACGGACAAGACCCAGGCGTGAGCAATTACGGTGGCCTGGTGACCCAGCCCAGCGGCCCCATGGGCTCGCTGCAACAAATGATGAACCAGCCAGCGGTTAAAAAATCGCTGCCGTTCATGGTGATCGCCATGGCACTGCTGATCTTTGCGCTGATCTACAACGTGGTTAACGCCCCGTCTTACCGGCCCATCATGGCGGGCATGAGCGAGTCAGACCAGCAAGCCGCCTTTGAAGCGCTCAAAGGCGCTGAGTACAAGCCGGTGATTGACGCGGGCTCGGGCAACCTGACCGTACCGACCAACCGCTACCACGAAGCCCGCTTGTTTCTGGCGTCCAAGGGCTTGCCCAAAGCCGGCCCTGCGGGCTTGGATTCGCTCAAAGAACAATCTTCATTAACCACCAGCCAGTTCATGGAACAGGTGCGCTACACCTCGGCCATGGAGCAAGAGCTGGCGCGCACCATCATGCAGATTGACTCGATTCAAACGGCCCGTGTGCACCTGGCCATGACCAAGCCTTCGGCCTTTGTACGCGACCGCACGCCGCCTAAAGCCTCCGTGGTGGTCACCCCCCGTTCCGGCCGATCGGTCACACCGACACAAGTACAAGCCTTGGTACATCTGGTGGCCTCCAGCATTCCTTTGCTAAACCCTGAAAACGTGGTGGTGGTAGACAACTTTGGCAAGCTCATTACCGATGCAGCGGGTGACGCCGCCATGGGCATGACGGCCGGGCAAACCAAACACAAGCAAAACATGGAAGACCTGTACCGCCAACGCGTGCTGCAAATTCTGTCGCCCGTGGTGGGCGATGCCAACGTGCGCTCGCAAGTTAATTTGACACTCGACTTTAGCCAGACAGAAACTACGACCGAAGACTTTGACGCGGCCAACAAAGGCCCCAAAACACGCTCTGAAGTCGTGAGCGAAGACAAGAACTCGGCCAAGGAAGCCTCTGGTATTCCTGGCACCTTGTCCAACACCGCGCCCCCAGCACCCACCACCACGCTGAACACCAACACCACGGCCAGCAAAACAACTGACGAACGCAGCACCACGGCCATGCGCAGCACCAAGAACTACGAGATGGACCGCTCGGTCAAGCACACCAAGGGTGCCACTGGTGGCATACAAAAACTCAGCGTAGCCGTGGTGATTAATGAGCGCAGCCCCACACCGCAGCCCAAGAACGACAAGGGTGAAGCCGTGGAGCCCAAGGCCAACCCCTACACCCCTGAAGAGATTGAGCGCATGCAAAGTCTGGTGCGTGGCGTGGTGGGCTTTGATGAAGACCGCAACGACGTGGTGACGGTAGTGCAAGCCAAATTTGAGCCCGAAGCCGTGTACGACCTGAGCGTGCCTTGGTACAAAGACGAGTCCATCACCAGCGGCATCAAGAGCGGCTTGCTCGGCTTGGTGTTTGTCGCTTTCTTGATGATGGTGGTGCGCCCTGTGGTGAACCATATGATGAACCGCGACAAAGAAGCCGCTCAGGCTGCCGCCACCAGCATTCAAATGGCAGCTGCAGAAGCCGTGGCAGGAGAGGCCACTGCTGCTGCGCTGGAAGCTGGCGCCGCTGCCCTGGAAGAGGGCGAGACGCTGGAGCAGATGAAGGCGAAGATGAAGCCGAAGAAATCGAATATCTCCATGGAGATGCTCGACACCGCCAACACCTACGACGACAAGGTGGCGCTGGTACGCATGATCGTGGCAGAAGATTCGGCACGTGTTGCCAATGTTCTCAAGAACATGATCAAACCCGCCTGATTTTTTGGAGCCCCACCCATGGCAGATGTAGCAGACGGCGACACAAAAATAGCCCCCACCGGCGGCGAGCCCATGTCCGAAAGCTTGCGCCTGGAACTGGCCAACATGACGGGCACCCAGCGTGCGGCAGTGCTGATGCTGCTGCTGGGCGAACAGCAGGCGGCGGAGATCATTCGTTTTCTTAACCCCAAGGAAGTACAAGCCCTGGGCGCCTCCATGGTGACCGTAGCCGACTTGTCGCAAGAAGCGGTGAATGCCGTGCTGGACGAATTTGTAGCCACCATCAAACGCCAAACCAACCTGGGCCTGGGCACCACCGATTACGTAGAGAAGGTGCTCAAGCTGGCCTTGGGCGATGCCAAAGCCGCCTCGGTGCTGGGCCGCATCACGCCTGGACACGGCAGCAAGGGCTTGGAGATTTTGAGCTGGATGGACGCGCGCTCCATTGCCGACATGATTCAAAGCGAACACCCGCAGGTGGTGGCCATCATCTTGTCGGTGCTAGAGCATGAAGTGGCCGCCGACGTATTGAACTTCTTACCCACCGAAACCCGCTCTGAGGTGATTCAGCGCGTGGCCAGCCTGGAGACCGTGCAACCGGCTGCCATGGAAGAGCTGGAAGCCATCATGAAGAAGCAGTTCTCCACCAACTCGTCGGCCAAGTCGTCGAGCTTTGGTGGCATCAAGGCAGCGGCCAAGATCATGAACTACACCAAGACCGAGCTGGAAGCCTCGGTCATGCGCGGCCTGGGCACGCTAGACCCCGACTTGATGCAGCGCATTCAAGACAATATGTTCACCTTTGACAACCTGATTGGCGTGGACAACCGGGGCATACAGGTGCTGATGCGCAATGTCGACCCCGACCTGTTGATGATTGCCCTCAAAGGGGCCAATGAAGAGGTGAAGGATAAATTTTTGGGCAATATGTCCGAACGTGCGCGGGGTATGTTCCGCGACGACATGGAAGCCAAAGGCCCGCTGCGCCTGGCCGATGTGGAAGATGCGCAAAAAACCATCATGCGTGTGGCGCGTAAGTTGTCTGACGCGGGGGACCTGGTCTTAGGCGGAGGCGCCGACTATGTCTGAAGCGCCCCGTGGCGTTGCCGTGCGCCCTGCGCGCGTTTGGCAGGCCACGCAAACGCTGCAAGGCAATGGCAGATCAGGCGGCGTAGACGGGTTCACGCCCTCCACCTGGGCAAAACCCCTTTCGCCGGGTTTTACCCTGCAAACTGTCAAAGAATTGACCAGCCTGCAAACGCCGCCAACTGAGACGGCTGGCGACGCTGCACCAGACAGCAACGGCACTGACGCGCCCTCACCCACCGCGCAAGAAACGGCCTCACAAGGCCCAGACCCGCATGCCGGTTTGAGCGAAGAAGCTTTGGAAAACATTCGCCGAGAAGCCTATGCCCGCGGCTTTGAAGCTGGCAAAGCTGAAGTGCGCGAGGAGATGACCGCCACGCTGGCGCAAACGCAGCAGCATGACGAGGCCCTGGTGGCTGAACTGCTGGTGCACCTGACGGCTTTGCGTCAAACCCCGCAAGAACTGTTTGAGCCGCTCAAACGCTTGGCCCTGCACTTGGCCGAACAACTGGTGTTGGCTGAGTTGACGCTAGAACCCATGGCGATTGAACGCCTGGTACAGCGCTGCGTGGAAGAACTGGCCAACAAGAATGGCTCGGCAGTGGTGGCCACCTTGAACTCGGTGGACATGGCTTCGCTGCAGAATATTCGGGACCGTACGGCCTTGAAAAACGAAGTCACCCTCCGACTGGAATCGGATGACAGCTTGTTGCCCGGCAGTGTGAAGGTGCGCGCTGATGACGCCAGCATTGAAGACCTGCTTGAGCACCGCATTGAATCTTTGGTGGGTGCGCTTCTGGTGGACAACGCCAAGTGGAGCAAACACACGGCTTTTCAGAGAAGCAAAGTGTTTGCAGAGCCTTTGAGCGCACATGACGAGGTGATGGATGCCCAACCGCGCATGGCCAGTACGGCTGGCTACAACAGCGCGACTCCAGACCACCACGTGCTGAACGACAGCCCGGTGGACGAATTGCTGGACGGGGAAGACCTTGGTGCATGACTTTGCCCGAGAAGTCGACCGAAGCATTGCCCAGGTGCGCACCGACCGCCCTGTGCGCAGCGGCATTTTGGCGCGACTGGTAGGGTTGCGACTGGAGGCACGCGGCATCATGGCGCCCATTGGTGCCTGTTGCGAAATACGCAGCGCTGACGGCAGCCGCATTGAGGCCGAAGTGGTGGGCTTTAGCGACAAGACCTTGTATTTAATGCCGTTCTCAGAACCCACCGGCATAGGTCCAGGCGCCGAGGTACGGCTGATGCCCAACACCGGCCACGCCAGCTTGGGGCCCGAACTGCTGGGCCGTGTGATTGACGGCCGGGGCGAGCCGCTCGACGGCAAACCCAAACCCGAATGCAGCACGCGACTGGCGCTGTTGGGCTTGCCGCTTAACCCGATGGAGCGCGGCCCCATTGACCGAATTCTGGATGTTGGCGTCAAAGCCATCAACGGCCTGCTGACGCTGGGTCGCGGCCAGCGCGTGGGTCTGGTGGCAGGCTCAGGCGTCGGCAAAAGCGTGCTGCTGGGCATGCTGACGCGCTTTACCAAAGCCGACGTGGTGGTGATTGGCCTGATTGGTGAGCGCGGCCGTGAGGTGCAAGCTTTTATTCAGGAGTCGCTAGGGGAAGAAGGCTTGGCCAAGTCGGTGGTGATTGCCGCGCCGGCCAATGTGTCGCCCGTGCTGCGCCTCAAGGCCACGCACCTGACACATGTGGTGGCCGAGTATTTTCGAGACCAGGGCAAGGACGTGCTGATGCTGGTGGACAGCCTGACGCGCGTGGCCCACGCCCAACGCGAGATTGGTTTAGCCATTGGCGAGCCGCCCACGGCCAAGGGTTACCCGCCTTCGGTCTTTGCGCTGCTGCCCAACCTGATTGAACGTGCCGGTGTGGGCCGGCATGGGCATGGCTCTATCACCGCCATTTACACCGTGCTGGCAGAAGGCGACGACAACAGCGACCCCATTGTGGACATTGCCCGCGCGTCACTTGACGGGCAAGTCATGCTGTCGCGCAAACTTGCGGACGCGGCGCACTACCCGGCGATAGATTTGAACGGTTCCATCTCTCGCGTCATGCAAAACCTGCTGGACCCGGCCGACCAAAAACTGGCCAACCGCTTCAGGCGGCTGTGGTCGCTGTACCAGCAAAATATTGACTTGATTCAGGTGGGGGCCTACCAAATGGGCTCCAACCCGGAGATAGACCAGGCGATTCAGTTGCGCGAATCGATGGAAAATTTTTTACGCCAGGACATGCACAAAGGCGTAGATGAAGACATGACCCGTCAGGACCTGAAGTCCTTGATGCAGCTTTAACCCCACCACGCGCGCGCAAGCTAAAGGCCACTCACCATGCAAGCACGTCAATGCTGGTCCGTTCTGGAAGGCCGCGCTAAACAGGTGGTCACCAAGCTGCAAACCGAGATCATCAAGACCCGCACCACGCTGCAAACCCTGAAAGAAAGTCAGCAACGGCTGACGACGCTTTACGAGGAATACCGGGTGCAAGGCCAAGACTCGGCGGTGCCAAGCCTGGGCATGCAAGATGCGATGAACCGTCGCCAGTTCATGGGCCAGTTGCAAAACCTGCAACAGCGGGTTACACAAGACATTGGGCATGCAGAGAACGCACTGATTCGCCTGACCCAACAAATGGCCAGGGCCGAGCTGGACCGGCGCAAGATGCAAACCCTGGATGAACTAGAGCAGCTGGCACATGCCACCCTGTTGCGCAAACGTGAGCAGCGCAGCATGGATGAAATGGGTGTGATGCAGTTCAACCGCCAGAGCGCAACATGAACCCCTCCGGTGGCGTGCGCTGGCACTGGCGAGCCTGGCGCTCGCAGGCCTTGTGGCAGCCCACCCAGCAGCAAATTGCCAGCTGGTTGGCCACGGTCAAGCCCCAAGCCCCCGAGCTGCTGATCATTGGCGCCAGCGCCGGCTGGATGATGTCCACCCCCTGGCTGCAGCGATTCAAAAAAGTGTCGATCTGGGACATTGACCGTTTGGCCGGGCCACTGTTTCGTTGGCGTCATGGCCAAGCGCTACAGGCCAGCGGCACCGAATTGGTTTGCCACCAGGGCGATGCGCTGAAAATTTTGGACGAGGTACTGCTGCTCAACCCCCAGGCCTGCGTGCTGTTTGACAACGTGCTGGGGCAGGTTCGCTTTCATCACACCGATGTTGAGCAGGCTGGGCGCGAATTGAAGCAACTGGTCCGCTTATTAAAGGGGCGGGAGTGGGGCAGCCTGCATGACGCATACTCGGGGCCCGTGGTGCCACAACCCCGCAAGGCGGCGTTTCCGCGCATGCAAAAGCATAAACAACGCCCCGGGGGCGCGGCAGCCGACTTCAGTTGGCTAACGCCCCTAGGTGCCCAAGGCGAGTGGCTTGATCACCTGACCGCCACCTTGTTTGAGGACGGCACCTGGGTGCACCACATGGCCTGGCCCTACCGGCCAGATTACTGGCACTGGTTGCAGGCGGGCTGGGTGCACGGTGCCCCCAAAAGCCGTGCGGTGAAAATGCAGACAATTACAGTTGGCACTGCAACTGAAACCACCAGTGCGTTGGCTGGTGATATTGCACAATGAAAGCGATGATGATTTCATGAACTTCTTTCGAGTCCTTTCCCAACTTGGGCTGCTTTGCAGCCTGCTGATGCTGGGGGCTTGCGGCAGTGGTGACGGGGCTGACAACACGACAGACCCCACCACCAATCCAACGCCCACACCGACCACGACAACCACCGTACTGAGTGGGGCTTACCAAGGCACGGCAACCACCACGTATGGCACGCAAGATTTTGTCAGCGCCATAACTCCAGATGGCAGTTTTTACGCGCTTTATTTTCTATCGACTATTCCTGATATTTACTCGGGTACCGTCACACGGGGTGTCAATGGCAACGCTACCATTCCAACGTTACGCATGTACCCCAACATCACTTCACCAACCGTGGTTAACCAAACGGCCAGTGTGGCTGGAGCTTCAAGTGCGGGCTATGTGCTCACACCATTGACTGGATCGTCTGATCGCACACCCAGCAGCTTCACGGCCACTGCCTTGGCCAGCACCAGCGATTTGAACAGTGGTGCCTGGACTGGTACCTGGAGCGATAGCGCATTAGGAACCATGAGCACTTCTGCGTTGACTTTGGGGAGCTCTGTAACACTCAACATTTCTAATTTTTTCACACTCTGCACCACGATTGCGCCCACACTTTCAATCGAGTCGATCGCCAGCGCCCCCCTCTTTGGCGCTACGCTTACTATTCCCTCGAATACGGCTTGCGCTAGAACCAACACCACCTTGACAGGCGTTGCTTTTGTTTACCCGTTAACCACAGTGCCAGGCAAGACCCAGCGACTGGACATGGTGATGGTGGACAGCACGGGCAGTGGCATCACCTTTAGAGGTGAGCGCTAGACAAAGGGCCAACGGGCCTTGAAATACCTGAAATGCCTGAAATGACCGGCCCCTCAAGTTTTACCCACTGGCGCCGACTCCTTGTTATTGATTGAACCGCCTTGCAGAGCCCTGTCTCTTTAATTGGCCCGCAGAAAGAACCGAAGATGAGAATAATTATTGAACTTGTACTGGTCGCCGCCCTGGCGGCTTCTGGCTTTTTTGGTTGGTCGAATCTGCAAAAGAGTAACTCGGCTGGCGCAAAAATTACCGCAGCCACCATCGATGCCCAGGTGTCGGCCGAAATGCTGGCCGACTCTGAAAAAGAACTCGAAACTGCCGAGGAAGAGCTCGACCAACTGCGCGAGCAGCTAGAACCCCTGCAGGCCAAGTCGCTGGAACTCGCCGCCGTCAAGGCTGCCCTGGCCGGTGGCCCGATTCTGGATGACTTGGAGTCGTCCTATAAAAAGCAAAAAAATATCTCGGTGGAACGCCAGTTGGGCTTGGGCGCTCTGCGCATGCTCACCAAAGGAAGCGACGACCCCGGTGCTGCCGAGGCGTTTCGCAAAGCCTTGCAAATGTCCGACTGGAACAGCCGCAAAAACTCTATTTGCGCGGCACAAATCGGGCTGGCAGCGGCCGGTGAAAAAATCAAGGTCATGTCGGAGTGCGCCGTCCAGGTACCAGGCGCTGAGCCTGCAGCTCACGCTGCGGGCCCAGCGGCCCATGGCGATGCCCACGCTGCTAAGGGTGCGGAACCCGACGCCCACGGTGCCAAACCTGGCAAAGATGCGCATGGCAAAGACGGTAAAGACGTCAAACACGCTGCCGGCGGTGCCCACGCTGCGCCGCATTGGGGCTATGACGGCGCCATGGGGCCAGACAAATGGGGCAATGAGTTCCCCACTTGCGGCAAGGGCAAAGCGCAATCACCTTTGAATATTCAAGGACCGTTTAGCAGGGGCCGCATCAGCGTCAACCCTGATTACAAGACCGGCGCCCTGAAAATTTTGAACAACGGCCACACCATTCAGGTCAATGTGCCACCGGGTAGCAAGGTTCGTATTGATGGCGTGGTGTTTGAGCTGCTGCAGTTCCACTTTCACCGCCCCAGCGAAGAGCAAATTGACGGCAAGCCCATGGCCATGGTGATTCACTTTGTGCACAAAAGCGCAACTGGCAAACTGGCGGTGTTGGGCGTATTGCTGAAAGAGGGCAACGAGAACCCAGGCATCAAAACACTGTGGCAGTACGCGCAGCCCAAAGAGGCGCCCGAGATGGAAGTGCCTGATGTGACCTTCAACCCGGCCAACCTGCTGCCGCGCGAAATGGACTTCTTCAGCTACGACGGTTCATTGACCACACCCCCTTGCACTGAAGGCGTACGCTTCTTCATTCTGAAGTCGCCAGTTAACGTGTCCAGGGAACAAGTGACCGCCTTCCCGTTCCGGGCCAATGCCCGCCCAGTGCAGCCTTTGAATGGTCGCACCATCATCACGTCGAATTAAGTCAACGTCCGACTGACCTGCCCCGTATCAACCGTTCCAGACCCAAGAGCGCAGCAGGCGCTGCACGGGCTCTGGAACGTCTACTTTGGCTTATTGGGCTTATTGATCAGAGACCCGTAGCAGCACACCGCTGACGGATTGATCGGGGTTCAAAATGGTGACCGTCGTACCTGCTACCTGAACGGTAAAGCAGCGCTCCTGGCCGGCGCGAATCCTTTTCCAAGTGGCGCAATAGCCATCGCCCGACAGGCGCCATGTGCCCTTATCGCTCCAGTTACTGCCCGCTACTTCAGCAGTGCCATCGCTCCTGATTTGAAATTCCAGTGGGTTGCCCTTAGGGTCGCGGGCCACAATTTTCTTCCCAACCCATTGCGCACCAATGTCTTGGGGCGCCATCAACGTGGCCTGCCCCTGCCCGTAAGCGCCTGTAAACATTAAGGCTGAAAAAAGAGCAGTTGAAAGGGGCTTGAAATAGTGCATGGTGTGAATTGAATTTAAAAAGATTTCTTAGCTTAAAAGATGCCCCGTTTTCACGAAAATAGTGCATCCCTCTTTGCTAAAGGGTTGGTGCTGACTCAGATGAGGACTTCTGATCCATGACCCGGCAGGATAGCGGCCATGCTCATCTTCAAACACGCCATCCACCACAAAGATTTCTTCTCCACCGAAATGCCTGTGAGGGTTGAAATAAGTTTGCGGCGCCCATCGAACTAAAGTGGATCCACTGCCTTGTTGCATCAATGGCATGACCGTCAGGCCAGAAACCATGCCCTGGTGCCAAACAGCTGCTTTCGTATCAATGACTTCTCGCGCTACTTGGTCGGGGCCAAGATGTCGCAACTTCACAAAGAGTGTGCAACCAGATTCACTGAATGGCGCATGGGCAGAACCCGGAGGACTCATGATGTACGAGCCAGCTGAATAATGGCCTGTCTCATCGCTGAATGTGCCATCCAAAACCAATATTTCTTCACCCAACGCATGGGTGTGCACTGGAAACTTGGATCCTGGTTGATAGCGAACGATAGATGTGGCTTTGGCCACCTCATCGCCTTGCCGCTCCAGCATGCGCCTTTCCACCCCCGATTCGGGGCTCGCAACCCACGGTAAGTCATGATGATTGATCACGATTCTCTGACTGTAGTCAGCATTGATTTCCATATGTTGCACTTCCGCTTGTTTTAAATAATTTGAAGCATACCAATCAAATT
>CAJCCO010000144.1 GCA_903960915.1 uncultured beta proteobacterium
CTGGCCCTGGTGGCCTCCCTGCTGTTTGCCACATTGGCTGTGGCGGCCAATGGCCATGGCGACAAAGAAATCAAAGCCGATATTGAGCGCCATCGTGCCATGGCCGCCGCGCATGAAGCGGCCGCCAAATGCCTGGAGTCGGGTAAAAAAGAAGCGGTTTGCACCAAGGAGTTGCAGGCCGCCTGCAAGGGCCTGGCAATTGGCAAAATGTGCGGTATGAAGCACGAACATTGAAACCAGGCAGGACACAGGTATGAACAAAATCCCGGTCATTCTTTTCTGTGCGCTGGCCTTGGCGGTTGGCACGGCAAGTGCGCAACTCACGGCCCCCATTGAGGGTGCGACCCTGCCCAGCGGAAATGTTGGAGCTAGCGGAAGTGGTGCCGGGGTGCACAGCCCCAACAGCCCGTTTGCACCGCTGGTACCGCGCAGCGATGTGTTGCCGTGGTCCATGCTGACCGAGGTCAAAACCAAGTCGGTCAAAAACCGTCTGTTGCCGGCTTTCCCGGCACCCGTGGCGGCACTGAACCAAAAAACCCAGCGCATTCAGGGCTTCATGATGCCGCTGGAGCCCGGTGAAAAGCAGAAGCATTTCCTCATCAGCTCGGTGCCGCTGAGCTGCTCCTTCTGTACGCCTGGCGGGCCTGAGAGCATGGTGGAGGTGCGTTCCAAAACCCCCATCAAATACTCGCTCGAACCGGTGGTGGTGGAAGGTAAATTTGCTGTCCTCAACGACGACCCCTATGGCCTGTACTACCGCATGACCGACGCGGTTGCCGTGAAGTAATTCAGGCCCTCGCCAGCGTGGTAGTTGTTAACCCTTTGGCGCCGGCTTGGCGCAAGACTCGGCTCAGCGGTCTTTGGGTTTTTATTGCCTGTTTGTTGCTGGCGCAAACTCTGGGCTTGTTCCACGGTGTGGTCCATGGCCCAGGCCATGGGCTCACCCATTCCCCTGGGCATGACACAGCCCATGATCATGCGCACGACGAAGCCCATGATGATGCGCCAGCGCTAGCGCATCAGACCTTATTTGATCAGCTGTTCAGTGGGCACGCCAGTGATGACCTGGACCCACAGTGCCGCTTATTTGACCAGTCCAGCCATCTGGACAGTTTGCCTGCTTTGCCGGTCATGGGGCTGCCGCTGGCCATCAGCCCCTTTGTTTTTTCTCTCCAGACGGGTCTGGCGGTGGCGCGTTGGCATGCGCTGTTTGAAGCACGAGGTCCGCCTTCGGTTTGTTGAATCCCTCAGCCTAGTTCAATGCTGCCTGCCGCGACTGCGTGCGGGTGGCTGTGTATTTTTTTGATTCAACGGACCTTTCATGACTCATTTATTTCGAGCGCTTGTCTCGCTGGGTGCACTTGTCTCTGCGACAGCCCCCATCCAGGCGCAAACTCAAACGCAACCCCAAAACCAACCCCAAACCCAGGCCACGCTGGCCCCCGTCACCATCACGGGCAACCCCCTGGGCACGGCCGACTTGATCGTGCCTGTGAGTCAGTATTCCGGCACCGAACTGTTGTTGCGTGCCCAAACCACCTTGGGCGAAACGCTGGACGGCACGCCCGGCATCAGCAGCACCTACTTTGGACCCAATGCCAGCCGCCCCATCATCCGCGGGCTCGATGGTGACCGCATTCGAATTTTGAACAATGGCGCCGCCTTGCTCGACGTGTCCAGTTTGAGCTACGACCACGCCGTGACCGCTGAGCCCTTGAGCACCGAGCGCATCGAGGTGTTGCGCGGCCCTGGCGCCTTGCAATTTGGTGGCAGTGCGGTGGGCGGTGTGGTCAATGTGATTGACAACCGCATCGCGCGCGAGGCTGTCTATGACGCCGCCGGCGGCATCAACGGCAAGGCCAACCTGAACCTGGCCAGCGCCAATGCAGAGAAAAGCGGCGGGCTGATGCTTGAAGCGGGTAACGACCGCTACGCCTTGCATGCTGATGTATTCAAACGCAACACCAGCGATGTCGGGGTGCCCATTGAACTGCCCTGCACCAAGCCCGGATCGGCCAGTCTGGCGGGCCGCATTTGCAACTCAGCCAGCACCAGCGATGGCCTGGCCGTGGGAGGCTCGGTGTTCTTCAAGCAGGGTTTTCTGGGCGCGTCCTTGAGTGAGCTGAACAGCCACTACGGCACGGTGGCAGAAGACGAGGTGACGATTGGCATGAAGTCCCACCGCCTGGCTGTTGCGGGCGAACTGCGCGACCTGACCGGCCTGGTGCAAAGCGTGAAAGCCCACGTGGGGCGAAGCATCTATGCACATACCGAATACGAAGGCGACACAGCGGGCACGCTGTTCAAAAGCAGTGGTACTGACCTGCGGCTTGAGGCGCGCCACGCGCGCTGGGGCGCTTTGGATGGTCTGGTGGGCCTACAAGTGGAGCGTTCGAATTTTTCTGCCGAAGGCGATGAAGCGTTCGC
>CAJCCO010000145.1 GCA_903960915.1 uncultured beta proteobacterium
ATGAAATCTGTCAAATCACTCATCGATCGACGTCAGGAGATTGAACAACAATGCATGCCATCGGGATGCGGCAACCGCCATCGCAAACAGTAAAGAGTCCTGAAGGTCACCTCGTCATCCATGCGCCATTCGACATCCAGGATCTCAAGAAGCTTGTCCTATTGAAGTCTCAACTGGGTGATGGGGCCGTGCGCACTGCCACGGGTGCGGTGAACCAGGGTGCGTTCGTCAGGGAGGGTAGAGACAGTTGATGTAGTCATGGAAGACGCCTATTGCCCAAGGCCTCATTGGTTTTTGAAGTAGGTAGTGTCTGCTCAGTCGTTGCTAAATTGCGCGGGGCGGTTGTGCCACACGACCAGCGCACACAGTAAGCCCAACACCATGGCAGGCACCGGCGAACCGGGCACGACCAGCAGGTGCGACACCGTGGCGCCAACCATGGTGCCACCCAACAGCAGGCCAGCAACCAGGCCGGTGGCCGGGATCAGCATCAGCAGCGCACCGGCCACTTCGATGCCACCAGTCACGTAGCGAAACCACTGGCCCCAGCCGATGGCTTCAAAAGTGCCGACCATTTGCTCGACGCCAGCCAGTTTGGCCGCCCCAGCGGCACCAAAGGCCAGCGCCAAAAGAATACGAACGCCCCAAATGGCGCGGTTTTTTACAGTGATGGAAAGTGCCACGGTGAACTCCTGATGCAAGGTTGTTGGTAATGCCTGTAGCTTAGGATCAGCGATATTACTTGTCTATAAGCAATAATTGCAGTTGACCATGCCAATTTTGAAAGTAATAACATGCTCGATCTGAACCAGATGGCGCTGTTTGTGCAGGTGGTGCAAGCCGGCAGCTTTGCAGAAGCCGCGCGTCGCCTAGGCTTGCCGCCTACTACCCTGAGCCGTCAGGTCGCCCAGCTCGAAGACAGCCTGCAGGCCAGGCTGTTGCAGCGCACCACCCGCAAACTCAGCCTTACCGACGCCGGGCGCACGCTGTTTGACCGCTGCGCTGTGCAGATTGCAGCGCTATCGGAAGCTGCTGACGCACTCAGTGGAGATGCACTCACGCCCAAAGGACGCATCCGCGTGGCGGCCCCGGCCGAGTTCTTTGATTACTTCCAAATGGACTGGCTGGCCGAGTTTCTGGCGCATTACCCTGCGGTGCAGGTGGAGTTTGTGCTCAGCGATGGCATGGCGGATTTTGTGGGCGAGGGCATTGACCTGGCTTTCCGCGGCAGCAGCGACCTGCCGGACTCCAGCTTGATCGCGCGCAAGCTGGCGTCGAGCTACCTGGCCCTGGCGGCCAGTCCGGCCTATCTTGCGGCACGCGGCACTCCCTGTGTGGTGGAAGATCTGGCCGACCACGACTGCATACGCCCCACCAAGCAGGGGCCCAGTGGCACCTGGTGGCTGGGCAATGCAGAGGCCAGCACGGAGGTGCAGGTCAGCGGTCGTTTTGCCGCCAACACCGGCCAGGCCCAGATCAAGGCCGCCATCGCCGGCCTGGGCATTTGCCTGCAGCCGATCGGGGCGCTGCGTAACGCCCTGGCCTCCGGTGAACTGGTGCAGGTGCTGCCCGGTGTGGCCAGTGCGGCGGCAGCTCTGTATGTGGTTTACCCCAGCAGGCGTCATGTGCCGCGCGCGGTCACCGCCTTTTTGGATATGACCCTGGAGCGATTGGCGAATTCGATAGCCGAAAGCAGCTACAGATAGGGTGCTACAACCCCGAGCCGCTGCCGCAGTCAGGAGCTCAAAACAAAAAGCCCCGCATGGTGCGGGGCCTGAGGCTGCCTTAAGGCCTGCTGAGCAGGTTTGAGGTCTTTGTACTGGCGGAGAGGGTGACCGCCATCTATCTGTTTCATGTTGTCCGATGCAGTCTAATTTATCGTTATAAAACAATAACTTAGATGGAAATAAAGTCTGATGCTGTCTTGACTTGTTCAACTGAATCCAGCTATTATTTGATAGTCGTTTCGATAGTTGAGGAAATCATGGCGCGAACAATGAGCAGGCTCACTGCAAGAGAAGTCGAGAAGAAAATCGCTCCCGGTCTGTACGGTGACGGGGGTGGACTAACTCTCCAAATCACTAAAGCTGGGGTCAAGTCCTGGCTGTATCGCTACATGATTAAGGGCAAGGCCTATGGTATGGGGTTGGGGCCTGCCCACACGGTCACACTGGCCGATGCTCGCCAGAAGGCAGCAGAAGCACGCAAGCTGGTGATTGAGGGTGTCAACCCACTAGAGGCCAAGCGCCAGCGTCAACTTGATTCTGAGATGGTCAAGGCCAGACTAATGACCTTCGACCAGTGCGCAAGCGTCTACATAGAAGCACACCGGGCAAGCTGGAAAAATGCGAAACACGCCGACCAGTGGACAAACACCATCACAACCTATGTCAGTCCTTTGATAGGATCAATGCCAGTTGAACTTATCGACACGGCGCTGGTGGTCAAGGTGCTGGCCCAGCTTGACGAGAACGGGCAGCAGTTCTGGCAGGTCAAGAATGAAACGGCTACCCGAGTGCGTGGACGCATAGAGTCGATTTTGGGATGGGCCACGACCAGTGGGTTCCGGTTCGGAGACAACCCTGCGCGATGGAAAGGTCATCTCGAAAATCTCCTGGCAACGATCAGCAAGGCCAGTAGGCTCAAAAATCACCCGTCACTTGAATGGACTCGAGTTGGTGCATTTTTCAATGCCCTGCGACAGCGCGATGGAGTGGCGGCAAGAGCTGCCGAGTTCGCCATCTTGACGGCATCGCGCAGCGGCGAAGTGCGTGGGGCCAGCTGGTCAGAAATCGACTTATCAGCCAAGGTCTGGACAATCCCCGCAGTACGGATGAAGGCCAAGCGAGAGCATCAAGTTCCGCTGAGTGATGCCGCTATTGCATTGATCAAGCAGTTGCCTAGGCTGGACGGGAAATATTTGGTCTTTCCCGGCAGCAAGGGGCAAACTTTGTCTGACATGAGTTTGACCGCCGTTATTCGACGCATGAACGGTGAAACCCCCATGTGGACCGATAAGGATGGAAACACCATCACCATGCATGGATTCCGAAGCACGTTCCGCATGTGGGCGGCTGAGTCGACCAACTACCCCCGAGAGGTGGCAGAGCATGCACTGGCCCATCAATTGCCAGATGCCGTAGAGCGTGCCTATCAGCGGGGCACACAGTTCACCAAGCGTGCGGCGATGATGAACGAGTGGGCCAAGTTCTGCAGGACTGTCAGGGGTGAGGGTGGCGAAGTTGTGGCGATCAATCGGGCTGTGGGTTGACTCCGCACTGTCCAGATCGGTATGATCCCGACAATTGATTGAAAAGCGATCAATGGTTAATCGGGAAATCTGATTGATCGCACCCAGCTAGGGTGCATGCGGTGGTGATGTCGCCAGTCTCCCTATGGACTGGACCACCCACCGAACGGCGGTACTCGATGGGGCAGTTGGGCCTTTCAATCGACACAGAGGGGAATCAATACGTCATAGACGTGCGGGTTCCTTACCTGACAGTCGATTGAAAGGATCATTCAACATGAACCCATCCACCCATTCCGGATTCCACAGAGTCAAGGGCGTCTTGATCAAAATCCCCGTCAGCCGTGCCACTTGGTACGCCGGTATCAAGGCGGGTAAGTACCCCAAACCCATCCGACTTTCTGAAGGCGTGTCGGTCTGGCGTGTATCCGACATTGACGCCCTGTGCCACCAGATTGAGCAGCAAGCGGCGGAGGTGTCCAAATGAACGAAGCGACTGATGACGCTATCCGTCATGAATTGAAGGACGTTTTTGACTTGCCAAACGACTTAATCTCGGTATTGATTGCAATGTACCCTGTGACTCAAGACTGGTGCGATGTGCTTGAGTGGATGTGTCGAGAAATCGCAAAGCTCGAGGGCTATCCATGTACCGTGAACGATCAGCAGCCGTTCGACATTGCGCACACATTCCCACTGGCATTGTCCCCTGATGCCTACGACACAAAGGAGGATCACGATCTGGTGATGCGGTTGTTCTGGTTGTGGGGCTTTTCCATTGCATATCGGTGCGAGGGTAAGAGCATCGACGAAATCAACCACTACATCCGTGTCATGAACGTGCGGATTGTTCGCGCGGCGACACCGTCCGGCAAAGAGGATGCCCGGAGGTGGGTTGAATCAACCAACTGGCTCAATACCCTGCGCCTACAGCATGGGTTGCTCGATCTTGAATCCGGCCAATTGATCGATCGTACTGAATACACCCTGCGCCAGACCATTGCCGAAATCAACGGCTTGCAGGATTCTGGGGTGCTTGCGACTGGTGACATGTTGGATACGGACAATCTCAGAGCACTGATTTTTGAAGGAGGTTCAGCATGAGTTCCGATCTTTCGAAAATTGAATGGGGTAGTGAGGAACTCCTTCAAAATTCAGTCAAGGCGTATCTGGCAACCACCTATAACCAGCATGCTGAATGGAGTGGCGCACCCATGGCATCCGTTCCACCCAGTGCATTCACCCCCAAGCCCCGCCCCAGTACCCGATACAAGATGAAGTCGGCAAGCGATGTACTGCGATCCGACGCGATCAAGTGGCGCGTCAAGGGTGTGATTCCAGAGCGCGGTATTGCAGCTATCTATGGGCCGTCGGGCAGCGGTAAATCGTTTCTTGTGGTGGACATGGCAATCAGCATCGCCACGGGTGCTGAATGGTTCGGTTACCGAGTGAAGTCGTGCCCCGTGGTGTACGTCTGCCTTGAGGGTGAGGCCGGCCTATCTGTTCGGCTTGCAGCCTACCGCACCAAAGGCAGTATTCCCACGGGTATCGAGTTCATTGACCAACCCACGAACCTGCTAGACACCAAAGACTTGCAGGATTTGGTAACAGCTATCAAGATGAACCAGATGGGCGGGGGCGTCGTGATCATTGACACCCTGAACAGAGCCGTTCCAGGCATGGACGAAAACAGTTCGGTTGACATGGGGCATGCCATCAATGCATGCAAGGTGATCCAGCAAGCGATGGGCGGACTGGTCTTGCTTGTTCATCATTCCGGAAAGGACGCCACCAAGGGCATGCGCGGTCATTCCAGCCTGCATGCTGCACTCGATGCAGCCATCGAGGTCAAGCGGTCAGGTGATGAGCGTCAATGGTCGGTGGCCAAAGCGAAGGACGGCGCGGACGGTAAGGAGCATCAGTTCACACTTGCAGTAATGAATTTGGGCGAGGACGAGGACGGCGACCCTATCACATCCTGCGTGATCCGCCCGATTGCTGGCGCTGGCGTGAGGGCCAAGCCCCTGACCCAGATTCAGCAGATCGGTATGGATGCGTTCATGGCGGCAGCATCGGCCAACACTGGTGGTGCAGATCAATCTGTGCATGCCGGCCTTGAGCAATGGCGGGATGAGTTTTACCGTCGAAGTACGGCAGACAACCCCGACAGCAAAGCGCGATCTTTCCACCGGTTACGAGCGGCGCTGGTCGATTTGGGAAAACTAACGAATGCGGGTGACGTTTACCGATTACCCACTGGATTTCCCAATCAGACGACATAAGCGGACAGACCAGACCAACAGCGGACATTGTCCAGATTGTCCGGCAGCGGATAGGCGGACGGACACGGACACGACTCTATGGAGTGTCCTTGCCTGTCCGGTGTCTGATCTGTCTGTTCGCCTAATGGTTAATAAATTAACAACCTCGAATTTCCAAAGATCATGACAAACATTCAAAAATACAACCGCGATGAAATTTGGCCCGAAATCCTCGACCGGATTGCGCAAGGTCACAGCCTGAGCACCGTCTTGAGGCAAACAGGCAGCCCTAGTTATTCTTGGTGCAAATCACAACTTCGCCAGGACGCCGACTTGCAAGCTCGATACATTGAAGCCCAGCAAGATCGTGCAGACCGGTTAGCCGATGACCTAGTCGCGTTAGCAGATTCTGCGCCGCCAGAGTATCTCGACGGCCCTGGACGCCATGCATGGGTGGCCCAGCTTCGCATTATGGTTGATGCTCGTAAGTGGACCGCCGCTAAGCTACGTCCGAAGGTTTACGCCGACCGGGTGGACGTGGGGGTAGCTCATCACCAGATCAGCATCCTTGGCGCACTAGAGGCTGCCCAAGTGCGGTTGCTGAACATTGAGAGGTAAGAAGCCTCGCGCGCGCGTAAGTGGGCAGGGCGTAAGATGACATCGTCATCACAAAGTAATAAATATGAAAAATACCATTAAAGCTTTTTCAGCAATCGCTGTTTTGTCCCTGGCCGCCTGCGGGCATGTCGTTACCTTGTATCCACGAGGTGGTGGTGAACAAGCCACTGGAACACTTAACGACGGGTCACGCAACATGAGTGTGACCCTTAAAGGAACAACCTATAACGGCAAGTTTGTCCCGGGGCAAACATTCGGGTTTGCTGTTGGTCAGTCCTTCGGGGCAGCGCCTTCTTTTGGTACAACAATGATGGTCGCAAACAGTAATCAGTCGTCAGCCCTTCTTGTCAGCACTGACGGCAAGAACGCGCTTCGTTGCGAATTGAAAGTTGTGGCAGCAATTGGCGGCAACGGTGTTTGCGTTGACAAGGACAATGTCACATATGACATGAACATCAAGACTCAATGATCTATGCATCAATCATCTAATTAAAGCTTTCATGAAAATCATGAGTAGACGTTGTTTGATTTTCGCCTTGCTGCTCATGCCGATTGTTGCCTTTTCGTCGGATGAGATGGTGGTTTGTGCAAAGCAGGGCAATGGGCAAGCATATAAAGTTGAAGCGACACTCACAACCGGCGCTGAACTGAATGCGGCAACACACTCCGTAAATTATTTGGGATTCAGAACGTACATTGTTATTTTTTGGAAACAAAACCAAGCCAGCATTATCGAGTTGGACTTCCCGCATGTCAGTGTCTTGGGCACCAGCGGAACCGACCAGCAAGGTAGACCGTGGGAAGTTTCCACTTCATCGTTGTGCTTCTAGCCTTAGGTACAAGGGGGATAAAAATTCAAAATTCTCCTGCCCCCACGCTCCGCCGATAACCATGCCATCCCCTTCCCGTTACCATCAAGCCATAAACATGTGTGAGGGGGGCTAGGTAATGGCCGTTACTTTGATCGTGGCAGGCATCTTTGGTTTTGACGTTCTTCCGTTATCGGAGCGTGCCTAAGACCTTGCCATTTGGATGGTGGCGTTGGGCGCTCTCACATGGACAGTTGGCTGGATCGCGCGCGGGTTTCCGGGCATCCCTCGAGGATTGAACCGATAGGAATAGCGACCGTTCACACGTACCCAGGCCATGATAAGAATCGCAACGTAATCAACAGAGACGACCGTAATGGATATAGGAACTGGAATTTTCTTGTCATCTCTCGTCTTAGGAGCCGTGGGCTTGTTCGTTGCCACTAAGGACCGCTGGAACTGGAAGAAGATTTTCCTTTGGCCACTGACTGTCATCGTGGTGGTCTCAGCGATCATCTCTGCTGGTAACTATGCTCACGACACATACAAGGCGCGACTTATTGACCCTGAAAAGGAGACTTCCTTGTGGGGAATATCACTACAAGCCACACCTGCTGATGTCAAATTCGCAAAGGGTGAGCCCACATCCATGGATGAAAATACGTGGGTGTACGTTCTAGATGCTGGTGCTAAAGAAAATGGAAGCTATATCGTTAGATTTAAAGATGGAAAAGTTCGCTTTATTATTTTTGACGGCTCACCATTACACGCTCCAACGGTTTCGGGAGTAAGCCCGTACATCGACTTGAGTGGAGTCGAGGCGTTACTCGGTAAGCCATCTAATGTGTCTCATTCAAACGATGAACTGAAGAGACTATATTCATTCGATCAATTCAATTTTGTAGTTGGGTTTGCAAAAAATCAGATTTATGGATTGGGCATTTACGATCCAACGTCTGGCCCTTTGAAATTCAAAGAAGATTCAAAGTGAATGCCTTGGCTTGAAGCCGCTGCACGG
>CAJCCO010000146.1 GCA_903960915.1 uncultured beta proteobacterium
GACAGGCGCTTTATTCAACTTCAAATTGAGCGTGAAGCTGTCAAAAAAGAAAAAGACGAAGCGTCTCAAAAACGGTTTGAACTCATCAACGAAGAGATCAGCCGTTTACAAAAAGAAATTGCCGATCTGGACGAAATTTGGAAAGCCGAAAAGGCCAGTGCCTTAGGCAGCAGCCAAGTTCGTGAAGACATTGAAAAGCTGAAGTTTCAAATTGAAGAACTCACCCGTAAAGGGGATTTCAACAAAGTGGCTGAATTGCAGTATGGGAAATTACCCGAATTGGAAAAGCGCATGAAAGAGGTTCAGGCGCGGGAAGCCGTTCGTGGTGAAGGTGCAGCGCCACGCCTTTTGCGCACCCAAGTGGGCGCTGAAGAAATTGCCGAGGTGGTAAGCCGTGCCACGGGAATTCCTGTTTCCAAAATGATGCAAGGCGACCGCGAGAAACTACTCCAAATGGAGGGCAAGCTGCATGACCGCGTTGTCGGGCAAGACGAAGCCATTGGCGCCGTATCGAACGCGATACGCCGCACCCGCTCAGGCCTGTCGGACCCGAATCGACCCACTGGTTCATTCTTATTTTTAGGCCCCACGGGGGTGGGTAAAACCGAGCTGTGTAAAACACTGGCTGGATTTTTGTTTGACAGCGAGGACCACTTGATTCGTATCGATATGAGCGAATTCATGGAGAAACATTCCGTGGCCCGATTGATCGGAGCGCCCCCCGGTTATGTGGGTTACGAAGAGGGCGGGTACTTGACTGAAGCAGTGCGCCGTAAGCCCTATAGCGTTTTGCTTCTTGACGAGGTGGAGAAGGCCCACCCGGATGTATTCAATGTTCTGTTGCAGGTTTTGGACGATGGACGGCTCACCGATGGCCAAGGCAGAACGGTGGATTTTAAAAACACCGTGATTGTGATGACCAGCAACATGGGTTCTCACTTGATACAAAGCATGGTTGGACAAAGCTCGGAGGACATCAAAGAGGCTGTCACGGGTGAATTGAAAAACCATTTCAGGCCCGAGTTTTTAAACCGCATTGACGAAATCGTGGTCTTCCATGCTTTGAACGCCTCGCACATTTCGAATATTGCGAAAATCCAGTTGCAGACCTTGGTCGCGCGCTTGGAGAAAATGGACTATGTATTAGCGGTTTCTGATGCGGCCGTAGCGGAGTTAGCCAAGGTTGGTTTTGACCCTGTTTATGGTGCTCGCCCGCTCAAACGTGCTATTCAACAGCGACTGGAAAACCCATTGTCGAAACTGCTGCTAGAGGGAGTTTTTCTGCCCAAGGATGTGATCCACGTCGGTGTAGATCCAATTCAGGCACCGGGTGAATTTTCTTTCACCAAAGGGACTTAAGAAGAGGCGTTAGGGAGAAGTGCCGGCGTTAGCTTCAACAGGAACGCGCCGTGCACCGTCAAAGCGGCGTGCCCAATAGGCCACGCCCATGTCCTCAACCCGAACCTCGGCGCCAGGTTTGGGCGAGTGAATGAACTTTCCGTTTCCTACATAAATGCCCACATGGCTGAACGCCTTGCGCATCGTATTGAAAAAGACCAGGTCGCCTGGGCGAAGTTCTGATTTTTTAATGGTTTGTGTCGCTGCGGCTTGTTGCGCTGCGTTGCGTGGAAGCGCTAAACCAATGGTTTGCTCGTAAATGGCTTTGACAAAACCACTGCAGTCAAAGCCTGTTTCTATGCTGGTTCCACCAAAGCGGTAGGGAACCCCCAGGAATCCCATGGCGCCAATGACCAAATCCGATGCCTTGGTCTGCACCTGGGTGCTGACATCCCCGATCTTGGCAATCAGGCCTTTTTCAGCCAAAAAGCCACCCATATCATCACCCGCGGCAGCCGGCTCTGCCATAGCAGAAGCACTCGCCAAGGCGATAGTTGTAATGAAGGTGACAAGAAAACGCATGTTTACAGCATACCACGGTTAGAACGTATATGAGAGAAAAAAGGTGAGGAAATTGCGCTAACTTGTTGATTAATTTGGATTTATTGTTGTTTTATTGTCATAGTTCATAGCGTTTGATCACGGTTGACTTGCTTGGTTTGGGTGAATATGTCAGATTGGTTATGCTCGCCCCATTGAAACGCTCCGAAAGAAATGCATGTTGTTAGAAGCCGATGCCAGCCAGTTGGTTCTGGTGGATTA